>CAJXNO010000033.1 GCA_913057205.1 uncultured Flavobacteriales bacterium
ATTGACATACACAATTTTGGAGAGGTCATATTTGTCCCCATGAGTTTCTCTTATCCTTCGTATGACTTCCTCAGTTGTTAGTTTACTTCCCATATCCAAATAACTCAACCTGTTTCATTGGTTACATTTTCATGAGTCACATTATTCTTCGTGAAGTTAATAATCTTGACACACCTCTGTGGAAATCAGGTGGTTATTTTGTGAATTCTAGGGAACGTGATTGACTCTAAGTAGAAAAAAGAGTGAAAACAAGAAAATCAGAAAGAAGTACCAAGTCACCGGAGAATAGTTAATCGAAGAAGGGAAGTTAGACCCCTATTACCACCTCCAAGATTGAGTGGAAATCAAAAAAGAACAAAACCCATTGTTGTTCAGAGTATAGATGATTTGAATGGAGTTTTGAGGAGGATGGTTGGTTAAGAATACAACTTATCCCACATCTCCTTCTCTCGAATTCAAACTCATTTTGTACGAAAAATAAATGGGTAACACTGAACCAATAATCGATGGTATATAATTGGTGTATGAACCTATCCCACCATTTACACTAATTATTGTAAATATTATTGAGACCATAAAAAATGATAAAGAGGATATCCATTTATGTTTAGGAATAATCATTATTCCAATCATTCCACCAAATAAAAAGGACAAGAATGGGATTAAATAATCAAGTATTACAATTGGAAGATGTTCGTCTGAGAGGGTTTCAATTCCACTTTTAGAAATAGGGGGAGAAAAATCCCAAATAATTTTTACAAATTCGAGTACAAACCTAAACCCTAGTTCCAACAGAACAGTTGAAAGAACTGAAATAGGTAAAAAAAATATCCAACGTAATATTTTCACTTGTTCAATAGTTTAATCAACGTAGTAATCTAAATTTCAAATTTCTAAGTTTATTAGAGAACCCTTTGGGAATCATTTTTATTACTCAAACTTGTACTACTTAATTCCTCAATGGAACAAGTTCTTAAATAATTGTATTAAAGATTGTTTGAGTTTCTCCACTTATAAAAAGTATCCACCAATTCTTGTCCACGAATCAATTTTTTGAAATTAGAATGTTCAATTCCTTCAATCTGTAACTCCAATCCTTTCAAGTAATAATCTCTGAAATACTTACGATAATCCACATGAATTTCTCTAAGATAGTGAAGTTGAACTAATTCACCTTCAGTTAAAGATTTTTGAATTAAACCGTGGTATTCTTCTATTTCTTCAAAATAATAAATCTCTTCATCGGAATTATTTAGAATTTCTATTGATTCATTACAATAATTATACGACCGTCTTAAATGGTCAAAACTTTCCTTTATTTCCTTATCATGATTAACAGAATCAATTCTTTTGTCATTTTTTACAAGGTTGTATAAAGAAGATTCTCTAGGAAAGAAGAATAGGGGTAAAAAAATAAGTATTACTACAGAAATGAAATCGAAAGAAGAAATTCTGTCCTCGTTTTTATCAATTTTTTTAGTCTGACTTTTCCATTTAATCGTAAATAATATGAGACTAGGGAATTGTCCTAAAGTGAAGATTCCAAAAACTACAAATAGTCCAATCCACCATTTACTTATGAATAGGAAGGTAAGACAACCAATTACTGACCAAGTAAATAGTGTCCATTGGTTTCGAGGTTGACCTAAAGTCAGACTAGTCATTACGAAAATCATTCCGATACCACCAAGAATCATTTGGAGGTCATCTTCCGATAGAAAACCTAGAATGAATACTATGAGGTAAGAAATACCAAGAATATTCAGACTTTGTACCAATAAGAGGTTCTTCATATTTTTAACTAATTTGAGGTCGAAAAGAGGGTGAAATTAGTTGATTTCTTCGTATCTTAACCTCATATGAGTAGTGGAAAAAGAAGAAACGAAATCAAAGAACTAAGAAAAGGAGGAATCAGTGGTTCTGAATTAGTTCTATTGGGATTACTTCCTAAGAATTACCATTTAGATGATGGTGATGATGGAGATGTTGGTTATTACATTGATGGTAGAAAAGGAAAATCTACTGTAAAAAGAATCGGTGGGTTGAGTGTTCCATCAGAATAAACCCATTAGTAGGATTTGATAAGTATCAATTAGGGGGTGGGGGGTGTTTTCTTGTAACCCCATTCGAACCTTTTCGTTGGGTTTGAAATAGAGTGGTTTTCATATCGGTATCAGGTTTTTAGGGTTGGGAGAAACCTATTCCATTATCATTTTAAAGTACACTTCAAATGATAGTGTAGAAACCCTTGTAAACCCTTGATTTTCTCAGGATATACTATTATTTTAGACATGATTCCTGATTTCCCTTAAATGATAGTAAAAATGAAGGTACTTTATTCACGTGTTAGTTCCCAATCTCAGAATGAGGAACGACAGATTCAAAATACGGATGGATTCGATTATGTTCTAGTAGATAAGTGTTCCGGTCTGATTCCATTTTGGGAACGACCACAAGGGTCTCAAATCAAAAAACTAATTGATTCAAACCAACTCACCCATTTGGAGATTCACTCCATTGATAGATTAGGAAGAAACACATTAGATGTTCTTTCAGTATGGAAGGAACTCTCTGAAAAGAAGATTACCATCATTTGTAGAAATCCCAATCTCCGAAACATCGATGAGAATGGTAAAGAAGATAAGTTCTCACAATTGATGATGAGTATTCTATCTACAATGAGTGATTTCGAACGTTCGTTGATAAGGGAACGACAGATGGAAGGAATCAAAATCCGAAAAGAGAAAGGATTGTATAAGGGAAGACAGATTGGTACAAAAGAATCAACTGAGAAGTTCTTATCGAAACCAAAGAATAAAGAGATATTCAAACTCCTACAACGTGGTTTGAAATATTCAGAGATTCAGAAGGTAGTTGGGTGTTCTCCTAATTTGATTAAGAAGGTAAAAGAATCAATAAACATATCTTTGAGTGAATAAATAAAAATTATATGAGAATTTTACTAACCCTCACGATTGTTCTGATATCCCAATTTGGATTTTCACAGAACGTTCCTTCGTACATTCCTACCAATGGTTTGATAGGATGGTATCCTTTTAATGGAAATACTAATGATGAAAGTGGTAATGGATACAACGGTATATTAAATGGTCCTTTATTAGATTTTAATCGTTCAGGTTCTCCGAACTCCTCATACTCTTTTTATGGAGGTGGAGATCATATAAAAATCGATACACCCATAGTAAGTACTGTAACTAATGAGATGGGTGTCTGTTTGTGGATGAAAATTGATTCATTAAGTCCTGGTGGTGGAATATTTAGAAAAAATTTCATCAACGGAAATCAAGACCAAAACCAACTATACTGGAATTCTCCCAACGAAAATCTAAGAATTTATAATTATTCAAATTCTTATACCACATATAACATCCAAAATCCGTACTTGTGGAATCACTTATGTTGGAATTTAGTAGACTCTGTTTCAGAGTTGTTTATTAATGGAGTTTCCCAAGGTGTCAATAATGTTGGTTTTCCTTTCGGTTCTACATCAGGTGAAGTATTTCTTGGAGGAAGTGGAGGATGGGGTTATATCATCGGAAACATAGACGATGTAGGAATTTGGGACCGGGAATTAACATCTTCAGAAGTTAGTATGATTTATAATGGGAATTGTACCCAATATGATACGATTATTATCACAGATACTATTCAGTATAATGATACTACTACAATACTTGATACCATTCCATATTCGGTAACAGACACAATATTTATTGATGTTCAACTCACATCAACTAATCCACTTCAATTCCAAAATACAATTAAGGTTTACCCAAACCCAACGAGTGATTTCCTTCAAATTGATTGTGGAGATATATCAACCATCAATGGATACTCAATTAAAATCATCAATTCTCTAGGTCAATCTGTGTTTGATGAACCAGTATCTCAATCACCATTCAATATTGATATGAATGGATGGAATGGAAATGGTTTATACTTTCTCCATCTCATAGATGGAAGTGGTAACATCACTGATATAAGAAAGATTGTATTGGAGTAAGATACTTTCAGATATCTAAATTATTAGAGGAGAATCCCAAATGGTTCTCCTTTTTTATATCAATTCCCCAACTTTCATTTCGTAAATCTCTTTGGTAATCAATCCTTCTTCAAAGAGTGATTTGAGTTGTGATAGTTTCGTTTTCAATTCAGAATCTACCGAAACCTTCTTTTCTTCGTTTTTAGGAGTTTCATTGGTGATAGAGAACATCATCTTACCAGTTTTATCTAATTCTTCATCTATCGTACTGAAATACCCTTGAAACACCTTGTCGTTTGAATGACCACTCATCGACATAATGACGTGATATGGAATATTGTTATTGATACCTTCTCTAATGAAAGTTCTTCTGATGATATGAGAGGTTAGAAACTTATGAAGTGGTTCTCTGATATCAGTTCCTTCTTTAACCTTTCCATCAGAGGTGTAAGTTGGGTTTTGAACCCATCTATTCAATCCAACGATTCTTCCAATTTCCTTTAGATGTTTATTCATCTTTTGATTGGAGATGGGATTTCCTTTAGGTGTTCTGGGGAAGATGTAATCATATCGAGTTTTATTCTTTGAATACTTCTTCCAAATATTGAAGGTTAGTTGGTTGATTGGAACCCTCACTTGTTTTCCAATACGAGATTTCTTCATTCTGAAAACGAAGTATCCATTGGTTCGTTCTTCTCCGAATTGGTAGTTATCAATCTTCAGATTAACTAAATCACTGAAACGACATCCCAACCCACAACCAAACACCAACATATCCTTATATACCTCCCAATTGGTATAGGTTACTTCTTTTCCATTCTTTAGAGTATCAGTAAAGTATTCAGTCGTGTATTTATGGTGATTAGGTTCAGAGTAATTGAACTCTGTGAAATGATACAACTTCAGAATCTCATCTCTTTTTAGATAAATAATCTCCTTCTCAAAGTTGGTGGTAATCTTTATTGTTTCTAACGGTGTCTCGACATAACCATTCTTGTAACACCATTTGATAAACGATTTCAAATGTTTAAACTGTTTTTGAATAGTCGAATTACCTCTTTCCTTTTTCTCTACGGAGTAATTAAAATAACCTTTCTGGAAATCATCTGTAAAATCTGAAATTGGGAAGAAACTCATCCCAAGTTCATCTTTGATATAATAAGAGAACTGATTGAATGAATTCACAACATTCCTTCGATACCCCTGGGTGAACCTTACATCACTCAATACAGATTTCTTATACTCTTCAGATAAAATGAAGTAATCGAACTCTTTCTTAGTTTCAATAACCTTCTTATTCTCTTCCTTTTTCAGATAGAGTTTAACTAAGGTTGTTTCAGGTATCTGACCATTCAACTCTATGTTCTGAACGATTTTCTCTATCTCAACCAACCTTTGTCTTAATTGAAGGTTTTTGAACTTGTGATTTGAATCAGAACGTTTAATCGGATTTTCTAAATCAGGGTTCCAATCACCTTTTCTTACAGAGACACCCGTTGAGATTTTAATCTTCTTTCCCTTGAAGTAATAAAAGAGTACAACTGGAATTTCATCCTGAGTTAAATAACTCGATTTTGGTTTCTGATAATTAAGTGACGGATATAAACTCACCTAATAAAGGTACAAAAACAAGTGTTTCAGAAGGTTAAATCTGGAACCTTATTTGGAACCTTTTGAAAAGAAAAAATCCTAAACTATTGATTATCAAAGGTTTAGGATTTTAAAATGTTGCCCCACTAGGACTCGAACCTAGACTGACTGAACCAAAATCAGCTGTCCTGCCAATTAGACGATGGGGCATCCTTTAAAAGGACGGCAAATGTAAAGAATATTTCATTTTTGCTGTGTTCAATTTTTCCTTTTGTACTTCAAGCATATACCCGATATCATCAAGCCGCTGGCAAAGGACCTCTCCTTTGAGCTTCCCAATGACCAACAGACCATCTACCTCACCTTTGATGATGGCCCGCACCCGGAGATAACGCCGTGGGTGATGGAGCAATTGGAGGCCATTGATGCTAAAGGAACCTTCTTTCTCCTGGGTAAGCATGCCCAAGCGTTTCCTGCTGTTCATCAACAGCTAATTAACGGCGGACATGGCATCGGGAATCACGGACAGGAACATTGGAGCGGATGGAAGACGAAGGATGCCGACTATTTTGAGAACGTTTACAAGGCGAACGAGACGCTTCACACCCGTTTATTTCGACCTCCGTATGGACAGATCACCTTGGGACAGGCAAAAGCGCTTAAAAAGGACTTCCAGATTATCATGTGGAGTGATCTCAGCGCAGATTTCAACCCAAAAATCGACCCAAGTGCTTGTTTTCATCATGCTACCCATAAGGTGAAACCCGGGAGCATCATCGTTTTTCACGACAGCGAAAAGGCATGGCCTCGGTTGAAGTCATGCCTTCCTAAAGCATTGGAATACTATACTCAGCAAGGCTTCCGCATGGCGGCCCTGCCTTATTAGTCCTTATTAAGCCATCGATGGTTGCACGTACTCAGCGCCAGCAGCCTTCAAGCCATCAAATCCTTTCTTGATGTCTGTGATGTGCTCGAATCCTTTTGATGCCAGAATACTCCACGCAATCACCGAGCGGTAGCCTCCCTTGCAGTGGATCAGGTAGGGAGTGTTTTTTTCCACTTCGTCCATGTGGTTTAGCATCCAGTCTAAGGTAAAGAGCTGTGCGTCTGGCAGGTGGCAGTTGTCGTACTCCGATGGCTTACGCACGTCCAATACCTGCGTGGATGGCTTACTTGCTACGTACTCCTCCGGGGTGATGGATGGAACGGATCGTACCGCTCGGCCCGCTGCCTTCCATGCTTCAAAACCTCCTTCTAGGTGGCCAACAACGTTGTCGTAGCCCACACGTGCTAAACGCATGATCGCTTCTTGCTCCTTTCCTGCCTCTGCAACGATGATCATGGGCTGGTGCATATCTTCGATCAAGGCTCCCGCCCACGGCGCAAACTGTCCGTGCAATCCGATGTACCATGCATTTGGAATATGTCCTTCGCTGTACTCACCTTCTCTGCGTGTATCCAACACAAGCGTGCCATTGGCTTGGGCGCGCTCCACTTCAGCTACATCCATCGCATTCAGGGAGGCTTCGTACACCTCATCGATCGACTTGTAGCCTTTCTTGTTCTGCGCAGCCGCCTTGGAGAAGTACTGCGGCGGAGGCAGAATACCCGTGGTGAGCTCTTTCACGAACTCCTCCTTGGTCAAATCTCCCAAAGCATAGTTGGTCTGCTTCTGGTCTCCAAGCAAGGCCGATGTTTCTGACGACATATTCTTACCACAGGCTGAACCCGCTCCGTGTGCGGGATAAACAATGATGTGATCCGGCAACGGCATGATCTTCTCCCGAAGAGAATCGTATAAGGTGGCTGCCATGTCTTCTGCGGTCATGTCGCCTCCCTTCTGCGCAAGGTCTGGCCTGCCTACGTCGCCGATAAAGAGCGTGTCTCCTGTGTAAATGCTGTGCTCCTTTCCGTGCTCATCCAACAAGAGGTAGCAGCTGGATTCCGGTGTGTGGCCAGGCGTATGCAAGAGCCGCAAGCGCACATTGCCCAAGGTGAACTCCTGTCCGTCCTTCGCTTGGATGATCTCAAAATCGGTCTCCGCAGTTGGTCCGAACACGATCGGTGCTCCCGTCTTTTCTGAAAGGTCGATGTGGCCGCTTACGAAGTCGGCGTGAAAGTGGGTCTCGAAGATGTATTTGATCTTAGCTCCTCGCTCTTCTGCTAGTTTGATATAGGGTTCGGTTTCGCGCAATGGATCGATGATCGCTGCTTCTCCGTTCGATTCGATGTAGTAGGCTGCCTCGGCTAGGCAACCGGTGTAAAGTTGTTCGATGTACATGCCGCAAAATTAGCAACAAAAAACCCCGCCAGAAAACCTGACGGGGCTGTGTTATGAAGGCTTAACAACTGCTAAACCTAAAGTTGATTGGCCGGTATGACGGGGGCCGAATTCTTCTTGGTAAAACGAATACCGAGTACGATCTCATGCGAACCAGTGGTTGCTGCACCGATGCGTCCAACATCCAGGTCATAGGCATAACCGATTGAGAGGTTGTTCTCAAAAGCGTAACCAGCCATGATCCCTACGGCCGATGGCAATTGGTCTGTGATGATCGGTGATCGGTAGGAAACGCCCAACCAGATCATGTCATCATAAATACCACGCACCTGAAGGTCGAACATGTCCATCGGTGTTACGTAACGCCCGAGGAAATTCGCATCGATCGCCCAGGTATCATCAAAATCATAGCGATAACCCGCATTCAGGTAATAGTGCCGTGCAAGCACGTTCTCTGTGGCCGCATAGTCATTGAAGAACTGCGCCTTCAAACCTGCAATCTGCGGCACGTAGAAGCCCACATGGAAGTTCTTCCCAGCAAAACGCAGTCCTGAACCAAAATCAAGCGACCAAAGCGACATGAAGCCATTGCTCAAAGCGATGTCATTCTGTTGCTCCAGATCAAGCTTGTTCCCATCAACAGAGAACTGCAGCATACCTGTGCTCAATGACATCGACAACTTGAGGTCATCGGTCACCTTAAAGTGGTAGGCATAGGTAGCCTGAAAGCCTGATCGACGGGTTTGTCCAACCACATCGCTGAACACTGCTCCTCCGATGCCCATGGTTTCCTTCACGATCGGACCATGTACGCTGAGGTAGTAGGTCCGCGGTGAGTCTTGAATACCGACCCACTGGTCGCGGTAGAGGGCATTGGCATGGAAGTACTGATCAGATCCGGCTGCGGTGGGATTGATCATGTACTCGTTCATGTAGAACTGCGTCCATTGCTCCAATTGCTGTGCTTTGAGGCTGATCGTGCTGATCAGCGCTACAGCTAGTATGATGATGTATTTCATAGTACGCATACGTTCAAGGTTTATTTAAGGATCGTTACAGGTCCTGTGATGAGACGTTGAATGTTCGGATCCTTCAGATCGATCACGTAGTAGTAAGTACCCACCGGCAACGCATTGCCATTGTAAGTACCATCCCACGGTGTGGTGTATCCGGTTGGTGATTCGTAGATCAAGTTACCCCAGCGGTTGAAAATCTGTACCACTGCGTTCGGGAAGTCGCCGATGCGATCGATGGTGAACACGTCGTTCACACCGTCACCGTTTGGCGAGAAGCCGCCCACAGGATCAACTACTTCTTCTACCGTTACCGTTACGCTATCAATTCCGAAACAGCCATCGCCATCGGTTGCACTCACGTAGTACACCGTGGTCTCCAATGGATTCGCTTCAGGGTTGAAGGCAGTAACGCTAGTCAAGTTAGCCGCTGGGGTCCAATTAACCTCCACTCCTTCACGTGCCGTTGGCGAACCTCCAATGCTGGTGATTTCACCTGGCTCGATGTTGCGATCCGGACCGGCATCAATGCCAGGACCCGGCGTCCAAAACACGCGTAGAGTATCGCGTGCCACACAAACATCATTGATTCCTTCCAAGACGAAGATCGATATGTCTGTGGTCGTATTCACGTCGATGGAGATGCCTGAACCAGCGATTGTTCCGTTCTCGAACAACCAGCGGACATCGCTAGCACCTGTTTGGGTTCCTGTGATGTCTACACCTTGTGACTGTGGACAAACACTGAAGTCATCCATGGCAGTAACGCTCACATTGAACTCAACACCCACGTTGAAACTATCGGTCACCGTACAGCCCAGTGTATCGGTTACGGTTAAGCCATATCCACCTGCAAGTACTCCATTCAGGTCTTGTGCTGTGAGTGTATCGAGGTTATCGTAATTCCACTGATAGGTGTATGGAGCCGCGCCACCCGTAACGGTGATCTGGATGGTTCCATCACCGGTATTGTTACAAGTTGCATCTCCAAGTGAATCGAGGGTGATGATCATTGGCTGTGGACCACCTACCGTTAGGGTAGTGATGTAGGCACAACCATTGGCGTCGGTAACGGTCAAGCCGTAATCACCTGCACAAAGGTCTGCGATGGCCGTATCACTCGCACCTGTACTCCAGCTGTAATTGTACGGCGCTGTGCCTCCGGTCATGCTCACAGAGATGCTACCATTACAATCGGATCCACAGAACACATCGGTGATCTCCACGTTACTCGGGATGAGTTCATCGGGCTCCGTAATGGTGTAGATATCGAATGCAGCACACAAGTTCGCATCCACTACCGCAATGGTATCGCTACCCGCACATAGCGAGTCGATATCATCGGTGGTTTCGCCGGTAGACCAAAGGATACTTACCGGAGCAATACCACCACTCACCGTGGTCTCGATGCTTCCGTCGCACTCGCCGAAGCAGCTCACGTTGGTCAAGTTATCCAAGGTGATCACTGGCGCATTCAAGTTGTTCAGGATCACCGCCGTGGTGTCTTCACAACCATTTGCATCCACCACTCGCACGTTATAGATACCTGCCAGGAGGTTGTTTGCTGTTGGAGTAGTCTGCGCTGGGATCAACGGATCACCGTTCACATCCAACCACTGATAGCTGTATGGTCCGCCGTTTCCACCACTCGCTGAAACTGTAACAGAGCCGTTGTTCTGCTGACAGTCTGGGTTCGTGATGTTTGTTGTGGTCACCACAATGGCCGGCGGTTCATTCACGGTAAAGTCAAGCGCTACGGAACAACTTGCCGTATCCATAATGGTCACGCTATAAAATCCTGGACAAAGCCCTGTCAGCGTTGCAGTTGTGTCACCTGTGTTCCACATGTACATGTAGGGTGGACTTCCACCTGCAATGTTGAGGATGATCTCGCCATCACATGCATCTGGACAGGTTACATCAGACACGCTGCTCGCAATCGTGAATGGCTGTGGAACGGTCAGCTCCACAGAGTCAGTCACCTGCGCTCCGTTGTTATCGGTTACCGTCAAGGCATAGACCCCAACACAGAGGCTATCGATCAAGCTCGCGGTGTCACCGGTATTCCATGCCAAGCTGTAAGGAGGGATACCTCCATTGACGATCGCTTCGATCAATCCATCACAACCATTACCGGCGCAGCTGATCTCCGTTACATTGAAACTCAACGTAAGCGGCGTAGGCTCAGTGATGGTTACCGTATCCACGGTTGAACATCCATTCGTATCGGTTGCCGTTACAAAGTAGGTGCCCGCGCAGAGAGAATCTGCAGTAGCCGTGTTGTCGCCATTCGACCAAGTGAAGGTCACGTTTCCGAGTGATGTGATCACGTTGGCCGTTGCTTCGCCATCGCACTCACCTGCCGCAGAAACGTTGATCGAAGTGATGTTGATCTCTGGACCATCTGTTTCAGAAACTGGATAGTTGAATGCGGCCGTACATCCATTCGCGTCGGTCACCGTTACGGAGTATCCACCTAAGCAAAGCGAGCCGATGGTATCCGTAGTGGCACCGTTGCTCCAGAGATAGGTGAATCCACCAGCACCACCAGAGAAGGTTGGTGAAACAGAACCGTCGCACAGCCCGCAAGTGGCATCAGCTATGATTACCGTATCCTGAACGATTGCTGCTGGCTGATCGATGGTGAAGGTATCGGTTACGGTACATCCATTTGCATCGGTGATGGTCAGGAAGTAATCTCCTGCACAAAGACCGGTGGCTTGCGATGTACCATTCCCGTTGGCCGGTACTGGGCTCCAGTTGAAGCTGTATCCGCCTGCACCGCCGCTTGGCGATGTATTGATGCTACCATCACACGTGGCGAAGCAGCTCGCGTCTGCGATCGTTGGGTTAACATCAATAGCACTCGGCTCATCGATCACGAAGGTTTCTACGGTGTCACAACCCGCATTATCGCTGATGGTAACCGTATAGCTATCTGCGCACAAGTTGTTCACCGTTGCCGTTGTAGCTCCGTTGCTCCAGAGGTAGGTATAAACACCAGACCCACCTGTAGCAGCGATCACGATGGTACCGTCGCATTGACCGTTACAAGAAGCATCGGTAACGGTAGCGTTCGGATCAATCAATGCAGGAGCAACAAGGGTTACCGTATCTACGCTCACACAGCTTCCTCCGTTTGTCAATTCAACAGCGTAGGTACCTGCACAGAGTCCGTTCACGGTATCGGTAGTACCTACAACCAAGGAGGTTGCCAGATTGGTCCATTCTACCGTACATGGTGCTTGTGAGCAGTTGTACGTAGCGATCACGGTACCATCACAATTACCACAAGTAGGATCGATCTTAGATGCGATCACGGTATCGGCACCGTCTGCGTTGATTGGTAAGGTAAACACCTCTGTACACCCACCATTATCAGTTATGGTTACGGTATTGATACCCGCACACAGCGTGTTGTTGGTATCTGCTGTTCCTCCGTTGCTCCATACATAAGTGAAGACTGGACCGTTACCGCCGCTTGGGTTGGCTGTAGCAGAACCATCGCACACGGTACAAGAGGAGCTCGTGATGCCTGTAAAGTTGTTCTGGATGCCTGCTGGATCAGTGATGATCACACAAGCCGTATCCGTACAACCATTGACATCTGTTATGGTAACGCAGTATTGTCCTGCTGCTAGTCCAGTTTCGGTCACGGTTGTATTACCTGATGGCCACTGATAGGTATAACCAGGTGTACCACCTGTTCCTGCAATGGTAGCTCCACCGTCTGCCTGTCCGGCACACGAAGGATCGATGATGTTGGAGAACGTTCCTCCAACAGGTGTCGGCTCATTGATGTCAATGGTATCGCTGGCCACACAGCCTCCGTTATCGGTTACTTGAATGATATAGGTTCCTGCAGGCTGATTGGTTAAGGTATCCGCCGCAATGGTTCCATTCCAAAGGAAGCTGTAAGGGGCAGTACCTCCTGTTGCGATCGCCGTTACCGATCCGTCGGTTCCTCCGTTACAACTAACATCATTGATCAACACGGCTGTTACCGCGATGCTGTTCGCAGGTGCACCGATGCTCACGCATGCGGTGTCTGTACATCCATTGTTGTCGGTAACCGTTACACAGTAGTTGCCCACCGCAAGGTTATTCGCTGTTGCCGTAGTAGCTCCATTTGACCACAGGAAGCTGTAGCCTGGGGTACCACCAGAACCAGCCACGGTTGCAGAACCGTCGCCGCTACCAGGACAGGTCACATCAATTGAGCTGGTGATGCTTGCCACCACTGGGGTTGGCTCTGTTATGGTGATGGTATCGAAGCTAACGCAACCTGAGTCATTGGTCAATTCTACGTAGTAGTCACCTGCGCTCAAGCCTGTAATGGTATCTGTTGTGCCTTGAAGCGTAGAAGTGTTCAGATCGAACCACGCTACCGTACATGGTGCTACGTTGCAGTTGTAAACAGCGGCACCGATACCATCGGAACCTCCATTGCAGCTCACGTTCTGAAGGGTTGAAGCAAACACTGTATCTGCACCAAGGCTGCCGATGTTCACATCGAAGGTCTCGATGCAACCGTTTCCATCGGTTACAGTAACGGTATTCAAGCCTGCACACAAACCAGTACCTGTAGCTGCAGTAGACCCACCTGGCCATGCGTAATTCAACGGTGAAGTACCTCCGCTGATGTTGACCGTTGCAGACCCGTTGCATGTTCCACATGATGAAACATTGACGTTGCTGAAGGTGGCCGACATACCAACAGGGTCGTTCAAGTTAAATTGTGCCTCTCCTGTACATCCATTACCATCCGTTACGGTGACGCTGTAGGTTCCGGCGTTCAGTCCGTTGCGAACAGGGTTGGTAGAGTTATCATCCCAAAGGAAGGTATACGGCCCACCGTCCCCTCCAGTACCCGATGCGGTCAAACTACCGTCATTTCCACCCGGACAAGAAGGCAAGGTAGCAATGATGGTTGCTGCAACAGGTGCTGGATCAACCACCGTTACACACGCTGTATCATCGCAAACACCGCCATCCGTTACAGTAACGCAATAGCTACCAGCTGGCAATTGTACAGTAGCAGTAGTATCTCCGTTCGGCCATTGGAAACTGTAGTTTCCATTACCACCGATTCCACTTGCTACAATAGTTGCACTATCACCATTACAGGCGGGCTGTGTAGTGATGCTTACCGCAGCTGCCAAGCCTGTTGCTGGTTCTGTGACCACCGTATCGATCTCTACGGTACATCCATTAGCGTCCGTTATGGTCACCGAATATGAACCCGCCGGAATACTGGACAAGCAGCCGATCGCTGTTGAACCGTTAGACCATGAATAGGTGTATCCGGGGGTTCCACCGCTTGGTGTTACACAAATCTCTCCATCACTACCTCCGAAGCAATTCACATCGCTCACCGTATCGATCACTACTACCAAAGGCGAAGGCTGATCGATGGTAACACCAGCACTGTCAACGCACGTCGTGGTAACGTCAGTAACGGTAACCGTGTAGCTACCTGGTGCGAGGTTGTTCACCACAGCAGTAGTAGCTCCTGTACTCCATAGGTAGGTATAGTTTCCTGAGCCCCCAGACAAGACACCGACCTCTGCGGAACCATCGGTTCCATTAAAGCACGTCACGTCTGAAGAGTCGATCATTGCTACGATGAAGTTCCCTGGAGGATCTAAGACGTAGCAAGCTGAGTCCAAGCATCCTGCTGCATCCGTAGCCGTTACACAGTAGGTGCCCGCGGTAAGTCCTGTGATGCTAACACCGGTTCCACCGTTACTCCAAACAAAGGTGTAACCCGCAGTGCCACCTGTTACGCTCACAGATATTTCACCGTCGTTACCGGCTCCGCCACATGAGATCGGCACTTCCGTGAAGGCAAACGTCAAGCTGTCTGGCTGATCGATAAAGAGGTCGGCACTATCGATGCATCCGTTGGCATCGGTGATGGTAACGGTATAGGTTCCTGAAAGTACATTGCTTATGGTATCGGTAGTTGCACCATTATTCCAAGCATAGGTAAACGGAGCTGTACCGCCTACTTGGGTTGCAAATGCTGCACCTGAAGGCTCATCAAAACATGCTGCATCGGTAATCAGCACAGCAGATGCTGTATGCCCTACTGCTGCGTTCACATTTACGGTAGCAGAATCGGAGCAGCCATTGCCGTCCGTTACGGTTACCGTGTAGGCGCCAGCAGCAACGTTGAAGATCGTATCATTCGTAGATCCAGTTGACCACAAGTAGGTAAATGGACTTGTACCACCAGATGCTGAAACGCTCGCCTGACCTGTAGCGGATGTACAGCCTGCATCTGAAGAATCCATCGACAGAAGGATCTGAGCTGGCTCCGTAAGGATGATCGTGTCAAAGCGGTTACACCCGAAGCCAGTAGTCAAACGGCCTAAATAAGTTCCAGCTCCCACACCTGAAAGGGTATCTCCTGTTCCGATGAGGTTTGTAGTGTCCAATCCATCGTACCAGCGGAAGTCTTCACACGTAAAACAGAAGTAACTCGCGATGATCTGTCCGTCTGTTGAACCAAAACAAGATGGATTGGTCGTGCTCACCGTAAAGTTCGGAGCAAAAAGATCACTTACGTTGGTAGAGTTCGTTGCGCTACATCCATTGGCATCAGTAACCGTTACCGCATAAGGTCCGGAGCAAAGGCTGCTCTGCTGGTTACTGGTGCTGTTGGTATTTACGATAGTACTGGTACTCCAAGCATATTGGTAAGGAGCTGTACCTCCGCTAACGGTAGCGGTAGCTGTACCCGTACATACAAAGCAAAGGCTGTTGGTAGATGTTGTTGCCACAGAGATAGAGGCGCCATTTCCAAGGGTAGTTGAAGCGGTCGCGGTACATCCATTCGCGTCTGTAACCGTTACGGTGTTCAATCCCGCTGAAAGGTTATTGGCTGTATCGGATGTTGCACCACCGGTCCAGAGATAGGTATAAGGTCCAGTACCATTTGCGGCAACCACTACCGCCTGTCCGTCTGAACCACCGAAGCACGTTGGAGGTGTGCTGGAGGTAATGGATGCACTCACTGCTGTTGCAGGCTGTGTGATGGTAACTTGCGCCGTATCGGTACAGCCATCTGCTGCAGTTACCGTTACCGTATAGCTACCAACAGGCAGGTTAGAAGCCGTATCGGTTGTATTTCCGTTGCTCCACGCATAAGTAAATGGAGCAATGCCTCCGGTTGTTTGCACCGTAGCGGTTCCATCTGAACCTCCGAAGCAGTTCACGTTGTTTACAACCACACCTGTTGCCACCAAGGTACATGCGCAGGTATCGATAACCGTCACTTCTGCTGTATCCGTGCAGGCATCGTTATCGGTTACTGTAACGGTATAGGTTCCGGCAGCAAGTCCGGTGATGGTCTGCGTAAGCTGTCCGCCATCCCAAGAGAAGTTGAATGGCAATGTTCCTCCGATCATGTTCACAGAGGCAACACCTGTGCTGTTGCCGCAAGTATCTCCCGCAAGCATAACTCCATTAGCGGTAAACCCAGCTGGGGCCACCAAGGTCGACTGTGCCGTGGCTGTACAGTTGTTATCATCTGTGATGGTCACGGTATAGGTTCCGGCAGCAAGTCCGGTGATCGTTGCAGTGGTGGCCCCGGTGTTCCAGAGATAACTGTAAGGAGGTGTTCCTCCTGTACCTTCTACCTCCAACTCACCGTCATTATTGTTACACGATGGCTGGATCGAATCGATCATGGTAGCCACCAACGCAGGTGGGTCTGTCAAGGTTACTTGCTCTACATCCTGACAACCGGTATTGTTATCCGTCAAGGTCACCGTATAGGTACCTGCAGAGAGACCGAACAAGATGTTCAAGGTAGAACCTGTATTCCATAGGTAGGATGTGCTCGTGGGAACAGAAGCATTGGAGTCCGTAACTGCGATGGAACCGCTCATGCCACCTGCACACAACGGATCTTGAACCACAGAAACGCTGACCTGAATACCAATTCCTTGTCCTACGGTAGCACTATCGATGGCTTCACAGCCATTGTTATCGGTAATAGTAACCACATATGTTCCCGGTGCTAGACCTCCGATGGAATCCGTTGTTCCACTGTTGCTCCACAAGTACGTGTAAGGCGTGGCCCCTCCAGCAGGAGAAACCAGTGCACTTCCAGAATTCGAACCTGCACAAGCCGCATCATTCGCACTCATTGTCAATGTAATCGTGACACCTGAGTTGATTACCCTGCTATCTGTAGTGGTACAGCCGTTAACGTCCGTAACGGTAATGGTATAGGTTCCAGCAGCGAGGCCAGAAACGTTTTGAGTGGTAGCACCATTACTCCATAGGAATGTATATGGTGCCGTTCCTCCAGCAATGGTTGAGTTGATAGAGCCATCTGCGGCTCCGGAGCAAGTTTCATCCGTTTTATTCGTGAAAACATTGAGCGGACTAGGCTCCGTGATGGTAGCAGAAGCGGTGTCTGTACATCCATTTGCATCGGTAACGGTAATGGTATAGGTTCCAGCAGCGAGGTTGGAATTGGTCAGGTTGGTGCCACCGTTGCTCCATAAGTAGGTATAAGGACTAGCCCCGCCTGTAGCTGCATTTGCAGTGATTGAACCTGTGGAATTTCCATTACAATCTACATTGGTCACACTATTGATGCTAATACTAACTCCGGTTGCTGGTTCGGTGATGGTAGCTTGTGCGGTATCGGTACATCCGTTGATATCCGTAGCCGTAACGGTGTAGGTACCTGCCACCAGGTTATTGATGGTAAGCGTAGTTCCACCATTGCTCCATAGATAGGTGTAACCAGGTGTTCCACCTGTAGCAGCATTGGCGGTGATGGTACCATCATTTCCACCGATACAGCTCACGTTGGTCTGTGAGGCAATGCTGATATCAACTGGTGTTGGCTCATTTAGGATCCGTACATCGGTTGATGTACAACCATTGTTGTCAGTTACGGTAACCGTATACGTACCTGCACCAAGGTTGGTAATGGTAGCTGTAGTGGCTGTGGTAGACCACAAAAAAGTATAGCCCGGTGTACCCCCTGAACCTAATGCGGTGAGCTCACCATCAGCTGCACCATTACAACTGATCGGCACATCTATATTGGTTGTCGCTACAACTGGCGTAGGCTCCGTCAAGGTGATGGTCAATGCTTCTGTACAACCAGCGGCGTCAGTGGCAGTGACCGTATAGGTGCCCGCAGCAATGTTATTCAACAAGGCTCCGGTTGCACCGGTATTCCAAGCATAAGTGAAAGGCGCTCCGTTCGAACCGCTTGCGCTGGCAAGGATTGACCCATTGGCATCCCCATTACACAATGGTTGGGTCAAAGTGGTATCAATTATAATTGGAGCAGGCTCTTGAATGTCAAACTGCAAGGTATCCTCGCAGCTGCGTGGGTCAGAAATGGTCACCGTGTAGCTTCCAGCCGTCAAGTTTGTGGCTGAGCTTCCAGATCCAACGCTCGACCACGTGTAGGTGAATGCTTGGCTGGAAGGGATGAAAGCAACATAGTCGTTGGTTAGGGTAAAGTTTGCATTATTCCTAGATGGCACTGCTAGACCGCTGGAGCCTCCGGCACCTTCAATGCCTTGAACTCCAGTAAGTGCAGTTACATCCTCAGAGAAGATCTGTATGATGTTACTTGATTCATACAACACGATCTGGAATGTGAATGTATTCACTGCATTGTTATAGCGTGGAACATCAATAAAGTTGATGACATGCGCCTCCTGAGCGCCGTTGCCAATCTCATAATGCTCGATGGTTCCTCCACCAGAGAAATCCAGGTCATCCCAGATACCTATCCAATTATTGGGATAGCCCGCTGCTGGTATAGCGGTTTGATTAAACGAATTCGATCCTGGAGGATTGGCAACATCAAAGGTGATGAAGCCATTAGCATGCACCCTAAATTGGGTGTACGAGGTACCAAAGAACTCAAATGGGAAACCGATGTTAATCGCAACAGATAAACCCTCGTCACCACCTGCGAATCCACTTCCGTAGGATGTAAAGGCAGCTTGGTCTAGAACCGTAGCACCAGCATAATTGAAAGGATATGGCTCGTAGATGTTTTCGGTTTGATCGATGATGTAGCTCGTAGTAGAGTCTGATGCGGCGTAGCCACCGTGTGCAGACAAGAAGGCTGCACCATCATTACCTCCATTACAGGTAACCGAATCGGTTGAATCTACCGCACTGAAAATGGCAGGTCCGTCGGGAATAACAATATCTTGGATCACCTGACAGCCATTGGTTGCCTCCGTAATCGTCACCGTATGCAGTCCACCGCAAAGCGCATCGTTGGTCTGTGTGGTAGCTCCGTCATCCCATAAGTAGGTCTTCGGGTTTCCGCCGAAAAGGGTCAACGCCCGTGCCCTACCGTTGCATTCATCATCACAAGCAGCGAGGATACTGTTGAAACCGGCTGAAAAGAAATTCCCCCCTGGTTGAATGGTTACCGTAACCGAATCGAGGGAGTTATCGAAAGAGTCAATAGCGTAGACATTGTAAGACAATGGCTCAAGGCCTGTGAACACGGGTGTACTTTGGGTGATCGTATCTAGTGTTCCTGAAAAGAATACGATGTAATAGCCGAACGGCCCCACACCTCCACTGATGTTCACGGTGATCTGTCCGTCATCCAATCCTGCACATGACTCATCCACCACCTGCACATTATCGATCTCAAAAGGACCTGCAGATTCCTGTACGATGACTACCACGCGCTGCGCAGAACGACCCGAAACCAAACATCCGTCGTCAACTGCCGAAATACTGTATACGTAGGTTCCTACATCCGCACCAGTAGGCGTCCAATCAATTTCTAATGTGGCTGTATTCGACGCTGTTGTGATGTTCGTTGTAGCCCCATTCAACTGACTTGCCGCGTTGGTTGTCAAGGTTACCGCTTCACCTGCATCACCGGTGAATACCAGCGACCAGCTTGCTGCACTTCCCGTGTCAATGATGATGGTATCGTTACCACTAGAATTTGAAAGGTTGGCCGTAGCGCTGAAGCTGCCAGCTGCTGCTGGACCTGAGTTCGAACAGGATGGATCTACTTCAAACTGAAAATCACGGAAGGAGGTAGAGATCAAATTACCGGTAGCTGGGTCATATTCGTTCACTTCAACCACGATCTGGTAAACACCAGAGGCAGGGGCTGTGAAAGTAAGTATACCTGTACTCTGGTCGATGGTGATTCCGTTTCCAGTTGGGTCCAAAGCAGAAAAACCCGTTGCGTAAGAATAAACCGTTGGAGTAGTTGCACCTCGTTCAGCCGCACGTAAGGAGAACACCAAGCTATCGCCGTCAGCTTCACTGATCTGGGGATCGAATCCAACAGTTGTTCCAGCACAAATGAAGGGTCGTTCTACCGCTCCAAAGACGGGACTGTTGTTCAAGGTATCCACACTTAAGTAAAGGTCCAACGCAAGACGCACCCTGTCTTGCGAGCTGGTAACATTCACCAAGTTGGTCGCATCAAAACGATTCGAATAGAATAGGGAGTACTCAATAAATGCAGATGCACCCATCAAAGCCACCTCATCGGTCACATCAAGACTTGCCTCATAGATCACGTGCTCCTCACCATCCAAGCTACCGCCTGCCGCACAATAGGGCATCGAGTCGGCACAAACCACGTCAACCTCGGTTGGACCGGAGATCCGATAGAGAAAGTCCCCGGTTATAGTGGATGGAGAACCATTCCTGAAAAAGAAGATGGAATCAGGAAAAATCGCGGTCGACGGGCAATCATCGTACGCGTTCAACCGAAGGATGATACTATCCTGAGTCGCATTCAAGGTTGCCGACAGGTCTCCACCGGAGTAGGCTCCAACTGACGGTAGTGTCTGAGCAGAAGATGCGATTGGTCCGAAAAACGCAATAGCGCATACGAAGACCACAAGAAGTTGTCTTGAAATTAGGTGCATAGTAAGGTTCATTATCAACTCAAATTTACGAGGAAATCGGGCTGAATCCACAATTCCCAATGCTTCCACGCAGATTCAGTACGAAAGGTTGGGTAGAAGGTTTGAAAAATCAGTCGAGTTTCAATACCGCCAAGAAGGCTTGCTGAGGAATTTCCACGCTGCCGATCTGCTTCATGCGCTTCTTTCCTTTCTTCTGCTTCTCGAGCAGCTTGCGCTTCCGAGAGATGTCACCCCCGTAGCACTTGGCAGTAACGTCCTTCCGCAATGCCTTTACGGTTTCACGAGCAACGATCTTAGCTCCAAGCGCAGCCTGAATGGCGATCTCGAACTGTTGACGTGGGATCAATTCTTTAAGCTTCAAGCAGATTTTCTTTCCCAGATCAAATGCGTTGTCTCGGTGGATCAAAGCGGATAAGGCATCCACTTGGTCGCCGTTCAAAAGGATGTCCATCTTCACCAAATGACTCACCTGATAACCCGTTGGAGAATAATCAAAAGATGCATAACCTCGAGAGATGGACTTCAATCGATCATAGAAATCAAAAACAATTTCAGCAAGCGGCATTTCGAAACTCAATTCTACTCGGTCTGCTGTGAGATAGACTTGGTTCTTCAGCATGCCACGCTTCTCGATGCAGAGGTTCATGACCGAACCTACATAATCCGACTTGGTGATGATCTGAGCATTGATGAATGGTTCCTCTACCGACTCCAACTTTGATGGGTCTGGAAAATCAGAAGGGTTATTCACCTGAAGCCGCGTTCCGTCTGTGGTGGTGGCGAAGTAAGACACGTTGGGAACCGTTGTGATCACGGTCATGTCGAACTCACGCTCCAAGCGCTCCTGGATGATTTCCATGTGCAACATGCCCAGGAATCCACAACGGAATCCAAAGCCCAATGCTGCACTTGATTCGGGCTCAAAGGTGAGTGAAGCATCGTTGAGCTGAAGCTTCTCCATGCAATCACGCAACTCCTCGTAGTCATCGGTATCTACTGGATAGATCCCCGCAAACACCATGGGCTTCACGTTCTCAAAACCCTCAATGGCCTTGTCGCAAGGGTTCGCCTTCATGGTGATGGTATCCCCTACCTTGATCTCCTTGGCTTGCTTGATACCCGAGATGATATAACCCACATTGCCCGCCGAGATTTCGTCGCGCTTCTCTGGTTTGAGACGCAGTACTCCGATCTCATCTGCTAAATAGTCTTTCCCAGTGTAGTAGAATTTGACGTGGTCGTTCTTTCGTACACGTCCGTTCATCACACGGAAATAAGCGATGACCCCACGAAATGGGTTAAACACACTATCGAAAATCAGTGCCTGTAAAGGTGCGTCTGGATCACCGGATGGAGCCGGCACCCGCTCTACGATAGCCGAAAGCAACTCATCCACACCCGCTCCAGTCTTACCACTCGTTCCGATGATCTCATCGCGGTTGCAGCCGAGTAGGTCAACCATTTCATCCTTCACCTCTTCGGGCATCGCCGAAGGAAGATCCATTTTATTGAGTACGGGAATGATGGTCAAATCATGCTCCATGGCCAAGTAGAGGTTGGAGATGGTCTGCGCCTCAATGCCCTGGCTAGCGTCTACCAACAATAGCGCTCCTTCGCACGCCGCAATGGCTCGAGAAACCTCGTATGAAAAATCTACGTGTCCAGGTGTGTCGATCAAATTCAGCACATAGTCTTCGCCGTTGTGCTTGTAGTTCATCTGGATCGCATGACTCTTGATGGTGATACCACGTTCACGCTCCAGATCCATATCGTCTAGCGTCTGCTCCTTGAGTTCGCGCTCACTAACGGTTCCGGTTACCTGTAAAAGTCGATCAGCCAAGGTACTCTTACCATGATCGATATGGGCTATAATGCAAAAGTTTCTAATGTGCTTCATGCACGCAAAAAATTGGCTGCGAAGGTACTTGAAATAACGCCGTTACGCTAAGTTTTGTTGACCTATGATTTCGCGAGGATTCGGCGCTGGGCTTCCATGACGTATTTGCCCAGGATATCGAACTCCAGGTTCACCCGATCGCCTTGTTGAAGCGCGTGAAAATTGGTGTGCTCGTAGGTATATGGGATGATGGAAACAGAGCAGTGTCGTTCACTGGCCTGAACCACGGTCAGACTGACCCCGTTGATGGTAATGCTCCCCTTCTCCACTACAATAGCTTGGTCTGAAGGCTCAAAGCGAAAGAAGAAGTTCCAAGAACCGTCCACTTCCTCTACCCGTTCCATAACAGCTGTCTTGTCTACATGTCCCTGTACGATGTGCCCGTCGAAACGACCATTGGCAGACATACAGCGCTCCAAGTTGACCGGATCGCCTTCCTTAAGGTCACCGATGTTACTGCGTTTTAAGGTTTCATCAATAGCGGTCACTTTGTAGCGATCACCTTGGATCTCCACCACCGTTAGACACACCCCATTGTGCGCCACGCTTTGGTCAATTTGTAACTCTGAGGTAAAGTCGCAAGTGAGCCAGATGTGTCTGTTGCTTCCTTCCTGCTCGATCTGTTCTACGCGTCCTACGGATTCAATGATTCCTGTAAACATCAGGGGGCTAATTGTTGATCTTCTTGTTCGTTCAACAAATGTAGGCTTCCTTTGATCTCACGCGGTTCAATTCCTGTCAATCGGATCTCATTGATAATGCATACGTAATAGTACACCCCAGACGGCAATGGTTTACCGGTACGCTGATCTGTACCATCCCAGTTCACATCCGGGTCGATCGTTTGAAAGACCCGTGTTCCCCATCGATTGTAGATCGACAGGTTGATGCTTTCTACAAACTTGTACGGGAACGGTGTGAAGAAATCATTCCTTCCGTCATCCCCTGGTGTAAATACGTTCGGCAACTCATACAACGGGCAATTATCAACGCAAAGCGGCTCGTCCATATCGCTCTCGTTACCAAAACTATCGATTGCCGTGATCGCATAACACCCCGCTATGGAACCGTTCGCGTTGTGCACATACTCCGTTACATTCGGGTCATCGATCACCTCTAGCACCTGAACTGGGTCTCCTAAAAACGGGGCATAATAAATGTTGTAGCTCACCACATCATCGGTATCCTCGCAATTCTCATTTGGATTAGACCATGTGATCACCGTTTGCTCTAAGTCGCAATCGCCTTCAATGATGCGATCTGGCGGAGCACAAGGAGCTTCCTTATCAATTGGTAGACCCGTGTGGATCTGCGATAGGTTCACCAGGGTATCGTTCAAGTCCAACGCTGAGTAAGCGCCGATGCTCTGAATTAGGTACCTGAATCGCACCAAGTTAGCCAAACCTTCATCCACATAACTGGTCGTACTTACGGTATCCAGAATGATCACCTGGTTGGATGACTCCTCATCATTGAGGAAGCGGTAAACAACGTATTCGTGGTTGGTCCACGGCACGTTCAAATCCCAACTTAATGACAAGGTGTTATCAGAGGGCACCGAGCTCAAGAAAATCGATGAAGCCGAACGAGAGGCACCAACACTTTCTTCTTCAGAACCACTCAGCATGGTAATGCGATAGAAGAATTGCTCGCGAAGGGTGTTGATGCCAACATCAGTGTAGCTGGTATCCAACGAAAACGGATCATTGGAGGCGTCACTGGTGTAGACCACTTCAAACACCCCTTCCCGATCTGTAGAACGAGACAGTTGGTAGCGATAAGGCGGTCCATAAACCGCGGTATTCAATTCTATGGGTTCATACCATGCGATATCAATCGAACCATTCAAACTATCTGTGTTGGTAACACTGACTTGATTCAAGATCGGAACATCTCGAATGAGCAACCCACATGCTTCTTCAGAAGGATAGCTTTCAGAGCCATCTCGGAATCGGGTCACGATCATATAACAATAGCGCTGACCATGAATCAAGCCCTCCCCGTCATCATCATCAACAAAGCGGGTGTTGCTTCGCCCTTCCGTACTTCCAATGTATTCATAGCCCAGTGCTGCAGGCACACCGGTAAGGCACTCAGGAGCAACATACCCCAAGCTATCGTTGAAACGATAAATATCGTATCCCGTAGCCTCAGCGCAAATCGCTTGGGTCCAATCGATCATCAAAGAAGTGCCTTTTGGTTCAATGTTGGTGATGCGCACCGCTGGGGAAACCACCTCTATGGCCATGGTCTTGAAATCAACGAGATCAGCGTTCATGCCGCTCAACTCCTTGGCCTTGAAATACATCCAGTAGGGCGACTTACGTACCTGAGTGCAATTGGTATTCCATCGAAAGGTCATGGAAACCGGTGAAAGTCCGGTGACGCTATCGCCCTCAACAATACTACCGCCGTTACCAGGATCAAGCGGGAAGCCCACTGCAGACAGGCGTAAGTTACCCCCTTCGGGATCGGTTGCCGTGATGCGCTCTTGAAGGGTTTGTCCAGCTGTAACACAAACCTCCTCATTCAGCGTAATGAACGGAGGATCGTTTGGCGGACAGTTTCCGATATCGATCTGCATGTCGCGCATGATCGACCCCACCTTGAAAACCGCGCCGCTGTTGACGTTGGTTCGGTATTCTTCAATAAGGATGGCAACATTGTATTCTCCGGCCAGCTGGGGTGCAACCCATGTCAAGGTGCCTGTTTGCGGATCGATGCTCAACTGGTTGTTCGGTCCAGGGCTCACTTCATCTGGAAAGAGGTAATTGGTAATGTTAGCGCCATCAAAAGAGCGACTGGCAACGATGGAATAGACCAAGCTATCGCCTTCTGGATCTACCGCGCCCGGATTGTGATAAAACGGCACGCCAACACAACCGTTATCGATTGGTGGGTTCTGAAGCACAGGTGCTCGATTGCCCCCTGTAGCGATGTCGATGGTCAAGAAACTTTCGATGTAGAACGGGACATTGTCGCTGTTCTCAATATTCACCACGCCGCCGTTGCGCATAGGGTCTTCCATGCTGAGGCGATAAGTGCCTGCTCCTGGAAATTCATGGGTGGTGGTATAGACATTATACCTGGTGTTCGGAGCGATCTTCACGCCAATACCGACCCCTGGATCGCACCCCTGATTCAAAGGACCATTCACCCGATCGACCACCTCGCTGGTGCCATCGCCAAAGAACAGCTCCAATTCACAGCGGTCAGCGGCATCGCTTGGTCCACCGGTCTTGGTGTAGGTGATGATCGAAATCTCATACAAGAAGGGGTTGGAGTTAACTCGTTTATAAATGATCTCTCCTGCGCGGTTATGGGTTGCCCATGATGCGGTATAGACCAGCACAGACACCAGCAAAAGCAGACCATATTTTAAACCGAGTTTCCTCATTTTATCTTAGACGAATAAGCGTCCATAAAAGTTGACCATCCTATAGCTACCTTTGGACGCTTAATGCTCTCAAAATAATACATTTTCAACGATACTTTGTTGAGGAGTTAGAATACGCTATAGTTAACGATGGGAAAACACAAGAAGATCAGGGTAGGAATTACGAGTGGGGATATCAATGGGATCGGGCTGGAAGTAACAATCAAGGCATTGCAGGATGCTCGGGTCTATGAGCACTGCACACCGATCATCTACGCATCCGAAGATGTGATGAAGACCCACATGGAAACCCTGAAACTGGAAGGGTTTCACTTCAAGAGCATCAAGGATTTGGAGCATGTTGACGCCAATAAGGTGAATGTGCTGAATGCCTGGGAAGACGAGGTAGAGGTTGCCCTCGGCGAAAACACAAAGATCGGCGGCACCTATGCCTTTCAATCTTTGAAGACCGCTGTTGAGGACCTGGCTTCAACCAAGATCGATGTCTTGGTCACTTCACCAATCGACAAGAAGAATATTCAGTCGGAGGAATTTGACTTTCCGGGTCATACGGAGTTCCTCGCCGATTACGCGAATGAAGAGAATCCGCTGATGATCCTTTGCCATGAAGGACTCCGCGTTGCGCTGGTAACCGGACACATCGCTTTAGAAGATGTGAGCAAAAAGCTAACAAGCGACCTCATCGAGCGCAAACTTGATACGATGAATAAATCGCTCATCCAAGACTTCGGCGTTCACCGTCCGCGCATCGCAGTGCTGGGATTAAACCCGCACAACGGCGATGGTGGGTTGATGGGGGAAGAAGAAGCACAGGTCATCATACCAGCCATCAACAATGCACAGGAGGCTGGCATCTTGGCTTTCGGACCTTATGCAGCTGATGGCTTCTTTGGTTCACCCAGCCGCAGCAAGTTCGACGGCGTACTTGCCATGTATCATGACCAGGGACTAGCTCCGTTCAAAGCCCTCGCATTTGATGAAGGCATCAATTTCACTGCCGGACTCCCGATCGTGCGTACCTCTCCAGACCACGGAGTAGCGTTCGATATTGCTGGCAAGAACGCAGCATCAGAACGCTCTATGCGTCAAGCGATCTCGGTTGCCTGCGACATTTTCAAGCAGCGCAAGCACTACCGTGAGATCAGCAGCGACCCCTTGCCAGAACACTCGAAGAAGAAATAAAATTAGGCGCTTGTCTATCAAGCTTTTCATTACCTTTGCAACCCTTTTTTGGATAGCTCTTTGAAAGAAAATGATTCATATGCGATCGGTGTTTCGGGACTGAAACTCGGTAAGCACACGTTTGATTGGGAGGTAAATACCGCCCTACTAAATGCCTATGGTGTAGACCATTTGCGGGATGTAGCAATCGAATGCACGCTTGACCTGGAGAAGAAGGAACGGCTCATGCAACTCGATTTTGAGTTGAAAGGTGACGTTGTTACCGATTGTGATCGATGTGGGCTTCCGATGACCCTAACACTCGACCTAGAAAACAGGTTGGTGGTGCGGTTTGCAGAGGAAAGCGACTTCAGCGACGATGAAGTGGTGTTCTTAGCAGAATTGGAATCGAAACTCGACGTTGGTCAGTTCATTTATGAATTCATCATGACGGGATTACCAACGCGATTGGTGCACCCAGAAGGTGAATGTGACCCGGAAGTAGAATCATTTTTGGCAGAAGCTCCATCTGAGGAAGGACAAGGAGACGAAGAAAAAGAAGAAAAAATAGACCCCCGCTGGGAGGCATTGAAAAAACTTAGAACTAAAGATTAAGCCATGGCGCATCCTAAACGTAAAATCTCGAAAACGAGAAGAGACAAGCGAAGAACGCACTACAAGGCGGAAATGCCTACAATCGCTACCTGTCCAACTACTGGCCAGCCTCACCTCTATCACCGTGCTCACTGGTACGAAGGCAAGCTCTATTATAAGGGCAAAGTTGTGATGGAGAAAGAATCAATGGCATAGATTTGTGCCCATGAGGGTAGGCCTGGACGTATTAGGTGGTGATTTTGCTCCAGAGGCAAATGTCCACGGAGCGATTGCTGCGAAAAAAGATTTGGGTGACCGTGCCTCCATTGTTCTATATGGTGACACGGAGACCATTCAGCGCATCCTAAGCGAAGCGGGCGAATCAGTAGATTCGTTCGATATCGTGCAGACCAATGAGAGCATTGAGATGGGGGAACACCCTACCAAAGCCTTCATTAAAAAGCCAAATTCTTCCATCGCCCTCGGTTTCAAGCACCTTCAAGACAAGAGCATCGACGCGTTCTCCAGTACAGGAAACAGCGGAGCCATGCTCGTTGGTGCGATGTATACCATCCGCACCATTCCTGGTGTGATACGTCCATGCATCACCACCGCACTTCCGGTTCTCGGAGGCGGTGTGAGCATCATACTAGACGTAGGCATCAACTCTGACTGTAAAGCAGATGTACTGTATCAGTTTGGGATATTAGGTACCATGCTCGCTGAGCAGATCTATGGTATTGAAAACCCGCGCGTAGGACTGATCAACATCGGAGAAGAAGAAGAGAAAGGCAATATGCTTTCTCAATCCGCTCACCAGTTAATGAAGGATACCCAGGAGTTCAACTTCATCGGCAATATCGAAGGCCGTGACCTTTATGCAGGCAAGGCTGACGTTATTGTATGTGATGGTTTTACGGGTAACGTAATCCTCAAGCAGGCCGAAGCCTTATACACGATGATCAAGAAAAGAGGCGTTCACGATGAATATTTTGAACGATTCAATTATGAAATTTACGGAGGCACACCGGTCCTTGGTGTAAATGGAAATGTTATTATTGGCCACGGTATTTCAAATGCCAACGCGGTCAAAAACATGATCAAATTGTCGGTTGATACGGCTGAAGCCCAACTGGCAGACCGCATTCGTAAAGTGTTTAAGTAACCTAACCCTATGGCTCGTACAACTGCTGCTATAACAGCTGTCGCTTCTCACGTACCCGATTACAAGCTCACCAATAAAGAGCTTGAAAAGATGGTGGATACCAATGATGAATGGATCACCTCACGGACCGGAATCAAAGAAAGGCGCATCCTTAAAGGAGAGAATAAAGGCTCAACCGAAATGGCGAAACACGCCGTGAATAAACTCTTGGAAAAGCGTGGTATCGGGCCAGAAGAAATCGATCTCGTCATCTACTGCACGGTTACACCAGACCAGATATTCCCAGCATCAGCTAACATCGTTAGCCATAAAACGGGAATGATCAATGCCTTTGGATATGACCTGAATGCAGCTTGCTCGGGCTTCTTGTATGGTTTGGTAACGGGGTCGAAGTTCATCGAGAGTGGCACCCACAAGAAGGTTGTCATCATTGGATCCGACAAGATGTCTTCAATTGTGGATTATGAAGACCGCGCAACATGCATCATCTTCGGAGACGGAGCGGCTGCAGTTTTGCTTGAGCCTACCGAAGACGGTACGGGCATTTTAGACAGTATTTTGCGCAGTGATGGCTCTGGACAGGAGTTCCTCCACCAGAAGGCAGGTGGATCTGAACGTCCGCCTTCAGCTGAGACCATTGCGAACAAAGAACATTACATCTATCAAGAAGGCAAGACCGTATTCAAGTTTGCCGTGTCTAACATGGCGGATGTGAGCTATGAGATCATGCAGAAGAACGACCTCACTGCAGAAGATGTGGCGTGGTTGGTTCCGCACCAAGCGAACCTTCGCATCATCGACGCCACTGCAAATCGCATGGGTGTTGGAAAAGACAAGGTCATGATCAACATTGATAAGTACGGTAATACCACCAACGCTACCATTCCATTGTGTTTGGTGGATTGGGAGCATCAATTGCACAAAGGTGACAACATCATCTTAGCCGCTTTCGGCGGAGGTTTTACATGGGGATCTGTATACCTGAAGTGGGCATATGATCCTGCATAACCTCCTTTGATTTAGCATTCAAAAAACTACATTAGTAATCCATTTAAAACTAGCTTATGGATCTCAGCCAAATTCAATCTTTGATCAAGTTCGTTTCCAAGTCTGGTGTGTCAGAAGTGGAACTCGAAACGAAGGACTTTAAGATCAACATCAAGTCCGACAAAGGCGAAACTCAAACCCAGATGATTCCGGTGCAGCAAGCATACATGCCACCGCAACCAGCTGCTCCACAACCGGCTCCGGCGCCAGCGCCCGCACCAGCACCTGCTGAAAGCGGTGCAAAGAAGGAAGAGGCACCTGCTGATGACGACAAGTACATCACCGTAAAATCGCCGATGATCGGTACCTTCTATCGCTCTCCGAATCCTGAGTCTGACGCGTTTGTAAACGTGGGTGATGACATCTCTCCTGGAAAGGTGATCTGCATCATCGAGGCGATGAAGCTGTTCAATGAGATCGAAGCAGAAGTTTCTGGTAAGATCGTGAAGGTGTTGGTAGACGATGCCACACCGGTAGAATACGATCAGCCATTGTTCTTGGTTGACCCATCGTAAACCAAGTTTGCAGGAATACGAAACGCAAAACGTTCGACCTCATGTTTAAAAAGATCCTTATCGCCAACCGTGGCGAAATAGCCCTTCGTGTTATTCGCACAGCACGTGAAATGGGTATCAAAACCGTTGCTGTCTACTCTAAAGCAGACGCTGATAGCCTGCATGTTCGCTTCGCTGATGAAGCCGTATGCATCGGTCCGAATGCCAGCAGCGACTCTTACTTGAAGATCCCTAACATCATAGCAGCAGCGGAGATCACCAACGCTGACGCCATCCATCCAGGTTACGGCTTCTTGTCTGAGAACGCCAAGTTCTCTAAGATCTGTCAAGAGAATGGCATCAAGTTCATCGGAGCCTTACCTGAGCAAATCGATGGTATGGGCGACAAAGCGAGCGCCAAGAAGACCATGAAGGATGCGGGTGTACCGACCATCCCAGGTTCTGACGGACTCCTCGAAAGCCTTGACCAAGCCTTGAAGATCGCGAATGAAATGGGCTATCCCGTCATCATGAAGGCAACTGCCGGAGGTGGTGGAAAAGGCATGCGCATCTGCGAAAACGAAGAAGGCGTCAAAAATGCTTGGAGCACCGCTCGTAAAGAAGCACTGGCGGCTTTCGGTAACGATGGCATGTACATGGAGAAATTCATCGTTGAACCCCGTCACATTGAGATTCAGATCGCAGGTGATCAGCATGGAAAAGCTTGCCACCTCTCTGAACGAGATTGCTCCGTGCAACGACGCCACCAGAAGTTGGTGGAAGAAACCCCTTCGCCATTCATGACCAAGGAGTTGAGAAAGAAAATGGGCGAGGCGGCCATCAAGGCGGCCAAAGCAGTGAAATATGAAGGCGTAGGAACGGTTGAATTCCTAGTGGATAAAGACCGCAATTTCTACTTCATGGAGATGAATACCCGTATTCAGGTAGAGCATACCATTACCGAAGAAGTGATCAACTACGACCTCATCAAAGAGCAGATCAAGATCGCAGCAGGCATGCCGATCAGCGGAAAGAACTACGAACCGGTAGGTCATGCCATCCAGTGCCGTATCAACGCTGAGGATCCACTTAACGATTTTCGTCCAAGTCCTGGAAAGATCACGGAATACCACGAACCAGGTGGACATGGTATCCGCATAGACACCCACGTGTATGCCGGGTACACCATTCCTCCGTATTATGACTCCATGATCAGTAAACTCATCACGGTAGCGCAAACCCGTGAGGAAGCGATCACGAAAATGGAACGCGCCTTGGGTGAGTACATCATTGAAGGAGTGAAGACGACCATTCCATTCCATGTGCAACTCATGAAACACCCAAAGTTCCGTGATGGTAAGATTACCACTAAGTTCTTGGAAGAGTGGGATTACAAAGAAGCCATGGAGAGGGCGAAGTAAGCGCCCTTCCCATCAACTCATAGAAAAGCCCCAACATCTGATGGGGCTTTTTCATTGAATAATATTTCGGCTAAAAGTGATTTATCCTGCCACGTTGGATTTCGAACTACCCGCCTTTTCCATAAGCTTGAGAGCAGCGTCATTGATGGAATCTGCATCATAGCCACACTCCTTCCAAAGCTCTGGCTGCGAGCCATGTTCCACAATACGATCAGGAATACCTAATCGGATGACCTGCGCTTGATAGCCATGATCGACCATGAATTCGGTGATGGCACTGCCAAATCCTCCTTGAATACAACCATCCTCCACGGTAATCACGCGATCAAACTTCCCGAACACCTCGTGTAAGAGCATTTCGTCTAACGGCTTCACGAAACGCATATCATAAAGCGCTGCGCTCCCTCCTTCCTTCTTCAATGCTTCTGCTGCGTTTAGGCCTTCGTTGCCGATGTGTCCTATCGATAGGATCGCTACGTCTTC
>CAJXNO010000034.1 GCA_913057205.1 uncultured Flavobacteriales bacterium
CAAAAGGTGTTTGTACTGCTTCGTTTGTTGGAGTACATCAACTCTGAGAAGAGCGCTACGGAGCAAGAACTTGAGTTTGTAGATACGGTTTCTGACGTATTCAACATCCCTACGGAGGAGTTGAGCGATACCAAGAAGTTCGTTACCTGCAAGCATGACAGCATTGAGGATACCGAGAAGATCTTGATCATCGACGCGAAGTCTTCCCTTGAAGGACGCACCAAGAACAAGCACATCCACCATGAGACCCTCTCCGGCTCCCTTGTTGTATTGAGCATTGAGAGCGTTGGTATGTACGCCATCAAGTATTTCGGTGATGAGGAATTGCTGTTGAACGGACAGATCATCGATCCAGAGCGAGTCTACATCCTTACGCAAGGATCGTCCCTGAGAAGTTCTAAGGTAAGTCCGATCTACTACAGCGACATCATCAGTCGATTCTTGAGCGACCGCAGTGAAAGCAAGATCGTATTCACAGCAGATGACATCACCTACCGCTTCAAGGGTGGAAAGATCGGTTTACACCCGCTGAGTTTTTCGGAGGAATCTGGTCGACTCATCGGCATCATGGGAGCGAGTGGTTCGGGAAAATCAACCTTGTTGAACATCCTGAACGGGAACTACACCCCCTACTCCGGTAGCGTTACGGTGAACGGAAACGACATTCACCATGAACGTGACGAGGTGAGCGGTATGATCGGTTACATCTCGCAAGACGATCTCTTGATCGAAGAATTGACGGTGTACCAGAACCTCTTCCTCAATGCAAAACTTTGTTTTGATGGATTGTCTGACGATCAGATCCGCGAACGCGTAGATGAAACACTGACATCGCTTGGACTATACGAGATCAAAGACATCGAGGTCGGTAGTCCGATCAACAAGAAGATCAGTGGTGGACAGCGAAAGCGCTTGAACTGTGGACTTGAATTGATCCGAGAGCCATCGGTGCTGTTTGTGGATGAGCCAACGTCTGGACTTTCTTCCCGTGATTCGGAGAACATCATGGACCTTTTGAAGGAATTGGCCTTGAAGGGTAAACTCATTTTCGTGGTGATCCACCAGCCTTCTTCTGAGATCTTCAAGATGTTCGATATGCTGATGATCATGGATACCGGTGGATACCCGATTTACTATGGAAACCCACTGGATGCTATTGTCTACTTCAAGACGGAGGTGCAGGCCATCAACCAGAGCGAAAGCGAGTGTGCGCGTTGTGGTAACGTGAACCCGGAACAGATCTTCAATATCATCGAAGCGAAGGTGGTAGATGAATACGGAAACCAAACCGAAAAGCGCAAGACCTCCCCAAAGGAGTGGAATGCCATCTTCAAAGAAAAGTTCGATGCTGAACTGAACAAGGAAGAGCCTGAACTCCCTGAGGTAGAATTCAAGACCCCCAACTTCTTCAACCAGTTGAAGGTCTTTGTGACCCGTGATGTACTTTCAAAGATTACCAACAAGCAATACTTGGCCATCAACTTGCTTGAAGCGCCGTTGCTCGGCTTTATCCTCAGCTACTTCTTGCGTTACGTAATGATCGGTGAGCAAGATCCTGGTGAATACATCTTCTATGAGAACGATAACATTATCGTGTACATGTTCATGGCGGTGATCGTTGCGCTGTTCTTGGGGCTCACCGTGAGTGCGGAAGAAATATTCAAGGATCAAAAGATCAGAAAGCGTGAATCGTTCTTGAACCTGAGCAAGGGAAGCTACCTGTTGAGTAAGGTGGGCATCATGTTCTTACTGTCGGCGATTCAGATGTTCATGTTCATCGTGATCGGAAACAGTATCTTGGGCATCAAAGGGATGCTTTGGGACTACTGGCTCATCCTCTTCTCTACCGCTTGCTTTGCGAATATGCTCGGACTGAACATTTCGGCCAGCTTCAATTCAGCGGTTACCATTTACATCATCATTCCATTCTTGATCATCCCGCAGATCCTCTTCAGCGGGGTCTTGGTGAAGTTTGAGAAACTCAATCCAGTCATCACTTCACAGAGCATCGTTCCAGCGATCGGTGAGATCATGGCTTCCCGATGGTCATTTGAGGCCTTAGCGGTGAATCAGTTCATGGAGAACGATTATGAGCAGCTCTTCTATGACTACGATCAACAGATGAGCGATGCGAACTTCAAGAAGAATTTTTGGATCCCCGAGTTGAAGGGGAAGGTTGGTCGATTCAAAGAGTACCTCCGCAATCCAGACAGCTTCACCAAGGAACAGATCGAGGAAGACCTTCGATTGATCAGAAACGAGATCGCAGAAGAAAACCGCATCAACGCTGCCATTACGTATGACGAGCTGGATCAGTTCACACTAGAGGGTTTGAACAATGATCTTCTCAACGACTTCTCAACCTATTTGGCCACGGTGAACAAGCTCTATGTACGCCAGTGGAATTATAACAGCGACGAAAAGGATCGGGTAATCCGCGAGCACCAGACCAGCGACGAAGCGAAGGAAGCCTTCAATGAGCTCCGCAACGATTATGAGAACGAAAGCTTGAGCGACTTGGTGACCAATAAAAATGAATTTAATCAGATTACCGAGTATGACGCACAACTCATTCAGCGCGCTGACCCTGTTTTCAACATTCCGAACGGATTCCGCGCGCACTTTTACGCACCGATGAAACGCTTGTTTGGAAAGTACTACAGCACCATGAAAGTGAACATCATCGTGCTTTGGATGATGTCTCTGCTATTGGCCATCACCTTGTACTTTGATTTCTTCAAGAAGCTCATCGATACCTTTTCTGACATCAAGCTTTTCAATGGGAAGTAATCGGAAAGGATGATTTAGGTCATTTAACGTTTGAAGGGGCTTTTGGCCCCTTTTGCATTTGTATATTCATAGCACAAAATGACGTAATTATGAAATGGGATATTCAAACAGTAGGCTTCCACGCGAAGGACGAGTTGATGGAAAGCACAAAGGAAAGAGTGAGCAAATTGGAAAAGTTCTACAACCCTATCATCGGCGCTGAGGTTTATTTACGCCTGGAGTATGATGATCATAAAGAGAACAAGCGTGTATCGCTGAAGCTCAACATTCCTGGCGAAGATGTTTTCGCAGAACATCAATCTGACACCTTCGAGCATTCTCTGAATGAAGCAGTGGAGCAAGTGAAGCGTCAGTTGCTTAAGAAGAAGGAATTAGAACGATCGCACCGTTAAGGTCTCGTTGCTCACAATAAAGAAAAAGCCCCAGCATTGGGGCTTTTTTCATTTATGAGGTATGGCAATGAAGCTTATTTAGCCCACTTCTCCATCACCTTTGATGAGATCCCAGTCGTAGAATATCCGCCATCATGGTAAAGATTCTGCATTGTCACATAGCGTGAGAGATCGCTGAACAAGGTCAAGCAGTAGTCTGCGCAGCTTTCTGCATCTGCATTACCAAGCGGCGACATCTGATCTGCAAAGTCAAAGAATTTATCGAAGCCGGAGATACCGCTGCCTGCAGACGTTACGGTTGGTGATTGAGATACCGTATTCACCCGCACCTTGTTCTTTACTCCGTAATGGTAACCAAAGCTGCGCGCAATGCTTTCGAGCATAGCCTTCGCATCCGCCATGTCGCTGTAGAACGGATAGGCTTCTTGTGCAGCGATGTAGCTCAAACCAAGGATTGAGCCCCATTCGTTCATCGCGTCTTTGCTGTAGAGGGTTTGGAGTACCTTATGGAAAGACATCGCTGAAATATCTAAGGTCTTGTGGTACCAATCGTGGTTGAGTTCCGTGTAAGCTTTATCTTTTCTCACGTTTGGCGACATACCGATGGAGTGCAATACGAAATCGAGCTTTCCGTACTTTTCCGTTGCTGCGTCTACAAGCTTGCCCAGGTCTTCCATGCTGGTAGCGTCTGCCGGCACCACTTCCGTTCCACACTTTTCTGCCAATTCATTAATCTTTCCCATGCGCAACGCAATCGGTGCGTTGGTTAAAAGGAATGATGCACCGTGCTCGTGTGCCTTTTCTGCCACTTTCCATGCGATGGAACGCTCGTCTAGCGCGCCGAAGATGATTCCTTTCTTGTTTTCCAGTAGTTTACTCATGCTCGATGTAGTTGTTTAGTTCGTCGTAAAAATAAGATTGTTCTTCAATCGCCTCATTCTTCTGCTAGCAGGCTTTTAGCGCTATCTAGTGAAGCCTTGTTCAATTGTGCACCAGAGAACATGCTTGCAATCTCCTCTACCCGTTCATTCTCTTTAAGGTAATGCAAGCGAGATACCACGGCATCGCCTTCTTCTGACTTCTTGATCTTGATGTGGTGCTGCCCTTTTGCAGCTACTCCTGGTAAATGTGTAACTGCTATGATCTGTGCGTTCAGCGCGATGGTCTTCATCAAGCTGCCGATCTGCTTCGCGACCTCGCCGCTCACCCCAGTGTCGACTTCGTCAAAAATGAGGGTCGGTGTTTCATCGTTCACCGCGATGATGCTTTTTAACGCCAGCATGAGTCGAGCAACTTCGCCACCAGAGGCACTGTCCTTCAAGGCAACCAAGTGTTTGTTACCATTCGCATCAAAACCGATCTCAAGGCGATCAAAGCCCATTGACTGCAATTGTTCCAAACGTTCAAGCTCCATCGAGATCTCGGCTTTTGACATTCCCAGCTTTCTCACCTGATGCTGCATGGCCGCTTCAAAATCTTTCACAGCCTTCAACCTTCGCTCATGCAGCTCTTCCGCCCCTGCATTCACCGCTCCTGAGAGCTGATCGATCCGCGCTTCCAGTGCTTTTGCTTCCTCATCAAAGTTGCTGATGCCTTCAAGCTTGAGGCGATATTCCTCTTGTACAGCGATCAGTGCTTCCACTTCCTTTACACCATGCTTATGCATCAGTCGCTGGTATTCATCTAAGCGGTTTCGCACCTCTTCTAATCGGTTGGGATTGGACTCGAAACTGGATTGGAGTCCACCTACCTCTCTGCGCAGATCGTCTAACTCGATGTTGACCGAGTCCAAACGTTTGGATAGTTCTGCAATGCTTTGGTGATAATTCTCTACGCGTTGTAACTGGTTCAAAGCGCTGTTCAAAGCGGAGATCACTCCATATTGGTCGCCTTCTAAGGTGTTGCTCACTTCACCGAGTGCCGACATAATGTCTTCTGCATGCTCAAGCGTAGCCCGTTCCTCCTCCAAGGCTTCATACTCGTCCGACTTCGGGTCTAAGGCCTTAATCTCACTGTACTGAAAACTGAAGTAGTCTTCATCTTTGCGCACTTGACTCACCTGTTCCTTCAATTCATCCAACTTCCTCTGCGCTGCACGATATCGGGTGTAGTGTTGCTCGTATTGTTGTAAAACCGCCTTATTCTTTGCGTACAGGTCGAGCTGCTGCAGTTGATAGCCTGCGGATTGGAGGGCGATGTTCTCTTGCTGCCCATGCATGTCGACCAACCTTCGAGCTATGACACTCAAGACGTTTAATGCAACGAGACTATCGTTGATGAAAGCCCTGCTTCTACCTGAACGCGTAAGCTCACGTCGAATGATCAAATCATCCAAGATGTCCAGTCCCTCTTCTCGAAGTAGCTGGTCAACCGTATGATCCTTGTAGGTGAAGACTGCCTCCACTACGCTCTTGTCTTGTCCTTTTCGAATGGCATTGAAGTTTGCTCTGCTGCCCAAAACCAAGCCCAGAGCCTCCAGCAAGATCGATTTTCCCGCACCCGTTTCACCCGTGATTACGGTAAATCCAGGCTCAAGCTTGACCTCCGTTTGATCGATCAAGGCGTAGTTTGATATGTACAGGCTTCTTAGCATCGGTAAGCTGTTCAAAGCTAAAAAGCAAAAGCAGCCACCGCTCGAAAAAGCCGATATTTTTGCCAACACATGAATGCTGTTGCCATTGTTCTACTTCGCGCGCTCGCTCACTTACCGTTAGGCCTGCTCTATTCGGTTAGTACCGTGCTGCATGTGGTGCTTCGCGATGTTATAGGATACCGCAAACGAGTGATCATCCAGAACCTACAACGGGCATTCCCGGATCGATCAACAGCAGAAGTCAAAGCAATCGCTCGCTCCTATTATCAATATTTAGCTGATTTAATCGTAGAAAGCATCTACTTACACGCCATGACCGCTGAAGAGCTTAGAGCGCACGTCGTGTTCGAGAACCCAGAACTCCTGCATGCGCTGGAAGCGGATGGCAAGCGTGGCATGATCATGATGGGCCATTCGGGCAATTGGGAATGGGCTGGATTGGCCACTGCAGAACGCTTTTCCTTCACCCTTCTCCCGATCTATCGAAAGATCAAGAACGATGCAATGGACGACTTCATGCGCAAACTGCGCAGTAGGTTCAGTAGCCATCCAGTACATGATAAAGAAGCATTCGATGCAGCGGTTAAACATCCGCTTCCCCACACCTTCGCTGTACTTGCCGACCAGACTCCAAGTGGAAAGAAAGGCTGGTGGTTGAAGTTTTTGAATCAAGAGACACCTTTCTACCGAGGAGGTGAGGTACTAGCGGAACGCTTTGGTTATGAAGTTGTCTTTGCACATGTACTTAGAGCGGGACGCGGACAGTATCGGATCCACCTCGAACGCTATCATGAGCCGGCTAATAATGATCGGGGCGCGATGACCAAGGCTTTCGCATCGTTTCTCGAAGAACATATTCGTCAACAACCGGAGAATTGGCTGTGGTCACACAAGCGGTGGAAGCATCAGGCGAATGAACAAAGCGTTTGGATCGATCGCGGCTAGATCATACCGGCCTCGATGAGGTGAATGATGTTTTCGATATCTGCATCCTCGCCATACGGGTCATACCTGCTCTTCAGGTCTTGGCCAAACATCCTTGATAAGCCTTGCCAGAAGAAGGCGGAGACATTCCCACGAAACTCTTGTACGATTTCGTAGCTTGACTCTCCCGTTTCCCGGTCGATCAATTTGATCAATATCCTGCCTTGAGTGGTCGTCATCTTCCGCAGGTCGTCATCAAACTCAGCTTTGAGCTCTTGCTCGATTTTCTTGAAGTACTTCTTGCGCTGTCGCTCAGAGGTAACCGTATCCAGCTGTACTTGATATTTCTCTAAGAGCTGTCCGGCTAGTTTAGCATAGGGATAAACCTTCTTAACGTTCTTCTTAAGGCGCTCCCACTTTCTGCGCTCATAATCGCTCATGAAGCGGCGTTCTTCTACGATGGTAACGTAGGGCAAGTATTTCACCGGAACCGTATCCCCATCGATCACCTCGGCCAGCATAACAATGCCGTCTTTCTGCGCTTGGGCAGTATGATTGAATGCTCCTAGTGTTAGCAGCATGAAGGAGATGTAAACGAAGTTCTTCATTCTTGGTGCCGTTGGCTTGCGTCAAAATGAGCCAACATCGTACCAAAATTAAGTGACGTCAGGTGAATCACTTACGCATCAAGCGCCATTTAGAAACAGCAGCTTGTTCAAGGACAGTTTGATCTGTTTTCACCGCATTTCCCTTATCAGCCGTGGCTCCAATGAAAGCAGCCAATGCACGCTCTCTTCGCTCATCCACTTCATCCAGATACTCCGACTTGAAATGATCGTTCACAAAGTGGGTATCGAACTTGCCGGAACGGAATGCTTCATGATTGATGGCAAACTTGCAAAACCCTAATGTGGTGGTCACCCCACTGATCTGGTATTCATCAATGGCACGGGTCATGCGATCGATCGCCTTATCGCGATCTTCAGCGAAGGTCACCAGCTTAGCAATCATCGGGTCATAATAAATCGGAATATCCATGCCTTCCTCAAAGCCATCATCCAAGCGCACACCTGGACCCTGTGGCCTGCGATAGGTTTTGAGCGTTCCGATGTCTGGGAGGAAGTTGTTTTGCGGATCTTCTGCATAAACACGCACCTCTACGGCATGTCCGCGGATCTGAAGGTCTTCTTGCTTGAAGGAGAGCTGCTCCCCTCTTGCTACATTGATCTGCTCACGCACCAGGTCTACATCGGTAATCATCTCGGTCACTGGATGCTCAACCTGTAGCCGCGTATTCATTTCCAAGAAGTAGAAATTCATTTGATCATCCACCAAGAACTCCACGGTGCCGGCGCCCACATAGTTACAGCCCTTCGCGAGGTTTACCGCACACTCGCCCATTTCCTTGCGCATCTCTGGTGTGAGGATAGCTGAAGGAGCTTCTTCCACTACTTTCTGATGGCGTCGTTGGATGCTGCATTCCCGCTCAAAGAGGTAGACACAGTTTCCATGGGTATCTGCCATGACCTGGACCTCGATGTGTCGTGGAGAGGTAACATAGCGTTCGATGAAAACACTAGGATCACCAAAGGCAGATCGGGCTTCATTCATCGCTAGCGTCAACTGCTCATCGATGGAGGCTTCATCATAGACGGCACGCATGCCCTTACCTCCACCACCGGCAGAGGCCTTGATCAAGAGGGGGAAGCCGATCTCTCGCGCTACTTTCTTGGCTTCTTCAAGGTATTCTACTGCACCGTCAGAACCTGGGATCAAAGGCACATTTTGTTTGAGGGCGGTTTCCTTCGCAGCCAATTTATCGCCCATGACCTCCATGGCTGAGGCAGGTGGACCGATCAGTGTGATACCCTCCTGCTCCAATCTACGTGCAAACTTTGGGTTCTCACTCAGGAAACCGTAACCGGGATGAACCCCATCTGCGCCTGAGCGCTTGGCTACATCAATGATCTTCTCAATGTCAAGATATGACTGAGATGAGGCAGGCGGACCGATGCAATAAGCTTCATCTGCAAAGCGAACGAACAATGCATTTCGGTCGGCTTCTGAATAAACCGCTACGGTAGAAATGCCCATTTCACGGCATGTTCTCATGATCCTTAGGGTGATCTCCCCTCTGTTCGCAACTAGTATCTTTTTCATCTTCCTATTCTCAATGAGAGGCTAAATCTATTGTATGTGTTTGTATAAACCGCACGTTTACTATTCAAAGATTCGTAATACACCAATGTGGGATTCACACCAATGGTGTAGGAAAGCACAACGCCTCTGTAATGTAAGGATAGTCTTGATACGGGAGTCCACCAAGCTGTGAATTCCTGATATTCCACACGCTCGTAACCAGCGATGAAGTTCATCTGCACCGGAGCAAACATGCGATGCACTCCTGCACCAATGCTCAACCCCAAGGGAAAGGTGTTCTCATAGGTCGCTCCTTGCCATAGGTTAATTGACAGCATGGCGCCGGCTTCCAGGTGACCTAGGCCCAAGCCCGTTTCGCGTTCAACAGCAAAGATTCCCGCATTGAAGGCCGCCGTTGAAACGGTGTCTGCACTGTAACGAAACCCATCCTCTGTGGTGAGGTCTACAAGACTCAGGCTCCAAACCAGTGGAACATCCAACGACAGAGACGCCCAATTGCGGTACTCAATTAACCTGAACCGCGGTTCGTAGTGCAAGCTCATCAAGCCAAACCCTCGATTGTATACAGGCTGTGGATACGCAATACCATCATCAACTTCGTAATGGATGGCCTGGTCTGGTGATCTGTAAAAATGGGAGAACATAGACAGTCCCAATTCATGCCGAAAGGAACTTTTGAAGTGCTTCAAGCTGAACACGTACCAATCGCCTTCTAGTCCAAGCACCGTTTCTTTTTGCGCATGGGTAGTGAAAGGAAGAGCACTTCCTAGGATCAGAAGCAACCTTATGATATGCACGAATGGCCGCATCATCGGGTTTCTTCGTCGAAAAGGTTCTTGAGGTAAGGCACCATAGTCAATGTGGCAAAGTCATAAACCAACAGTCCTGATTCCGTGCCGATGTAAAGCTCGGTGTTCAACAACGCCACGTCACGGATGGCATTGCTGAATGGAAGCAAGATCGGGTCGCTCTGAACGCTGTTGATGTCGCAACTACCATCCTTCAGTCCGTAGGTATAGATATAGCCGACAACTTCATTTGCGGTGGTAAGTTGATTCGTGAAATACTGTACATAAACCACGGCTTCTTGGTCTGTCCATTTGAGCACCTTAACCGGACCGATCACATCTGCGCTTGGCGAACACGCGCTCTCCAATCGAAGTCGCTGGCTGTTCTCCGCTACTAAGGGTAACTCTATGATTGCATCGAAAGGAGAAAAGAAGGCAGGTTCACTTGGCAGACCATAGATCACATCATCCGTGTTCCACACCGGGTCCACCACTTGATCGAAAGTTGATTCGCGTGGAATCTCCTCAGCAACCACCTCTCCAGAGCGAAAACTGCTTACGTGATAACTGGGATTGGTGAGGATGAGCAGTTCATCACCCTTGAAAACAGCATTAGGCGATGATAGGAGGTCTGAACGCACACTCAATTCGGTCTCAACGCTTTCCCAAAGTCCACTACCCGATGGCTCAAAGCGGTGAATCGCCAAGAAATAGTCAGACAAGAAACTACCGCTCTGTGGATCCCAAATTTCATTGTAATAGTCTATACGATGCAATACACCATCATCTGACAGGCAGTAGTCAAAGTAAAAGCGTGTAGGTCGGTAGAATGCGGTTGTGTCTCGGTAGTTTGATATCCGTTCACGGGAAAAGGTTATGATGAGCGAATCGCTTCGCAGCCAGAAGGTTTCATTCGCTCCACTGTAGAGGACCTCTACGTCAGTAGGATCGATCTGATCAAGCACAGGATAATTGCTCACGGTGAAGGCATACTGTCGATCATCTGCATAGCGCGTCAAGATGCCACCTTCCGCGGCTATGAGCAGTACACTATCTCCTGGAAAAGACTCTACCAAATAGTTAGGGGTATTCACCAACTCGGGAAGGATGAAGGGACGCAGGTTCTTTTCTTCAATGCAACCACTCAAGGTGATCAGCACCAAGGCAGAAGAAAACGCATATTTCCAGATACGCTTACTCATAGCTTATGCTTAAGACGTTAAGTACGGTTTGAGCGTCCAAAAAACGGGACGAAGGCCATTGAAACCCCATCCATTGATACGCTGCATCAAAGACAGGAACAGCCATCATTGCTCGTTCAGCAAGCTCATTCTGAGCCGTCTTTGACCACTCCACTCCTACCTTGTTGACTTCATCATAAACAGGCAATAGGTAGCGCACATCCGCTTGAAGACTCGACTCAGTAGGTAAGACCGCTTTTAGGTTCATGGCGTCGATCTTCAAAAGGCTCAGGTCTACGTCTTTGTCCGTGGCTTCAACGCGGGCATCGAGTTCTACCCCATTCACGAAGCGCAAACGGATGGTTTCACCCACCGGCATATGATTGGGAATAACCGCGAGTCCACCTTTAGCTAACACTACGCCTACCTCGTTTATCTCGGGACCGCTCGCACTGGCCACAATGCTGGCTGAAGCATAGCGCTGATTGCTTTCTACCTTAGGTAAGGGAATGATTCTTTTAGGTCCTTTTTTCGCTGGAAGGCTTGCTGTAGCCTCGGTTTTGATGGGAAGGTCCATCACATTCTTTGAAGCCGGAGCTTCTTCACTAGCCTGCGGATCTAAAGGTTCATCGCCTCGGTGGCTGTTCACCGAATCCATGGCAACGCTATCTGCACTCGGCATCGTGTCGAGTTGATTCGGTGCAGTCATCAAGTCAACCACCTTGCCTGTACGATCGATTACCGTTCCGCTATCCCCCTCCGCTTCTTCAAACCTGCCGATGGGCTCCATTGGACGGGGTTTATCCAATCGTTCAAAAGCTGCGATCAGCGCTGTATCAGACTGCACAAAGCGATAGAAGTTATCGACTACTGCATCATGAAAGCCAATGGTTGCTATGCCTCGGTACTCGTACACCGATGCAAAAGGTTGATCCAAGAGGAGGCTATCGTTTTCGCGATCCACGAGCTGCCAGCGAACAGACACCGTTGCCGTATAGGCCTTGTAATATGATGCATAGTTTTCTGAACGCAGACCTCTCCGCAGCGTGTATGACTCGACCAAGCCCTGAAGCATCAATCGGGCCGAATCACCTCCTTCAATACGCTGTCTTGCATTTGGCAAACTATCAAACAGGTTCAAATTCATCGCCGACAATGCCTCATGCAGTTCATCCTTCGCCTGCACGTCAAGCACATCCTTTCTGAAGCGATAGAGCCAGCGGGTGCCTGCACCGAGTTCTGTTCCATAGGGAATACCAGAGATCACTTGGCGCCAATCGACCCGTGCGTTGATCGGCTCAGACACTGTTGGAAGCACACGGGGCAATCGCACGTTGATCGCTATGTCCTTCGGCATGTCTAGCGTATAGGTCCGCTCAAAAGGAACGTGGTCAGGGGCAGTAACGATAACGGTATGGGTATCTATGCCTTTCCGCTCATTGAACCCCATGTATACCGTGCGGTCATTGGCTGAACCCAAGGTATCGCCGTCGAGAAGTACAACGCTATTATCCGGAATCGCTTGAATATGCAGCTTAGCCTGTTGGCCAAGCACAGTGCTCGACCAAGCCAGTAAGATGAAGCCAATCAGCGAATTCCGCAGCATGGTGTTGCCTTTTAAGCCAACACCTCTTTCACTTTGTCAGCAGCCTCTTGAAGCACGATGGCCGACTCGACTTTAAGTCCAGACTCATCGATGATCTTCTTGGCTTCTTCGGCGTTGGTACCTTGTAAACGTACAATGATTGGAACTGGTATGTCGCCAATGTTCTTATACGCGTCTACTACTCCTTGTGCCACGCGGTCACAACGTACGATACCACCAAAGATGTTGATCAAGATCGCTTTCACATTCTCGTCCTTGAGGATGATGCGGAAGGCATTCTCCACGCGCTCTGCGTTTGCTGTACCTCCAACATCCAAGAAGTTGGCTGGCTCACCGCCGCTCAGTTTGATCATATCCATGGTAGCCATCGCCAAACCTGCACCGTTCACCATACATCCCACGTTGCCGTCTAGCTTCACGTAGTTCAAGTTGAACTTACCTGCTTCCACTTCGGTTGGATCTTCCTCTGTGGTGTCGCGCATTTCAGCGTAATCCTTATGACGGAACAAGGAATTGCCATCCAAGGTAACCTTTGAATCCACTGCCATGATTTTATCATCAGAGGTCTTCAAAACCGGATTGATCTCGAACATGGAAGCATCGCAACCCACGTATGCATGGTACAAAGCAGTAACGAACTTGGTCATCTCCTTGAACGCGTTTCCAGACAATCCTAGGTTATAAGCCACCTTTCTCGCTTGGAACGGCATCAAACCAACCTTTGGATCGATCTCTTCTTTGAAGATCAAGTGTGGAGTCTCCTCTGCAACGGTCTCAATGTCCATACCACCTTCTGTGGAGTACATGATCATGTTTCTGCCGGTTTGGCGGTTGAGCAATACACTCATGTAGAACTCAGACGGCTCGCTGTCGCCAGGATAATAAACGTCCTGCGCTACCAATACTTTGTTCACTTGCTTTCCCTTCTCACCGGTTTGCAAGGTCACCAATACATTACCAAGGATGTTCTTCGAGATGGTTTCCACGTCTTCAATCGACTTGGCCAAGGCAACGCCGCGTTGTTCTGAACCTACGATCTTGCCTTTTCCACGTCCACCTGCGTGGATCTGTGCTTTCACTACCCACCACCCGGTGCCGGTCTCTTCTTGCAACTTCTTCGCTGCTGCAACTGCTTCTTCAGGTGTTTCAGCTACGATTCCTTCTTGTATTCTAACCCCAAAACTCTTTAAGATCGACTTTCCTTGGTATTCGTGTAAGTTCATATTGCTTTATTGAATGGTTCTATCGTGTGCCAAATGTAGGCCTCCGGTATAAAGTATCCAATCAATACTTCATTAAGGTAACATGGCTTTAAAATCTGCGTAACTCGTTGGGTTGAATGGTTCGGTTGAACACCCCACCTCCTCTGCTTTTGCTCTAATGTCCTCCACCCTGTTCTCTGGACTCGGATGTGTACTCAGGATCTGTGGAATATTCACCCCATCATTCTGCTCAGATATCTTCTCAAAAAAGATCGCTGCGGCATCACAGCGGTAGGGTGTTCCTGAAAGATACTCCACCGAATATGCGTCAGCCTCCGTCTCATCACTTCTGCTGAATTTCAATGCGGCACCTGTTCCTGCGATCTGTGCTGCCAGTTCAGCCGCTCCAGATGCATTGTTGCCCAAGGCAATGGAGAGCAAGGTCTGTACGCCATAAGTCTTGGTCATCTGCTTCACACTATGCCTGCGGTCAGCATGCGCAATCTCGTGGCCCATCACGCCCATCAGGGCATCCTCTTCATCCAGGTACTTAATCAATCCAGTATAGAAATAGATGTAGCCACCAGGTGCCGCAAATGCATTCAGCACATCGGCGTCGATGATGTGTACCTCCCAAGTAAACTCATCACGATAGCGGATCGGCTCTGACTCCAGTACTTGGTCGCGGAGATTCTCTAAATAGGCATAGGCGTCTGCGTACGTCTCTCGATCAAGGATCGGATACTCCTGCGGGTTGCCATCGATCTCTTCTTTTAATTGAAGACCGAGCGTTTTATCATCTTCTACTGTAAAGAGCAGATCTACGGGCTCACGATCCTCACAACCTGCTGTTGCAACGAGCAGTGCGGTGAGCAGTAATGACGAAAGCGTTCGGAGGTGGATCATTTTTGGCTTGCCTTTTCTAAGTGTGCGCTAAGCAGCGGGAAAGCAAAGATTTGAAAAACGCTGGACCCTGCGTTGAATACACGGTTATAAAGCGTCTTTAAGTTTTCAGAAAACAAGGCGGAGAAGACTGGTCCAAGGTCATTCAAAATACCCATGGATTCTTCCAACCTTTCTTTGATGAATGCTTCCTTCTCCTCATAGTCTTCCGGAAGTGAACTGCTGTATGCATCAAAATCACGCTCAAAGCGCTTGTCCACATCCGCATAAATCGGCTTAAAGTAGTCTTCGGTGCTGAATGTTCTGATGTGGGTTTGCTTGATAGCTTCTGCTCGCTCTTCTAGCTCTATCACTCCGTCTTGGTGAACCGCTGCTAAAATGGTTGTCCATAGGATCGCGTCCCCCATTTTGGTCAGGTGATCCGGCTCAAATTCGTACATCTCGCTCATGCTTTTCAAATCTGAAGCAAAAATGTGTTTTTAAGAAAAAATAGAAACCTCACCCTGTAACGAGGTTTTAAACAATTTAAACAGAGTTACCTCGATAATCGAACCATTGGTCTGAGGATTGTGTTCAAAGGGTATGAAGAAGTTGATCGTACCCATTTCGTTCACCACTACCGTATGGTTGTTCTATCAGTTTTCGCCACTGCTTTCCCCTACCATGATGTGGCTGATGGTCATGCAGTTATTCATCACCGTTTTGATGGTGTGGATGGTTTTCCGCATCCTGAAGGACGGTGAACCTTCGGAAAGAACCTTCGAAGAACATTTCTACGACGATAGCGACTACAGACGAAACGTTTAAGGTGCTTCCTTCAACTTATCTTTGAAAGCTTCTCGAAACTTCTCCAGTTTTGGCTGGATGACAAAGGTGCAGTACGGTTGTGAGCTGTTGTTGTTGAAGTAATTCTGGTGATAATCTTCCGCAGGATAGTACGCCTCCAACGGCTCAATGGTAGTGACGATCGGATTAGGATAGGCACCAGACTGGTCGAGCTTCTTCAAGTAGTACTCTGCCTGTTCTTTTTGCCATTGATTGTGGTAGAAGATCGATGATCGATACTGTGTACCGATGTCATTGCCTTGACGATTCAAGGTTGTGGGATCGTGCGTTTTAAAAAAGACCTGTAAGATCTCATCAAAAGACACCACCTCAGGATCGTAGATAATCTGAGCTACTTCCGCATGTCCTGTCCTGCCGGTGCACACCTCCTTGTAGGAAGGGTTCTTGATCATGCCTCCGGTGTACCCACTTTCCACATGTTTTACCCCTTTCAACTCTTGAAAAACAGCTTCCACACACCAAAAACATCCGGCACCAAGGGTAGCCGTGTCCAAGCCTTCCTTGGCCTCATTCAATTCCTCTGCTGACATTTCGTTGATCTTGTTTATGGCATTTTCTTCCGATGAAGCACAAGCGAATACCGCCGTACTGCACAAAAAGAAAAGCCCTGCATTTACGATTGATTTCATCTTATTTGTTCAACAAGATGCTGGACGAATGGTTGCGATCAACCTTACACCCGACTACCCCTCGATGTCGCGAAAGCCGTCGTCGTCGTCATCGTCATGGAGGTCGTCCAAGTGCGATTCCAACTCCCGCACCTCAATGCTGCCACCGAAGTCGAAGATCGGACAATCAGACGCCATCTCTACGGCTGCTTCAATGTCTGTTGCCTCCAATATAAGGTATCCTGACAGGCTGTCTTCTCCCTGGTACTCCCAAGCCTTTGGTCCGTCTTTGGTCACCACAACCGCGGCATCCTTCATCGGGAGGCCATCGATCAGTACACCTTCGTCTTCCAACGCATCCATCCAACGGTCCCAAGCGCGCTCATGGGCAATCAATTCTTTATCGTTTGCGTCGGTCGTTTTTCCACCTCTGAATAGGTAAATGAATTCTTTCATGGTTCGATCTGATTTCTCATGCTAAGTAATGGCATTCCTTGATTTGAGCAAGCAAGGAACGAAAAAAATGATGCGACAAATAACAGACTTTGGTCATCTTTTTCGTGATGAAATCATCTCATCAATCGCTTTTTCAATCCATTGGCTTAAGCTATCATTGAAGCAAGTTTTAAACCATGAAGAAGAACCTCTCCTTGCTCGCTGCTATTTTTCTGTCTGCAACCGCTTTTGCACAACCTGCCATCCTCTCCGGTCCTATGCCAGGCTATTCCGCTCTGAACGAAGTGGGTATTTGGATGCAGGTGAACAATGAAACCGACGTTATCGCACTGCATTACTGGGAATCTGGCAAACCAGCACTTTCTTGGACCACCTCACCCGACCATTACGATCGCATGGAAACGCGCATTGCGAAGTTCCGGGTGTCTGAACTCGAGCCTGGCACCACCTATGAATATGAGATCATTCTGGATGGCGACACACAAGTGCTGGAGGATACGCTCCGTTTTTCCACCCAAGCACTCTGGCAATACCGCACCGACCCTCCAACCTTCCACGTGGCGCTTGGAAGCTGTGCCTACATCAATGAAGAGGCCTATGACCGCCCAGGGAAGGCCTATGGTGATGATTATGGAATTTTCAACGCCATCGCAGATAAGCGGCCTGATGCGATGCTCTGGCTAGGCGATAACATCTACCTCCGGGAATACGACTTTCAAACCTATAAGGGATACCTGCATCGATACAACCATACAAGACAAACACCCGAACTGCAGCGACTCCTACGCTCTACGCACCACTACGCCATTTGGGATGATCATGATTTTGGTCCAAACGACGCTACCGGCTCGTGGATCCATAAGGACTGGGCGCTCAAGAGTTTTGAGGCCTATTGGATGAACCCTAGCTATGGAATCCCCGGAATTCCGGGCAATACAACCGCCTTCAGGATGAACGACATCGACTTCTTCTTGCTCGATAATCGATATCACCGCACATCGCACGATAAGAAGTCAGGAACGCCTCAAATGCTGGGCAGCGAGCAGATCGAGTGGCTCATCGAGAATCTGAAGTACTCTCGTGCACCGTTCAAGATGATCGCTGTGGGAAGTCAAGTATTGAATCCGGCGCGTGTCTACGAGAACTTCGCTCAGTATGAGCAAGAGCGCGAACAACTCTTGACGCGTATTGTGGAAGAAAAGATCGAAGGCGTGGTATTCCTTACGGGCGACCGACACCACACCGAGCTGAGGAAAGTGGAAGTGGATGGCATAACGATCTACGATCTCACGGTGAGTCCGCTCACCTCCGGTGTACACGAAGCAACGAATGAAAGCACCAAGAATTTGGTGCCCGACACCAAGGTTGCGCAACATAATTTCGGGGTATTGGAATTTTCAGGAGAACGTTTGGCGAGGCGAATGAAAATATCCATTTTTGACCGAGATGGTTTGGAAATCTGGTCCAAAACCATCGACCCTTAAACTCATCCTTCATGGCTACACTGCGCTCTCATGATACGGCTACCATCATCAATGAAACAGGCAAGAACCTTCATCAGTGGTTCTCAGAATTAGAGGGACGTGGATTCGAGTGCATTCATTGGAAAAAGCAGGTGAAAGCCTTAGCTGAAGAGTATCAATTGGATCAAGAGTGGGCAGAGTTCATCGCAGAGGCGTTCTGTTCAGAATGTGGACTTCCCTGGAAGGATCAAGCCAGCCAAGGATACCAGATCTTAGTCACGAAGACCTTTCCCTTTCCATTGGAACATGTGCAGCAATTCACCAACGAATGGTTTGAGCATGAGCAACGAGCGGCTCCCAGCAAACAGCATCCATCCAATGGAAAAACCAACTTTCAGTGGATGACGGATGATTCAACGGTAAGCGTGAAACTGGAGTCGAAGGGCAAGCAAAAAACGCGCATCCTACTTACCCACAAAGAACTTCCAAACTCATCTGACGCGGAGATCATGCGCAACTTTTGGAAGGAGAGCCTCCACGGCATGGTGGGCTCACTCTAAAACCTATTTTGGAACATGCACGGTACGCAGGTAGTGCTGCGTTCGCTCCTCTTCACCGCCTTCTGGCCATGATTGCGTGTACTTCCACCCTGTTTCAGGTGGCAAACTCATCAAAATGGAATCGATGCGTCCGTCTGTATCCAAGCCGAACTTTGTTCCTTTATCCAGCACCAGGTTGAACTCCACGTATCGGCTTCTGCGGTGCATCTGCCAGGCCTTTTGTTGCTCATTGTAGACCGCATCCTTGTACTTGCGCATCAAGGTGGTATAAATCGGAGCGAAGCGTTTTCCGACGTCTTGAACAAAAGCAAATAATTCCGCCTTTCCCTTGCCTTCGGTCTGGGTATTCAAGCGATCAAAGAAGATACCGCTCACTCCGCGTGACTCTTGCCGATGCTTGATGTAGAAGTATTCATCTGCCCATTTAGCAAAGCGCGGATAATACTGCGAGTCATATTGGTCGCAGACGGCTTTGAGTTCATTATGGAACCAATTGGCGTCTTCTTCCACCACATAATGCGGCGTGAGGTCTATGCCTCCTCCAAACCACCACACCTCATCGTTCATCTCAAAGTAGCGAACGTTCATGTGGATGATCGGCACATGCGGGTTCTCCGGATGCATCACAATGCTGACACCGGTGGCGAAGAAGGCATCAGAATCCACCTTCAAAGCTGATTTGATCTTGTCAGGCAGGGTGCCGTGAACGGCAGAGAAGTTGACGCCGCCTTTCTCGATCACTGCCCCACGCTCGATCACACGTGTATGTCCGCCTCCACCACCTGGACGTTCCCAGGTTTCTTCTTCAAAGCGACCTTTTCCATCCTCCGCTTCAATGGCTGCGCTGATCTCCAGCTGCAAACCCCTAAACCAATCGGCTATTTCATCTCTTGTGTAGGCCACTGGGCAAACTTCTTTAATCGATAAGCATCGTATTCATAGAGCTGCACGCTTTGGTTCTCCGTACCGCTTTGGTCCATTACGCGAAACAGGTTGATGTCCATCATCAACCCGTCAAACGAAAAGCGCTCTGGTTCCTTGAACCATTCAATCTTCTGATAAGCGGCCTGGGTCAAAACATAGCTCGCAACATCATAGCCCATCAGCGTGTAGCGGTTTGGCTCAAAGCCCATGCGCTTGCGGAAGTTTTCAAAGAATCCGTTGATGCGATAATCCTGAAAGTCCAGGTGATTGCTGATTGGCAGGGTTACCTGAAGTTGGTGCAAATACTTCACCTCAAAATCGCTCTCAAATTTGAGCCAATCCTCCAAGCCGATGAGTCGGAAGCGGTACTTGCCTTCGTTCTCGTATTGAAAGTCATATAAACCGGTCAGGAGCTTTGTAACAAAGACCTTGTTGTTTGAAGGCACCACCAAGGTGTAGGAAGCAGAATCCTTGAATCGCATGCCGAGGGTTTCGTCGTTGATATCCCACAACTTCACCTCACGTACCACGTCGTTGATGAAGGTATCCGGAATTCCGAGCGCCTTCCCCATACGAGATTTGAAGAACTCAATGTTGTCTTGGTCTTGGAACTTGTTGCTGTTCACCACGATCACGTTAGAATCCTTGTAGTTGGCCGCTAAGTACTTCGCAATTCCTTCGAGCTGCATGCGCTCACTGGGCGTGGTTTTGATGGCATTCGGGCGCTTGAAGAGGATCTTAGAGGGTTTGGGAACCGGACAGATCACCGGTACACCGCGTGGAAGCAGGTAGTCTGCCACTTGCTCGTACTGATCGGTAAAGAACGGACCTATGACCACCTCGGCAGAATCCAATTTACCAGAGCGGATGATGTTGCCCATGAACGCCGTGTCTTGTCCACCGTCTAGCACCTGAACGCTCAGTTTCAATCGCTGCGCCTCTGGCAAGGAGTCCATCGCATAGAGAAAGCCCCTGTAGAAGCTCAGTCCAACCCGCTGGATCTCACTGATCTTGAAGTCTTCAATGGCCCCTGAATCTGGAAAGGTCGGACTGAAAGGCAGTAGCAGTGTGATGGACAAAGCAGCCCCAGAATCTGGTACGAGGGTGACGATGGAGTCCACAGTGTCTTTGAGCGGTGTGATCTTCTTTTTACCCTCCAGTTTGCTCGGTGCTGTCTTGGTTCCAGGAATACGCAGGGCCATGCCTTCTTTCAGACCGATTGGCAGTCCATCGTTGGCGGCTTTAAGCGCTTCTACCGTGGTATTGTACTGTTTGCTTAAGCCATAAAGGGTTTCCTTCGGCTGAACGATGTGCCGTTCTAAGGTGTCGGGTTGTGCCGGTGCGATGTGTTCTTCCTCCTTCACCTCCGCCTTTTCGATGGGCACCTGTAGGAGCATACCGATCTTCAATCCTTCCTGTTCCACGGCTGGGTTTGCCTTCAACAGCGCATTGAGGGGTACATCGTATTGCTTGCTGATCGCGTAGAGCGTTTCCTTTGGTTTCACTTCGTGCGAAATGAAATCGCTGCTCTGTTCCACCACGCCGCCCAAATCGCGTTTGTTCTCCTTCGTTACCGGTATGAGTAAGGTTTGGTTCACCTTCAAGCCCTCCTCCTTGATCACCGGATTGTGCTGTTCAATATCGCCGATGGTGGTCTGGTAGAGCTTGCTGATCGCATACAGCGTATTGCCCTTCTCTACCACATGCAGGTAGTATTTCTGGCCATTGATCTTGTGCACCTCAGGTTTCTCCTGAGCAAGCAGTGAAAAGCTGGTAAAAAGCGTGAGTAGCAGCGCTATGTAAGCGTTCTTTATTCCCATTCGATGGTGGCTGGCGGCTTGGAGCTGATGTCATAAACAACGCGGTTCACCCCTTTTACATTGTTGATGATCTTGTTCGAGACCTTGGCCAGGAATGCATGTGAAAAATCGAACCAGTCGGCGGTCATGCCGTCGGTGCTGGTTACTGCGCGCAAGGCCACGGCGTTCTCGTAGGTTCGTTCATCGCCCATGACACCAACGGATTGTACGGGTAGGAGGATGCTTCCTGCCTGCCAGATCTGATCGTAGAGGTCATCTTCCTTGAGTGCTTCAATGTAGATGTGATCCACTTCCTGCAGGATGCGCACCTTTTCCTTGGTGATGTCACCCAAGATGCGGATGCCGAGTCCAGGCCCTGGGAAGGGATGCCTGCTCAAGATGCTGTTCGGCAAACCGAGCGTTGCCCCTACCTCACGTACCTCGTCTTTGAACAAGGCATTGAGCGGTTCTACCACCTTCAGTTTCATGAAGTCAGGTAAGCCGCCTACGTTGTGGTGGCTTTTAATGGTGGCAGATGGACCTTTCACCGACTTACTTTCGATCACGTCGGGATAGATGGTTCCTTGTCCCAACCACTTCACATCTTCGATTTGGTGCGCCTCATCGTCAAACACCTCGATGAAGACACGTCCGATCGCTTTCCGTTTCGCCTCTGGGTCTGTAATGCCCTCCAACGCCGAATAAAAGCGTTCAGAAGCATCCACACCCTTCACGTTCAAACCGAGGTCCTCGTATTGGTGCAGCACTCCTTCGAACTCATGCTTGCGCAGCAAACCGTTGTCAACGAAGATGCAGTAGAGGTTCGGACCAATAGCTCGATGCAGCAGCATGGCCGCCACGGAGCTGTCTACGCCACCTGAAAGGCCGAGCACCACTTTATCGTTGCCCAACTGCGCTTTAAGTTCAGCCACGGTAGTATCTACGTAAGACTCCGGTGTCCAATCTGCCTTACATCCACACACGCCGATCACGAAGTTTCGCAAGACGGTTAGTCCATCTGTAGAGTGATAAACCTCTGGATGAAACTGAAGGGCGTAAGTATCCTCATTATCAAATCGATAACCGCCTACTTCTACATCTTTTGTGGAGCACACGATGCTGGTGTGTTCTGGCAAGGTGAAGATGGTATCACCGTGCGACATCCAGACTTGAGAATCCTCTGCCACACCTTTCATGATCGGGGCTTGATGATCTACGAAGGACAGGTTTGCTCTTCCGTATTCACGTTTGGAGGATGCTTGCACCTCACCCCCATAATTGTGCGCTAGAAACTGAGCGCCATAACACACCCCCAGGAGTGGTTTCTTGCCTTTGATATCGGAAAGATCTGGAATGGGTGCATTCTCTTGACGTACAGAAAATGGACTACCGCTAAGGATCACACCTTTCACGTTGTCATCAACAGCTGGGTGGTCGTTGTAAGGATGGATCTCGCAATACACATTCAGTTCGCGTACGCGGCGAGCGATGAGCTGCGTATACTGGGAACCGAAATCAAGGATGAGGATCATTTCTTGCATGCGCAAATGTATTTCTTCACGTGCTTTTAACCCCAAAACATCTGGCGAATGTTTCCACGAAGGCGTTTGTTGAAAACAAAAAAGGGAGCCGAGGCTCCCTTCTTCTTACTTAGGTCGTGATTCCTTAAGCTGCAGAAGCAACCAAAGTGATCTCTAACTCAATGTCATCAGACAGTACCGTGTCTTCTAGGAAGTGCTCCCATGCCACATCGTACTTCTGACGATCGAATACCAACTTACCAGTAGCGGTCATGGTACCGTCTTCGTTCATCTTCATATCGCTGATAACGATGGTTTCTTCGTTGGTGTTACCACGGATGGTCAAGTTTCCTTTGATGTTGTTTCCTTCTACTGAAGTGATCTCAAAGTTTGCCATTGGGTGCTCCTCTACTGCGAAGAAGTCAGCACTTGAAAGGTGTGCTACCAACTTAGAAGCTGGATTCTCTTCACTGTAGCCATCATCTGTTGGCTCGATGGTGTTCATGTCTACCACAAAGCTTCCACCAGTGATGTTACCACCTTCAGTGGTCAACGCGCCTTTCCTTACTTTGATGTTGCCGTAGTGTCCGTAAACGTTGGCACCTGCAGTACCTGCCTCCCATCGTATGTTAGACTGTGCTGGATCAACGCTCCAGCTCATGGCTACCGCCTCCGTTGTTTCCTCTGTAGCTGGAGCTTCTGTCTCAGCTGTTTCTGTTGATCCGCCTCCGCAAGACGCTAGCGCCAATGTGGTGGAGATCGCTGTGATAATCAAGATGTTCTTCTTCATTGTTTTGGTTATTTGGTTGCGAAGATAAAAAATAAGATGTTGATACACTTAATGTCAGTACGGTTTATTTTATCGTAATGACCCTCACATAACCCTCCATCGGGTTGAATTGTTTACGCATTTCTTCTAACCCGTCTGACAATGAGCGATCTGTGAAGAAACTTAGCCAATTCAACACCCGCTCTTGAGGCACTCCACCAGGATGAACAACGTCCTTCCATTCGCTCAGGCGACGCTCCAAGGTCTCGTTCTTGCGCTTATCTGCCCGCAAGACTTTCTTTTTCAATGCTTCCAGTCGATTCAGGATGCGCTGGTGCTCGGCGCGGGTACTTTCCGCTAAGGTGGGATCGAACTGTTCTAGGGCTTCTTCCAATTCCTGCATGTGCACATCAATTCGCTTCCTACGCTCCTCTACTAGAAACTCATGGGTACCATTGGCACGCAACTGCTCTTTGAGCAATTCTTCCTCTGAGCGATAAACATCTGTTGGAGACAGTCCCAATTGCTCCATGCGCTTCGCCGTTTTGGCATCCATCAACACCGCCATGTCGCGCAGCATAAGCTGTGGAAAGAATACATCCATCGATGCGAAGGCTTGTTTGAACTGCAACCAATAGCTCAATTCTCCGGGTCCACCGATGTAGCATAGGTTTGGCAGGATCACTTCTTGGTACATAGGTCGCAAGACTACGTTCGGACTGAAACGCTCCGGATGTTCGTTCACATGTGCTTTCAGGGCTTCTGGCGTCCATTCATATTTCCCATCAACGGTCACCACTTTGCCCTCCTGCCATTCCAGTCGCTCCCGATACCCATCCAACATGTAGAACAGGTTGATGGCACGCGGCGTCACTTGGGTTCCATAGTCGTGCTTTGCCAGCGCATGCGAGGCTTCCTCCACTCCTTTTTGGGCTGTAGCTTCGAAAATATCTTTCAGCATTTGCGCTGTAAACAAGGATTTCAGCTTGGGGTCATCCGCATCGATCACCACCACCCCCATATCCCCAAAGGCCCACTGCACCAGGTCACGCGTTGCTTGTGCCAATGTCTTCTCTGCTGCAAAAAGCGATGCAATAAACGCTCCTGTCTCCTTCCACCCCGGCAGTCCGTCGAATTCGCTGCTGAGTTGCTGCAAGGCCTGCTGAAATCCAGCTAAGCTGTGTCTACCCACTGGCCCAATGAGGTCTTCCCCCCAGTCGTATGTTTTTCCACCGATCTGTGTCGACCGGATCTCTTCAAAATCGTGGTCTTCTGAAGCCATCCAATACACCGGAACAGACTTGATGCCCTGCTCTTCTGCGAGCTGACTCCATTTTACCGCCGAGAGGATCTTGTAAAAGAAGAACAGCGGTCCACCCAACACGCATAATTGGTGACCAGTTGTTATGGTATAAACATCAACCTCCAGCAGTCGATCAATGTTCGCCTTGGCGCTTTTTGAGGTGTGAGAAGATGCTTCGAATTGCGATTTCAGTACATCGACCAAGGTTTGTCGGTCAACCGGGAACTTCACTCGTTCTGCTGCAGCCGATCTCAATCCCTCCAAGCTGGGCGAAAAGGTGTAAAACTCCTTCAGCACAGCGCTTTCCTTCAAATAATCTTGGATCAGTTTTGGCACAGAGGCCTCGATACACTCAACTTCTATCACACTACTCCTCTTTAAAACGATGGGATATCAATGGTAAAACTTCTTGACCAAACAGAGCTCCTTCCGTTCACCAATTCGATCCTATGCCGCATTTCATAGGATGACTCTGTTTTCAGATCGCTGCGTGCAACAAATCCTGCGCCAGCATCGTCAAGGTTGACAACCGAGGTGAAACTTGATTCATTCGGATCACTGATCGATTGAAACTCAAGCGTCACTTGCTCCACTGCATCCCACTCTGATTGAAACGATACCCGATCAAACTGCAGGTTGATCCGCACATCAGAGGATAGGCTATCCATGGCCTCTACTCGAATGCTATCCACTTGGATTGGATTGGGCACTTGCTCAACCCATCGGTTGTACTCCAACTCGGGAAGGTCATCGTATTTGGCACACGACCACAGACCCAACATCAAGATGAACATGCCGATATGTTGCCAAGGTAACTTCATCGATGCAGTGTGTAATGCAGTGCTATGCCTTGTCCTCCAACTCCACCGCTAAAGGTGAGTCGAGGTACTTCATTGTATTCGGGTGCATCCAACCGAAAGGACAGGTATTCCAAAGCCACTACTGCCAAGCCACCCATGATGCCCGCCGTGACCAAGGTGTTCTGCCGGCGTTCAAAGCTCGCACGCTGGATGTTGTACAACTCCTTTTCGAACTCATAAATCGCTTCTACCGCTTGGATCTCTTCTGAAACCACCGAAGTGGATTGGAGGTCTGCCCATTCCAAGGCCTGGCTGTACGCGCGCTCCGTTGCCTGATTAGACCGCACATAGCCCATACCCTGGAAGGTCATCCAGCCGACATACGCAGCGGGAACAACAAAGCGCGTTCCATGCTTGATGACCTGGTATTCGCGCAGTTCTTGTAGATGCGCTTGATAGAGCTCACTCAAAGGAAGGTCTAAGGCGTAGGTGTAAGGTTCATCCAGCTTGACCTGAATGCTGTCTCTTTGGTAATCATGTCCGGCCTTCCAAACTTCTATGCGGTGCCACCCGCTTGCTAATTCAAGCGTATCGCTGCCTTCATGCTTCTTCCCAACGATGTGGATGAACGCATCATTGGGCGTAACCTCAAGGATGAGTGTGCCGCTTTGGGCCAACATCCCGAAGGGCAATAAGAAAACGAGCAGTGTGAGTTGAAGTATTCGCACGATGGAAAGGTTCTAGGTATGCAGCACTCCTTCCAAATCGAAACTGGTGTTATCCGTGATCTTTACATCAACAAAATCACCGATGCGCAGGTAAAGATCCTCTGCCTTGATCACCACTTCATTGTCAACCTCCGGCGAATCGTATTGCGTGCGCCCCACGTAGAATCCCGATTCCTTGCGATCGATCAATACCTTTTCAATGTTTCCTACCCGCTCACGGTTCCGATCAAAGGAGATGCTTTCTTGCAATTCCATGATCGCCTCCATGCGTTCTTGCTTCACCTCTTCTGGCACATCGTCTTCGTATTGATAGGCATGGGTATTCTCCTCATGCGAATAGGTAAACACCCCCAATCGATCGAACTTGGTCTCTGCTACCCAATCGTAAAGCTCTTGGAAATGCTCATCGGTCTCGCCCGGGAAACCTACGATCAAGGTCGTTCGGATGGCGATGGCTGGATTATGCTCCCGCATCGCTTTTAAGATGCGATCTGTCTTCTCACGCGTGGTACCGCGACGCATGCGCTTAAGCATTTCGTCGTTGATGTGTTGCAGCGGGATGTCGATGTAGTTGCAGATCTTCGGGTTCACCGCCATTTCGTCAATGACATCCATCGGGAAACCGGCTGGATAGGCGTAATGCAGGCGGATCCAATCGATGCCTTCCACCTCGCTGAGTCGCTTCATCAACTCCGCCAAGTTGCGCTTGCCGTAGATGTCTAGTCCGTAGTAAGTAGAGTCTTGTGCGATGAGGATGAGTTCCCGCGTACCTTGAGCAGCCAGGGATTTCGCTTGAGCCACGAGGTCCTCGATCGGTGTTGAGCGGTGCTTTCCGCGCATCAATGGGATGGCGCAGAAGGCGCACGGACGATCGCAGCCCTCACTGATCTTCAGATAAGCGTAGTGGATCGGCGTGGTGAGGAAGCGCTCCCCTACCAGTTCTTGCTTGTAGTCTGCCTTGAGGGCTTTGAGTAAGCGAGGCAATTCCTGCGTTCCGAACCAGGCATCCACCTCGGGAATCTCTTTCTCGAGGTCGCCGCGGTAGCGTTCAGAGAGGCAGCCTGTGACGAAGACCTTATCTACCCATCCGTTTTTCTTTGCTTCAGAGAATTGAAGGATGGTGTTGACCGATTCTTCCTTTGCGTTATCGATGAATCCACAGGTGTTAATGATCACCGTATCGAAATCCTCATCTTCTCGTTCATGCGCCACATCGAATTGATTGGCTTTCAGCTGCGCCATCAGCACCTCGGAGTCGAAGATGTTCTTCGAGCAACCTAGGGTGACCACGTTGATCTTTTCTGATCGTTTTCCTTTCGTCCTCATAGCTTATTCCTTTCCTCCAAAGAGCGAGTCCACAAACTGTCGGCGGTCAAAAAGCTGCAGGTCTTCCATCTTCTCACCCACACCGATGTATTTGACCGGCACCTTGAACTGCTCGCTGATACCGATCGCCACGCCGCCTTTGGCCGTACCATCGAGCTTGGTAAGCGCCATCGCATTCACTTCTGTAGCGGCGGTAAACTGTTTGGCTTGTTCAAAGGCATTCTGTCCGGTAGAAGCATCCAACACGAGCAGTACCTCTTGCGGCGCATCCGGTTGCAGTTTCTGCATCACCCGTTTGATCTTGTTCAATTCGTTCATCAGACCGGTCTTGTTGTGTAAACGTCCGGCCGTATCAATGATCACCACATCGGCATCTTGGTTCAGGGCAGATTGCAGCGTATCAAAGGCCACGCTGGCCGGATCGGAGCCCATCTTTTGGGCGATGACCGGCACATTGGCGCGTTCACCCCACACCTTGAGTTGGTCGATGGCCGCAGCGCGGAAGGTATCAGCTGCACCGATCACCACCTTCTTTCCTGCTTTAGAGAATTGGTAGGCCAGCTTCCCGATGGTGGTGGTCTTCCCCACTCCGTTCACACCAACCACCATCATCACATAAGGCTTCTGCTTGAGCGCCTCTTCAAAGTCTTTGACCTCGCCCGCCTTGTTCTCTTCCAACAGGAGGCTGATCTCCTCGCGCAGGATCTCATTGAGTTCATCGGAGGTAACGTACTTGTCCTTGGAAACCCGCTGTTCGATGCGCTCGATGATCTTCAGGGTAGTCTCCACGCCTACATCGGAGGTAACGAGCACTTCTTCCAGGTTATCGAGCACCTCGTCATCCACCTTCGACTTGCCGACAACGGCGCGCGTGAGTTTAGAGAATACGCTATCACGGGTCTTCTCGAGTCCTTTATCGAGGGACTCCTTCGATTCCTTTTTGGATTTGAATAAGCCGAATAATGCCATTGAAATGATCTAATTGAAAACAAAGAAAGCTCCTTTCTCGGTAGAAAGAAGCTTTCCAATCTTGTTATTACGTGCGATTACTTGTCGTTCAAGAAATCCTGCACAGCGTCCTTCGGCAACACCTCTTCACGGAAGCTGTAAGAACCTGTTTTATCTGACTTCACCATTTTGATCACTTTGGTGTAGTCTTTCGCACCTTGCTTTCTTAGTCCTGCTACTGTCTTCTTAGCCATGGCTTAAAATTTTTCTAAGTTCTTACTTGATTTCTTTGTGAACGGTCATTTTACGCAAGATCGGGTTGTATTTCTTCAACTCGATGCGGTCTGGCGTATTCTTTCTGTTCTTCGTTGTGATATAGCGTGAAGTTCCTGGCATTCCGCTCTCTTTGTGCTCTGTACACTCCAGAATAACTTGAACTCTGTTTCCTTTCTTTGCCATGATACCTAGTTGTCTTTGTAAATAGGGGCGCAAAAATAAATATTTCATGCGTAACCAATCGATGTAGCATCAACTTTTTGAACCAAGAGGTCTTAATAAGCACAAAAACTGCGCATTTCAATGGAAGAAGCACGTCAAAACAGCCTAAAGGAAACCTAAAAATTTCAAATTATTCTTTTGAAGCACAAAGCATTAAAGTCGATCCCTGCCGAATATCCCCTCCTCTCTTCTGAGAATACGATACATTTTTACTTTTGCAGCGGAGAGTTGGCAGAGTGGTCGAATGCGGCGGTCTTGAAAACCGTTGACCTTTGCGGGTCCGGGGGTTCGAATCCCTCACTCTCCGCATAGATACTGTACCAAAGTGTACCAAAATGCTCAAAACCAACGTTTTGGGCATTTTTTTTGCCCAAACGGGTGTAACAAAATGCACCAAAATGTACCCACATTGGGTGGCTTAGCGGGTTGACTTTTTGGAAGTCTGAAAAAGTCAACCCAGCAATGTTACAAAATGGTACATAATGGTACTGATGTTCAGTTAGTTGTGAGTAGGTTTTTTCGGCTAAGTTTACCACTTTTGAAATGGAAATGGAGGGCTTAATTAACGTTAAGTCAGATGTACAACGAAAGATCAAGTTACTCGCTGGTGTTTTTGATCAGCAGAACAAAACCGAAGGTAAATGGAGAATGTCCTATTTACCTAAAAATCAACATCAACGGGGACAAAACCAGGTTCCCAGTGAAGCGACACCTTCTACCCGAGAAGTGGGATTCTAAACGCACACGGATGAAAGGTCGCTCTAAAGAGGCCGAGGTATTCAACAAGTACCTTGACGCTATTAAATTAAGAGCCAATAAGTTATACAACGAACTATTGGCAAATAATGCGGAGGTAACATCCCAAATGCTAAAAGACGCCATTTTGGGAACCAATGAAGCGCGGCCTAAAACCATCATCAGCGTGTTTGATGATTATGTGGAGCGACTCCACTCTTTATTAGGTAAAGAGACCACGTATGCCAATTTCCAGAAGTACAGAACAACTCGGAATCACCTCCAGGCCTATTTGCAGAAGGCCTACCGGGTGAGTGATGTGAGTATCAAAAGAATTGACCACAGCATGATCGAAGGCTTTGAGCACTTTTTGAAAACGGAAAAAGGTTGCAGTCACAATACGGCAATCAAGTTTCTTCAAAACTTCAAGAAGATTACCAAGGACTGCATCAAACGAGGTTGGCTTATCAAAGATCCATTCATCAATAAGAGCCTCTCTCTAAAGGAAGTTAGCAGGCCTTATCTGAACGAAGAGGAACTAAATCGTATCATGGACCTCAATTTGCGAATTGAGCGCTTAGAACGTGTCAGAGACTATTTTCTCTTTGCTTGCTGCACTGGCTTGTCCTATGCCGATGTCAAGAAGTTTACCCGGAAGGAAATCGAAATCACCGATTCCGGCAAGTGGGTCAAAACCCGCCGACAGAAAACGGGTGGCGTGGTTTACGTGCCGATCCTAGATGTAGCCTGGCAAATCATTCAGAAGTATAACCCCTATTTCGATCAACTCATGCCGGAGGACCCCGTTTTTCCAATCATGAGCAATCAGAAAATGAATGGTTACCTGAAAGAAATTGCGGACTTAGCCAAAATCACCAAGCCGTTGAGTTACCACATCGCGCGTCACACGTTTGCTACAACAGTGACCATGCTCAATGGAGTGCCAATCGAAACAGTAAGTAAGATGCTTGGGCATAAAAACATCACTTCCACCCAGCACTACGCGAGAATCGTAGATACCAAGGTAAACAAGGACATGAAGGTCCTAGCTGACCAGTTGGATGGAAAGATGGTCGTGAATTGGAGTTAAGAAAAACAAAAAAGGCCCGCAGGAGCAATACCTGCGGGCCATTAATACTATTATGGACGAAGAGAAATTCAGAATCAAAACCTATGGCTTTGGTGAGCTCGCTCAGCTCTACTTACCCGATGCTACTCCTATGAGCGCGTCTAACCGACTACGCATCTGGATTACCCGGAATAAAACCTTGATGGACAAACTTCACAACCTAGGCTACGTTAAAAAAGCACGCCTACTAACTCCTGAGATGGTTAAGGAAATTGTGGCTGTCATTGGGGAACCGTGAAGTAGTTTAAATGTAGATCTGCACGATGAAAGCCGAATTCAAAAATTCATAACTAAAGTCCTTTAAATAATTTTTTAATTACTTGCCAAAGCATAGTTCCTTCTTTCTTCAAATCATCGGAATAGTTATTTAATCTCCATTGAAGAATAGTAAAACGCATACTACCCATAAATACAGAAGCTAGTTGATTCGGATCTACATCTGGGCGAATAGAACAATCTTTTTGTCCTTGATGAATAATGCTAACGATCCTTTCTTTTTTATTCTTTAGAATATTATGTACGGTACTTGAAAGTTTCTCTTCATACTGGAAACTTGTTTCTGCAAAAATAACCATGACAATGGCGGGGTGGTTTGAGAAATGTTCAAACTGAAAATCAATGATCTGTTTTAACTTTTCTATACCTTTATCTTCACTTTGAATCAATTCGGTCATCTTTGTTTTCAACCCCATTCCAAAGTAATTCAAGACAGACGATATAATATCCATCTTGTTTTTGAAGTGACGATAAATTGCTGGTTCACTAAATCCCATTTTTTCAGCTAATGCTTTGGTGGTTAACTTTTGAATTCCTCCCTGATTAATCAGTTCGGTTGCTGCATTGATTATCTCTATTTGTCGTGCCGTGTACTCCATATTACAAAGGTAAGTTAGTGTAATTAACTTATTATTGTTTTACAAGTGTTTTTTTACTTGTAAAGCGTTCTTTAATTGAATCAACCACATAGTACACAACTGGAACTAGATATACTGTTAGAATGAGTGATGATGTTACTCCTCCTATAATTACCCATGCCAATCCATTTTTCCATTCGCTTGCTGTTCCTTGCGCCATGGCAATTGGTAACATCCCAACAATCATAGAAATACTTGTCATTAAAATGGGACGCATACGACCTTTTCCTGCTTCAATTAGTGCATCCTTGTAATACATGCCTTGTGCCTTTAGTTGGTTGGTAAAATCGACTATTAAAATGGCATTTTTCACAACCAATCCCATCAACATAATCATTCCTAATAGCGCAAATAGACTCAGATGACTTTGCGAAAGATTTAGTGCTAGGAAAGCCCCAATAACAGCAACTGGTATAGAAAACAATACCACAAATGGATAAATGAAACTATCATATAATGCAACCATAATGAGGTAAATAAGAATAAATGAAATTAAAAGAACAGAACCTAAAGCACCAAAACTATCGTTCTGTCTTTTAATGTCACTTCCCCAAGTCATTTGCATAC
>CAJXNO010000035.1 GCA_913057205.1 uncultured Flavobacteriales bacterium
CCATATACTATGCGGAGAGCATGGATACCATCGGAGACAACATTCGCGAAGTGCAACCACAGGTCTTCACCGCGGTACCGCGTCTGTTGGAGAAGGTGTTCGACAAGATCATGGCAAAAGGGAGCGAATTGAGTGGCATCAAGAAAGCGCTCTTCTTTTGGGTGGTTGGTCTCGGAGAACGTTGGGAGCCCTACGGTCAGAATGGAGCTTTCTATGAGTTCCAGCTCAAGATCGCCAATAAGCTCATTTTCAGTAAGTGGCGAGAAGCGCTGGGTGGAAATGTGCAAGCAGTAGCGAGTGGAAGTGCGGCCTTGCAACCACGCTTAGCGCGCATATTCAACGCAGCAGGGATTCCTGTTCTGGAAGGATATGGCTTGACGGAAACATCGCCTGTGGCAGCGGTGAACACCTTTGACAACAAAGGTTTCATGATCGGCACGGTTGGACGCAAGCTGCACAATGTAGACATCAAGATCGCTGAAGATGGTGAGATCCTCATCAAAGGTCCGAACGTGATGATCGGCTATTACAAGCGAGAAGACCTGACCAAGGAGGTTTTATCTGAGGACGGATGGCTCCATACCGGCGATATCGGTGAGTTAGTGAATGGCGAATACCTTAAGATTACCGATCGTAAGAAGGAGATCTTCAAAACCTCCGGAGGAAAATACATCGCTCCTCAATTGATGGAGAATGCATTCAAGGCGTCGCGCTTCATAGATCAGATCATGGTGATCGGTGAGAATCAGAAGCACCCGGCAGCCTTGGTGGTTCCTGAAGTAGAGTTCTGCAAAGAGTGGTGCCGTAGACACGGTATCAAGTGCGAAACCCTAAAGGACATGGCGAATAACCCGAAGGTGAAAGAACGCATTTGGGAAGAGATCGAAGGATACAATCAGGAGTTTGGAAGTTATGAACGCGTGAAGAAAATTGAGTTGTGTGATGATGCATGGACGATTGATTCCGGAGAGCTTACTCCATCGCTTAAGCTTAAGCGCAAGGTCATCCTTCAAAAGCACGACGACCTCGTGCAGCGCATCTACGGTGCATAGGAGTGAATCCGGCCATAGACTTGCTTTCTCATGGGCATTGGTCATCGGCCTGCTATCCATCAGCACGATGGTCTGTGGGCAAAGTAGTAATACCAGTCCCGCCGTCTACAGCAATATCAATGCAGGTTTCGGGTCGATTTACGGTGGCTTAGGAGGAAACCTAGAAGTGGGCATAGGCCATTTCTCCGCCTACGCATCCACCGGCTACGCTACCAGGAGGGTGGTTGACAACATCCGCATAGAACCCAGCGTGAATTGGGGTGTTGGACTACGTTATTACTTCAACCTTAACAACGAAGTCCTCTATCCCCGCATTGGGATAGGCTACGGCTGGATCACCAACTATTACAACGAGGCCATTGGAAACCAAGCATACGAACAATCGGTATACGGGCTGCTGACACATGTTGGCCTGCAGTTCTATTCAACGGAGGGACTGGTCTTCAACTTTGATCTGGGTATGGGTTCGAAGTACACGATCACAAATACCGCAGATCATCCGTTCTTCTACACCTTCTACATCAGACCGAACGTCGGCATTGGCTTCGATCTGACACGTATTTGGAACAAATCGAAGGAAGGCAAGACCATCAAGAACAAGGAGATCAATCCTTTTGGAGGTTAGCCGTTATAAAAAAGCGATCGCAAGGACGATGATGCTAATCAGTACCACCAAGAAGATGGCGGCAATAAAAAGTCGGGTATTCGGAGTGCCTTGCTTTAAGCTGTCTGCTTGATCCTGTCTTGCTTCCTCTGGCAACAGGGACTCGATCGACCTCACCAAATCGTAAAAACTCTCGTTCGACTTGGGCACAAAAAGGTCAACCCCCATTCCCATTACTTCCTGCTTCTCTTGTCCATCCTTGATGGATGAAAAAAGGATCACACTTGGTCGGTGATCACCTATTTGATTGATCACATGCATTACATCCTTGCCAGAGAGATTGTCTTCAAGAAAGTAATCGAGTACAACCAGCGAGGGTTTGATGCGCTTGATCGTTTCCATTGCACGCGCACCTGAATGCTCAGCAAACACCTTCACACCTTCTAAGTTCTTCTTGAGGTAATGGGTGATCAAAAGCGAAAAGGTCTCATTATCCTCAATGATGATGATGGTGTGTTGGTATTGCACGGCGTAAGCTTCAGAATTGAAAATTAAAGAAAAGCATTCTCTAGCCTGTGCTCGTCGTACAGCATTTTGATTACGCCATCCGATACACCAATTTTTGGGACGTATGCTACTTCTGCCTTGCTCCACCTCATCACGGAGGTAAAGATTTTACCGGCAGGCACAATTACATCCGCTCGATCTGGGTTGAGGTAGAGCTCTTGGATGCGCTCATCGGTAGACATGCCTTTCAAGCGCTTGTAGAGGCGATGTATTTCCTCATACGTTAGCGCCTCGCCGTAATCCTTCATCAAGAGTTTGTTGTACTTGTTGATGTTACCGCCCGAACCAATCACTGCGATCTCCTGACTTACGTTGGTTTGGAGGTCCTTTACCCACCGTTTCATCTCTTGCCAATCCTCATCAGGGACCATGCCTAAGAGGAGTCGAATGGAACCTACATTAAAGGATTGCGAAGTAACGGCTTGGTGTTGGTGAAAAAGGGTGAGTTCAGTGCTCCCTCCACCTACATCCATGTAGAGGTAAGTTTTATCAGCATCCATATTCTCACGAATGCCATTGGCATAAACCACTTCGGCTTCCTCTCTTCCACTGATGATCTCAATTTTAATGCCCGTTTCTTCGAACACACGGTTCACGAGCTCAATTCCATTATCCGCTTCGCGAAATGCTGATGTAGCCAACGCCCGCATCCGATCTGGCTTGTAAACTTCCAACAGGTGCTTAAAGGCATGCATGCTATGGAGGAATTCCTCCACCTTCTCATCTGGTAAATGCTTTTTAAGAAAGGCATCAGCTCCGAGGCGGATCGGCACACGCACCAAACTTTGCTTCTTGAAGGTAAGCCTAGCACCTTCCTCAAAAACGTTGCTGATCAACAGACGTACAGCATTAGAACCGATATCTATTGCTGCAAATCTGTAGGCTTTCATTTCTTGGTGCTCTTCTTCAAATAGTAGTCGTACAAGGCGTACTGTGAGCGAATATCCTTTTTCTTATTGTCATTAACAACCTCATAGCTGCCATCTGAACGTAATCGTCTGGATTTCATGTTGTCTGAAAACTGGATCGCCAACATGTCATCGATTTCTTTTTTGATATCCGGATCGTAAATCGGACACGTTACTTCGATACGTCGATCCAAGTTCCGGACCATCCAATCGGCACTGGAAATGTAATAGAGTGGATCGCCACCGTTGCAAAAGACGTAACAGCGCGCGTGTTCCAAGAACCGATCGATGATGCTGATCACCTCGATGTTTTCGCTCATACCTGGAACACCTGGAACCAGGGAACAAATACCCCGAATGATGCACCTCACCTTTACCCCTGCTTTACTGGCTTGGTATAGTTTTAGGATCAGGTGTTTATCCACCAAACTATTCAGTTTAAGCGTGATGTAGGCTTCTTTGCCGGACTTAGCATTTCTTATCTCCTTATTGATCATCCGTACCAGCCTGTTGCGTAAATAAAACGGAGATAGCAGCAAGTGCCTAAAGCGATAATTCGGCCAGATGGCATTCTCGAATAGGTCAAACACCTTATGGATCTCGCGGGTGATGTCTTTTCGTGCGGTCAACAGGGAGAAGTCGCCATAGAGTTTGGCGGTTCCTTCATGGAAATTACCCGTACCGATCTTAGCGTAGTATTGGTTTTGTCCGGATTCTTTTCGGGTGATCAGCAGGATTTTTCCATGCACCTTCATTCCTGGGAAACCGAAGAACACCTTCACCCCTTCATCTTCAAGGATGTTCGACCAGTAGATGTTGTTCTCTTCATCAAATCGCGCCTGGAGCTCAAAGACCACGATGACCTTCTTACCATTTCTAGCAGCATTGATCAAGGCATTGACGATCTTACTGCGGGAAGCCACGCGGTAGAGGCAAATTCGAATGGATCGCACCTTTGGATCCAAGGCCGCTTCCTTCAGCAACTCGATCACATGATTGAAGGATTGATAAGGATAATGGAGCAAAACATCCTTCTCCTTGATGGCATCGATATAGCTATCGAACTTATCGAAGTGTGGATTCCGGTTTGAAGGAAGGGTCTCATAATAACCCTTCTTGATGCGCAACTTAGGAAAAGACATCAAGTCCTTGAGGTTATGATATCTGCCGCCCGGAATAAAGGCATCCTCATCGGTGGTGAGCGACATCTTTTTTGTCAAGTACTTCTGCATCTCTCTAGGCATACTGGCATCGAAAACAAAGCGAACCGGCGCTCCTCGGCGTCGTTGCTTCAGGCTCTTCTTCATTTTCTCCAAGAAGCTCTTTGAGATGTCATTGTCAAGATCAAGCTCCGCATCCCGGGTGATTTTGAAGGTGTAGGCATCTACAGATTTGGGATGAAAAACCTCAAATACCTCGTTCAAGTTGAAGCGAATGACGTCATCCAAAATGATGATGAACTGCTTGTCGCCTTCTTCAGGAAGTAGAATGAACCGTGGCAGAGAAGACGGTATCTCGATGAGGGCGTACTGGGAAACCTTCTTCTTGCCGTCTTTGTGCTGCACCAAGGCGGCTAGGTAGATGGCTTTGTCGCGAAGGTGTGGGAAACGCTTTACTTGATCCAACATGATCGGTGAGATCACAGGATCTACTTTGTCGTTATAGTAGCGCTTCACATACGCCTTATGTGTTTCGCTTAGCTCTTTCTCATTTACGATGAATACATTCTGTGTCTGAAGTTCTGCAAGGATGTCTTTATAGGTGGTCTCATACTGTTGTTGCTGACGAATCGTGACCCGTTGGATCTGAGCAAGTACATCTCTGGGATCTTCTTCTGTTTCCTCAATTTTCTCGTTCAAGGCCGCCCATCGTTTAACCGATGCAACCCTCACTCGAAAGAACTCATCGCGGTTATTGGAAAATATGCCCAAGAACTTCAGTCGTTCGAGTAAAGGAACCGATGGATCAGACGCCTCGTTCAAGACCCGTTCGTTGAACGCTAACCAGCTGATTTCCCTATTGATGATCTCTTGTTTCTTGCTCATAGCTACCAAATCTATCGAAGGTACGGCGACAACAGAACCCGCGCTACCTGTGGCCTTCCTTATTTAACGATGAGTTCAAGTAAAGCCAAACATTTCATAATCCTCACCGAACAAATCCCGTTGAAAACTCTGTTGATAAGGATTAAAGCCATCCCTCGAAAGCCCCTAAAAATAGGGGTTACCTTTGATTTCAACCTCAAAAGGTCTCGACGATTAGCATGTTTACCATTTTCAAGAAGAAAAAAATCACAGAAGACCAGTTGGCTAACTTCTTCGTTAACTCAACCTTGAAGTTGGTGGAAGAAGGCTTCGGAGATGTGGCCGAGATCATTAACAACGATCCAGAATTCTTAGAAAAGCCCAACGTTTCACCTGAGGATTTTGACCGCTTTCTCTTGGTGGTTATCGCTGGAAATTTGAAGTTGATGGGACAACATTTTGAATCCGTCAAGGATGTCCGCATCGCAGAGAAGATCTATCGAAAGCTGGCCACTGCCCTTGGCGTAGACCCGATGGTGCTCAAAGAAACCATCGCTAAGTACCAGAGTTGGATGGGCCGCGTGAATCATCCTTCTAAGAATACGTTGTATGCCATGTCAAAAGGCGTATTCTTTAAGTACGAGTTGAATCAATTTCAGAAGGATTACTTCCGGAACATGAACACGCCCAACCCGATCTTCCTAAAGCGATTGGATGAAGTGATCCAGCAATTCGTATTCGATTGGCCACAGATCAAAGAAGACTACCGCGTAGTTGAAGGCTGATCCTTCCTACTTCAAGTTGAAGTAGTTCTCCGCCATCTTCCTTACCTCATCCCCGATCGCTAAACAAGCTGTAGCTGCCGGACTCGGAGCATTCAATACATGGATGCATCCATCCTTGTATTCGATCTTGAAATCATCGATCATATCGCCACCCTCACTCAATGCCATTGCGCGCACACCTGCCCGCTCTTCATTTAGATCCTCCATCTGAAGATCAGGAATCAATCGCTGAAGTGTTTGAAGGAAGAGCTTCTTAGAGAACGCTCTTCGATACTCTTCCAATCCATATTTCCAATGCTTCGCAAAGAACTTCCATGTACCTGGAAAGCCAAATGCTTCCAACGTGTCCTTGATATCAAAGTCGGTTTTTTTGTAACCTTCACGCTTGAAAACAAATACAGCATTTGGACCACATTCTACTTCACCATCCACCATCCTGGTGAAATGCACTCCCAAGAATGGAAACTTCGGGTTGGGCACGGGATAGATCAGGTGCTTCACTTTGTGCCGTCCTTGCTCTGATAAGGTGTAATAATCCCCTCGGAAGCCAAGAACCGACATATCTAGCTTCACTTCTGCCTTGCGCGCTAAACGATCGGCCTGTAAACCACCGCAGAAGATCACATACTTAGCTTGAATCTTACCCCGGTTGGTGATCAAGATATTGTGATCTGAATGGCGCTCAATATCGAGCACTTCGTGTCCAAGAAAAACCTTCGAAGCTTCATTGCTGGCTTCTACCAATTCTGCCAGTTTCTCTGTAGTGGCGCGATAATCGATGATACCGGTACATCCAACATGCATACCCGCTATTCCGGCACAGTGAGGCTCGATCTCCCTGATTTCCTCTGCAGTAATCATACGGACATCCTCCACCCCATTCTCCTGCGAGCGCTTATAGATGGTATCCAAATGCGGAAGCTCACTGCGGTCCGTTGCCGCTACGACTTTACCACAGATATCATGACTGATATTGTGTTCTTTGGCAAAATGAACCAATGCGCGTCTTCCGTTCACACAATTCTTGGCTTTGTATGAGCCTGGCTTGTAATAGATGCCAGAGTGGATCACACCAGAGTTGTTTCCCGTTTGATGATCTGCCAGCCGCTTTTCCTTCTCAAGTATAGCGAGACTGCTGTTTGGAAAGGCACGTTGCAATTGATATGCGGTAGCCGTCCCAACGATTCCTCCTCCTACAATGGCAATATCAAATGATGCAATCACAATGTGTCAATTTAGGTATTCGAAGTTAATAGCTGGATGGACTGATGTTCTTCTCTTTCTTCACTAAGAAAAGGAGTAACAAGCCAACGATGAAAAAGCTCATCAGAACGAGTGCTGAATTCCGCATGCTGTCTGTCCAGCCTTCAATGAACCCGAACAGGAAGGTACCCACAACGATGCCCAACTTCTCGAGTACGTCATAGAAGCTAAAATAAGAGGCATGGTCCTTCGTATCTGGCAACATCTTGGAATAGGTAGAGCGCGAGAGGGCCTGAATCCCACCCATCACCAAGCCTACTACAGCAGCAAGCAGGTAGAAGTGAACGGGGGTAGAAATGACGTAGGCCACACCACAGATGCCTACCCAAATGGCCAATGCAATGCCTAGAACAGGCAGATTCCCTAAGCGTTTTGAGAGCCTAGCAAACAAGAACGCTCCTAAAATAGCAATGAATTGGATGATGAGCACGCTAACGATCAAGCCGGCATCGCCTTGCCCTTGCCAATCTACCTCCTTCTTGGCGAACAATACGGCCATGAGCATCACGGTTTGCACGCCCATGCTGTACACAAAGAAGGAGCGCAGGTAGCGCTTGAGGTTGAGCAGCTCTGCCAACTCATTCCAAACCAACCTAAGTTCTTGGTATCCTTTCAATAAGATATCTCTACTCACCGGTTTACGATCGTACACATTGTCTGGAAGTTTTCCGTAAGTAACTTGAGCGAAGACCGCCCACCAAACGGCAACGGTAAGGAAGGCGTACTTAGCTGGCATGGTCTCCGTTTGGATCAAAATCAGATTAGCGATCAAGAGCAAGGAGCTGCCTAAGTATCCGTAAGCAAAGCCCTGCGCGCTGACTTTATCATGAAGCTCCACATCCGCGATCTCAGGAAGGAAGGCGTTGTAAAAGACCAAACTCCCCCAAAACCCGACGCTTGCCATGAGTACAAAGAGCATGCCCAGTTCCAGTTGCTCTGGTGAAAAGAAGAACAGGAGCGCACAACCCACAGAACCGAGGTAACAGAACCATTGCATGAAGCGTTTCTTTCGACCAGAATAGTCTGCAATACCGGATAGGATAGGAGAGATGACACTCACCAACAAGAAGGAGAAAGAGAACACATAGCTGTAGAGTTCGGTGTTGATCAGATCAAACCCAAAGAACTGTACGTTCTCATTAACCGAACCATCTTCGAGTACCGAAGAGGTTACGGTCTGGTAGTAGATCGGAAAGATCGCGGTGGTGATGACCAGCGGATAAGCTGAGTTGGCCCAGTCGTAAAACGCCCAGGCCCGAATCGTTTTCGGGTCATTCTTCTTGATCATGAACGCGACGAAAATAAAAAAGCCCCAATCGTGTGGGGCTTTTCCTTCAAATAATATTGTGTGAACAACTATTCCGTGCTAACCACTTCAAATTGCACACGTCGGTTCTGTGCTTGTCCAGCAGCTGAAGCATCTTCTGTAGCAGGATCAAAGTCCTGAACACCCACTACCAAAAGCTTCTTCTCATAAGCCCCGTTTTCGATCAAGGCATCACGCACCGTTTCTGCACGTTGCAATGAAACATCACCTGTTACCTTCACTTCTTCAACTGGATCGGTGTGACCTGTGATCTTCACCTTGTAGCTTGGATGCTCCTCCAATAATGCAGCTACTTTGATGATGTCTTTCATCGCATTCTCGCTGATGTTTGAACTGGTCTCTTCGAAGTAGATCCGCGTCATTTCGATGTCTTCTGTTACATCTACCTCAAGGTCAGAGCTCACTTCCTTCGAGTATTTGACCTGAAGTGACTTACCGCTAGCATCTTTCTCGCAATCACACTCATCCACTCCGGCCATGTTCATCACAGAAACATCGTCGATGTAGTAATAGGCACCACGTGCTTGTTGACCAACCACGCCCTTGGGCTTCTTCATCTTCTCCTCTTGGGTCTCGTCTGGTCCAGAAAAATTACCAATGGTTATATACTTCTCTCCTCCTTTCGCAATGTAGGTCTGGCAGATGTCGGTCCAATCAAACATCTCATCGAACACCTTATTTTGGCTGTGGATAACTTGTGGTGTGATTGCCCCTTCCGCCAATGCTTCAGCACTCACTGGCTTATCGCTCAAATGCATTCCGATGTTATTGGAAGCATATTTACTCAACATGGCGAGCATAACACTCATCTTCACACAGTACACTTTCTCCTCTTCCAATCCTGCGGTGAGCTTCATTTGCAGATAAGAACGTGGTTCAGACTCCTTGTAGGAGTGAATGAGGATACCGGCGTAGCCTTCACCAGACTTTGGCTCTGCATCACCGTACATATTCTTTGGAACACCCCAATCCTCACCTTTGGTTTTTGGGTTGAAGAGGTCGGCCTTCTTGTCAGTAGGAGATTCCCACGGGAAGGCTAGATCGATGGAACCTTCTTCTTTGATCTTCTTGGTAGGATCTTCAAAGGATGGATTCTGTACCAAGTTGCCTTGGGCAAAAACAGTTGCCACGAACAACATGGCTATAGCTGAAAGGGTAATTGATCTCATTTCAGAGGAATTAAATCGTATGGTTTTTAATCGTGTCAATGTAAAGTTTAACTTTTCTCCAATCCGTATCTGGATAAACACCATGCCCCAAATTAGCGATATGGCTTCCTCCGGCGAATGACCTTAACATCTCATTAGCCTTTTCAACCACGTAGGCTTCTTCGCCGTAGAGCACGGTTGGATCGAGGTTTCCTTGAAGCGTTTTCTTCGGGTTCAACTTCCGAACGGCTGCAGGATTCAAGCTCCAATCCAATCCAACTGCATTATAATTGGTCTGCATGATGTCATTCATCGCAAAGTGAGCCCCCTTGGAAAAGACGATGGATGGCACCTCTTGGATAGCGTCTGCAATCTGGTTGAGGTAAGGAATACAGAACTCACGATAGAGTTCTTCGCTCAGCACTCCAGCCCAGCTGTCGAACACTTGAAACAAGGATACACCCGCGTTCACTTGATGCCTCAGGTATACGATCGTAGCATCGGTGATCTTTTGCAAGAGTTTATGGCTTGCAGCTGGTTCACTGTGCAACCATTTTCTAGCGTTTGAGAAGGTCTTGCTCCCTTGTCCTTCGATCATGTAGCAAATGATGGTAAAGGGCGCACCCGCAAATCCGATGACCGGCACTCTACCGTTGAGGCGCTTACGGGTGATCTCGATCGCGTCATAGACGTACTTGAGTTCACTTCCATCGATCGGACGTAGCTTATCGATATCTGCTACCGACTTGATGGTTTCAGGAAAATGCGGACCTTTTCCTTTGATCATTTCATAAGGAAGCCCCATGGCATCCGGAATGACCAGGATATCTGAGAAAATGATCGCAGCGTCTACGCCAAGGATGTCAACCGGTTGGATGGTAACCTCTGCCGCTAGGTCGGGCGTTTCCACCAATTCCTTGAAACCGCTCAGGCTGGCTCGGAGCTCTCGGTATTCGGGAAGGATACGGCCTGCTTGGCGCATCACCCACACCGGTGTACGCTCTACTTGCTCGCCTTTAGCGGCTCTGATGATCAGATCGTTCTGCATATAAAAGGAAAAGGGCGACCAGCATGATGCTGGCCGCCTTCTATTTCTGAATTCTTACGAGTTAGCGTTCTGCTGCTTGATCAAGTTCAATGCACTCCCTGCCTTGAACCACTCGATCTGAGCGGCATTGTAGGTATGCGCAAGTTCGATCACATCCTTCGATCCATCTGCATGAACCACTTCTAGGTGAAGGTTCTTGTCTGGAGCAAAGTCCTCAAGATCGATGAAGTTGAAGGTATCATCCTCCAGGATCTTATCGTAATCGTTCTCATTCACGAAGGTCAAGCCAAGCATACCCTGCTTCTTCAAGTTGGTCTCGTGAATACGTGCGAAAGACTTCACGATCACCGCACACACACCAAGGTGACGTGGCTCCATTGCCGCATGCTCTCTGGATGAACCTTCTCCATAGTTGTGATCTCCCACAACGATGGATGGAACTCCAGCAGCTTTATAAGCTCGAGCCGCTGCAGGCACTTCAGACTTCTCACCGGTCAACTGGTTCACCACTTCGTTGGTTGCTCCACCGAATGCGTTCACCGCACCGATCAAGAGGTTGTTCGAGATGTTATCCAAGTGTCCGCGGTAGCGCAACCAAGGTCCTGCCATGGAAATGTGGTCTGTTGTACACTTTCCAAACGCCTTGATCAGAAGTTTAGCTCCAGTGATGTTCTTCCCATCCCATGGAGCGAATGGATCCAACAATTGAAGGCGAGAAGAATCTGGCTTCACAACTACTTCAATGCCGCTTCCGTCTGAAGCCGGAGCTTGATAACCTGGGTCTTCCACATCAAATCCGTTTGGAGGCAGTTCAAAGCCAGACGGCATTTCAAACTTCACTTCTTCTCCTTTGTCGTTGGTGATGGTATCGCGCTCAGGATCGAAACCGAGATCACCGCTGATCGCAACTGCTGCTACCATCTCCGGTGAGGTCACAAATGCGTGTGTATTCGGGTTACCATCTGCACGTTTTGAGAAGTTTCGGTTGAAACTGTGAACGATGGTGTTTTTCTCCCCTTTCTCAGCGCCTTCACGATCCCACTGTCCGATGCATGGACCACAAGCATTCGTGAACACACGTGCTCCAAGTCGTTCAAACAGATCGATGTAACCATCGCGCTCCAATGTGTAGCGCACTTGCTCAGAACCTGGGTTGATCCCAAATTCCGCCTTTGGCTTCAAGCCTCTTTCCAATGCTTGTTTGGCAATGGAAGCTGCCCGAGAAATATCTTCATAAGAGCTGTTGGTACAGGATCCGATCAATCCCCACTCTACTTTGGTTGGCCAATTGTTCTTCACTGCCTTGTCGCGCATCTCTGATGCAGGTGTAGCAAGGTCTGGAGTGAATGGTCCGTTCAGATGCGGCTTCAATTCACTCAAGTTGATCTCGATTACTTGATCAAAGTATTGCTCAGGATTTGCATACACTTCAGGATCACCTGTCAAGTGTTCTGCTACTTGGTCTGCCAACTCTACCACTTCCTTGCGGCCTGTAGCATTCAGGTAGCGACGCATGCTGTCATCGTATCCAAAGGTTGACGTGGTAGCCCCGATCTCTGCACCCATGTTACAGATGGTTCCTTTGCCGGTACATGACATAGACTCTGCACCTTCACCGAAGTACTCCACGATGCTTCCTGTTCCACCTTTTACGGTCAGGATTCCAGCTACCTTCAGTATCACATCCTTTGGTGCGGTCCATCCGCTCAATTTACCGGTCAACTTGACGCCGATCAACTTAGGGAATTTCAACTCCCATGGCATTCCGGCCATCACGTCTACTGCATCCGCACCACCAACACCAACAGCTACCATTCCTAGTCCGCCAGCGTTCACGGTATGGCTATCCGTACCGATCATCATACCGCCTGGGAAGGCATAGTTCTCAAGTACTACCTGGTGTATGATCCCCGCTCCTGGCTTCCAGAAACCGATACCATACTTGTTGGATACCGAGCTCAAGAAGTTAAAAACCTCGTTGTTCTTGTTGATCGCATCTTGCAAGTCCTTGTCGGCTCCGATGCGGGCTTGGATCAAGTGGTCAGCGTGTACCGTAGAAGGAACGGCTACCTTGTCCTTTCCAGCTTGCATGAACTGCAGGAGGGCCATTTGTGCGGTCGCATCCTGCATAGCAACGCGGTCTGGTGCGAAGTCCACATAGCTCTTACCACGTTCAAACGCTTCCGTAGCCTTACCGTCCCACAAGTGGGTGTAAAGAATCTTTTCTGAAAGGGTGAGTGGACGATTCAAAAGTTTTCGTGCGGCCTCGATACGTTCTGGATACTTGGCGTAAACCGCTTTAATCATGTCTAAATCAAAGATCATTGCTTCTTCTTTTTATGAGGTTGACAATATTACTGCTTAGTGATGACTCGAAATACAGGCACAAAAAGAAAAAGGGAAACCCATGGCTTCCCTTTTCTTTGATGCTCTATTTCATGCATTGAATTACTCTCCAACTACTTCGAATGAAATGGTCTCAACCACATCGCGGTGGAAGGTAACTTCTGCTTCATAGGCTCCAACAGCCTTGATCGCATCACCAATGATCTTGATGTGCTTGCGCTCTACTTCGAAACCAAGCTTACTGAATTCTTCAGCAAGCTGGATGTTGTTCACAGAACCAAAGATCTTTCCGGACTCACCAACTTTTGCACCAACGTTGATCGGTGTTTCTTTCAGTTTGTCGGCCATCTTCTGTGCTGCGGCACGCTCCTTCTCTACTTTCTGAGCGCGCTGGCGAACGGTTTCTGCATGTACCTTCTTAGCGGAGGTTGTTGCAAGGATCGCGTAACCTTGTGGGATTAAGAAATTGCGACCATATCCGTCTTTTACTTCAACCAGGTCATCCTTGTAACCCAGTTTCTCTACATCTTTCTTTAGAATAATTTCCATGGTACAAGGATTGATTATTTCAACATATCCGTTACGTATGGCATCAAAGCCAAGTGACGTGAACGCTTGATTGCAGTGGAAACTTTACGCTGATACTTCAAAGAAGTACCGGTGATGCGACGAGGAAGGATCTTACCTTGCTCATTCACGAAGCGCAATAGGAAGTCTGCGTCCTTGTAATCCACATATTTAATTCCAGTCTTCTTGAACCAACAGTATTTCTCCTTCTTGGTCTCAATCTGGATGGGGGTCAAATATCTAATGTCGTCTGCCATTTTTTCTTCGAATTAAGCGTTAGCAGTTTTCTTTGATTTGTTTCGTCGGCTCTCAGCGAACTCTAAGTGATGCTTATCCATCTTCACGGTTAGGAATCGCAAAATGCGCTCTTCACGGATGAACTCCGTTTCCAACGGCTTGATGATCTCTGCTTCCGCTTCGAATTCGATCAAGTGGTAGAATCCAGTGGACTTCTTCTGGATTGGGTAGGCCAATTTTTTTAGGCCCCAGGTCTCCTCATGGGTGATCTTAGCACCCTCTTTCTTGAGGTAGCTAGTGAATTTCTTAACTGTTTCCTTTGTCTGGTCCTCAGACAAAACGGGAGTTAGAATGAAAACAGTCTCATAACGATTTGCCATAATACTTAATTACTGTTTAAAAATGGGGCGCAAAGATAAGCATATCCCCTTTACATTCAACCATAAACAAGCAAAAGCTCAGCGCGCATGGCTAGTTGACCATCACCTCGAAGCGTCAGGGCATTGTTCATCCTTTACAGCGACCCTTTCGTAGAACTACAGCATCCTTTCGCCTCGAAGTTCGGCTTGTGCTGTTAAATATGACAGCGAATCTTACTTTTGGGGCGATGTCAGGTCAAACAGAGAATTTCGTCGTATCCGCCCGGAAGTATCGTCCAGAAACATGGTCGCAAGTGATCGGACAAGGTTCCATCACCGAGACCTTGGATAACTCCATCCGGCAAAATCACTTGGCGCACGCCTATTTGTTCTGTGGGCCACGCGGGGTTGGTAAGACCACATGCGCACGCATCTTCGCGAAGGAAATAAACCGCTCAGATGACCAGAAGGAAGAAGAAGACTTCTCTTTCAACATCTTTGAAATGGATGCGGCATCGAATAACGGTGTAGAAGAAATGCGGGCACTGACCGATCAAGTGCGCATTCCTCCCCAGGTTGGAAAGTACAAGGTGTACATCATCGATGAGGTGCACATGCTGTCAAAAGCGGCGTTCAATGCTTTCCTGAAGACCTTGGAAGAGCCGCCTAAACACGCAATCTTCATTCTAGCTACCACGGAGAAACACAAGATCATTCCAACGATCTTGAGTCGATGCCAGATCTACGACTTCAACCGCATCACCGTTGAGGCCATCGTAGATCAGCTGAAACACATCGCCGAAAAAGAAGGGATTCAATACGAAGAAGAAGCCTTGCACGTGATCGGTCAAAAGGCCGACGGCGCCATGCGCGATGCTCTTTCGATCTTCGATCAACTAGCGAGCTTTACCAATGAGCACCTCACCTATGCAGAGGTTCTGAAGAACCTGCACGTACTCGACTACGACTACTATTTCAAGATCACCGACCTGCTCCATCAGCAGGCTTACAGCGAGGCCATCCTCATGTTGGATGAGATTCTGAAGCAAGGATTTGACGGTTCGCACTTTATCGGCGGACTTGCAAGTCACTTGCGAGACCTGCTCGTTTGCCAGCACCCGAAAACGGTTGGACTACTAGAAGTAGGCAAAACCGTTCAAGAGCAATACCTGAAACAAGCTTCAGCTACCTCCCCGGAATGGTTAACAACGGCGCTTCCGATCATCACCGAAGCCGAGTTCAAATACCGCAACGCGCCGAATACGCGCTTGCTCATTGAGGTAACGCTCTTGAAACTTTGCAGCCTCGGCGGCGAAAAAAAAAACGACCAACCTGAACCCCTCCTGAGGGAACCGGAGCAAGCGAAAACACTGAATACGGTTGACGCTCCGCGAGAGCGTGCTTCAGAAAAGCCAGTAAGTGCACCTCCTGTTGCATCAGAAAAACCAGAAGCCAAAGCAGCGGAAGCTACGGAGCAAGAGGATGCAACCAAAGAACCTCCAGCACCAGAAAGCACAGCAGCGGAAACTCCGCCAGCCGTTACGCTTGAACAAGAGCCAGCACATTCACCGGTTGAGAAGCGACCTGAGCTGAAGCAACGCAAGCGCAGAACTACGGCGATTTCCTTAGATGACGACGAGGATGAAGCGGCTGAAACAGAGTTTGAGCGTTCACCTGCTGAATCGCTGCATACACCATCCATTCAAGAAATAGCGGAGGAAACCAATATCCCCGTTGAAGCCTTGGATCCGACCGATGCATGGAAGACTTTATGTGAGAACTACCTTTCTGAAGGAAAAAATGCGCTCTACAGCATCATGAACAAACAAGACATGAGCGAACAGTTTGCAGACACTACCTTCAAAGTGTATTTGAACCATGAGGTTGATCAAGAAGAATTCAACCATCACAGCACCGATGTGCTGCACCGACTGCGGAAGCTTACTCAAAACAGCAGTTTACAACTCAGCACAGAGATCAAAGCCACCAAAACCTCTAAGAAGCTTTTTACTACCCAGGAGAAGTATGAACACCTGGTCAACAAGAATCCAAACCTAGAACAACTCAAACGAGACCTCGATCTCGATTTTCTTTAATTCATGTAATTATGCGTATCAGACCAATTTTATGGATGGCCGCCCTACTCTTCACGCTCAACAGCTGTGGTAGTGGCGATGTCCAAGCTGAAAAAGCCAATAGCAAGTACACCTACGAATCCGTAGAGGGAGATCCTTTTGGTCTTCGGATCTACACCCTTGACAATGGTTTAAAGGTTTACCTCTCTGAGAATCATGCAGAACCTCGGGTACAGACCAACATTGCTGTTCGAACAGGGAGTAAACAAGATCCTGCCGACGCTACAGGATTGGCACACTACCTAGAGCACATGGTATTCAAAGGCACCTCAAAGATCGCTTCATTGAATTGGGAAGAGGAAAAGAAGTTCTTGCAAATGATTTCTGACCTCTATGAAGAGCATCGCAACGCAGACCCGTCAGAGCGAGCTGCCATCTATGCGAAGATCGATAGCCTCTCACAGATCGCTGCAACCTTTGTAGCTGCGAATGAATACGACAAGCTGATCAGTGGGCTGGGCGCGCAAGGAACGAACGCATACACCAGCAACGAGCGCACCGTTTATATCAATGACATCCCAAGTACGGAACTCGAAAAGTGGTTGGCGATTGAATCAGAACGCTTCAACGAATTGGTCCTCCGACTCTTCCACACCGAACTCGAAGCGGTATACGAAGAGTTTAACCGCACACAAGACAGCGACGGTCGTCAAGCATACTACAAAACCCTTGACCTCCTCTTCCCTACGCATCCTTATGGTCAGCAAACCACCATCGGCACTGGTGAGCACCTGAAGACCCCAAGCATGCAAAAGATCCATGATTATTTCAAGCGTCGTTATGTCCCTAACAACATGGCCATCATCTTGGCAGGAGACATCGATCCAGATCAGACCATTGAAATGATCGAAAAGTACTTCGGAGGCATGGAGCGCAAGCCCTTGGAAGATATGGAGATGCCTACAGAAGAACCGATCACAGAGCCACGTATAGCCGATGTATACGGTAGCGAAGCCGAATTCGAAATGATGGCCTTCCGTTTAGGTGGCGCCAATACCAAAGATGCGCTTTACTTGGAGCTCATGGACGGTATCTTAAGCAATGGAACGGCGGGCTTGATTGACCTCAACCTCAACCAACAACAGAAGGTATTGCGGGCCTATTCCAACCCTTCGATCAACGAAGACTATTCATGGCTGATGTTGACTGGATACGCACGACAAGGCCAAGACTTGGAGGAAGTTCGATCCCTCTTGCTTGCTCAGATTGACAGCATCAAGACAGGCGCTTTTGATGATTGGATGATCGATGCTGTGGTACGCAAGAAGAAGAAGGATCTGATGAGCCAAATGGAGAGCAACTGGATCCGTGCCTACATCATCTCTGACGCCTTCATACTTGGTACGGCTTGGGATGAAGTGGTAAGCACTTACGACCGAATGGCAAAGGTGACCAAGGAAGAATTGGTTGCTTGGGCCAATGAGAACTTCAAAGACAACTATGTAGCAATAAACAAACGCATCGGAGAAAAGGATGTACACAAGGTCGAGAAGCCTGAGATCACACCTGTTGAAATCAACCGTGAAGAGAACTCTGATTTCTACGCCAGCATTGACTCGATGGAAAGCATGCGTTTAAAACCCCAATTCCTTGACTACGAAAAGCTGATCCAAACCGGATCGATCAAGGGTAAAGTACCTGTGCAGTATGTGAAGAACGACATGAACGAATTGTTCAATCTTTACTATGTATTAGACATGGGTAAGAACCACGATCAGGAGCTTGCACTTGCGGTGAAGTACCTTCCTTACCTTGGAACAAGCGACATGTCTCCAGCAGAAGTACAGAAAGAGCTTTTCAAGCTTGGAGTGAGTTTTGATGTATTCACATCAGATGATCGTTCATACGTGATGTTGAGCGGTTTAGAAGAGACCTTTGAAGAAGGCGTTGCCTTTTTCGAGAAAGTGCTTGCTGATGTAGTGGCCAATCAAAGCAGCTACGATGAGATGATCAATGGCGTCTTGAAAGAGCGTGCAGATGCCAAGCTGAACAAAGGACAAATCCTCTTCCGAGGTATGCGTAGCTATGCTCAGTATGGCCCAGAGAACCCTTACAACACGGTGCTTTCAGAATCAGAAATGCGCGCCATCGATCCGCAGAGATTGATCGACAAGCTGCACCAGCTCACGAGCTATGAGCATCGAGTGATGTTCTACGGTCCTCAAGAAATGAAGGATGCCATAGCTGTATTGGAAAAGCATCATACACTACCAGAAACATTCATGGAAGCGCCTAAAGAAATGGCCTTTATTGAGGTGGCAACAGAAGAGAATAAAGTCTATTTCTGCGAGTACGACATGGTGCAAGCGGAGCTGATGTTGATGCATCGCGGACAGACCTTTGACGTGGAAGTGATGCCAGAATCACAGATCTTCAATGAGTACTTCGGTAGTGGATTGTCGTCTATTGTATTCCAAGAAATCAGAGAATCGAAAGCGCTTGCCTATTCGGCATACGCTGCATTCTCTGCTCCATCTGATGCAGAGGATCACCACTACGTGCGTGGCTACATCGGTACGCAGGTGAATAAGTTGGAAGACGCAACTGACGCCTTGCTTGAATTGATGAGCACCCTGCCACGTGCAGACAAGCAGTTTGCACAAGCCAAGCTGAGTGCATTGAAAAAGATCGAGACCAACCGCACCACGGGACGTAACATCTTGTGGAGCTATCAATCTGCCCAAGATCGCGGCTTAGACTATGATCTGAATGAAAAGGTCTATCCAGCCATCGAAAAGATGAGTTTTGATGATGTCCAAGCCTTCTTTGACAGCAACATCAAAGGCAAGAACTACACCTATATGGTGATTGGAAAGCGCTCAGAGGTAGATATGGACGCCCTTAAAAAGCTAGGTCCGGTGACCGAACTCAGCTTAGAGGAGGTTTTCGGCTACTAAGAGCCTAACCAATATCATTTTTATCGAGAGGGGCAGGTACTACCTTTGCCCCTCTCTTGTTTTACACTCATCAACTTCACAACTGTACGCAACAATATGCCTCAGCCTCCAAAGATTATTTACACCAAAACAGACGAAGCACCCGCACTAGCTACCGCATCATTCCTACCCATTATCAAGAAATTTGTAGCCGAAGCAGGAATTGAAATCGAACTGCGCGACATCTCTTTGGCGCACCGTGTGCTCGCTTTATTCCCAGATAAGTTATCGAAAGAACAGCGGGTAAGCGATGACCTTGCCTACTTGGGTGAGCAGGTTCATACACCCGAAGCCAACATCATCAAACTACCCAACATTTCTGCGTCGGTTCCACAATTGAAAGCAACAATAGCTGAGTTACAAGCAGCGGGTTATGACATCCCGTACTACCCTGAGCGTCCGAATACAGAAGAAGAACACGCGATTCGCGACCGATACAACAAGGTGAAAGGAAGTGCTGTAAACCCTGTGCTTCGCGAAGGAAACTCGGACCGGAGAACTGCTCATGCGGTTAAGGAATACGCCAAACGTCACCCACACAACATGGGCGAATGGTCATCTGACAGCAAAACCCAAGTGGCTTCCATGCAACACAGCGACTTTTACGAAACAGAGCAATCTGTGATCGTGGTTGAGCGTGATGAACTATCCATCGTTTTCGTCAGCAACGGTGAAGAGATTACATTGAAAGACAAGATCAGCGTTGAGGCTGGTGAAGTAGTAGACTCGGCGGTTATGCACGTGCAAGCTCTGGAAGATTTCATCCATGAGGCGATGGATCTAGCAGCAAAGGAAGGCATCCTCCTCTCCGCACATTTGAAAGCAACCATGATGAAGGTCTCTGACCCGATCATCTTCGGACACATCGTCACCGCTTATTTTGACGAACTTTTCGAAAACCATCGAGCCACGTTTGATCGCCTTGGGGTTAACCCGAACAACGGATTGAAGAGTTTGCTCTCATCATTAGACCAGTTGGATGAAGCTACTGCAACCCAGATTAAGAAGGAGATCGAGGAAACCATAGAAAAAGGCCCAGATCTGGCCATGGTAGACTCCGATAAAGGCATTACCAACTTCCATGTACCAAGTGACGTGATCATCGATGCTTCCATGCCTGCGATGATCAGGAACTCCGGAAAAATGTGGGATAAAGAAGGTAATACCAGGGATACCATCGCCATCATTCCAGATCGAAGTTACGCTGGAATCTACGATGAAGTCATCGAATTCTGCAAGCAACATGGCGCGTTCAACCCGAGTACCATGGGGTCTGTTGCCAACGTTGGACTCATGGCTCAAAAGGCCGAGGAATATGGTTCACACGACAAAACATTTGAATTGCACGCGAGTGGTCGCGTATTGGTGAAGAATAGTGCCGGTGAAACATTGCTAGCACAGAATGTAGAAAAAGGCGACATCTTTCGGGTTTGTCAGGTAAAGGATGCCGCCATCAAAGATTGGGTAGCACTGGCCGTAAGAAGAGCTCGTATCACCAAGGATCCAGCATTCTTCTGGTTGGATCATAACAGGGCACATGATCGGATGATCAAGAAAAAGGTAGAGGAATACCTTAAAGATCACGACCTGAGCGACTTGGACATTGAAATCCTGGATACCCGTGTCGCCATGCAGCGCACACTCGAACGCACCAAGGCAGGTTTGAACACCATCTCAGTCACCGGAAACGTACTGCGCGACTACATCACAGACCTCTTCCCGATCCTGGAGCTGGGTACGAGTGCTAAGATGCTGTCAGTAGTTCCGTTGGTGAATGGTGGTGGTCTGTTCGAAACAGGTGCAGGCGGCTCTGCTCCCAAGCATGTGCAACAATTGATAGAAGAAAACCACCTCCGTTGGGATTCCTTAGGTGAGTTCTTAGCCTTGGGCGTTTCACTTGAACATTTGGCTACATCATTAAATAATGAAACCGCTAAACTATTAGCTAGCACCTTAGACGAGGCCGTAGAAGAGCTACTCGAACAAGGAAAGTCCCCCTCCAGAAAAGTCGGTGAACTTGATAATCGAGGAAGTCATTTCTACTTGGCAAGGTATTGGGCAAAGCATCTAGCCGAGCGCGCTAAGGGAACTGCACTCGGCGATCATATTCAAAGCATTTCTTCGGCCCTTGAAGCGCACGCCGAAACCATCGAGCGAGAGCTCATAGAGGTACAAGGAACACCAGTTGACATCGGTGGCTACTATTACCCTGACACCAATAAGGTAGAAAAAGTAATGCGACCCAGCAAAACGCTGAATCGCATCATGGAGTAGAACAGATTAGGTTTGTTTTTCGCTACTGCTTTAAAAAGGGAGTCGCGCCGCTTTTCGTTTTAACCACATAGTACCCTCGTGTGAGGTCACTTAGGTCTACAACCGTCTTTGATCCAAAAGCATGATCAGAAAGAATCACACGTCCTTGAAGATCTACCACTTCAAATGACCCGATGGGAGCATCACACGTGATCACCAAGCGCCCATCCGTTGGATTAGGGTAGAGCGATAACTGGCTTAGTTCGTCGATTGGTTCCAAGCCTCCGATCAGGTCATCATTGAAACGTACAGCAAATACATTGTAGGTATTGTTCAAGACCTCAATGCTATCGCGGATCTTGCCAGCGGCAATGAAACCTCCTGTGGGCGTTGCAACCACAGACTCCAATCCATTGCTTGCTGGCGGGTGTATAAAGTCTGAATACTCCCACATCCCAAGGCTATCCATATTCTCATTTCTGATCTCGATGTAAGGCATACGATCGTTGCCGAAATTACCAGAGGTGCGTGAGCCGACGAGCAGACAATTGTCGCCATCGATGGCGAGATCAAAACAATCATTACTGAAGTTGATCTCCGCTTGCTTTTCACCAGATGCATTCAAAACAATGGCACGATCGCGCGCTATCAAGACGATTTCACCATTGGCCTTTTCGTAAATAGAAGAGCGTTGAAAGCTGATGAAAATATTCTCCGTGTAAGTCCAAACGGTATCACCACTAGACGAGAACTTCACAACAAGTGGGTAGTCATCCAAATTACCACCAGCAACAAAGTTTCCATCTGATAATTTGGCCATGGAGCTCAAATTGGTAAACGTTGAATGAGGCACAGCAATGCTCCAAGCGGTATCTCCAGAGGCATTAAACTTCCAGACTTGACCTGTATTGGAAGAATATCCACTTCCATAAAAATCATCCCCATCTCGCAAGAAGGCACTCACCTGCCCCCAACTTGTTCCCAGCGACTTGGTCCAGACCGTATCCATATCTGAACCCCTCAAGGCAATGGCCGGTGCATTATTGAAGGCAGCTCCTACCAAGAAGCCATCCTCAACACCAAGCATTGCTGATACCGAGCCAAAGGTCTGGAGTCCGTCGTATTTAGCGAGTGAACACCGTCTCCATTGATCTGGTAATAGATGTTACGCATCGCGATGACTAAGAATCATCCGGTAGTAAAGCGGCATAAACATTAGAGGCATCCCCAGTTTGGTCGTATTGCCTCACCCAGTTGGTGTCAATACTCTGAGCGGTTAGGAGAAGCGGAAACAAGCAAACAAAAGCAGTAGTAAGTGTCTTATTCATAGCATCAATAGTTTTGATCGCTACAAATCTGAGGGAAGCACAAAGTGTGGCAAATACGGGAATCTTCGTAATCCGTGATCAGAAAGAAGGGTTGAATCCCTCCGGATTACCTGGTGTCTTATCGCGGAAAAAGGCTTCAAACTTTAACTTATCCTTTTCCCAGTCTCCGCATGGGTAAAGGGGTGGATGGGTATCAAACTCCTTTTTCTTAAAGTCTATGCTGTGCATCACGATGGGTAAACCTGTATCCACGGCGACCCAATAGAAGCCTGTCTTCCACTTCTCTACCCATTTGCGTGTGCCTTCTGGTGTAAAGACGATCTGAAGGTTATCTCCTCGCTGCAGCATGGATTTCAACCGTTCGGTTAAATCGGTCTTCTTTGAACGGTCAACCGGTATTCCTCCGGTCCAACGAAAGAACCAAGCGAGCCCCGGTTTGAAGAAGCTATCTTTAATGAGATAACGCGCATTCAGTCGATACACATTGCGTGCGAGGATCCCCCAAATAAAGTCCCAGTTGCTCGTATGGGGCGCAACAACGATGACGCAACTCATCAATTGATCATGGTAACGGCCTTTAACCTTCCAGCCAAACAATCCGAGGATCCATTCAGAAATCAACGCTCTCATAGGTACAATGCTTTAAAGGTTCAATAACACCTCCGGAAACTGAACCAGTTTTACTTGCTCCGAGGCACGGGTGATGGCCGTATACATCCACCGAAAATAAGAACGATCGAGCATTTCAGGAGTAAAGTAGCCTGGATATATGAATACATGTTTCCACTGCCCCCCTTGCGACTTATGGCAAGTGACCGCATAAGCGTACTTCACTTGAACAGCATGAAAAAAGGGATTCTGGAAGAATTTTTCCTCCGCTTCCTCGCTATCCAATGCACCGGATTGGATCATTTCATTGCGCAATTTCAAAAGCTCCTTCCCCGGTATGGATGGACCCTCATACTCAAGGGTATTGAGTAAAAGAATGAGATCAAATGAAACCTCTGGATCATCCGTAAAGTAAACCTGTGCCTCCGCAAAATCGAACGATCCGAAACTCCTTACTGCATGGACTCGCTCTAATGTGATCATATCACCGTTAGCCAAGAAATTCTGTCGCTTTCCAGGAAGCTTCTGCTTATAGTTATTCTTCACGATCATCAGACGATCGCCCGCTTGAATGCGTTCTTCCCGAAACAAGACCCGTCCTCTTATCTGTTGATTGAACTGGTATGCGTCCTTATTTGATCGACAAATAATCACCGTTTCATCTGCTTCATCCCCTGAAAAGTGTTGGGACAATTGCTCCTCAAGGTCATAGGGGTCCAAGCGCTGAACAGCACCATGCGGATCAACGTCTAAGCGCATTTCTTCAAACGCCTCTGCGTTGATCTGTTCTCGGATCATGGTAGCATTCTTCAAGACCAACGAGGTGGAAGCCTGCCGCACCACCTCCGTCAATTGAGTTGCAAACACAGGGCCGTGGCTGATAGTCATCAAACGTTTGCGATCAAGTGCCGGACTTAAGTCTGCGCCCACAGGAGGAAGCTGAGCATCATCACCGATCAAGATAAGCCTACAGCGTTCACCTGAACGAACATATGCAATGAGATCTTCGAGCAAAGAGCGTGCATTATAACCATCCTCCAAGTTAGCCTCACCGATCATGGAGGACTCATCTACGAAGTACATGGTCTTCTCTGATGTATTGCGCACCAATTCCATGGTGGGTCTACCAAACTCCGACTCTTTCACGCTGTAGATACGTCGATGAATTGTACTGGCCGGATAACCTGACATTGATGAAAGAACCTTTGCTGAACGTCCGGTTGGAGCAAGCAGTACCGTCTTACGATTCACGCTGTGGAACCATCGGATCAAAGCACCCATCAAGGTGGTCTTTCCGGTTCCAGCATAGCCTCTGAGAATGAAGATCGAATCCGCACCGCCCTCAAACAGAAAGGAGTAGACCTCCTTCAATGCCAAGATCTGGTCGTTCTTCAAATCGACCTTCAACTGCGCCGAAACCTCGCTGATAAATGCAGATTCTGATTTCATCCTTGCCGCAAAATAGAGTTAATCTAGTGCTAACAAACAAGTATTTTTTGGCGTGGGAAAAATTGTAGATTTGTCCACTATTATCACGATTTAAGAACGATGAGCGAGTACAAGATATTTATCTTTCCTGGTGTATTGACCCTGATCGGGATCATCCTACTGATCAATGGCTTTTCAACTGAACAGAACGGCGCCTACATGTTTGGTGCGCTGGCTTTCTTCCTCGCAGGAGCCATAAGTGTAGTAGCTGCCTTGGTTCAGCTTTCCAAGCAGATCCGTTTGGGCATCAGCGCTGTGTTGGTGTTGTTGGTTGCGAGCCTAGCTTACGCCGACTACATGTCGATCAAAGTGCCGATCGAATTCCAGAACGCAAAGGAAAGACGATACAAGCATGTTGTGCAACGCTTGAAGGATATCCGTACAGCTGAATTGGCCTTCAAGGCGAAATACCAAGTGTACACCGGCAGTATGGATACTTTGATCGACTTCGTGAAAAACGACTCCATCTTATTCATCAAAGCATTTGGTGAAGTTCCAGATACCCTGAGCGAAGAAGAAGCCATCAAGCGTGGAATCGTAAGTCGTGATACGAACTATGTTTCTGTGAAAGACAGTTTGTTCAAAGCAGGTGATGACCGAGTGCATCGCTTCCATCCAGATTCTCTGCGCTTTGTACCGTTCACAGGTGGCGCTAAATTCGACCTCGCTGCAGGAACCGTTGAGCGTTCAGGCGTTGAAGTACCTGTTTTCCAGGCAACGGATTCCAAACCATTCGATCCACGTGACCCAATGCAAGTTGGTTCATTGAACGACCCGAAAACCAACGGTAACTGGGAGTAAGCTGCTCTTTCTATGGAGATCAACACCTCGGATGAATGCTTTGATAATACACTCACCGAGGACGCTGCGAGCTATTTCTACCTCATCTTGGAGCTTTATCCCAACGAAGCCCGCGCCATGTGGTACCACGCCACTAAAAAAATGGTTGCAGGATTCGCCCGGTATGATTTTGATGGATCACTCAGCAAACTCCTAAGCCAGCACGAACCGCTGCGCAGAACCTACAAGGAGGTGCTGCTCACCATTCGATCCAGCAATTACCTCCTCTACCCCAACATTCTTGGCAATTCCATTGATGAGGAAGCCTTCAAGCTGACCAACGAGCTGCACGAAGACCAGTGTCTGCAGCAGCACCAACTGGTTAATTTGAAAGCACAAGTAATCTATCCAGTCGCCGAGTTGCTTGATAAGGAAAGCCATGTAGCACTGAGTCATTTCAAAATGCTACCGCACATCGCGCCAGCCATTGAAATGGAGATCAACCACATCAAAGCGAAGTCGATCACTGATTCCGTGTGGATGTATACCTACGCTGATCACCTCGACCTGCGCGTTTATCAGGACAGTAAACTGAAGTTGGCCAACAGCTTTTTCCAAAGTGCGAAAGAAGACATTGCCTACTTTGTGCTCTATGCTGCTGAGATCCTCAAAGTGGATACAGAGCATGTGCCCCTTTTCCTAGGCGGTGACGTTCGAGAAGAGGATGAGACCTGGACTTTGATGACATCTTACTGGAAAAACCTCAACCCTGTAGCAAAGCTCGACCAAACCACGATGAGTGACGCCTTGGCAAAAGAGAAGTCACTCCCTTATCAACACTTAAGCTTCAGCCTTCTGTGCGCATCATAGGCGGTAGGTTCAAAGGACGCAGATTTCAAGCACCGAAACGCATCCCCGCGCGGCCAACTACAGATTATGCGCGGGAGTCGCTGTTCAACATACTGAATGGGATGATCTCATGGGATGAAACCAAGATGCTCGACCTCTTTGCAGGCATCGGCACCATAAGCCTGGAAGCAGTTTCGCGAGGTGTACAATCGGTTACTTACGTTGATGCCAATCATCACGCAATACGTTGGATCAAAGAGGCCATGCAAATCCTAGAAGTAGACAACTGCACTGCGCTAAAGCTCCCTGCTGAGTCATTCCTCGAGCGAAATGAAACGCCCTTTGACCTGATCTTTGCTGATCCTCCCTATGATTACCCAGCCTACCCCTCGTTGATCGATGGCTGCTTGAAAAACATCGCGATGAACGGTGGTATGTTCATTCTTGAACACCGTCGGGATAAAAGTTTCAAAGAACATCCGAACTTTGCACAGGAACGCACCTATGGCGAAGTACGCTTTACGTTCTTTAAACCTTTGTGAAATGAAAACCGCTGTTTTTCCTGGAACATTCGACCCATTCACTTTGGGGCACGCCTCCATTGTAGAAAAGGCACTCCCCATGTTCGACCGCCTCATCATTGCCGTAGGATCCAACTCAAAGAAAAGCAACCTCTTCTCTGCGGAGCAGCGGGTCTCTTGGATCGAAAAGGTGTATGCCGATGATGAGCGAATTGAGGTGAAAACCATCGATGCATTGACAGTAGACTTCTGTGTAAAGCATGAAGCCGCTTTCCTGATTCGAGGGCTCCGTAATGGATCAGACTTCGAATACGAGCGGTCCATCGCCCACATGAACCAAGCCTTGAATGACAACGTGACCACGGTTTTTTTACTCTGCGATGCCTCCATATCCGCCATCAACGCGAGTATTGTACGAGAGATCTACAAAAATGGGGGTGATGTTTCGCAATTCTTGCCGAGTGAAATCGTTTTACCTCCCGTAGGATGATTGAACGCCTTTCCACATGGACCGTACTTCTGTTGTTGTGTTGTTTCTCCTTCACAGCTCAGTCAGGCAATACGCTCGTTCAGGGCAATGCTTTTTACTACAAGGGCAAAACCATCGAGATCCATCGCTACCTTGACCTTTTCACGTTTGAGACCGCTTTACTGGACAAGCAAGTCATACCGCAGAATGGCGCCTTCAAATTCAATGTAGACGTTTCCGAAACGGGCCTGTACGTCTTGAAGATTCAAAACATCCATGCACACGTATACCTTGAGCCAGGCAATGAATATACCCTGGTGCTTTCCGAGCCGCTGGAAGAGGAACGTTACGGTCCGGCGAAGGATGTATTCATCTTACCGGAGGTATTTGAATCAGAAAGCCAGCTGAACCATCATATTACAGAGATTGAAAAAACAATCAATCGGTTCCTGATCGATAATTCTAAGTACTACGGACGGTCTGTTAGCCGCCAGATCCTGCCCCTTGCTGATTCACTGATTATGCTGTTGAATGCACAGTACGGCGACCATCCAAACAGATTCCTTCGGAAACACTTGCATTATCGACTGGCCACCTTTGAGATCCAAACCAATCATAGCAGAAACCAGATCTACCAACGGTACTTTTCTAGCCATGCACTGGAATACGATCAACTGAGCTTCGCTCAAGGGTTTGGTCTGTTCTATGATGAATACCTCTCCTACCTCAACCCAAAGCAGGAGCATCGTTTCATCGAAGAAGCAGAAGAAGCATTGAAACAAACCGATTTCAATGCTCTATACGATGCCCTCGCAGTAGATCCACACCTGCAGCGCAAAGACATCCGCGAATTAGTTCTCGCTACTGAACTCTATGAGCTTGGCATTGAAAAGAAATACCCGCAATCGAATATTCGGGTGCTGCTCGACTCCTTAATCATGCGAGCACAGGACCAAGAATGCAAAATAATCGCAGCTAATGCAGAGCAAATCTTAAACCGATTAGCTCCCGGCACACTGGCACCGGATTTCCAGTTCTCTGACTTGTTCGGAAACATCTTCCGGTTGAAGGAATACCAAGGACGTTACATCTACATTCAATTCTTCGATGATTTCGATGCAGAAACATTGAAAGAGATGAGCCTAATGAAGGTCTTGAAGGAAGGTTACGGAACAGATATTGCTATGTTCAGTATCAGTACAGAAGCATCATTGGCAAAAATGAGAGACATTTCTGGTGACTATCATTTCAACTGGTACTTCGGCAAGGCGATGAACCATGATCAACTGGTGGACCAATATCAACTCCGGGCTTTCCCGAGCTATTTTTATTTGAATAAGGACTTGGAGATCATCGTATCACCAGCACCACCACCAGGCAGTAGAATTGAGCGGTTATTCGCAAAGGCTTGGAATGAGGAGCATCCGAACAAAGAACTGCTTTTCAAGCTTCAGCCTCCTGAGGTGGAAGAAGAAGAAATGCCTAAGTAACGTACTGAAGCACTTCCCTGATCGAAGGATAGGCCCCATCGAGAACTTTCTTGGACAAGGGCAGCGTCATCCATTGCGCCTCCGAGATGTCTTCTTCAGTTTGAGGAACCAATGCTGGCCTCCCTTCGATCCGCATACGATACCAAATGGAATGCTTTACCAGGGTCTTGCCCGCGTCTCGATAAAGGTGATATGTTGAAAAAGGCGCTGAATCAATCACCGGACCTTGTACACCGCACTCTTCCTCTACTTCGCGTACAGCACAAATTTCAATGGGCTCTCCCTTCTCTTGCTTGCCCTTAGGCAGATCCCAATACCCACGCCGATGAATCATAAGCAGTTCCTCTTGTTCATTGAACACCACCCCACCTCCTGCTGTAATGAAAGGAATGCGCTCCATTAGGTGCCGCATGAATCCGGCTAGGTCACTCATTATCACCTCTGTCGAGACTGGAATATCCAATCGATCCAAACGGTTGATCCAGTCCTTCATTAAGCTTTCATCATTATCCTCTAAAACCGCGTCCTGACTGAATGTAACGGACTTATCCTTGATAAAAAACTTATACTTTTGAGCCATGAATTACAGTTTCAATTCCGCCCACAAGGTAGCAGAGTTTTTGCTTCAGATAAAAGCCATTTCCCTTCGTCCAGACCAACCATACACCTGGGCTTCAGGATGGAAGTCGCCCATCTATTGCGATAACCGCAAGACTTTGTCGTACCCGCGGATCAGAACGTTCATTCGACAAGAAATTGTAAAAACCATTGATGAGAACTTCGGTAGACCAGACCTCATAGCGGGTGTAGCAACAGGCGGTATAGCTCAAGCAGCCTTGGTAGCACAAGAGCTTGGACTTCCATTGGTGTACGTACGTCCGAAACCAAAAGATCACGGAACACAGTCACAAATCGAAGGCGTAGTTGAATCAGGCCAATCCGTCATTGTGATCGAAGACTTGGTCTCTACCGGTCAATCCAGTTTGCTGGCGGTAGATGCCCTCCGAGAATCTGGCTGCACCGTTAAAGGTATGGTGGCTCTCTTCAGCTATGGCTTCGACCTTGCGAAGAAGAACTTTTTGGAGCATAAGTGTCCACTGGTAACCCTAACTGACTACGGCTCCGTACTCGAAAAGGCGATTGAAACCAACTACATTCAGGATACAGATGTGGAGTCGCTGAACGACTGGCGTGCTAATCCTTCAGAATGGAAACCACAAACCACCTCCTAAATGGCTGAATTCAAAAGCGACCGCTTCCTCATCAACACTACCCGAAAGGGATTAAAGGAATTCTTGTCTCAGCCTTCCAACCTAAAGCTGATCCTCCCAGAAGATCGTATCGAGAACTGGAAGGAGGAAGGAAACAGTTGTTCCTTCAAAATCAAAGGTTTGGCAGAGATCAGGCTCAAATTGGAAGACAGTGATGAAGGGGAAGTGATCTATGCTTCGGCATCGGATAAGCCGTTTCCATTCAAATTGGTGGTTCGCTTGGGTGAAGATCAAGAAGGCGGTTCAGAGATCAATGCATTCTTTGACGCCGATGTCAATAGTTTCATGGGAGCTATGATAAAAACCCCCTTGACCAACTTTTTGAACGCATTAGGAGACGCGATCAAGAAGCGCTTCGCAAAAGCTTGAGCTCACCGTTATAAAACGTCCGCACACCTTCTGAGAGGGCAAGCCTCAACCCACCATCATGTGCTAGGCCGAGGATCATTCCAACTACACGTTTGCCGCCCACTTCAAACTGTACTTCGTCTTCAAAACCAAAGAGCAGCTCATCCATCCGACGGATATTGGCGCTGGTCTTTCCCTTCGCAAGTGCAAACCAAGCTTGCTTCAGTGACTGCAAAAGCAAACTCAGCACTTCCTCTTTATCGAGATCGAGGCCTTTACGGATACGCTTCATCGATGTTGCTGGCCAATCGTAAGGTGGAAAATGCGTCTGATTAACATTAAGACCTATCCCAATGACGGACCAGCGGATCATCCCATCAGCCACTTGGTTCTCGATCAAGATACCCGCGATCTTCTCCCCTTCTACAAGAATGTCATTCGGCCACTTGAACCTAGCATCTATACCGTAGGCTTCAAGCGTATTGACAACCGCAAGAACCGCTGCAGAAGACACGATGTACTGCTGTTCAAGTCCAATTCGAGCCTCTATCGCCACAGAAAAGGTGAGGTTAGCTTCTGGCTCTACCTCCCAGCGTTTTCCTCTTTGACCTTTGCCGGCGGATTGATGATCACAAGAAACCACGGTCCATGATTCTATGCCATTCTGGCTCAAAAGCTCGATGGTATAGGAATTGGTAGATGAGAGTACCGATAGATGGATTCTTTTGCCGCTCATGTATGGAAAACAAGTTGAAGTACAATGCCATCAAGG
>CAJXNO010000036.1 GCA_913057205.1 uncultured Flavobacteriales bacterium
CAAGCCCCTTTATTATGCGCAAACGGGGAGTTCGTTTCTTTTCGCTTCAGAACTGCGTTCATTACTTGCCAGTGACCTGATCGAACGAAAGCTGGACCGCGCGGCCTTGGATGACTACCTGCGCTATCAAACCGTGCATGCTCCGAATACCATCGTTGCAGGGGTGAGGATGCTGATGCCTGGAACCTATTGGCAAGTGTCTGAAGTAGATGCCCAACCGGTGGAGTATTGGAAACCTTGGCAAAAACTTCATTTCGATCGAGACCCTATCAAGGTTCATAAGGAGATTCGCGACCGATTTACGGCATCGGTAGAGCGTAGACTCGTTGCTGATGTTCCATCCGGTGCTTTCCTTTCTGGTGGGATCGATTCAAGTATGATTGTGGGAGTGGTGCGGGAGCGACTCGATCAAGAGTTGGATACCTTCAATGTTTCGTTTGATGAATCGCAATACAGTGAAGCCATCTATGCCCAGCAAGTTGCAAAGCGGTTTGGTGCTCGACATCATGAGATCCGACTTACGCCGGATGATTTTTTGCCTGCACTGCCTGATGCACTCAAGGCGATGGACCATCCGTCTGGCGATGGACCGAATACTTGGATCGTATCTCGCGAGACGAAACGTCAAGGAATCACCATGGCCTTGTCTGGCCTCGGGGGAGACGAGGTTTTTGCTGGTTATGATGTGTTTACCCGTATCCCTTATATCGCAGATCGCAATTGGATACTCAGCTTTCCAAGGGGATTGCGTACACTGATCGGAACGCTCCTCACCAAATGGAGACCTGGAATGTCTTCTTTGAAGACGAGAGAACTTTTGGAAGCCGATTATTTCGACTTACTCCACCTTTATCCAACTTTCCGAAAGACACTGCTCGACGAAACGGTTAAAAGCCTTAAAGGAAAACAGATCGCTAAGAATAGAGTGGCAGAGGTCATTGCCGGACTTGGACAGTTTCATGAGTTTGAGCAACTGCCTACCTTGAGTCGGATAAGCGTCGCTGAGCTATCTACCTATTTGCAGAATACCTTGCTAAGAGATACCGACCAAATGTCCATGGCTCATGCCTTGGAAGTGCGTGTTCCCTTTCTAGACCACGAGTTGGTTGAATATGTCATGCAAGTAAGTGACCGAATCAAGTACCCTCATCGTCCAAAGCAATTGCTTACCGATAGCTTCGCGGACCTTCTACCACATGAAATCATTGATCGTCCGAAAATGGGCTTTGTCTTGCCTTGGGAGGACTGGATGCGAGGGCCATTAAAAAGCTTTGCGGAGGAAGGTATTCATCGAATGGTCAGCGCTAATCTGCTAGAAGCGGATGGAGTTCACCAGCTCTGGCAAGCTTTCTTGAAAGGAGACCCTGCAGTCTCTTGGTCAAGGGTGTGGCCCTTGATCACTTTGGCGGCGTGGATGGAAGAGAACAACATTGAATAAGCAAAAGGTCTTCATACTGTCCGATTGGTTTGTGCCCGGTTATCGTGCAGGTGGGCCGATCACTTCCCTTTATCGGATGTGCAAGCTTTTGGGCGAAGACATCGAATTCTTCATTTTAACCAATAACCATGACTGGCATCAGGATGAGCCCTATGCTGTGCCGAATGACCAATGGCTCGTTCAGGATGACTTCAAGGTCTGGTATACAAGTATAATGACATTGGACTTGGTAGACCGATTGATGAAATCCGTTCAACCGGATGTGGTTTACTTCAATGGGATCTACTCACCTAAGTTTCACGCTTTGCCATTGATCCGGTTGCTCACCAAAGGAGCAGCTTCAAAATTGATTGTTGCACCAAGAGGAATGCTTAATTCAAATGCGATTGCACTGAAGTCAGGCAAGAAGAAGGTGTTGCTCGCGACGTACAGACTACTTGGAATAGCTTCAAAAGTCCTTTTTCATGCTGCATCTGAACATGAGCGATTAGCTACACAAAAGGTCTTTTCGGGTGCACAGATCCAGGTGGTGAGCAATGTTCCTGCTCTCAGTTCAATAGGGGCAGTTTCAACAGGAAGACCAGAGAAAGCCTTTGTTTCGGTGGCTCGCATCAGCCCCGTGAAGAATACCTTAGCCTTGCTGCATTGCTTTGAACAGGTTACGGCTGACTTACACTTGATCGGTGGATATGATGATGAAGACTATCATCAAGCGTGTCAACACATCATTCAAAAGCGCCAGTATATTCAATGGACCGATGGCATGTCTCCTGCTGAGTTAGAAACACAGCTATCTTCTTATCGTTTTTTCATTTCTATGACTTCCGGTGAAAACTTCGGCCACGCCATCATTGAAGCCCTGGCTGCAGGTTGTCCGGTCATCATCTCGGATCAAACACCGTGGAACGATATTGAGGAGTATGGCGCAGGATGGATGCTTCCTTTAAACAATCAAGAAGCATGGGTAGAACGGATCCGAACGTGCCAGGAGATGGACGACGCATCCTACCAAAAGCATTCAGAGCGAGCCCGTAGCTACGTAAGCAGTAAATTTGACCAAGTGGCGCTGCGTGAGCAGTACCTCGAATTGTTTACTAGTGAAGACTGATCTATCCCAATTCAACAACGATTGGTACCATCCAGGTGCTGGTGCTTTGAAGCGCGCGTGCTGGTTTATCGTTTCATGGCTGGCTTTTCAGTCTGGCGTTCACTTGCCGTATGGTTGGAAGCGCGGCCTGCTGAGAAGTTTTGGAGCAAGGATCGATAAGGGAGTAGTGATCAAACCGCGGGTTACCATCAAGTATCCTTGGCGACTCCGCGTAGGAGCTTATGCATGGATCGGTGAGCAGGTATGGATCGATAACCTGGAGGATGTCACCATCGGTGCGCATGCCTGCATTTCTCAAGGAGCACTGTTGCTATGCGGAAACCACGACTATACAAAGCCCAGTTTTGATCTGATCGTCAAGCCGATTGAGATCAGCGATGGTGCATGGATCGGTGCTAAGGCCGTGGTGACACAAGGAGTTAAGGTTGGGTCTCATGCCGTTTTGAGCGTTGGTTCCGTGGCTTCGAAAGACCTTGAGCCAAATGGGGTCTATCGTGGCAATCCGGCTGAGAAGGTCAAAGAGCGCAGCATCGCATGAAGATCAGCCTGATCACATCTACCTACAACAGTGCCAAAACACTTCGAGACACCTTCGAGTCGGTCAAGGCACAGTCTTACCCTGACCTAGAATACATTGTCATTGATGGTGGATCAACAGATGGCACCCTGGACCTGATCGAGGAATACAAAGAAATCATTACCTACCATCGATCTGAACCGGATGATGGCATCTACGATGCACTCAACAAGGGCATTGAAAGGGCAACAGGGGAGGTGGTTGGCTTCATTCATTCTGACGACCTGCTCGCATCTTCCGATGTGGTGGCTCAAGTTGCAAACGCATTTGCAGACCCCAAGGTGGATGCGGTCTATGCAGACCTGGATTATGTTGACGCCCTCAATACGGAGAAGATTGTTCGAAAATGGCGTTCAAGAGCTTTTGATCCACAAGCCTTCTACCGCGGATGGATGCCAGCGCACCCGACTTTTTATTTCCGTAAGAAACACTACGAATCGTTTGGTATGTACGATACCACGTTCAAGCAGTCGGCAGACTATGAATTGATGCTTCGGATGCTCCTAAAACATCAATTAAAGGCGAAATACATCCCTTCCGTTTGGGTCAAGATGCGCATGGGGGGCGCAAGCAATGCTAGCTTGAAAAATCGATGGGTCGCGAATCAGGAAGATGCACGGGCATGGAAGAAGAATGGACTGGAATCAGGTCCAGCTACCCGCTGGATGAAACCGCTCTCTAAACTGAAGCAATTCTTTAGGTAGCGTCTTATTTCCACAAAGGTTCATTGACCACGAGCTCAATGGTCACAGGCTCACTTCCCTTTAAAATACCAAACTCGAACGATGGATACTTGCCCATCAAGTCGATGTTGTCTGAATCGTATTCCAAGGTGTGCTTGCGGTAGCCCTCATAGTTCATGTCCGTTCCTTTCTTTCGAACCAAGCCTTTCTCTGCCACAACTTCAGCTGCCATGGTCACCATTTCTTCCATCTTCGCTTGGGCTGATTCCAAATCCTCCGCTTCAAATTGCGCATAGTAGGTATGGCTGTCTTCCGAATCAACGTCAATGTAAACATCGCTTGCTCCAGATACTTTGCGGGCAGCGTGAAATTTTTTATTTCCATCCGGCGATTCACCCGATGCCTCTAGTTTGATCTCATTGAATCCTTTAGCTGCTGCATCGTATAGGATCTCGATGTTCTTTTTATAGATGTCTGGATTAATCGTTTGAGCGCTGAGCAACACTGGAAACAACAAAACGATCGAAAGGATAAACAGTCTCATTCGGTTCAAATTTGCGCTAAGATAGCAATCGACCTGAATGGTTTTATTGTAAAGTGAGAAAGGAAGCAGAAGGGGTTAGAAGCGCGCTCTACCCATACGTCCACGCTTACGACCGTAGAGGTAATTCTTGCGTCGACCAAAACTCTTCGAGTTACCCCGAAACACGTAAGAATAGTTGAAGCTTAGTAACAGGTAACTGTCGTTGGCTTCGGGATTACCCCTTACACCACCTGTCGTGTAGAAAGGAGACAAGTCGCGTGCTAAAGGATGGTTCGCCACTTCGCCTGTTCGATTGGAAAGAGCTATCGCCTGAGGAGATCCGAGTTCACTTGGGTCAGGATACTTCGTACTCACATCATCGATGTAATCCGTAAAGGTGTATCGCCATCCTACTTTCATGCCGAAGCGATGGATACGAGAAAAGGTGTAAAACACTCCGAAACCTACCGGGATAACCGGCTGTAAACGACTGTAAGGAGTTTCAAGTCCTTCCGTATTCAGGGGCTGCAGTGCATACCATTTACCGTTGAGTTGCGCCTGCGGATTATTGTAGAAAACTCCAAAGCCTGCCCATGCGTATGCTTTGAAATCCAGCAGGTAACGACCTGTTCTTCCCACATCCGGTTGGTTGTAGAAATAGTATTCGAGGGTCGTCGTAAATTCGAAAATGTCATTGCGGAAATGAAGGTTCCGAGTGAACCTGTTTGGGTTTTCGGTCAAGCTATCCGCCCCTTGTATACGAGCATATTCAAAACCAAAGTTTAACGCCAAAATATAATCGAGGCGGTAACGTGCAAAAACCCCGGGATTCCATCGAGTCTGGTCTAACTGCATATCTAAGATCCAGTCGCGTGCCAAACCTGGACCGCCACCAATTTCTCCTAAATAGTTCGCAAAACCTGCGCTAACTCCCAGATCCCAAGCGTATTGTGAACGGACGCTTAATGTCCCGAACAGCATGAATAGGACGATGAGTATAGCTTTTAGGCGCAGCATAATATCGTTCAAAAGTAATAACTTCTCTTACGCTCAGAACACAGATGGGACCAATCTCTCGTAACACTTTGTGAAGGCAATGTTTCCGGCTTCCAATCGTTGTACCTTTGCACCGCGGAATTCTTGACAACGCTTCGAACATACTTGACATTGGCGTTCTTCGTGTTCGCTGCACTGGGCAAAGCGCAGTTTGCTCCCACACCACGCTGTATATCCCTGGATCAAAATGATGATATCACCCTGTTCTGGGAACAGCCGGCTGATTCGGGAGCAGACTTCAATATGATCATCGTCTCTTACGCTCCAGGCACAACCACTAATTATTCCCAAGTGGCTCAAGTCACAGACTTTAACCAAACCTCGATCCTGATCACAGGTGATTATGACGTGCCTGGTTCATTCATACTACAGCAGGTGTACAATGGCTTTGCCGATACCAGTGTGGCACGAGATACTGCCCAACCCATTGTGATTGGCCTTACCTCTTTAGGCAAGGTCGTTTCCATTGGATGGAACCCATCGGGTCTGCCGAGTACCGATAGCGTTTTTAGGTTGCAAAAAGAGATCGGTGGCACCTTTACGGCCTTTAGGAACTTTGAGTTTCCACTTACGGCTGCCCAAGATACCATTCTAGCTTGTGAGGAAGAGGTGGCGTACCGGGTCGAGATCGCCGGTGTTGGTGGCTGTATAAGTCGGTCAAATGTGGTACGGGAACTTGTTCAAGATGATCTACCACCAGACCAAACCAACCTCTTTTATGCCAGTGTGGATACAGCTACCGGTCACGTGAACCTGTCTTGGGAAGCTTCTCGATCGGATGACGCCTTCGGCTATATAATCTCTTATTTCGAAGATTTTGTCCGCTCGGATACGGTTTTCGGTGCAGGAAACACCCTGTTTACCTACACCGATTTTGGTGTCAATGCATTGCTACAATCTGAAACCTTATCGGTTGCTCCGTTCGATAGTTGCTTCGATTCCATCAATGGTTGGTACAACCAAGCGGCAGACAGCTTGAGGTTCCAAACCCTATTTATCGATACAGCCGACTATGACCGTTGCGGTGGAAGAATTACCATATTCTGGAACAGCGCAGACAGCACTTTTAGAACAGGTGTAAAGAACTTGAGTGGCTATCATGTCTATCGCAAGGTACGTGGTGCAGGCAGTACACGCATTGCAACCCTAGGCCCGAATGACACCGCCTTTGTGGATAGCACCATCCAGCAAGGCGCTGACTACACTTATGTGGTTGCTCCCTTTGATGATGAGAATGGCTATGAAGCCCTTTCCAATAAAGTGGAGGTGCGCTTAGGGGCCAAAAATGTTCCCGATGTACTGTACATTAAAAGCATTCAAAACGACCATTCAAGTGGTGAGAACGTGGTGCGATTACTTACCGATACTACCTCAGAAGCGAAGGCTTATGGCCTTTTCCGTTCCATGAGGCCGAATAGTGGTTTTGTAGAAGTATTTCGGGTGGATGAAGACCTCGCGAATGACATGGAGCTAAGGGATGAGAATGGTGCTGGTGATCAAAGCTCCTTGTATTATCAAGTGGCAGCTTACGACCTCTGTGGTGAAGAGCTTGCCCGATCTCAAGTGGCGAAGAGCTTATACATCGAGGGAGAGAAGAACGTGAGAGATTTGATCAATACGGTGTTTTGGACCGACTATGAAGGATACGATATTGCGGGTACCGAAGTGGCGAACTATGACCTGATTCGGGTGACCAGTGATAATACCGAAGAGGTCCTTTTCTCTGGATTAGGCTTGTATGATTATCAAGATGACATCGTAGGCTTACGGTGGATCGATGGTGATGTTTGCTACTATGTTCAAGCACCAGAAACACCCGGAAACATCTATGGGTTGAACGAAGTCAGTAGGTCTAATCTACTCTGTCTTAGCTACCCTCCTCGTGTTTTCATACCGAACGCTTTTACACCTGATGATGATGGCAGAAATGACGTTTTTCTGCCCAATGTGAATTACATCGATCCGAGTAACTATCAATTACTCATCTACGATCGAATGGGTAACCTGGTGTTTTCTACAAACGATCCTCAGCTCGGATGGGATGGCGCTGATCTGCCTGGTGGGGTTTATGCCTACTCGCTGTCCTTGCAAAACACCAGAAATGAGGCGCTTACCTACACCGGGAAGGTGCATATGATCCGCTGATTCGGCAATTAACAGCTTATTTAGATTTACATGGGCTCAGAACGGCTAGGTCTTGCTATTTTTGGCCAATTTTTAAGAGCCGCTGTCCATGAGCAAATCCGCAAATCAAATAAGAGAAGGTCTCACCTTCGACGACGTTCTTTTGGTGCCTTCCTATTCCGAAGTACTGCCGCGTAACGTCGACATCACATCCAAATTTTCGCGCAATATCGTTTTGCGTTCACCCATTGTTTCTGCCGCAATGGATACCGTAACCGAATCTGAGTTGGCCATTGCCCTGGCCCAAGAAGGTGGTATTGGCGTACTGCACAAGAACATGCCAGTTGAACAGCAAGCAGCGGAAGTACGCAAGGTGAAGCGATCAGAGAGCGGAATGATCCAAGATCCTGTTACCATAGGCATGGAAGCTACCATTGGCGATGCATTGGCATTGATGAAAGAACACTCCATTGGTGGAATTCCAGTGGTAGATGGGAGCGGAGACCTGAAAGGGATCGTTACCAACAGAGACCTTCGCTTTGAGAAACGGATGTCGCGTCCAGTGCATGAAGTAATGACCGGCGAAGGATTGGTCACCACACAAGACGGCAGCGACTTGGAGAAAGCAGAAGAGATTCTGCAAAAGCATAAGATCGAGAAACTGCCTGTGGTGGATGAGAAGAACAAATTGGTCGGTCTCATCACTTTTAAGGACATCATCAAATCACGCATTCGTCCGAATGCCTGTAAAGATGACTTCGGAAGGTTACGTGTTGCAGCTGCGGTAGGCATTACCCCAGATACCTTCCACCGCATGGAGGCCTTGATCAATGCAGGTGTGGATGCCTTGGTGATCGATACGGCCCATGGTCACTCGAAAGGGGTGATCGATACCGTGAAAGAAGCACGCAAACGCTTCGGAGATAAGGTTGACTATGTGGTAGGAAACATCGCCACTAAAGAAGCGGCCTTGGCATTGAAAGACGCAGGTGCAGATGCGATCAAAGTGGGTATCGGTCCGGGATCCATTTGTACCACACGCGTTATTGCTGGCGTTGGTGTACCTCAGTTGAGCGCCATCATGGAGGTGGCTGAGGCTTTAGAAGGAACGGGTATTCCAGTGATCGGCGACGGTGGTATTCGCTTCAGTGGCGACATCGTGAAGGCTTTGGCAGCCGGTGCAAGTTCCATCATGGTAGGGTCGATGTTTGCCGGTGTGGACGAGTCGCCCGGTGAAATGATCATCTATGAAGGCCGACGTTTTAAAAGCTATCGAGGCATGGGTAGCATCGAAGCTATGCAGAAAGGATCGAAGGATCGCTACTTCCAAGATGTAGAAGATGATGTTAAGAAACTGGTGCCGGAAGGTATCTCTGGCCGTGTGCCTTATAAAGGAAAGCTCAGTGAGATCGTTTACCAGATGATCGGAGGGTTAAGAGCAGGTATGGGTTACTGCGGAGCCGCTGATATCCAAGCCCTGAAGAACGCACAGTTTATCCGCATAACTGCCGCTGGCGTAAGAGAATCACATCCCCACGATGTAAGCGTTACCCGCGAAGCACCGAATTATACGAGCAGATAAGAACTAAAATGAATACAATCGGAATAGCTATGAAAAAGGTGGCATTGATGTGTATGATGGTCCTCGCAACAGGGTGGCTGTTCGCGCAGGAAGAGAAGAAGGAGCAACAAAGTGATCAGGTACTCATGACCATTGAAGGAGAGCCCATCAGCGTTGACGAGTTCTTGATGATCTACAACAAGAACAATGCGTCCAATGTGATTGACCGTAAATCCATGGACGAGTACCTCACCCTCTTTGTGAATTTCAAGTTGAAGGTGAAAGAAGCTGAAGAACTGCAGATGGACACCGCCCAGAAGTTTATCAACGAGTTGGCCGGATATCGCCGACAGCTCGCGCAACCTTATTTGATAGACCGCCAAATGAATGATCAGCTGCTGCAGGAAGCTTATGACCGCATGCAACAAGACGTTGCTGCCTATCACATCTTAGTGAAGGTTGAAGAGAATGCTTCCCCTAAAGACACCCTTAAGGCACTCAACACCCTGAAAGGAATCGCGAAGCGCATCAAGAATGAACGCGATATGATCGATGAAATGACGAAGATTCGTACAGGCGATAACAAGGAGTTGATCGCCGAGGATCTGGGTTACTTCACCGCATTTTCCATGGTTTATCCGTTTGAAACGGCAGCGTATGAAACCGAGGTTGGACAATTGAGTAAACCTGTTCGAACGCGTTTTGGCTACCACGTGATTTACGTGAAAGACAAGCGTCCTGCCCGCGGAGAGATCAAGACCTCACACATCATGGTTGCCCACGAGCAGACCGGTGAGAAGGACCCGAACGTTGATCGAGCAAAGGAGAAGATTGAAGAGATTTATGAGCGGCTGAAGAACGGCGAAGATTTCGCCACTTTGGCAGAGGAGTATTCGGACGACAAGGGCTCTGCCCGTAACGGGGGTAAACTTCCTTGGTTTGGAACAGGAAGAATGGTGCCTGAGTTTGAAGATGCCGCATTCGAGTTGATGCACAATGGAGACGTAAGCCTTCCTGTTCGCACCAATTATGGCTGGCACCTTATCCAGCGCGATGATTACCGGGGCATCGGAAGCTTTGATGAATTAGAAGCCTCCATAAAGAAGCGCATCGAGCGCGATGCACGCGGACAAAAAGGAAAGATTTCCTTGCTCAAGAAACTGAAGGAGATGTATTCCTTGAGCTTCAACTACAAGCAGCGCGATGCGGTCAATAAGCTGGTAACGGATGACTACCTAGAAGGAAAATGGAAGCCAGAGGATCAGGAAGGTATGAACGGAGTGCTACTGACCATCTCTGAAGACAAGTACGCAGACCAGAAGATGAGCTTCACCCAAGCCGATTACATGGATTACCTAAAGCGTTTCCAGAAACGTTTTGGTGCAGATCGAAAACTGAGCAATGTGCTTGCGGAGCAATGGGATGCCTTCGTGGATGCGAACTTGATCACCTTCGAAGATGAATTGTTGGATGATAAGTACCCTGAATTCAAGGCACTTATGCAAGAGTACCATGACGGAATCTTGCTCTTTGACCTGATGGATGATAAAGTTTGGTCAAAGGCAGTGAAGGATACGGCTGGATTAGAAGCATTCTACCAGGCGCATAAAGAAGACTTTATGTGGGACAAACGCGTGGATGCGTCTGTTTACCTCTGCGAGAATGCGGATGTAGCTAAGCAAACAGAGAAGATGGCCAAGAAGCGCGTGAAGAAAGGCTATACCGATAACGATATCTTGGATGAGGTGAATGAGGATAATCCTTTGCAACTCTCTATCCGCTCCGGACTCTACGCCAAAGGTGATGATACCAATGTGGATGCAGTGGCTTGGGAAGAAGGCATTCATAGCGTTGAGGGTAACAATGGAAAGATCATCTTAGTGCAGATTTATGATGTCTTAGAACCTCAGCCAAAGTCGCTTGCAGAAGCGCGCGGACTTGTTACTTCAGCCTACCAAACACATCTAGAAGAAGAGTGGGTGAGCTCATTGCGCGAGAAGTATGATTTCGAGGTTGATTTCAAGGTATTCCAATCCATCGAAAAGGAATAATCGTTTGAGGAACGTCCTAAGCTTTCTTTTTCCTCTTCTATTGGTGGCCTGTCAGCAAAAAAGCACCGAAGAGCCGGTTGTCGCCCAAGTCGACGATCGCTACCTAACCAAAGCGGAGTTGATGGCCGCCATACCCAATGACCTTCCATCAGAGGATAGCTTGGAAATGGCAGGTAACATCATCCAGAATTGGATCAACCGTGAGTTGATGTATGAAAAGGCTCAATTCAACTTGCATGGGGTAGAGGAAGACATCAACCAACGGGTTGAGAAGTACCGGAAAGAACTCTTCATTTTCGCCTATGAAAAGGAACAGGTTGCGCAAAAGTTGGATACCAACATCTCTGAGAAGGAGATCCTAGAGTTCTATGACGAGAACCAAGAGATGTTTCAGCTCAATGACTACATCCTCAAGGTACGTTATGTAAAGCTGAAGACCAACTCACCTGATCAAGAGAAGGTGGAGCAGTGGATACAGTCTGAGGATCAGGAAGAACTCGACAAGCTTACTGAGTATTGTCACAAGTATGCGGTGAAGTATTACAACGATACCAATTGGGTCTTCTTCAATGAATTATTGATCGAACTGCCGATCGAGGTATACAATAAAGAGTCGTTCTTGCGTTCGGATAATGTGGTAACCTTTGAAGACCCCGAACACGTCTACTACCTGTCGATCCGTGATCTGCAGTCAAAGAATACCCTGTCTCCATTGAACTTGGAGCGTAAGCGGATCAAGAGTTTGATCCTGAATAAAAGAAAATTGGAACTATTGAGCCTCATCCGTACGCGATTGTACAAGGATGCCTTGGCACAAGGAAAAGTAACACGCTATGATAAGGCACGTATTCCGGAATAGCATAACCATTCTTGCGATGCTGTTGCTGGGTTCTGTTGTGGCGATGTCGCAAGAGGAAACGGAAGAGCTGCGGGTCATCGATAAAGTGGTGGCCGTAGTAGGGGAGAACATCGTATTGCTCTCTGACATCGAAGATCAGATCGATCAGATGACGGTGAACGACATGAAGGTTACGGAGAACACCCGTTGTGAGGTATTGGAAGACCAGATGTACCAGAAGCTTTTTCTTGTTCAAGCAAAGGTGGATAGTGTGGTTGTAGGTGAAGATCAGATTGAACAAGAACTGAACCGCAGACTTCGCTATTTCATCCAGCAGATCGGGTCAGAAGAAGAGCTGGTGCGCTTTTACGGCAAGACCATCGATGAGATCAAAGTAGACTTTCGGGATGAGGTAGAGAACATCCTCACCATCCAGCAAATGCAGCAAAAGGTAAGCGGCAATGTGAAGATCACACCTGCGGAAGTGCGTGAGTTCTATGCAACCATCCCGAAGGACTCTATCCCTTACATCAACGCAGAAGTGATGATTGCCCAGATCGTGCGTCAGCCGCCGGTGAGCGATGAAGAGGAAGATCGCATCAAGGCTCGACTCAAGGAGTTCAAACAAAGGGTTGCCGATGGTGAGGACTTCGGTACCTTGGCGTACCTCTACTCACAAGATCCTGGTTCTGCCATGAATAACGGTGAACTCGGCTTCATGGATCGAACAGACTTGGTTCCTGAGTTCGCCAATACCGCAATGGGTTTGGAGAAAGGTGAAGTGTCTGAGATCGTAAAGACCCAATTCGGTTACCACATCATTCAGATGATCGATCGCAAAGGCGACCGCATCAATGTGCGTCATATTCTGTTGATTCCGCAGGTTTCTCCAAATGACCTTCAGAAAGCCAAGGTGTGGTTGGATAGCTTGAAGCAACAGATCAATACGGTGGATTCATTGTCGTTTTCACAAGCCGCGATCAAGTTCAGCGATGATAAAGAGACGCGGATGAACGGTGGTGTCATGATCAATCCTACCAACGCAACCAATCGTTTTGATATGGAATTGCTCGGACAGATGGATCGAAACCTGTTGTTCACAGTAGAAAAGATGAAAGAAGGCGACATTGCCGGCCCTGAACTCTTTCAAGGTCCGGACGGAAAGCGTGCCTATCGTCTCTTAAAGCTCATTAAGCTTACAGAACCGCACGTGGCGAATATCAAGGATGATTACGATCGTCTGCAAGAATCTGCCAAACGCCGTAAACAAAACCTGGCCTTGGAGGAATGGATCGAAGCCCATTGCCACAGTGCCTACGTCTGGGTAGATGAAGGGTTCAAGACCTGCGCATTCCGAACCAAATGGGATATCGCTAAACGTTAGCTTTTAATTCTGAACCTTCAGTTTGGTATCCGCATCGATTCCTTCGAGCACCTCAATGTAGATGCCGTCAGAGAGTCCCGTCTTGATCGCACGCTTTTCGAATTGTTGTTCTCCTACCTCTACTTCAACAAAGGCCTGTCCATCCTCAAAACGCACCAACGATTCATTGATCGACAGCACACTATCTCTGCGGTCGAGCACAACATCGGCATTAGCAGAGTATCCAGCACGAATGAAATGGGTGCTATCCACCTCAACCGCGGCTTCGATCTCAAACTTTATGGCGCCTTCCTCTGTGACCCCTTTTGGGGAAATGTATTCCAGTTTAGCCGTAAAGGTTTCATCTTCTATGGCACCGATGTTCATGATGAGCTCCATACCCAGTTCTAGCTTCTCCACCTCAGATTCATCGATCTGTCCTTCGAAGATCAAGTTCTCCATGTCTGCTACGCTCGCGATGGTAGTACCTTCATTGAAGTTATTGGCTTCGATCACATTGTAGCCTTCTTCTACTGGCACATCCAGTACCATTCCATTCACCGTTGAGCGGATCAAGGTCAGCGAGCTATTGCTTTCCTTTTTCGAGACGCCTTCCTTCACAATGGCTAAGGCATCTTCCGCTGCATTCAGCTCTTCCATGGCTTGCTTGCGAGCGATCTCGAACTGTTGAAACTCGGCTTGGGAGATCACCTGATCATCTACCAGTTGCTTGTTTCGGTCGTAGTCCATTTGTGCATTGCTCAGGGATATCTTCGCACGATTCACTCGGTTCTCGGCATTGTTCAAGGCTACCATGTCAGGGATAACCTTCACTCGAGCGATAAGGTCACCTTCCTTCAATACATCACCTGGCTTCACGTAGATCTTCTGTACGATTCCGGATATCTGGGGCTTGATGAAGATCTCATTCCGCGGAACAACCGAACCGGTGGCAACACTTTTTTGAATGATGTCGCGGTAAGCCGGGGTGGTGGTTTCAAATACAACGGGTGCTTCCTGGTCTTTTTGATACAGGAACCACAGCGTCCAAACAAAAGCCCCGAAAAGGGCGATCAAAACAGCTATTCTAAGGATACGTTTCATGGCAGTTATTCACTTCTTAATGCTACAATAGGGTCAACATTGGCGGCTTTCCGAGCAGGGATTACGCCGGCTAGTCCTCCCGATATCACGATCACAACAAGGCAGATCAAGGCAGCCGAAAGGTCGATCTCTGGATTCTTGAACATACCGGCTCCAGCTCCAATGGCATCGTTTACCATCTCCAATACCCAGACACCCATGCTTAGACCCAAATAACCCGCTATTCCGGTGAGGATGAGGGCTTCCAAGATGATTTGTGATACGATGAGAAAGGGCGTTGCGCCGATGGCTTTTCTTATACCGATCTCTTTGGTGCGCTCCTTCACCACTACCAACATGATGTTGCTTACGCCGATGACTCCTGCCAACAGGGTGCCAATTCCAACGATCCAAACCAGTACATTGATGGCGATGAACAGGCCGGATATCTTTCCAAATTCCTCAGCGGCGTTCCAACCGCCTATCGCGCGAGGGTCATTGGGATGTACGTTATGCGTTTTCTTCAAAATGCTTTTCGCCCGTTCTTCTAAATCGGTGATCAATACGTCATCAGAGCCCATGATGCTGTACCAACCCACGCGGTCGCCCCAATTGAACGCTTGCTGGAAGGTGGTAAGGGGAACCATGATGCTCTCCAATTCTCGTTCGCTGTGGTCAGAGGTGAACTCAAGGTCGTGCACGCCAATCACCATGAAGTAGATGCCACTGATCTTAATGTACTCACCGATGGGGTCTTCCTCTTTTTCAAAAAGAACATCTCTTACCCTTGAGCCGATCACCGCCACCTTTCGTTTGTCATCCAAGTCCTTTTGGTTGAGCCACCTGCCTTCTACAATCTTTTTGGGAGAGATACGCATGATCTCTGGGATGTCTCCAGAAATGGAAAAACTGCTCCCACTGTATTTTCCACGTGTTACGTAGTTGGTTCCGCGATAACCACCGAGCTGACAGCGGGGTGCAACCACCTCGGCTCCTTTGAGCTCTCTTCGGAGTGCTTCGGTATCCTCATTGTCAAAGGCTACATACCGACCCTTCTGAAATCCTTTGTAGGGCATGCTTGTGGTTGAGCCCCACATGAAGAATGAGTTCGTGGCAAAGCTTCCGAAGCTACCCATGACACCATTGCGCAATCCGTTTCCAGACCCCATCAATACCACCAACATGAACATACCCCAAAACACCCCGAATGCTGTGAGGGCTGTGCGCACCTTGTTCTTCGCGAGCACGTGGTAGATCTCTTGCCAACGGTCAGCGTCAAACATGTGGGTATGGTTTAAACGTTCTCATCATTCTTCTCTTAAAGCAATCACTGGTTGAATGCGTGAAGCGCGCATAGCAGGTATCAATCCGGCTAAGCTTCCTGCAATGATCAACAACAAGGTCGCACTTACGGCCACGCCAAGGTCAACCTCTGGGTTTTCAAAGAATTTACTGCCTTGAATGCTGTCTCCTGCCCACTCCAGCAGGAGTACGCCAAGGGTCAATCCAATATAACCAGCTACGGTGGTGATGAAGATGGATTCCTGCATGATCAGCCCTACGATAGAGGAGGAGGTGGCGCCCATGGCTTTTCTTATACCGATCTCTTTGGTGCGTTCCTTCACCACGATCATCATGATATTACTCACCCCGACCACTCCCGCGAGGATGGTTCCGAGGCCGATGATCCAGATGAAGATCCGGATTCCCGCGAAAAGGTCTGCGAATTTTTGAAAGTACTCAGCTCGGTTTCTGATGAATACGGCACGTTCGTCGTTCGGATCGAAGTTGTGCTTCTGTGCGAGTTGTTGGCGGATATTGTCAACAATGGCATTCGCCTCCTCGATGGTGGCGTCACCCGTGGTCATTGCGATCCTATCCACTCGGCGAGCATCTCCGAATACACGTTGATGCGTAGTCAACGGTACCCAAGCCCGACGCACATCGCGGTCACCGCCCTGGTCATTGTAATAGCCGATGACCCGAAAAGGGATTCCGTTGAAATTCACATACGCACCAACAGGATCATCATCGCCAAACAGCTCTGTTTTCATATCGATACCCAGGCAAGCTACTTTTCTAGCTGATTCGATATCTAAATCATTGATAAAGCGCCCCTCTATGATGGTGATTTGCTCTGATGCTTGTTCGCCGGGTAAGCAACCTAGAATATCAAATGAACCAGATTTATTACCATAGCTCACCTGCCGAATCCCCTGCAGGTATTTGCGGGCACTCAGGTTTTCAATGCCATCCACAGTGCGGTCAATTTCAGCCACATCGTCTTTGGTGAACTTCAATTCGCGATCCGGTTGGAGGCCTTTGTAGGGCCTGGATGTTTTTCCAGGTGATACGGAGATACTATTGATGGCATCTCCGGCGAACTGGTTTTCAGCACCGTGCTGAAGCCCAGCTCCTGATCCGAGTAGAATGATCAACATAAAGATGCCCCAAGCCACGCTGAACCCGGTGAGGAAAGTGCGCAGCCGATTCTTGTTGATCGTGCTAAAGATCTCTTGCCATTTATCCAAGTCAAACATGCACCGTGTTGTTTTCTACGATCTGACCGTCTTTCAATAAGATTTGTCGATCCGTACGGTCTGCAATGTCTTGTTCGTGGGTAACGATGATCACTGTGATTCCGAGTTTATTGACTTCCCTGAAGAGGTCCATCACGTTGGATGAGGTCTGTGAATCTAGCGCGCCGGTAGGCTCATCTGCCAAAATTAGTTTTGGTTTAGAGATGAGTGCGCGGGCGATGGATACACGCTGTTGCTGACCTCCACTAAGTTGATTGGGCATGTGATCAGCCCATTCTTTCAGCCCCACTTTATCCAGAAACTCCAAGGCCATCTTGTTACGCTGCTTTCGGCTCACGCCTCTGTAATAGAGCGGGAGCGCAACATTTTCCATGGCGTTCTTGTAGCCGAGTAGATGAAAGGATTGAAAGATGAATCCGATGAATTCATTCCGATACAATGCCGCTTTTTTCTCTGAGAGGTCCTTGATCGGCGCGCCGTCGAGGATGTATTCTCCGCTATCGTACTCATCTAGGATGCCGAGGATGTTTAGCAGTGTAGATTTTCCTGATCCGGATGAGCCCATGATCGACACGAGTTCACCTGCACCTACCTCTAGGTTGACATCCTTTAAAACGTGCAGCTGGTGCGAGCCCGTTTCGTAGTATTTGTTGATGTTGCGGAGTGTGATCAAAGCAAAACAATGTTACGTCGTTTTTACAACGCTGAAGTAGAAAAAGTGTTAGACCGTTGGCCATTCAGGCTCAGTGGTCGAAGGGCTCTATGAGCGGAGTGATTCAACAAAAAAAGCGGCAAGAAGCCGCTTTGGTATTGTCTTTACGTGGGTCTATTGCTCAACGCAGATGCACTCATAAACACCGGAAACAGACCAAGGAAGTCCGCCTTGAGTAGTGCTCTGGTCAGTGAAGTTCACCCGTTGTTCTTCACGGTATGCCTCAACCTCTTCATCGAATTCACCTCTTCTAAAACAGATTTCTTCACTCTTGTCTGCGTAATCACTTTGGAATTCGGCATCGTAAATATTCCGAATGATCGATTCATTCTCGGCGGAAATACCGTTGTCAAAATCATACACCCATGTTCCTGAACAAGTGCAGTCTGCACATTTCTCACAGGATGTAATTCCAACCACCAACAGCGCGGCAGCGCTCAATAGAAAAGTTCTCATGCGATTCAAATTTTATCGAAGATAGTAAAAGTGCATATGTGCTATTACCGTCGACTCCATAGATTGGTCATATTACAGGCAAGTCCAGCCTTATTGATTTGTGTTGATTGAATAAATGCTTTTTTGCCCTATAGGACTTTGTTCATACTACCGGATCGATGCCTGCTAGTATACGCTCTGAAAGGTAAATCCGGCTTGAATGAATTCATCAATAAGTTTCTAGGAGGTCTTTGAGGCTAGTTCTAGTTTCAGAATCATTATCTTTCGTACAAATCGAATTGAGAAATGAAACAGATTGATGTCTTACTGCTCGCCTTGGGTGTGCTTTTTGTAATGAATTCCACGGGTCAAACGGTTGACTACGTAAATTATTGGACGGATTTGGACATGGAAACAGAGAGTCCATTTGGCCCATCTTCATTAGAGTTTACAGATAATTCAGGCAATACTTATCTCCTTGGTAATTTCTCGGGTGTTGTAGATTTTGACCCTCGATCTGGCAACCACATAGATTCAACGCTAGCTCCTGGATTGGAGGGGGTTTTCTTGTTAAAGCTTGATAGCGCTGGAGATTTCGTTTGGAGTAGGACGATCAGGGACAGCAATACAAGCATTCATGTTCATGCAGGCTTTCTAGGTGTAGATGGTTTGATTCACTTTATGACGGATCTGGTGCCGACGACTGACCTTGATCCTGGCTCCGGTGTGGTATATCCAGATACCACTCATGTTGGCTCGGCTTCACGTTCTTTTGTAACATTTGATTTGAACGGAAACTACGTTGACCACTACACGAGTTTATACTCTGATTTTGTCGTGGACGAAAATGGTAACCACTATCATCTTGCAACTTACACAGGTGCGGGGGGAGAGCTTATAGGCTATGATAATGGTGGCCAACCCATCCAAGTAGATTCTTCGGGTGCGTATTTATGGAAAGCTAATGATCAGAATAACATCGAATGGATTGAATCAAATGACTTAACGATGTTCGACTATCTTATGGAGCTGCATCCCAACGGATTGATTATCTCGGGAGTTGTGAATACAGTCATTAACCCTAGCGATGTGGCCATGGGCCCAGCTGTTTTGGAAGTAGCCAGTTTCGATCTGTTTTTCATGAAATATGATCTGAATGGAAACTATCAGAACGCTCATTTGGTGATGGGTGGGCTTTTCACTAGGCAAGGGGATATTGAAGTCAATACCTCTGGAGAGGTTTATGTCTCTTGTGAGTATTATGGAACGGTTCAGTCAAGTGATCCCACGGTTGGCTATAATGTTGCGCCAGCATCTCCAGCTGATGTATCCTACCTCCTCATGAAATTTGATACAGACTTGACCTATGAGTGGTCTCAAGTGCTGTACTCTAACGTGGGTAGCTCGAATAGTTTCGTTTATCATAATAACATTGCTCTTGCACCTGGGCATTATGGCTTCGGAAATGATAGCTCGATACATTGGCAGGTTCAATGCAATGATAACCTTGGTCTTTCACCGAACTTTAATACCAACCTTTTCTCAGAACATAATTCGAACAGTAGAATTGCACACGTTGCTTTGACAGGCGATGGAAGCCTAAGGTTTGCTTTAAATATCGGTGCCTATATGCTCAAACCTTCAAATGTACATGTCACTAAAGATGGCCGTCTGATTATGAATGGGAGGTTTTATGGGCTAGTTGATTTTGATGGTACTGAAGGTAACTACATGGTGAATGTTGGGCAGTATTCGAAGTATCACCTTGTCATAGATGACGAATGTGCTTTGTTTGCTTTACCGAGCAATATAGATGAGGTTACGTGTAATGCTAATGGTGCTATTGATTTGAATGTTTATAACGAGGAGGGTGCTATAGATTACTATTGGGCTCATGATAGTTTAAATCAATCCCTTTCGACCGAAATACAGTATAGTGGATTCTATGACTTTAGTATCATGGATTCGACGTGTGCGCAGAGCTATACATTTTATGTGCCGGGAGTTGATTCGTTGACTGCGCTGAATAGCGATATGAAGCTCCACGCAGTTGCAACATCTAGAAGAAGAGTATTTAATGCTAATTTGAATTTGAGTGTTCAAAATCTTGGATGCGTTCTAGCAGGAGACACGATTCGATTAAGAGCCTCAACTGCAGACTCTCTGGCCCCTTTACCGGTGGCAGACGAAGTTGTTCTTGACAGTCTACTATGGACGACGGATAAGATGGTCTATGGGGACCCAATAGTGAACATATATTTCGGACATTTCATTCCTGATATTCCAGCGATGTATTGGTGGGCTTCGGTGAACTCATCTGCTTTGGAGGTAACTCCATTAGATAATAGTATGAGTTTCAGTTATCAAACTATTGGGTCATACGATCCTAATGACATCCAAGTATCTCCTTCTGGAAGGTGTCCAGAAAACTACGTCGATAATGATAACTATCTCACGTATCATGTTCGTTTTCAGAATACAGGCGACGCTTATGCTCATGATGTTGTTGTGAGAGACACTATTGATGACCGGCTTAATATTCAGACTTTCAGGTTACTGGATCAATCTCATGACCCGCTTTACATTGAATTGGTCGATGATTCCGTCCTTGTATTTAAGTTTCCGAACATAATGCTCGCCGACAGTACGAGCAACGAACCTTTGAGCAAAGGATATTTTACCTTCCACATTCAACCTCAATCGAGTATCGATCATGAGGTGATCGGGAATCGAGTTGGAATTTTCTTTGACCATAACCCACCTATCATAACCAATACTGCCTACAGCAATATTGTAGAGCAAATTCCTTCCTGTAAAGACTTTCCGCAACCTATCGATATTTCAGGGTTACAGGGTAGTCAAGTTACAGCTGATGATCCGCTTATTTACCCAGTTCCCGTTCAGGAAGTACTAAATATTAAGAATAGTGGGTCTTTTCATGCGTACAAGCTCAGCTCAATGCAGGGACAAGTTCTGGGTCAAGGGGAGTTGCGTCAAAGCAACATTGACTTGCGAGGAATGAAAGCTGGTATGTATATCTTGGAGTTGGTGGGGTCGGATGAAAGGGTCGCACTGAAATTCCTGAAGGAATAAATCCAGCTTCTTATTCATTGTTGCTGCTCACCATAGTAAAGATTGAATACGAGTAATCATTCTTCTTTTAAGGTGATTCATTATGATGCATTTTGATGAATGGAGTCGTTTATGCTAAGAATATTATCCATCTTTCGCCGGACTTATTTACCAAGTGATCCACTCAGGGCTCGAACCTGAAACCTCCACGCCTATGGCGTGTTGCGCTATCCAAGCTTCCCAACAAAAAAGTCCACTAGCAGTAACTAGCGGACTTGAAGTGATCCACACTGGGATACCTTCAGTGGGCCTATCGAAGATCGTGGTTCCGATGGCTATCGGAAGGATCTACCCCTTCAGCTTGCGTTGCAAGCTTAGCCATTTGTTATGCCCACCCTTATGAGCAAGCTCAACGGTCGGCCACAAAAAAAGCCTTACACAGCAATGCTGTGAAGGCTTCGATCACCAAGTGATCCACTCAGGGCTCGAACCTGAAACCTGCTGCTTAGAAGGCAGCTGCTCTATCCAGTTGAGCTAGTGGACCATGGTTTAATCTGGTCACCCATCTGAACCTGAAACCTCCACGCCAAGGGCGTGGTGCTACATCCAGCGCCGAGCTGAACAAAATCTATGATTTTGATTCAGATCGTGCGTCCCGCCTAGGCGGGGTTGAGCTAGTGGACCAAAAAAAAAGGTCTCCATTTCTGGAGACCTTCGTCGGGGTGGCAGGATTCGAACCTGCGACCTCCTGCTCCCAAAGCAGGCGCGATAACCGGGCTACGCTACACCCCGAAAAAAAGAACGAACTCCTAGTCACGTGCACAAACCCGAAGATTCGAACCTGCAACCTCCACGCTCTCGGCGTGGCGCGATAACCGGGCGGAGTTTATCCCGATCACTATCGGGGCTACACCCCGAAAAAAAGAACTATCGACATAAAAATGCCGCCCTTTAAAAGGACGGCAAATGTAAAACTTATTAATGAAAAAGAAAGACTTTTTAATAGAGCTTTCCTCTGATCGCGCTAACCGCTTCTGCAAGTGCTGCAACATCTTCTGTGCTGAACTTCTTTGGCTTCTTTTTAACGGCGTTCAACGGACCTTCGATCGACTTGAGCTCCTCAGCTATCTTTTGCATTTCTGCGTTCGATTCAAAGACCTTGCACATGTGCATTACGTTGCTGTAAGCGTTGCATACACTCCATACACCCAATCGGATGTCTGCATTGGCTAGGTTGTCTTTGGTCATTTGTGTGCAAATGTGAAGGCCTTCGATCCAACCTCCGATCACCATGAAAGTGGCGAATTGCGCGCGCTCATCAGAGAACAGTTGGTCTTTTGCATTCAAGTAAGCCTTGGTCAACAGCACACTTTTATTAATCGTAGAGTCATCACTTGCCATTTGCTCCATCAATTCTTGATCAAAAGCTTCGGCGATGCCTAAGTCTGAGGCAGTCTTCAAGAGACCTTCCATTCTGCTCATCGCTCCTTGGGTTTGATCAAATGCGCCGGTGAATACCATGTCGCTTCCCATAGCGCCAATTCCGATGGCTTGTTTGGATGAGCCGCTGAAGCTTTTGCTCGCTGGTAAAAGGATCGACTCGTTGTATGAGTATCCCGCAGCGTTCATGTCTTCGTACAACTTGGCGCTCACTTCTATGTTGGTCTTTATGATGCCAAGTTCTTCCAAGTATCCAGTGGGTAAACTATCAGCTCGTTCGTAGTTGTACTTTGGTCCACTTGGGGCTTCTTCATCACCACATGCAGCGAGAAGGGTTAATGCGATAATTGCCGTAGCGTTAGCGAGTTTCTTGTAGGTACTCATTTCGGTTAAGAATCGGTTTGGCGCAAAACTAATGCGATTCGGTCAATAGACAAGGCGTTCACTTATATAGCCTGCCTCTAAAGGCTTTTGATGCCTTTTGTTTTGGCCAGATGCTGAAGCTTGAGGAAAACAAGCGCAGTTGTATAAGCGTCCCCCGTTGCACTGTACCTGGCTTCACGGTCGATATTAAGCCTTTCGCTCAAGCTGTCCAGGCTTTCTAACCGGAGGTGGACGCCTGCTTTGTACGCATGGATATTTTCCAGCCGAGCCGGTTTGTGGCTATAAAATCGTTATACTTGACGAGATGGGTCAGGAATGTGAAGTAGGTAAAGAAGGGTACGTTGTCGTAGAGCTTCCGCTTCCTCCTGGGTGTCTGCCATCCTTGTATCGAGCGGATGAACGGTTCCAAAAAGGCTACCTCGATCGTTTTCCGGGATATTACTTCACGGGTGATGGAGGGTACCGTGATGAGGATGGTTACGTGTTCATCACCGGTCGGGTGGATGATGTGATCAACGTGGCCGGACACCGCCTCTCTACCGCAGAAATGGAAGAGGTAATCGCTGGGCATATTGCGGTTGCCGAATGCGCGGTCTTTGGTACCAAGGATAACCTAAAAGGACAAGTACCGATAGCGGTGATTACCACAAAGCCTGACCGCTTGCAGGATGATGCGCTCCTCCAGGCCCAACTGGTGCAATTGGTGCGCGATCAGATTGGTGCGGTAGCCTGTATGAAGCCCGTCATCATTGCAGAGCGCTTACCAAAGACCCGCTCAGGTAAGATCCTCAGAAAGACCATGCGACAGATCGCAGATGACGATGAGCTTACCATACCATCCACCATAGAGAATCGGGATGTGATTCCTAAGATTCAACACATAATCAATTCAGCTTTATCCAAGGATATAGCTGCCTAGCATAAAAATGAAAACCTTAAAACGATAGCAATGGATCTAAAGATCAACTCCTTTGACGAATACAAAGAACAATATGCACTCAGTGTGAGTGACCCAGATGGCTTTTGGGATAATATCGCGAAGACCTTCACTTGGCGAAGACCTTACGATAAGGTGTGCGAGTGGAATTTTGACGAACCAAGTGTAAAATGGTTCCTCAACGGTCAAGTGAATATCACAGAGAACGCATTGGACCGGCATCTAGAAACCAGGGGAAACAAACTCGCACTGATCTGGGAGCCCAACGACCCCAAAGAACGTGCGGTGCGTTGGACCTACAGAGAACTGCATGCAAAAGTGTGTGAGTTTGCCAATGCCTTGAAGGCACAAGACATCAACAAAGGTGATCGCGTGGTCATCTACATGCCGATGATCCCTGAGCTCACCGTGGCCGTTTTGGCCTGTGCTCGTATCGGTGCGGTGCATTCCGTGGTTTTTGCCGGGTTCAGCGCCCATGCCATCGCAGATCGGATCCAAGATGCACAAGCCAAGATGGTGATCACCGCAGATGGATTGAACCGCGGTGCGAAGCAGGTACCGCTCAAGCGCGTAGTAGACGAAGCATTGCAAGCCTGTCCATCCGTAGAGAAAGTGATCGTTTATGACTGCGTGGGCTGGGAGCCTAAGATGGTAGACGGACGTGATATTCCGTGGGATCAAGCGATCAGAGGAATGGCGAAGGATTGTCCACCTACCGCAATGGATTCAGAAGACATGCTCTTCATCCTCTACACCTCGGGTAGTACAGGAAAGCCGAAAGGTGTCGTGCATACACATGGCGGCTACATGGTCTATGCGGCCTATTCCTTCCAGAACGTGTTCCAGTACGAAGAGAGCGACATCTATTGGTGTACCGCAGACATCGGTTGGATTACCGGTCATAGCTACATCGTTTACGGACCGCTTTTGTCTGGTGCAACGACCATGATGTTCGAAGGCGTGCCCACGTATCCTGATCCCGGACGTTTCTGGCAGGTATGCGATAAGCACGGAGTGAATCAGTTCTATACCGCACCCACAGCCATAAGGGCGTTGATGGCCTATGGCGAAGACCATGTGCTGTCATACAGCCTCGATTCGTTAAAAGTTCTTGGAACCGTAGGAGAGCCTATCAATGAAGAAGCTTGGCGCTGGTACCACATCCACGTGGGTAAGGAGAAATGTCCGATCGTAGACACATGGTGGCAGACGGAGACGGGAGGCATTATGATCTCAGGATTGGGACACCTCAGTCCAATGAAACCCGCCCACGCCGGCTATCCACTGCCAGGTATTCAACCAGTACTGCTGGATCAAGAAGGAAAGGAGATCAAAGAGAATGGGGTAGAGGGATACCTCTGTATGAAGTACCCTTGGCCGTCTATCTTAAGAACTACGTACGGCGATCATGAGCGGTGCAGAGTGACCTATTTCTCCCATTACAAAGGACACTACTTCACTGGCGACGGCGCGAAGCGCGATGAGAACGGTATGTATCGGATCATCGGCCGGGTGGATGATGTGATTAATGTGAGTGGCCACCGCTTCGGTACGGCAGAAATTGAAAACGCGATCAATGCGAATGGCATCGTTGTAGAGTCGGCTGTGGTCGGTTATCCGCACGATATCAAAGGCCAAGGCATTTATGCATACGTGGTGTGTGAAGACCTTCCCAAGGACCCATCAGCCATTGAAACGGCCCGTGCAGAGATCGTTGAGACGGTGGTGGAACAGATCGGTAAGATCGCGAAGCCAGAAAAGATCCAGTTTGTGAGCGGTTTACCAAAAACACGTTCAGGAAAGATCATGCGACGCATCCTCAGAAAGGTTGCTGAAGGGGAGCCAGATAAGTTGGGCGATACTTCCACACTGCTCGACCCAGACGTGGTGGAAGAGATCGTAAAGGGTGCACTATAGAAAGACCTTTGCCGATTTGAAGCTACCACTTGAAGTAGCCTCCTAGTCGGATCAGGCACCTGTGGTAAAGTTGGGTGAGGATGTTTCGCGTGCGATAGTCTAAGCCCAACTCCAGTTTGCCTGCTTTCAACAGCTTTCTTCCTAGAGAAAGACCGAGTCGATGTTCGGCATCCAGTTGACCCGGACGGTAATGGGGCATGGGTTCTGTACTGAACAGAAAGTAGAATTCATCCGGATCCAAAGTGAATCCGCTGAGGGGCTTCTCCCAGCTGAAGCGGTACCGCAGTCGGTAGGCGGGAGGGACGAAGTCTTGAAAGGTTTGATCAAATCGAAAGCGATGGCCAGAGCGCGAGCTTCTTCCTTTTCTTACGAAGGCATACTGCTGAATGAAACGGTGTGCGATGCCACTCGGAACCCAGAAGATGTGGTAACCTAGGGCAGCTTCTGACCTTGCATCGATGCGATAGGAACCGAAGACTTGAAGGTCGGTTTGGATATGCTGATACGCCAACGATGGCGTGTTCAACCCTTCCGTTGTTCGGTGCAGCGTAGCGAGTTTGGCCGTGGTACTCCAGCGGTCGGTCAGTGCTGTAGACCCGGCAAGTTCAAAGAGCCCCCCGATGTGTACAAATTGTCCTCGACTCGAAAGCCAAAGCAGGGAGAAAAGCAGTAATAAAATCGATCGCACCATTTGATCAGTAGTTCAGGTTGGTGTTCATTCCCGCTTCAATGGCTCTGAAGGAGATCATTTTACCCGTTTCATCCATAAGCACCTCCCAAAGCTGCTCTTCGTCATCCTTTTTGCCTGTGATCTCTAACTCATATCGGGTGGTCACTGCATCGGTCTCACCCTCATCGCGTCTTCTAAGTCATCTGAACTTCCTGTCCACTGCCGTTGAAGTTTCAAGATTCGATAACGCTCAAAGCTTGCATTCAGGCTGGTTTCGATGCTTTCTAATAAAACCCCATCTAACGAGCGCGGGTCCACACTCCCCTCAATGTCTTCTACGTCTCCGGCTTGACTGAACTCTACGCTATGCCATTGTTTTTGATGCTTGAGTTTCGCTTCGTATGAAATGCCTCGATCTGATTCTTCCACGACCCAACGAATGCGTTTGGGTCCTTCGTAGGCGTCCTTCATCCATTCGATGACGCTAGCGGGTACCTCGCTGGCTTTGATACTTTTCTCACGTTCTACCTTGGATTGTCCGTTGGCAATGTGATCCGTACACAGCAGGCCTAAAAGGGCACAAATACCGAGAAGGTGACGTTGCATTTCTTGAATCATGAATATCAAATATCGCAGAAGTTGAGATGATATCCATGGGTCGTTTGTGTTGTGCCAGATGAAATGGAGCGGGGGTGGTCTTATGGTTAGAACGTTATTATAGCCTTCTAACCTCCATCCTCGCTCTCACACTTCGCGCTCACTCTGATCATCCCGACGGCCTGCTAGAAACGAAAAACGCCCCTTTCGGGGCGCCTTGTCATTTCATCTGCGGAGAGAGGGGGATTACTTTCATTGATCCCGAATAGGTGGTGGCGTTCAGATGAAGTACGCTGCTTCGCATCGTTGTTTTCATTTTCAACCAGCTTTCGCTCAAGCAAGCTTGGCTCTGCAGGCTGTAAATGAAAAACGCCCCTTCCGGGGCGTCTTCATCTGCGGAGAGAGGGGGATTCGAACCCCCGGTACCCTATTCGAGTACGCCAGTTTAGCAAACTGGTGGTTTCAGCCACTCACCCACCTCTCCTGATGGGAGCGCAAAAGTAATTGTTTCGATGAATTTCTTACCCTGGTTTTTGAATTCTTTCCATGGTCACTTTATTCCTGTCGAGCTCGTGCTTCCACTCTGAAATGGGGAATATACGTTTGGCCCATCGCTGGTAGATCTTGGTGCGTTTAGTGGGACCGTCTTGCTCCTCTCGCTGATCGGTGGGTTCTCCTGCGAACTCGAAATGGTGAATATTGGGATTCTTGGAGCGGAAGTCTTCGATGATCGCTTTGATGGTAGCCATGATCGAGTAGAATTCCCCCTTGTTGGTTAGCACGTATTCTTCGCCATCATATTCATCATTCAATACCCCAAAAACGATGTTGACGGATAGGATGTCTGATTGTTTTCTACCAAATCGAACCTCATAATCTACCCCTTCATCACTTTGAAAAAAATACACACCAGCAGAGGGAATGGGAGGCGGATGGAATTTAAAAACCTTTGGCATTCGTAGACGGTTGGCCACAATTTTAATCATTTATATTTGGCCGCTTTCGTATGGCAAAGAACTTCGCGAAATGGGTAGGAGGGGCGCTTGGTTGGGCCTTTGGTGGACCGATCGGTGGACTGGTTGGCTTTGCACTTGGACATCTATGGGATAATGCTACGTTGGAGGTTGATACTGTTCCTCCAGATACATCGGGCGAGCAGACCCATTCGGGTGATTTTGCAGTAAGTCTGTTGGTGCTATCTGCAGCCGTTATGCGGGCGGATCAGCGCATTCTGAAGTCTGAATTGAACTATGTAAAACAGTTCTTGGTTCATCAGTTTGGCGAGGCGAAAGCAAAAGAGCTCTTGAGGGTATTAAAAGACCTTTTGCAACGCGATATTCCTATGGGACCTGTGTGTCGACAGATTGCAGCGCATATGAGCCACCCTCAACGTCTTCAGTTGATCCATTTCTTATTGGGTATCGCCAATGCGGATGGTGAACTGCATGATCGGGAGTGGGCCATTGTAACGGAGATCGCTCATCACCTGCGCATCTCGCAGAAAGATCTCGATTCATTGGAGGCGATGTATGATCGCGATGAAGAGCGTTGGTACAGGATCCTTGAGATAGAACCAGGAGCGAGCAAGGAAGAAGTGAAGGCTGCCTACCGCC
>CAJXNO010000037.1 GCA_913057205.1 uncultured Flavobacteriales bacterium
AACAACGCAGAACAAGGAAGAGGGCTATGTAGGTGCGAAGAAAGAAAGCTTTGACCTGATCGGCGTAGAAGGCGTCGCCTACACAGACATGATGCCGAGCGGTAAGGTGGAGATCAATGACAAGCTTTACGACGCCGCATCTGAAACGGGCTTCATTGAAAAAGGCAGCAAGGTTAAGGTCGTGAGCTACGCTACCACCCAGCTCAAAGTGCGTTTGATTGAAGCATGATGAAGCGTCGATTAATCCATATCATCTTGGCGATCAGCGTTCTGGTAGTGTGCAGCATGGATGCAAGCGGTCAAAGCAAGTACCTGCAGCGCGCAGAAAAAAAGCTCGAGAAAGGCGATACGGTCAAGGCGATCAAGAAATTGAACAAGTACATCGAGAAGCATCCCAAAGATGCTGACATCTACCTGTTGCGTGCAAAGCTGAAGATCGATCAAGGGGACTATGACCCCGCTATGGTTGACCTGAACAGCTACTGCTCCCTCATCCCAACATGCACCGAAGCTAGTTATTGGAAAGGCATTGTTCGCTACAAGCAGAGTGACTACAAAGGCGCCATCGAACACCTGAGCGCTTACACCAGCAATTACAAGCATGCAGAGGCATGGATTTACCTCGGACTTTCACACATGTGGCTTCAGCACTATGAATTAGCAATGAATTCCTTCCAACGCTCCTTGGAATTGGACCCAACACAGGTCATGGCCTACTACAATGCCGGCATCAGTGCCTTCCGCATTGGCAGAGCGGATCAAGCTGTCAGCAACTTGAGCAGAGCCCATGAGCTGGCACCCAATGATACAGACATCACCTTGGCCCTTGCGAATGCATTGACCTTACAGGAATCCTTCCAAAAGAGCATCGATGTGCTTCAAGGCATTTCAACCAACGATGCAGCCTACCCTAAAGCGCTTTACAACATCGCGGTGAACTACTACCGCATGGATAAAGAAAGCGACGCATGCGAATGGTGGGAAAAGGCAGAAGCAGCGGGGCACCTCAATGCAGAGGACAGCATCAAGCGTTACTGCGAGGAGAAGTAGCCCAAAGCAGAAGGGCGGTCAATATTCCATTGATCAACAATAACTCAAACCCGATTGCATAGCCGTTGAACCATGCTTGGCTATTCGCTTGCAAAACGTAGCACAAGGCAGGCGATGCCAAGGCGATTAATGGCACCCAGTTGTCTCGTACCTTGCGCTTGGTGAAGAGACCAAAGGCGTAGAGCCCAAGTAAGGGTCCATAGGTGAACCCCGCAACCTTGAAGAGCTCAGCGATCACACTATCGTTATTCACCCAGCGGAATATCAGGATCACTAGGAACAAGAGCAGCGAGAAACCGATGTGCACCAACTTGCGTGTTCGAAGATCATTTGGACCTTGGGTTTTATCCATGCCCAGAAAGTCCACACAAAACGAGGTGGTCAAGGCCGTTAAAGCGCTATCCGCACTGGAGTAAGCAGCTGCCACCAAGCCAATGATAAAGAGGATTCCAGCAACACTTCCGAGGTGTCCACCCAAGGCCAAGGCAGGATACAATTCATCGCCACTCGCTAGATCAGCCAAGCCTGCTGTATCCTGAAAAATGTAGAGCATGGCGCCGAAGCTCAAGAAGAGCAAGTTGGCGAAGACCAAGATCACGCTGAACCAGAACATGTTCTTTTGGGCTTCTTTGAGGTTCTTGCAACTCAGGTTCTTCTGCATCATATCCTGATCCAAGCCGGTCATGCTGATGGTGATGAACATCCCAGCCAAGAACTGTTTTACAAAGTGCTTTCCATCGTTCCAATCGCCCCAGAAGAACCATTCGGAGTAGCTGGAAGCTTGAACCGAAGTAAACAGCTCTGCCATACTCCAATCCAACTTATCCTTGATCACAAAAACGGTCACGATCACGGCGAGCAACATGGAGGCGGTTTGCAAGGTATCGGTCCAGATGATTGTCTTGATTCCACTTCTGAAGGTATAGACCCAGATCAGGAGAACAGCCACCAATACAGCAATCCAGAACGGAAGCGCCATCGGTTCGAACACCGCGATATGCAGGGCAATTGCTACCAGGTAAAGGCGAAAGGAAGCCCCTATGACACGAGACAAAAGGAAATAAAATGCACCCGTTTTATAGCTCCAGAAGCCAAAGCGCTGCTCCAAGTAGCCATAGATCGAAGTAAGGTTCAACCGATAGTACAGCGGCATAAGCACCAGGGCAACTACGGCATAACCCGCGAGGTAGCCGAGCACCATTTGCATGTAGCTGAACTGACTACTGGCCACCCAACCCGGGACACTGATGAAGGTCACTCCACTTAACGAAGCACCAATCATCCCGAAGGCCACCACATACCAAGGCGAAGCTTTCTTTCCGCGAAAGAAGGCAGCGTTGGAATCATCCTTACCCGTAAGAAACGAGATGAGGATGAGGATGCCGAAATAACCCAGAATGATCGCGATGGCGAGCGTTGAACTCATGGAACAAAATTCACCAACCCGTCTTTGCTGCCATCACATTGGTCGAAGAGTTTTGAACAAAGCGCCCCGTGAAGCATTTATAAAGCATGGAAAATCACGATGCGGTAGATAACGCTGTAGCTCAACTTCAAGAAAGGGGTTACGCTGTTCATTTCGAGCTCAGGTTCGATGCCTTGATCGATCAGCATGATGAGCGATTGTACCACGTGAGTGACTTCGACATTGAGGAAGTGCATCGCTTCATGGAGGATGAAAAGAACGACGAATTGTCCTTTGTTTTGGCGATCCGCACCAAAGATGATCGCAAGGGGGTATTGGTGGATGCCTATGGGAAAGGTTCCAACCCCATCAGCATCGATATGCTGGAGAAATTCGAGCTGAAGAACATCAGCCGGAAGCCCTAGTTCACGCTTGCTGCTTCAGGTATTTCAGTTTGAAGACCTGCAGCTGTCGAAGGATCCGATGTCGCTCCTGCAGGATATCAGTACGGGCAGCCTCCCCCATCATCTTCCAATGCCAAACATCACGCAAGCGCTTCGTCCAGCGCATGTATAGCAAAGCGATTCGACCACTGCGATAGGCAACGAACCACACCACAGGAATAGCCACCCACCAGGTGTAGAGCAGCGAACCTGCAATCGCCAATCCTAGGTACCAAAGCAAGAACACGCCCACCCCGACCGCATAGGCAAGTGACCCAGCAAAGGCTGGGTTGAAATCGCCTTGTTTGTGTTCACCGGTCACCTTCTCCAACAACAGGCTTCTGAAAAGACTGCGGCTCAAGAAGTATGGCAAGGCGTTCAGTGCAGCACCGATCAGGAAGAAAGGAAACATCAGAAGAACGATCAGTGAATTGACTATAACTTTTCCTCGCGTTTCCTCAAACGGGTTGAACTTGCGAAAGCCTTCACCTTGGAAACGCTTGATGTAGGCGTCGATGTCAACTTCCAACTCCTTTAACGCATCGCTTCCTGTGCGTTTGAAGAACTCCACGGCCTTCACGATCTCCTTCCTAGCACGAAATGAACCTGCAGGATCTTCCGGATCAATGCCGAGGTCTTTCACCACTCGATGCTCCATCATCTTGATCACGTTCTTAATCACTGGATAATGGGCTTCGGCTTCCATGTGCAAGACGCAAGACTGCATACCTTCTTTGATCCGCTGGGTCATCGTTGTTACCAGCTCAGCCTCATCTTCGGTGCGGATATCGGAAAAGTCGATCGGCTGACCAATCACGATGGTAGCCCTGGTTTGAAAACGGTGCGGATTTTCGTAGTTGATGCCAACTGGAATGACCTTCACCAACTCCTTGGTATCTCCTTGCTCTTTCAAGTATGCGTCTCCGCCCAACTTGATCCGTGCAGCGCCGGTCTTAAGTTCTCTGATCCAAGGCACAGTCATGCTGCTGGCTTCCGGGTAGATCATGATCCGATCGTTCCGCTCGAGGCTCTTGTAGCAGGCCTTGAACATATCCTCATTGCTCATGACCGCAGCTTCTTTGTCCTTGTTCAACCAGGGTCGATACACGGGAACCATGTGGAATTGATCTTCAAAAAGCCATCGCCTCAATCCTTTTCCAAACCACTCTGCACCCGTTATGAAGTGAAAAGGTTTCTGAACATGCATCGCCACAATGATGGGGTCGATCATGGCGCCGGGATGGTTGCTCACATAAACCGCCCTACCTTCTTCCAAGTACTCCTTACCCACGATGTCGATGCGCTTGAAGTAGGACCGCAAACTCAGCTGTACGATGACCTTGAAAAACTGATAGATCATGGAGTCGAAAATAAATCAAACTCCGCTATCAACATCGCAAGACGCATTGTGCTTTGCGTACGCGGCATTTTTAGTGAACTTCGCAGCATGAAGCGCATCCTCTTTTTACTCCTGATCGTGGCCGGTGTACAGTTCAGTGCTTGCACCCACCGCGGACGCGTCACCATGAACGCCATGCGTCCGGCCGATATCAGCGTTCCAATGGACATTGAGCACATCCTCCTTCTCGACCGAACAGAGGCCGATAAAAAATGGGGGATCGGGATCATTGAAGGAATCCTAACCGGGGAACTGCCACAGGAGGACCATGCCGCGGTGCAGCGTGCGTTGAGTGAATTCAACAACTCGTTTCAAATGACGCCTCGTTTTACGGCAAACATCGCCTCGGAACGACTGCTCGGTAATAGTTTGACCAGCGCTTTTCCACCACAGCTAAGCTGGGAGGAGATCGACAAGCTCTGCGAAAAGTATGGTGCGCAGGCCATCATTGCCGTGGAACTCTTTGATACCGATTTCATCGTAACCGATGGTAAGCGCAAGACCAAGCGCACCGTGGGCGAAGGCGATAAGAAGCGGGAAATCGAAGTGGATGAATGGTACGCCAAGGGCGTAGCGAATACGGTGATGGGCATCCGTTTCTATGATGCGATCAGAAAAACCGTGATCGATGAGCAATTCTTCCGCCAAACGAACAACTGGGAGAACGCAGCCGCGTCTAAAGCCGAAGCCATCGCAAAGCTGATCAGCAAGTCAGAGGCTACGGCTCAATTGAGCACAAACATTGCACACGACTATTCACATCGGATCGCTCCCATGCCGATCCGTCTTACCCGCATGTTTTATCGCAAGCACAAAAAGGCGCCCGTCATTGAGATGGGTGCACGCTTGGCCGATGTGAATCGCTGGACCGAAGCGCTGCACACGTGGGAACGCGGTATTCCGACTGCTGATATGAAACGCGCCGGATTCTTGGAGTACAATGTTGCCATAGCCCATGAAGTTCTTGGAGACTTAGAGGGTGCGGTGAAACACGCGCAAGACGCCTACGTGAAGTACAATAACCGCGATGCTCGCACCTATGTAGCCACGCTCCAAGCGCGACAGATCGACGAAGAACGCTTAAAAGAACAGCAGTAGATGAAGACCAAGAAGGAGATCGTAGACAACTGGTTGCCCCGCTATACGGGCACGGCATTAGCGGACTTTTCTGACTACATCTTGCTTACGAATTTTGACAATTACGTAGAGCGCTTTGCTGAATTGCATGGTACAGAGGTGGTTGGAAGAAACCGTGCGATGCGCAATGCCACAGCTGATGGTATTTCAATCATCAATTTTGGCATGGGCAGTCCGAACGCCGCTACCATCATGGACCTTTTGAGTGCAATTGAACCAAAAGCAGTGTTGTTTCTGGGGAAGTGTGGCGGACTGAAAATGAAAAGCGAGGTAGGAGATTTCATTCTACCCTTGGCAGGAATTCGGGGGGAAGGAACGAGTAACGACTATTTCCCGCCGGAGGTACCTGCTCTACCTGCATTTACGTTGCAGCGCGCCATCTCGAGCACGATCAGAGACTACAACAAAGACTACTGGACCGGCACGGTTTATACCACCAACCGAAGGGTGTGGGAGTTTGATGAAGCCTTCAAGGCCTACTTAAAACGAATCCGGGCAATGGCGATTGACATGGAAACAGCAACCCTCTTCTCCGTGGGGTTTGCGAACCAGATCCCGGTGGGTGCACTGCTATTGGTAACCGATCAGCCCATGGTACCGGAAGGCGTAAAAACCGACGTAGGCGACGCTAAAGTGACCGCAAACTTTGTGGATGATCACATCAAGATCGGGATCGATGCTTTGAAGGAGATCAAGGAAGATGGTCGCTCCGTGAGACACCTCCGTTTCGAATAAGCATGCTAGACCCCAAGGAGATCGCCAATGTGCTCGAACAAGAGCGCGATAAGTACACCATCAGCATACTGTTAGAACGCATGGCGCGCGATGGTTTTTCATTGGATGCATATTTCACTGAGGTCGATGAACGTGATCAACCGGTCAAATGGTACTTAACTTGGACCTTGAGCCATTACTTCGACGCTTACCCGCATGCGAACTTGGCGAGTCAGCAATTGATCTGGAAAGCGCTTCAAAAAACCGACCATAAAGGGATGCTGCGTGACTTTTGGCGGATGCTCACGTGCTTCAAAGTGGATGAAGAGATTGCTGGGGCGGTTTACGATAAGGCCTTGCACACCTGCGCGTCTCCCATGCATGCGGTAGCGGTACGTGTACACGCGATGCAAGTAGCGTATGACATTGCATCAGACTATCCTGAGTTGTTGAGTGAGGTGCTGAACGTGCTGCATCAGCTACCAGAGGAAGATGAAAAAGGGGTGCTGAGCCGCAAAAAAAAGCTCATCGAAAAGATCAAGGAGCAACTGAGGCTGCAAGCCAAATAGGAGTTAGAATAACTTCAATTGAGGCTGCTTTCTCGCTAGGTAAAAGGATGAATCCAGTTGCACCTTATCGGGCATCCCAAACACCCGTTGCCGCGCCAAACGAAAACTATCCCTGAGCTGTTCAGCAATCTTACCATCACCACGCATCCGGGTACCAAATCGACTATCGTTCAGTTTGCCTCCGTGTAACTGCTTGATCTGTCCCAACACCTTTTCTGCGCGATCCGGGTAGGTGGACCTCAACCATTCGGAAAAGATTTCGGCGATCTGGCCGTTCAATCGCACCATCGTAAAACCTGCGTCGTATGCACCGGCTGACTTCACCGCTTTCAATACCTGAAAGATCTCATGGCTGTTCAAACCCGGTATGATTGGTGCCATCATCACTTTAACGGGAATACCAGCGCTGCTGAGTGCGTGGACTGTTTCTAAGCGTTTATGAATGGAAGCGGTTCGCGGTTCCAACTTGCGCCGTAGGTCTTCATCCAGCGTTGTCACGCTGAGTACCACTTGTACCAACCCCCTCTTTGCCATCGGTGCAAGTATGTCGATATCTCGCTGCACCAAGGCATTCTTCGTAATGATTCCCATCGGGTGCTCGTGCTTGGCAAACACCTCGATCAACTGTCGCGTGATCGCAAACTTTCGTTCAATGGGCTGGTAGCAATCCGTGTTTCCAGAGAGTACGATCGGCTCTCCTTGCCATGATTTCTGCCGGAGCATCGCATCGAGCAAAACGGGAGCCTCCTTCTTGACCAATAAGGTCCGCTCGAAATCCACCCCTGCGCTGTACCCCCAGTATTCATGACTATTCCGCGCGTAGCAGTAGACACAACCGTGCTCGCAGCCTTGGTAAGGGTTGAGCGACCAGCTCATGCCTACATCCGGACTCTTCACCTCGTTGACGATGGTCTTTGGATGAATGGGAATGGTCTTCACCTTGACCTTCTCCTCTTCTCCCTCTGCCACGAGGTAGTTAAGGAAATCGTCTTCGGTCTCATAACGATGCTGGAAGAATCGGTTATGCGGATTGGTTTGGGCTCCTTGCCCTTGAATGGCTTTCATCCTATAAAAATAGGAATACCAATATTTTTAGCAAGCTAATATTTTAGAATATCGTTCAATCCTTTCAAGACCGTGTTCAATTCCTCTGAACCTATACGTCCAATACGTTCGGTGAGTCGTGTTTTTGAGACGGAACGAACATGAAAAGTAAGCACTTCTGACCTGTGTTTCAGTCCATTGCTCTTTGAAGGCTCTACGACCACATTGCCCTTGTAGTGCTTAATCGATGTGGTAAGTGGACAAACAATCACAAGGTCCAAATGGGTGTTCATTAAGTCTCCACTTATGATCAATGCTGGTCGATAACCAGCCTGTCCCCTTCCCTTCACAGGATCCAGGCTGAGCTTCCAGAGCTCGCCTTGTTTCATTCTTCTTCAAGTTGGCGCAAGTAGCTGGTCATTCCTTCTTCAGCGATCTGCATGGTTTCATGGTCTTTCGCGGCGCGCTTGAAGGACTTCACGTAGGCCGATCGCTCGAGGTGCTCAAGGTAGAGTTCCAATGCGCGCTGAATAAGTTTGTTCTTGGGCAGTTGAAGCTGCTTGGCTTGCTCGTCCAGCTGATCCAAGAGGTCCTGAGGTAATGAAGATGTGAAGGTTGTCATCTGAGTATATTTACAAAACGTAAATATAAAGTTTTATCCTGACCGCCTCCGCTTAGACCGGTCAGAGAAATAGCGTGCATTGCGGTTATCATTGGTGGTTTCCACCACCGGTGCTTTTCGGAGTTTTCGTGGATCAATTTTCTGGCTCCCCTCGCTGTAGCGCGGGTCTTCGATCATGGGCTCCTTGTACATCTCGCTCACCTCAATGCAGTGGAAACCAAACTCCTCTGTTACCTTACCGATGATGCGGTACACGCCGCGTCCACGAAACGGAAACCTCCGTGCAATATCAGGAAAGTGCACCGTATCGATGAAGTATCCCTTGCGATCCAAGAAGGTACCGAAGTTCATGCGATCACCGCCGCTGGTGCTGGTGTCTTTGGTAGTGACCAAGTAACCATAGGCCACAATGGTCTGACCTACGAAATCTTCTAAGTCAGCTGCCAGTATACCTCCTTTCGGCTGGCGTTGCAGCAAGGTGAATGGATCGCACAAGGGGAAGCCCAAGCGCTCGATCTGATCGTAAGCTTCCTCCAGCGGGGCGCTGTAGAAGTCGGGAAAATGGAAGTCCTTCGCGGGCTCCCGGAAGAGTTTGGGAGCAACCTCCCGTTGCTTGGTCTTGCTCAGGGTGAGGTGGGCTTCCCACATCAACTCCTTCTTCGGCTTTCCGGTAAAACGAAATGCTCCGATCTGGATCAGAACGCTTACCTGCTCTACCCCTGCAGGCACGCGCTCGGTGAAGTCGTGAAAGGAACTGAAGCTTCCTTCCGCTGCTCGGGCTCTACAGATCCATTCGACCGTTTTCATGTCAAGGTCCTTCACAAAGGCCAGTCCGAGGTAGATCGTATCACCATAGACCACCGCACCGGCCTCGCTGTGGTTCACACACGGCGGCTCGATCGTTCCTCCCTCCATCCGCGCTTCATGCACATAGAACTCCGGACGGTAGAATCCACCTGAGTTATTCAGCGTTGCTACCATGTACTCTAAGGGATAGTGGGCCTTCAGGAACAAGCTCTGGTAGCTCTCTACAGCATAGGAGGCCGAGTGACCCTTGGCAAAGGCATAGCCGGCAAAGCTTTCGGTTTGTCGCCACACCTCCTCTACCATCTCCGGTGGGTGTCCTTTGGCCAGCGCCTTCTGAAAAAAGGCGGCCTTGGCCTGCTCAAACTCTTCCCGTGAGCGGTACTTGCCACTCATCCCTCGGCGCAAAACATCGGCTTCGCCCAGGGTGAGTCCGGCAAAGTAGTGAGCCACTTTGATGACATCCTCCTGATAGACCATCACCCCAAAGGTATCGGGCATGATATCGAGCATGACCGGGTGGGCCTTCTTACGTTCCTCGGGATCACGAAAACGTTTGATGTACTCCCGCATCATTCCTGACTTTGCTACGCCGGGACGGATGATTGAACTGGCCGCTACCAAGCCCAGGTAATCGTCTACCCGAAGCTTCTGTAAGAGCATACGCATGGCAGGTGATTCCACATAAAAGCAACCGATGGCCTTGCCGGTGCGCAGCATCTCTTTCACCTTATCATCTTGCTTGAAACGCGCAAGGTCATGGATGTCTACTGGCGATTCCGGGTTACGCTCGTTGACCATTTGCACGGCATCCTTGATCTTTCCCAAACCGCGTTGGCTGAGGATATCGAACTTGTACAAGCCCACATCTTCCGCCACCACCATATCGAACTGGGTTGTTGGAAACCCCTTGGGCGGCATGTGGGTAGCGGTATAGTACTCGATCGGTCGTTCGGAGATGAGGATACCTCCTGCATGGATGCTGAGGTGACTTGGGAAGTCTTGGATCAGTGTACCGTACTTCAACACCAACTGCGAGAGCTTGTCAAGGCGCTGCATATCCACCCGCCCTTTAGCCAGCTTATCGATCTCGTGCTTCGGTAAACCGAAGACCTTTCCAAGTTCGCGCACCACGGCACGGTACTGAAAAGTACTGTAGGTAGCCAAAAGCGCAACGTTCTTGAACTTATCGAAGATGTAGCGCGTGACATCATCGCGGTCGGTCCAAGAGAAATCGATGTCAAAATCAGGCGGATTGCGGCGGTGGAGGTTGATGAAGCGTTCAAAGTAGAGGTCAAGGTCGATGGGATCCACATCGGTGATCCGCAGCAGGTAGGCGATGACGCTGTTGGCACCGCTGCCTCGTCCTACGTAGAAATATCCCTTACTGCGGGCGTAGGAAACGATGTCCCAATTGATGAGGAAGTAAGACAAGAAACCCTTTTCTCGGATGATCTCTAGTTCTTTCTCAATGCGAGAGGTGATGCCATCATCCAACTGTGGGTAGCGATAGGAAATGTTCTCACTGCAGATCTGTTGGATCAAGGCATAGTCGCCCGCTTCGCTGCCGGTGTAGCTGGCCTTATTCTTCGGCGGCACGTTATCGCCAAACTCAAAGTGCACCGCACACTGCTCCATCAAGGTCTCCGAATGCCGGATGGCCTCAGGAAACTCTTCATAGGCTTGCAGCAGCGCTGATCTGGGCACGAGCACATGCCGTGGATCGCCTTCTTCGGACTTGGGAAGCTTGCTGAGCAAGACGTTGTTGTCAATGGCCCGCAGCAAGCGATGGGCGTTGAAGTCTTTTTGTCCGCGAAACGACACCGTGGGCATGGCAAGGATGCGATGATGGTAGTGGCGCAAAGGCGAAAAGCGCAGGTGGCTCAACTCGTAAGGTCGAACGCCCACCCACACCTGTTGGATGTAGCGTTCAAAGCCAGGCTGCTCCATCAGGAAGCGCGCCCGATCAAAGGGGTAGATTACCTCCACCTCCTCCAATACCGGCGCCTTCGCATCAAAGGGGGTCTTATGGTGCAGGTGCTCACTCAAAAAGCGATTGATCTGCTCAAATCCGTGATTGCTTCGTGCCAGCATCACAAAGCACTGCTCCGCCCCATTCCGAAAATCCACCCCAGGAATCACCTTCACCCCGTTCTTCTGCCCCAAGCGCATAGCATCCAAGCACGCCGAAGTATTGTTGATATCGGTCAAGCACAAAGCATCATACCCCCACTCCGCCACCTGGCGAATGAGCTCATCCGGTTTCCAAGTACCGAATTTGAAGGAGTAGTATGAATGGTTATTCAGGAGCAAGGGCTTTTGAGCTTTCGGCTATCAGCTATCGGCTGTGAGTTGTCAGGATAGATCGTTCAAGACGCCATCCCCTCTCGAGAGGGGATAGAACAACTTGGTATTTCGGCAGAAATACCCTAGTGTTCTTGGGGAGTGTATAGGCCTGACGACTTGAGCTAAACATATTTTTCCTCATGGCAACGTATATAATGCTCCAAAACAGCTAAGACCTGCATCATTTGAAACCGAACTTGTTTCTCTGTAAACCTGATAACGGTTAGTCCATATGATCGTAATGCCACCTCTTTTTCAAAATCCTTACGAGAAACATCAAAACGTTTATGATAGCTGCCATCAACTTCAATCACCAACTTTAAATCCCTAGAATAGAAGTCGACGATATAGCTAAGAAGAGGCTTTTGTCTTTTGAAACTATAGCCATGAAGTCGTTTTGATTTAAGTGCGCGCCATAACAGCACTTCACCTAAAGTGCTTTCTCTTCGTAGATCTCGAGCCAGGTACTTTAGCCTTCTATCATATGGAATGAGGTTGAGTCGTTTTCTTTTTGATGATCCTTCTGGGCGAATACACTCCCCGTCCCCCAAGTAATCGGGCCCCACCCCTCTCAAGAGGGAATAGCGTTTTACATTGCCTTCGTTCTGGTTCATATCAATAAATATTCTTCATCATTCAATTTTCATTCAACCTGATAGCTGACAGCCGACAGCTGATAGCTGATCGCTGATCAAGTCCTCCTATTAGCAAGCAACAACGGCGCCCGCTTTCCATTGAAGGGATTGCTTCTGCCTATCGTGCGGGCGTTGATGCCGGAGGCGCGCAGTACGGCGCGATCGCCGAAGCGTTCTCGGATGCGGTCCATGGCTTGGTAGAGGTTGATGTATTCCTCGCTGTCTTCGAAGAGGTTAATCTGGTAGCCACCACCAACGAGGTGACTGTAGCGCACGCCGATGAGTCGAACGAGCAAGCGGCGGTTGTAGACCTTATTGAACAGTTCCATCACCTTCTCGATGAGGATGTGGTCTGCAGAGGTATAGGGAATGCGCGCTTGAAGGGTCTGCGTCTGAAAATCGGAAAAGCGAATCTTGACCGTAACGCAGCCCGTAAGCTTTTTGCCGCGACGCAGCTGAAACGCCAAATTTTCTGCCATGGCCAACATGATGCCTTTGAGCTTGACCACATCGGTGGTATCGCGATCAAAGGTGCGTTCGGTGCTGATGCTCTTGCGTTCACTGTAGGCGATGACCGGACTGTTATCCACCCCATTCGCCTTCTTCCAGATCATGCTCCCGTGCTGTCCGAGCACCTGCTGCATCATTTCTTGGGGCATCTCCTGAACGGTCTTGATCTTCTGTATACCAAGGTTGCGCAAGGTTTGGTAGGTCTTCTCACCCACCATCGGGATCTTTCTTACCGAAAGCGGTGCTAGAAAAGGTTTCTCCTCGCCCGAGCGGATCTCCAGTCGATTGTTCGGTTTCGCTTCACCGGTGGCTACTTTGGATACGGTTTTGTTGATCGAGAGTCCGAAGGAATTCGGCAAGCCCGTTTCCTTGATGATCTTCTGCCGAAGCTCATCGGCCATCTTAGCGCAGCCAAAAAAGCGATCCATCCCCGTAAGATCCGCATAGAACTCATCGATAGAGGTCTTCTCCAAGACCGGCACCTCTTCCTGCATGATCTCGGTAACGATGTCGCTGTACTTAGAATAAGTAGCGCTATTCCCGCGGATTACAATGGCTTCCGGACAGAGCTCCCGCGCCATCCGCATCGGCATGGCCGAATGGATACCAAAGGCCCGCGCCTCATAACTGCAGGCAGCTACCACGCCACGGTCTGTCACCCCGCCGATCAACACAGGCTTACCCTGCAGTCGACTATCCAACAAACGCTCCACCGACACAAAGAACGAATCCAGATCAAGGTGCAGGATATTACGCCCACTACGAGTACTGGCTGCTGGCTGTCCCGCAGAGCGGGATTTCACTTCGTTCAACTGACTGCTGGCTTCTAATGATAACATCTATTGTCTAACTTCTAATGTCTATTGTCTAAAGTCCAATTTCTCAACACTACAAGGATATAAATTACTAATATTTTTAGCAAACTATTTTAATCAACAAAAGCGACCTATCGAACCTCTTGTTTGTCCCATCCGTTTACTACCGTAACTTTAGCGCTTTACATGGTCAACGTCCCTTCTTTTTACCCATCGCTCCGGATCCTAATCTTCAGCATGCTGATCTGCCTGGCACAAACGCTGATGGCGCATGGTCCACGCTACAACCACATCGCTACATCGGCGATGATCGCGGAGGATCCGACCAACAGCTGGACCGCTGAAGACGTGGCCGCGGGGCGTTACGACAGTCTTTTTGTAAGGATCACAGAACCGGTGAGCAACCTGGATTTCACCACTTCCACCTGGTGGGTGAAGTTCAACCTGAAGAACGGCACCAAAACCACCCACGAGTACTACATTGAAACCGCTAGACCGCTTACCAACGTGGTGAACCTCTATCGTTTGAGTGGTTTGGGTGCTCAACTGATGTATCAAGCCGGCGATGAACTACCCTTCGACGCGCGTACCGTTGTGTACAGAAAGCCGGTATTCCCGATCACCATGGCGCCAAATGATTCACTGAGCCTCATGCTGGAACTGGAAAGCGATGGCGAGGTCATCAGCCTGCCGATCAAGCTATGGGATCAAGAAAACTTCAACGGATTTGTACAGCGGGAGAACCTAACGCTGGGACTCTACTATGGCCTTTTGATCTTCGTGATCGGACTCTTCCTCTTCTTCGCCCTTGTGGCCAAGCAGAAGATCTATACCTACTACGTCAGCTATGTAGCTGCGCTCTTCTTCATGCAGGCATCCTTGGATGGATTGGCCTATGAGTACTTCTGGCCCGATTCACCTTGGATCGCCAATCACTCGATCCTCTTCTTCTCTGGCTTGTCGGTCTTCATGATCATGCTCTATGCGGCTGAATTCTTGAACCTTGATCAAATGCCTCGTTGGTATCGCAGTACGTACCGCGGTATGCAAGTGCTGGTTGGGGTTTGCATCATCACTGGACTCACCTCCGGCGTGGCTTATGAGCTGACCTATCCCGTGGTCAATGGCATGTCGCTGATCTCCTTACTCATGATTATCGTTGGCATTATTTGGAATCAACGGGTCCACGGAAACCTAAACATCTTCTTTGCTTTCGGATTCATAGCTGTCTTGGCCGGCGGCATACTTTTCATCTTCACCAATTTCAACATCATCTACAGCGAGTTCATCAGCCAGAACGCCTTGAAGCTCGGTTCCGCAGCAGAGGTGACCTTCCTTAGCTTGGCCATGGTTGGACGCTACCGCGATATCCAGCGGGAAAAGGAAGTAGCACAACAGGAAGCCTTCGAGAACCTCGAGAAGCTCAACGAAGTGACGCGTGAACAGAACATTCGTCTGGAACAGCAAGTAGCGGAACGCACGGCCGAAATCAAGCAAAAAAGCGACGAATTGGCCGAGAAGAACAAGGCGATCATCGACTCGATCACCTATGCCAAGCGAATCCAAGAAGCCATCCTACCGCCCGATCAACAATGGGAGAAACTCTTACCCAACGCCTTTGTACTCTACCTCCCGAAGGACATCGTTGCAGGTGATTTCTATTGGTTGGAATCCACGCAAGACCGACTGCTCTTTGCGGCGGCAGACTGCACAGGGCACGGAGTTCCAGGAGCCATGGTAAGTGTGGTTTGTCACGGTGCACTCAATCGATCGGTGCGCGAATTCAACCTACTGGAACCCGCTGCGATCCTAGACAAGACCGCAGAAATCGTAGACGAGACCTTTGAGAAGAGTGAACAAGAGGTAAAGGATGGAATGGATATATCCCTTCTCGCCTTACACCGCAATGAACGCAAGGCTTCTTGGGCCGGAGCAAATAATCCGCTATGGGTCATTACCAAAAATGACTACAGCGATACAATGGGCGAAGCATCCCTCACCGACGGGGACCTAAAACTCTACGAGATCAAGGCAGATAAGCAGCCCATCGGCCGATACCCCAACCGACAACAATACCACAACCATGAGATAAGTCTTGCGGAAGGCGATACACTCTACGCCTTTTCAGATGGCTACCCCGACCAATTCGGCGGAGAGCGCGGAAAGAAGTACAAGAGCAAGAACTTCAAGCGCTTTCTACTCAGCATCCAAACAGAGCCAATTCAATCCCAACGTGCCTTACTAGAAAAAGAGTTCGAAGCCTGGCGAGGAAGCTTGGAGCAGGTGGATGATGTTTGCGTCATAGGCGTAAGAGTATGATACAACGTTCAGCCTGAGCCGGACGAAGGGTGTGATAGAGTTGTGGTATTAGGTATTAGGAACCGAGCGGAGCGAGCTCAACGAGCACGCCTTAGCGTAAGCGTTAATTAGGTACGAGGTATTAGGAACCAAATCACGCCGCTAACGTGGACTAATCTAGCTCCTAGCCCCTCTTAAGCCTTACGACTTGAGACTTAAGACTCCCCCTGACAGCTGACAGCCGATGGCTGATGGCTAACAGCAAACGATTCCGCCTAGCTCCTTGCTCCTAGCCCCTAGCCCCTTGCTCCTTGCGAAATACGACTTAAGACCCTCACTGATGGCTGATATAAGGATCGCCCTCATCCCCAACCTATCCATACCTTTGCACCCGTGCAGTTGCGCCGATATATCGCATGGGTCCTACTGGCCGTCTTAACACTGCCTGTGTTGGGCGTATTTGCTTGGCTCCACTTGGAGAAATACCAGGTACGCCGTACCGTGAAGCATCAGCTGATGGAACACATCCAGCGTGATGCCTTGGTGAAGTTGACCTTTCATCAGGATGAGGTCGCAAACCAACTCGACTGGGAGCATGAGAGGGAATTTACCTTCAACGGTGAGATGTACGATGTGGTTGAACACGAAGTGCACGGCGATTCCATTTCATATTGGTGCTGGGAAGACAAAGCGGAGTCTGCCTTGAACCAACAATTGGCAGGCTTGACCGACCAATGGCTCGGACATGCACCCGAACGCAAAGAGCATCAAGAGCAGGTACTGCGCTTCATCCGTCAACTTTTCCATGTATGCGCTCCGTCATTCATTGCTTTGCAGCATACGGATCGCACCACAGAACCGAAGCCTTATCTGGCTAGCTACTGCCCAATTGCGCTTGCGCAAACCTCTCCTCCACCCGAGGTATAATGGATAATAAATACAAGTCCAACGAGCGACTTGAATCGTGCATCAATCCTTTCCTCAGGAAAGGTTCATGACAATCCATTATGCCCTTTTAAAATGAAACAGTTTTTAATAAGTGGACTGCTATGGCTGTTCGCAAACTCTCTTGTTGCACAGACCATAACCGTCCTCGATCAAGAAAGTGAAAGTCCTTTGCTGGGCGTTACACTCATCAGTGAGCGCCCTAAGGCGTCTGCCGTGACCAATGTGAACGGCAAGGCAGATTTCGCTCCATTCAAGAACGCCGAAGAGGTGGAATTTCGCTCTTTAGGCTTTGCGAACTTAGAGCTATCGATCAAAGAGATCGAACAGATGAATTATACCGTCTATATGAAGGCGGCCAACTTTAACTTGGATGAGGTCATCATCTCTGCCACACGATGGCGTGAGAACACAGCCAATGTTCCTGCTAAGATCACGTCCATCACACCCGAGCAGGTAGCCTTGCAGAATCCGCAAACGGCAGCAGACCTACTTGCAGTCTCCGATAAGGTGTTCGTGCAAAAAAGCCAGCAAGGCGGTGGTAGTCCGATGATCCGTGGTTTCGCAACCAATCGACTCATCTATGCAGTAGATGGCGTTCGAATGAACACGGCCATCTTCCGCGGTGGAAACATCCAGAACGTGATCAACCTGGATCCGTTCGCCACGGAGAATACGGAGGTGCTCTTTGGTCCTGGTTCTGTGATCTATGGCAGCGATGCGATCGGCGGTGTGATGAGTTTTCAAACGCTCACGCCAGAGCTTTCGTTGAACGATGAAGTCAACATCAATGGCTCAGCCGTGACCCGCTATGCCTCGGCCAACAACGAGCGTACAGCCCACCTTGATGTGAATGTGGGTTGGAAGAAGTTCGCGATGGTCACCAGTTTCAGCACATGGAACTACGATCACTTGCGACAAGGACGTGTTGGTCCAGCCGAATACCTCAAGCCTTACTATGTGCAGCGTCAAGACAGCGTTGATCAGGTCATCTACCAGGATGACCCGCTGTTTCAAGTGCCATCTGCCTATCGACAGATCAACTTGATGCAGAAACTCCGCTTCAAGCCGAATGAGCATTGGGATATCCAATACGGTTTTCACTTCTCTGAGACCTCGCCATATGGCAGGTATGACCGCCATAATCGCGTGCGGAATGGAACGGCGCGCTATGCGCAATGGGACTATGGCCCACAGCTTTGGATGATGAACAACCTGAGCATCACACACTCTATGGACAGAGGTATCTATGACCAGCTCAGTCTGCGTTTGGCACAGCAGTCGTTCGAAGAAAGTCGAATCGATCGAGACTTCAATCGGATTACCCAGAGCAATCAAGTGGAGCAAGTAGCTGCTTATTCGGCCAACTTGGACCTCGTTAAGTCCATCGGTGCGCGCAATACGTTGTTCTATGGAGCAGAGTTCGTGCTCAATGACGTCAGCTCCACTGGCTTTACGAGAGATATCACGAATGGAATAACACGTCCAGGACCATCGCGCTACCCGCAGAGTACGTGGACCTCCATGGCGCTGTATGTAAACGATGAATTCCGCTTAACGGAGCGGATCACCGCACAGGCTGGGGTGCGCTACAACCATTTTCTGCTCAATGCCGACTTCAGCGATAACTTGCCCTACTACCCCTTCCCGTTCACCAGCGCGGAGATTGATAACGGTGCCCTCACGGGTAGCGCAGGTCTGGTCTACCGTCCGAACGAGACCTGGGTGATCAAGGTAAATGCCGGAACCGCTTTCCGTTCGCCGAATGTGGATGACATCGGCAAGGTCTTCGATTCGGAGCCGGGCGCTGTGGTTATTCCTAATCCTGATCTGCAGGCGGAGTATGCTTACAACGCTGATCTTGGAATCGCCAAGGTGTTCAGCGATGTACTCAAGGTGGATGTAACGGGTTATTACACCTTGCTCCAGAATGCCTTGGTGCGAAGAGATGCTCAATTGAATGGACAAGACAGCATCTTCTACAGCGGACAATTGAGTCAAGTACAGACCTTACAGAATGCCGCACAGGCCCGTGTCTATGGCTTACAAGCAGGGATGGAACTGAAGCTCCCCGAAGGTTTTAGCCTAAGTATGGATGCCAACTACCAGCTTGGTGAAGAAGAGTTGGATGATGGCACAGTGAGTCCATCTCGTCACGCAGCGCCGTTCTTTGGCGTGGCGCGATTGAACTATCGCTACAAAAAACTGCAACTGCAGTTCTACGCAGACTACCAAGCGGAAAGGCGCTTTGAAGAACTCGCAGTGAGCGAGCAAAGCAAAGACGAGATCTACGCGAAGGATGAACAAGGCAGAAACTACGCGCCAGAATGGTATACGCTCAACGTGAAGGCGCGCTATGTCATCAACAACACCTTCAGTATTTCATCCGGGGTTGAGAACATAACCGATCAACGGTATCGTCCCTACAGCTCTGGTATCTCAAGTCCTGGGCGGAATTTCATCATCGCCCTTCGGGCCGACTTCTAGTAGGAGGTTAGCAGACCATTGAGCCCCGTTTAAGCCAAGTGTTTGAACGGGGCTTTTTCGTTGCATTGGAGTGACCTAAGCTTGACGCAGATGCAAGCCAGGCTTGACAATTCCTTCACATTATAGCTGAAACATTGCACCATGAAACAAACGGAAATAGCATTAGTGATAACCCTCTTATTTTCAATGGGTTTGTGCGCTCAGAATGTGAAAAAATTTGGCATCGAAAAGAACGATTCCATTCCCGTAGGACTAGCCGTTGGTAAACAAGCTCCAGCCATTGAGGTGCTGAATGCAGCGGGTGAACAGGTAAATCCGCTGAACAATGGGGACCAATACCACGTGGTGGTCTTCTACCGCGGTAATTGGTGTTCGTATTGCAACCGTTACTTAAACAGTTTGAACGACAGTCTAAGTGCGATCAGACGTGCTGGAGGATCGGTCATTGCCATCACGCCTGAGCCTGTGGATGAGATTGCCGGTGCAGCGGAGGCAAAAGGCATCAAGCGCTATGCTGATCCAAACATGAAAGCGATCCGGGCATTTGACGGCGACTTCATCGTTACGGAACGCTACCAAGAACAATTGCTCGAAAATACCGGCATGCAGTTGGCGGTGCACAACGACCAAGCGATCGCTGAGCTTCCAGTACCCGCCACCTATGTAATCGCACCGTCAGGCGATATCATCTTCAGGCACTTTGAATACGACTACGCAAAGTGTGCGAGGATTCAAGACATCATAGACAGCATCAACAGTCATCGCGACTGACCATATACAAACGACTCATCATCAAAGCCAACCATCTAAATATTAAAGCTGTAACAAATCAAACACTTCTCCGTCCTATAGACAACAAACACCAAATCACCATGAACGCTTTAACATTCAACCGCTTGAAAAAAACCTTCATCGCTTGCTTAAGCATGCAGGTCATTTCAACTGCTACGATGGCATCGTCAGGTACGGGAACCATCGCACTGAACAACTTCAAGAATGAACTGCTCGCCAACCTAGATAGTGAGGTCTTGAAAAGCTACGGATTGGAAACTGCCGCTGTATTGGTCGCCTTCACGGTAACAGAAGACAGCAGCATGCACATCATCAACTTAGCATCGCACGAACAACCGATCAAAGAATACATGGTCCAAGTGCTAGAAGGTCATAAGGCCACCTCAGATCTAAAAGCAGACGAGATCTATCAGATCCTGATCCGCTTCGAGCGATTGTAAGCATCACTCAACCAGCCACACAGAAAAGTCCCCTCGCGGGACTTTTTTGTTGAATGTTGGTGTATGTTTTGACGATGCACACTGTAGAACTCAGCGCAACGGCTGAGTGAGAGGACGCGATTCACGTTTATTCTTATAGCGGTTCGTCCGTGAACGTACTAAGTTCCCGATATGCATCGGGATGTGCGGCATGGATAGACAGTTTTGATCAGAGATGAAAACTTGAAGCTTCCACTATACGCGGGCCGGATGGAGAACTCAGCGCGGCAGCATCGCGGGTGCGCAGTGGGGGTGTTTAGCCGAGCAGCGATGGGGCCTCGCGGGCAAAACACCGAAGGGCTTGAGTTCTCCGATTTTTGGATACTTTTTCTAAAAAAGTATCGGACAGAAATGAATTCTAGCAGGCTGTGAAACGGAGAACATCTTGCTATTCACACTAAGAACAATCCCCGTGAACGTCAGCAGATCGCGATCTGCATCGGGATGTGCAGCGTTGATAGACCTTTGTTGATCGGAGACGCTATCATGAAGCTTAAGCTTGATGCGCGGAGATTGGAGAACTCAGCGCTTATTTGTTACCAACTGTTAACCTTCTGATTAACAGCGGATATAAACTGCCACTCACACTTTTTTTCACCACTTGTCCGATTGCCTGTAACTGATCAGGCACTTCCCCGTCCCTTTGTAAACAGAAAAACAAACACACCATGAACGCACTTAACAACCGCTCAATGAAAGCTCTCCTATCCATCGCTTTCATCTTCATCGGAAGCATTGCTTTCGCCGGAAACAAAACAGAAGGCAACGACGCCTTCAAGAAAGAACTCAAGCAGAACATGAACACGGAGGTTCTTAAAGAGAATGGATTAGAAGCTGCCAAAGTATTGGTGATCTTCTCCGTTGAGGAAGACAGCAGCATCCATATCATGAATGCAGCATCGATGGAACAACCGATCAAAGAATACGTGACCAAAGTATTGGATGGAAAAGTAACGGCTGACCTCACACCTAGGGAAGCTTATCAAATGATGATCAGCTTCAAGCGTTACTAAAGATTAGCAAACCACCAACAAAAAGCCCCGACTCACATGAGCGGGGCTTTTTCATGCAACGAATACTACTATCTATTGCTTTGCCACTTGGATGTTGAAATGAAGCTTTACTTCATCTCCAACAACAACGCCTCCTGCTTCGGTTACGCCATTCCAATTCAGTCCAAACTCCTTCCGGTTCACCTTGCCGTTCACTTCGAAACCCGCTTTGGTATTGCCGTAAGGGTCAATCATAACTCCACCCAGTTCGGCATTCAAGGTGACACGCTTAGTTACATCGCGCATGGTTAGATCACCTTCCAGAATGTAGCCTTCCCCCTCTTTCTTCAGGATGCCGTTAGTAAAGGTGATGTGCGGATAGCGTTCTGCATTGAAAAAGTCGTCTGACTTGAGATGGCCATCGCGATCTGCTTGATTGGTATCGATGCTGTTTACATCCAATTTGAACGCAACCTTGGCCCCATCAAAATCTTCTGATGCGGACTCAACACTGCCTTCAAACGAACGAAAGAAGCCTGTTACGGTAGAAATGACCAGGTGCTTTACCTTGAACTGAACTTCACTGTGCATAGGGTCTACTGCCCATGTAGTTGCTGTTAATGTGTTTGTTTCCATACGTGTGTGTTTTAAACGTTTCAACGAATGTAATAACATTATATGTATGTACACATATTTATAAGCATTTTTATCACCTCGATGATTTTCATGTTACCTACAACCTAGGATTCAGTTTGATGTAATAAGGTGCGTACGGCTTCACGCCCTTCACTTCGCCGGTCAAGGAATCTTTATGCTCCATCAACAGGACGATGCCTTTCACTCGTTTATACAATCCGAAATGATCCGGATCGATGTACCAATCCTCGAAAAAACGGATGCCCACTACATCGCGCAGCTCCCATGCGATTTCCACCACGGTAGGTTGCATCTCCTCTGTTATGAGGTCTTCCATATAGATGGTGTCTTTCTTCATCAATGCATCGAAATAATCGCTCGGAGTGGCTTTGGCTGCTTTTTCTAGATCGAAGTCGATCGGATCATATTCATAAACGCTGGCTTGGCCCTCTTTTACACTTCTCATGATGTTCAGGAGCAGGGTGTAACGTTCTGATGGCTCGATGTATCCATGTGCCATGGCGTCAACCGCCATCTCAGCTGAGATCATCGGGTCTTGACCAGAAGAGAATCCTAAATTGAAGAGCACATAGCTCTCCACATCCTTCTTCACCAGTCCTTCCTCATCCAGAAAACGCTTTTTAAAGTCGCCCGTCTTAAAATTGAAAATCGCTTTCAATCCACGGTAGTCTCCATTGAGTTCGTCATAAGCAGGCGTGAACAATTGCATGTATTCAATGTCTTTCTCGAATCGCGCTTTATTCTTGTCGTATTCCCATTCTTCAATAAATCCAGCACCAACAGCTTCGGTATAATAGTCTAAGTCGTTATTCACGACCTCCGGGTACATTTCACCGGTTTGAAGGTCTTCGGTGTAGATCGTATCCATTCCGAGCTTGAGCTGATCATCTTGAAAGAACAGCTTACCGTCTTGGTACACGGCATCCTCTCTGAAGGTAAGTGTTGAAGTGTATTCGTCATGAATGTACATGCGTCCACTTCGCTTCAATCGTCCGTTATCAATCCACTTCAAAGCCAAGTCAGGCCGAAAGGAACCAAGCGAAGCGGGGGTTGGCGGCCCTAAAGGACCAATATGATTGGTAACACTCCGCATCTCTTCAATGTAGTGAATGAACGATCCGGAAAGCTTCTTCAACTCTGGAAAGAAAAACGGAGTGAAGATGGCTGCCTCACCCGGTATGTATTGATATTGCGGCTGCTCGCCCTCTTCTACCTCTGCCAGGTAATACGTCTAGTGGATAGGAATGCCAACCGTAAGATCTGGTTGAGCTGAAACGATGCTAGAGAAAGAAATAAGTACAGTCAAGAGAAAAAGCGAGTGCTTCATCGGAGTGAATTTTGATGTATCAGCAATGATACAACCTTGGGAAAAAAGCGAACTCAATTCGGTCCGTTTACGTTCTTTTGTGAAAAGACCAGAACGATGCTAGATATGATGAAGAAACTCCAGCAAGCGCAGGAGGAAATGAAGAAGATCAAAGACCGCTTGGAGACCATTACCGTTGAGGGCAGTGCACCAAATGGAGCGATCAAGGTAACAGCTAATGGCAACCGAAAAATAAAAGGCATAAGAATTGTTGATGCATCGATCAAAGAAGACGACGAACAACTCGAAGATTATTTGATCATGGCCATGAACGACGCGCTTGAAAAAGCAGAAAAAGTGAATGAATCTGAAATGAAATCCGCCGCAAGCTCTATGATGCCCGGCCTTGGTGGGATGTTCAAATGAAAAACGCTGGTCAGTCAATAAAGAGCGTCCTGCTTGGACTCGGATTACTCTCCGCTTCGATCGGCTGGGGACAGAGCGAAGCGAGCATCGCACACATCGATGCATTATACCGATCCACGGGAGATAGCCTAGCGGCCATACCCTCCTTCTTCCATGAGCAAGCGCGTATCCACACGATTACCTACGACAGTAATGGCAACAGCCAAATCAATGCCTTAGACCCCAGTGAGTATCAAGCTGAGTTGGCATCCCTTGCTGAAGTTTACGACATCCATCAGGAACCTTTGGTTTTAGTAGCGCGTTCGTACGGAGCGCTAGCGAGTTATTACTACAGTGTTTACACCCGGCTGAGCGAACCAAACGGAACGCGAAATGTGATCAAAAGCATCCAAACGGCACATTTAGTGTATGATAACGGATGGAAAATCAGTCACCTGAGCGTTCAGAATGAAAATCCCTACGCACCCATCAGCGATGATCTGTGGCCGGAGGCTTTGACCAAGTCCTTGTACGCACAAGACCTGCTAAGAGATGCTTCACCAGCATTAGACACTACGCCTTACGATCCCAATAAGGTGTACAATCCATCGCAAGTTGACGAGGTGCCAGCCTATCCGGGATCGCCAGAACTGTATGCCGATTTATTGAAAGCCTTTGACGTCATGACCGCGCCCGAAAAAGGTTACACGCCTTTTACGGTGGTGATCGAAGAAGATGGTCAAGCCGTGTTGAAGTACGTGGGCGACCTCAGTGGTACGCAAATTACCGATGCAAAGAACTTCGTAGATAGCATGCTTTTGTGGTACCCAGCATTGAAAGACAAGGCAAGCGTAAAATGTAAACTCACCTTCTACCTCCATGAGAACAATTAGCCTATTCCTTACACTCTGTTTATTGGTTGGAATCAGCTTGGGTGGACGAGCTCAGGAAAAGCGCTATATTCAACCTTCTCAAGTAATCGCTGCATATTTGGGTATGTTGTCAGAAGAAAACGACTCGATTCGTGAGGTTCGAATGGCAGAGCTTTTTGCGGATGAAGGGAGGATGAACGCCACCCTACAATTCAATGCAAAACAGGCGCAACAAAAAGTGGGCAGTGGACAAGACTTTCTGATGAATGCAAAGGACTTCTACACGGAGCACATTATCCAATACCAAGAGATCGAGCGCAGCATTGATTATTACCAAGACCTTGCAACGGTTCATAGTACGGTTCTGCAGCGCATTGAAGACAAACTGAGAAAAGAAGCCTACGAGCAATGGTTATGGATGGTCTTTGACCTTGCGTTCATGAACGATCGCTGGTACCTGACTGCGGTATCTTGGGTAAACGCCTATGACGGGGAGTCCATTCAAGACGCCATGCTGCAAGACACCTTATGGCATCAACCTGAAGATTGAAACCTATTCAGGTAAAAACCGTACCTTAAACTTCACGGCATGTGCGTAACATTGCAGTGCAAACCTGAAATCTAAATCAACGCTATGAAACGTTTTTTACTGCCCGTGGGCATCATCGCTGGATTGAGCTTGGCGATGTGGTCCTGCGCAGATAAGTTCGCATATGAGCCGACTTACGCGATTCCATTAGTGGATGGAAGTCTTACTGTAGGTGAGGTCGTGGGAGCTCTTCCAAGTGAGATCGGGTCCATTAACGATGGTAACCGCACCTATTTCCAGTTGCTTTACCCTGACACGCTTGAACCGATCCCTTTTAGTGATTTTGGACAGGGCAATGTTCCATCTGGAGTATCTGTTACCTTGGATCAACAGGATGTTTTCTTGCGTATGACAGGAAAAGCAGGTAATGGCACGTTTCAGTTCACGAATCCAACCGTAGAGTTTCGATTCACGAATACCGTGGGACTAGATTTCAACCTCTTTCTTGACAATACCTTTACCCGTAATGTGGCAACGCAGGTGGATAGCTTTTTCACCATCAATAACCTTCCTTGGTTCATTCCACGTGGTACGGAAAGCACACCTGGAAACACCATGCATACTGTGGATAATGAGAACACGGACGGCGCCCTTTCTAATGTTTTCTCGCCATCACCTAAGTTTTTGTACTACACCCCTCGAATTGTAACCGCATCTAGCGGCACTGGAATTGGTGAAGGAGAGGTTGGTGTAATCGCTACTGTGAAGCTTCCATTGGAAGGCTACGCAACCGCTACCCGCCAAGACACTTTGCCCTATGCCATCGAAGATCAAGCAGCAAGGGATGCTTTTCAAGAAAACCTTGAGTTCGCCTTGGTGCGACTTTCTTTCTTGAACGGTTTACCGGTTGAGGTGGAGTTGACAGGCTACATCGTAGATACGCTTCGTGTTGATCCTAACTTTGGCGGACCATTAAGATTGGCAGACCTTCCATTGAGCGGACAGGATGGAGCGGTGCTGGCCAATGATGTGATTATTGAAGGAGCCCCTATTGATGCAAATGGCATAACCACCCCTACCCAAACGGTGAGGGACATCAACATCAACATCAACAACGATACAATAAAGGCGGCTATCTTGGAAGGAAACGCCATCCTTTTGGATTACGTCATTTCTACGACGGATTACACCAACAGCAATGAAGTGATCTTTTACTCAGATCAGCAGTTGGACATCAACATGGGCTTGAAGTTCAAAGTTGCGGTTGAGCAGGATCGTCAAGAATTGCTAGACTCCCTTGGCATTTAATAACCACCCAACCTATGAATAGCATGAAAAAGTTAATGACATTGACTTTATTGGCGGTTATTACGTTTGCCGCACAAGCACAACAAGACCTTACCTTATACAACGCGCGGTACCTGCAGCAAGCAAGTTTCGCCAACGCATCCTTCACGCCTGAATGCAAGGTGAACGTTGGGGGAATCCTATTTGGAAGCACTTATATCCGGTATGGAAACAATGGCTTGAGCAGACGTAGCTTATCCCAGTTCTCACAAGGAATTGAAGGTGCTATGGAGGCTCTGGACAAGATGAAGCCGTTGAACTACCTTGACCTAGAAGCTAGAAAGGATATCATTCACTTTGGTTTCCGACTAAAGCAGAAGAACTACCTGAGCCTTAACATCAGTACACGTTCGTGGACCACGATTATGTATCCACGAGACTTCGCCACCCTCCTATTTCTTGGAAACGGTATTGGCCCGAATGACCCTGGAGCCAATAACATTCCAGAGGAATACCAGCTTCTCGGCAACCGTGCAAGCTTCGACGGGGTTGGTGTAAACAGCACCACCTACGCGGAGGTCGGCTTACAATATGTTCGAAAGTTCCTCCCAGACGAAAACCTGAGCATCGGTATTCGTCCAAAACTTCTAGTGGGACTTGCCAACATCAACACGCAAGAAAGCATTCTTGGACTTACCACAGATGCAAACACCTTCGCATGGACGCTTGATGGTTCCTATCAGTACAGCACCTCCGTCCCTTTTGATACGGCAGGCAACATTGATATTAACCCTTTCAATAACCTTGGATTTGGGGTGGATCTAGGTGCGAACTACACCATCGCAGAGAAAGTGAATGTGAGCACTTCCATCAATGACCTTGGCTTCATCACATGGAAAACCAATCCAAACACCTATTCCGCAAGCAATGGTGAATATACCTACAATGGAATTCCGCTCGATGGGAGCATCCTCGGAATTGGTGCAGCATTCGACTCTGTTGGAACGGCTTTCACAGAACAGCTAACCGAAGACCTCAACGATGAGTTTGGAGCCGACACCAATACTGACGCCTACCGCACTACCCTAGGTGCTCGCTACAATTTGGGAGTTAACTATCAGTTTGCTGAACGCCACAACGTGGGTGCTTTGCTGAACGCACACCAGGTTCGAGGAAAATTGCGTGCTGCATTCAACATCGGCTACAACTTCCGTGTACGTCGCTGGTTCGGCTTCCACGCAAACTACAGCATTTACAACAACAGCTTTGCGAATGTTGGACTCGGTTTGAGCTTCAACATCTTCCCTTGGCAGTTCTATGTGATGACAGACAACGCACTGGCATTCCTACCGGGTGCGACCAACCTACAGCTTCGTGGAGGGATCAACTGGAACTTCGGTTGCCAGGATGACCGCGATAAGGATGGTATCAAAGACAAGGAAGACGATTGTCCGGATACTCCAGGTGAAGCGCGCTTCAACGGATGCCCTGATACCGATAAGGATGGCATCATGGACAAAGAAGACCTCTGTCCAGAAACACCCGGAGCGAAAGAATTCAACGGATGTCCAGACCGAGACGGTGATGGCATCATCGATAAGGACGATAAATGTCCAGACGCACCAGGAGTAGAAGCCTTCGCAGGTTGTCCTGACACCGATAAAGATGGCATCCAAGACAGCGAAGATGCTTGTCCTACCGTTGCAGGCGTTACCCAGTTTGATGGTTGTCCTGACACCGATGGTGACGGCATCCAAGACAGCGAAGACGACTGTGTGGACACACCAGGTATCGCTGAATTCAACGGTTGTCCTGACACTGATGGCGATGGCCTAATGGACAGTGAAGACGAATGTCCAGAAGTAGCTGGCCCAATCGAAGACAAGGGTTGTCCTGATACCGACAAGGATGGATTGACCGACAACAAAGACGGTTGTCCTGAAACTGCAGGACCGGTTGAAAACAACGGTTGTCCATTCGGAGACCGCGATGGCGATGGTGTGATCGATAAAGACGACAGCTGTCCAGACACCTATGGTCCTGCAGAGAACGCAGGTTGTCCGTACAGCGACCTTGATGGTGATGGCGTTTACGATAAGGATGACCGTTGTCCACAGACGCCAGGTGTTGTAGAGAATGAAGGTTGTCCAGAAATCAAGGAGGAAGAGCAGGAAGT
>CAJXNO010000038.1 GCA_913057205.1 uncultured Flavobacteriales bacterium
CTTGCGTCAACCGTTTCGATGCTTCTGTTGTTCTATACCACGAAAGCGCAAGATGCCGTAATGGCAGACACCTTTCGTTCAGAAGGTAAGATCTATGTGGTCATCGGTGTGATCGTCTTGATCTTCGCGGTGTTGTTTGCGTATCTGGTTTACCTCGATGTTAGGTTGAAACGATTAGAGAAGAAGGAAAAGGAATCATGAAAAGAACCCACATCATATTGATCATACTCATCGCTGTAGTCATCGGTGCTATGATCGGCGCCATCAGCGACTCGAGTTCGTACGCAGATTTTGACGAAGCCTATTCGAATCCTGGTGAGGAGTTCCACGTTGTTGGCAAGCTGAGTGAAGATAAGGAGATGATCTACGACCCGATGGTCAACCCAGACCTATTCACCTTTTGGATGACGGATGTGAATGGTGACGAGCACAAAGTGGTACTGCACAAGAGCAAGCCTCAGGATTTTGAACGATCTGAACAAATCGTACTGATCGGCGCCGTTCAAGACGGTGACTTCCATGCAAACGAGATCTTGATGAAGTGTCCATCGAAATACACCGATGGCGAAGTGCAAGCGAAACAAGAGGCGTCGATTTAATGGAATACCAAGGAGAGCATTTATTTATCGGAGAGCTCGGCAACCTCTTCGTACTTGTAGCATTTGCATTCGGACTGCTTTCTGCCGTGAGTTATTTTCTCGCAGAACAGAAGGCTGACGATGGATGGAAAAAAACAGGCAGGATCGCCTTTTGGGTGCATGCTGCCGCTGTGGTTGGCATGGTCGGAACGCTGTTCGCCATGATCTTCAACCAGTATTTTGAGTATCATTATGTGTGGCAGCACAGTTCATCTGAATTGCCTCTGCGCTACATCTTCTCTTGTTTCTGGGAAGGAATTGAAGGCAGCTTCATGCTGTGGATGTTTTGGCATGTGATTGTATCGGCAGTATTGATGCGGAGCATCGGCAAGTGGGAAGCACCGGTGATGTCCGTGATAGCGAGCATTCAAGCTTTTTTGACCTCGATGTTGCTCGGGGTGTACTTCTTCGATTACAAGATCGGAAGCAATCCATTCACCGTACTCACCCGCGAACATCCTGACTTCGTAAACCTTCCGATCTTCGAAATGCCGAACTACTTGGAGGTTTTGGATGGACGAGGACTGAATCCTTTGCTTCAGAATTATTGGATGACCATTCACCCACCCACCCTCTTCCTAGGTTTTGCCTTGGTGATGATCCCGTTTGCTTATGCAATTGCCGGACTCTGGCGTCGCGATTACATCGAATGGGTGAAACCAGCACTTTCTTGGACCTTTACGGCCATTGGCGTGCTGGGTATAGGAATCTTGATGGGTGGTGCCTGGGCATATGAGGCGCTTAGCTTCGGCGGATTCTGGGCCTGGGATCCCGTAGAGAATGCATCCTTGGTTCCATGGCTCATATTGGTGGGCGCTGGACACTTGATGCTCATCCAGCGCAAGAAAGGAACGTCGGTGTTGACGCTCTTTTTGATGACCACCTTATCGTTCTGCCTGATCCAGTATTCGTCTTTCTTGACGAAAAGCGGGATTTTGGGCGATAGCAGTGTGCACTCCTTCACCGACCTCGGTATGACGGGTCAGCTGGCCATTTCACTCTTCTTCTTCTTTGGAATTTCAGGCGGTTTGATCATTGCCCGAGCCAAAGAGTTCCCAAAAAGCGAGAAAGAAGACCACCTCTGGTCACGGGAGTTTTGGATGTTCATCGGTTCATTGATCCTTTTTCTTTCTGCCTTCCAGATCGAATTCAGCACATCCTTTCCGGTGATCAACAAGATCTTCGGAACCAACTTAGCGCAGTCTGCAGAGCGCGTTGAATACTATAACAAATGGCAACTGCCGATGGCCATCATCATCGCTGCAATCATCGGTTTCACGCAATTCCTTAAGTACAAGAAAACCGACCCGAAAGAGCTGTTGAAGAAACTTTCCGTATCGCTTGTCTTGGCCGCAGCCATAACGCTAGCCTTCTCCATTGCCATGTCGATCACCAATCCCTTGGTTATTTCATTGCTCTTCACATCCGCATTTGCCGTAACGGCCAATACAGACTATCTGATTCGGATTGTCTCTGGGAAGATCGCTCACGCAGGTTCCAGTGTGGCCCACGTTGGGTTCGGACTGGTTTTACTCGGTGCATTGATCTCTACGAGTCAGAGCGATACCATTTCTCAGAATACGAGTTTGTACGATGTCAGTGTCTTGGGCGATGATTTCAGCAATAACGAGAACATCTTGTTGATGAAAGACGATACCCTGATGATGGGGGAATATTTCGTGAGTTATCGCGGGAAGGAAAAAGATGGCTTATACATCCACTATGAGGTAGACTACATGCAAGCAAACACCGATGGCGAGCTGGAAACCGTCTTCACCCTCTACCCTTTTGTGCAGTTGAATCCACGCATGGGGAACGTAGCAGAGCCGTATACCAAGCATTACATCGGACGCGACCTCTACACCCACATCACCTATGCGGAACTAGAGGAAAGAAAGAATGATGATGACATCAGCGAGCATAAATTGCAGCTGGGCGACACCATTTTTGGCAAGAACACCTTCATCGTTCTCGATTCATTGAATAGAAGACCTAAGTTGGACGGCAAAGGACTCACCACAAATGACCTGGCACTCGGAGCAAGCTTCACGCTCTTTGATGTGCAAACCAATGCGCACCGTCTGGAGCCGCTTTTTGTGATCCGTGATCGACAGTACAGTTTCTCCGTACCTGACAGCATGCCGGAAGTGGGTGTCACCATCAGCTTTGAAGGCATCGATCCGGAGTCGGAGAGCTTCTCGTTCAAGATGGTCGAGAGCGACCCGAAATACAAGGAGTTCATCGTTATGAAGGCCATCATCTTCCCTTGGATCAACATCCTTTGGCTGGGTTGCATTTTGATGGGTATCGGTACAGCACTCGCGGTCTACCATCGCATTAAGCGCACGTAACCATGGCCCACCACCACCACATAGCCATCATCGGCCTTGGCAACGTTGGCTGGAACCTCGCTTCTAGACTTCATGCATGCGGGTACTCCATTAAGCAGGTACTCACACGTCACGCAGATGCGGACGCTGGATTCCTAGAGCAAATCGGGGCGGAAACGATCAAATCGGTGGACGAACTGAAGGATTCCATTGACCTGATCTTCTTGTGTACGCCAGATGACGTCTTGGTTGAGATCGCAGAAGGCATCGATCACCACGCTATCTTGGTACATTGCAGTGGAAGCATGCCGTTATTGCGTCAAGAACACTGCGGTGTGCTGTACGCATTTCAAACCTTCACCAAAGGAATTCCCGTGCAATGGGAAGGGATACCGATCTTCATTGAATCGACCGATGCTTCGGTACTTGAGCAATTGGGCGAAATGGCTGAAGCGCTCAGCGGTAACGTTCGGACCGTTGATGCTACGCAACGAAAACACATCCATATCTCGGGCGTTTTCGGTGCAAACTTTGTCAATCACATTCTCCACGAAGCCAAGCGGGTCTTGGATCGATCCTCCCTGCCATTCGATGTTCTGGAGCCCTTACTCCACGAAGTAGTGCGCAAGGCCTTCGAGTACGGTCCGAAAGATGCTCAGACCGGACCTGCACGTCGGGGCGACCAACGCTTGATCCAAAAACATTTAGCAGATCTAGAGAACGACCCTAATCTGCACGATCTTTACAAAGCGCTCAGTGAGCGCATCACATCTACCTACGGCAAATGAGTTACCTCGATACATTTCATCAGATCAAAGCCTTCGTCTTCGATATCGACGGCGTACTCACAGATGGTAAGGTGGTGATCCTGCCTAGCGGTGAGCAGATGCGGCACATGCATTCAAAAGATGGATATGCCTTGCAGTTGGCCATCAAAAAGGGCTACCCTGTCGCCATCATTTCTGGTAGCAATGCCACACAGGTGAAAGAACGCCTGCAAGCTTTGGGCATCACAGACATCTATTTAAAAAGCGCCCATAAGGACGAGTCGATGGAAGACTTCATGTTCAGCTATAATCTCAAGGCCGAAGAGATCATGTACATGGGCGATGACATACCAGATATCGTTGCCCTGCGGATGATTGGTTTACCTGCTTGTCCGGCAGACGCAGCCCCAGAGGTTAAACAAATGGCACAATTCATCGCAAAGAAAGGCGGTGGAGAAGGTTGCGTAAGGGAAATCATTGAGTTGGTGATGAAAACACAAGGCAAATGGTTCGATCCCGAGAAAAACTCTGATAACTTAGCAGCCTTCACATGGTAAAGCTCATCGCATACGCAAGGCTGATTCGTCTGCCCATTCTCGCGCTCATCGCATTCATTCAATATGCGGCGCGTTACTTCATCATTCAACCGATGCTGGAGATCAATGGGTTTGAATTGATGATGAGCAACCGGGATTTCTTCTTGTTGGTGCTGTCAACCATACTCATCGCGGCAGGCGGTTATTCCATCAATGACTATTTCGATGTCAAGATCGACCGGGTAAATAAGTTGAAACGGGTTATCGTGGATCGCATCATCAAGCGCCGTATCGCCATGGCACTGCATGTTGTTTTGAGTGCGTTGGGAATGGTGATCGCTGGCTACGTGTGCTGGCACATCGGTCTGTGGAAGCTCTCTGCGCTATTCATCTTCGCCATTTTCACCCTTTGGTACTATTCCACAACGCTGCAACATCAGGTATTTGCAGGGAACCTTTCGATCGCATTGATGTCGGCTTTTGTGCCTTTGGTGGTTGGACTCACAGAAATCCCCTTACAGAATGCAGCCCATCCAGAAAGCGTAAAGCAGCTGGGTTATTCGATCTTCAATATTCCCGCATACTGGTTGCTTGGCTTGTCGGGCACCATCTTCATCCTCACCTTGATCCGGGAGATCACCAAAGACGTGATCGACCTGCGCGGCGACCGGATCTTCGGTTCTAAGACCATCCCTAACCAATTTGGAATCAAGGTCACCAAATCGATCTTGATCGGATTGTATGCCTTGTTTGGTGGACTTTTCAGCTGGGTGTACTTTGAGCTCCTCTCGGTTCACATCGGATTAAGCACGGTGTTTGCCGTTGTGGCTCTCTTGATCATCTTAGAATTCATCCTGATCTTCAGGGCACGCACCAAACCGCATTTCTTGCACTCGGCCAACCTGAACGTTCTAATCACCCTGATCCTGATCCTCAGCACCTACCTCATCAAGGTCAGCATAGAGAGCTACTTCGCCTGATGATCGAGCAGCTGCATGGACGAAACCTGATCCTTGCTTCGCAATCGCCGCGCAGGAAGATGCTGTTTGAAGCGCTTGGTTTTCCGTTTGAAGTGCGCAAGATCGAGGTAGACGAATCGTTTGATGCGACCCTCACTGGAGGAGACATCCCTGCTTACCTCGCTGAGAAAAAGGCCGCAGCAGTAAAGGCGGAACTTGGCGAAAAAGACCTGCTGGTAACCGCAGATACCGTAGTATGGATCAACGATCACGCATTAAACAAGCCAGAGCATCGTACCGAAGCGAAGGCGATGCTGGAAGAGATAGCTGGAGCTACCCATTCTGTGTTTACCGGAGTTTGCTTGACCACCAAAGACAAGCAACACCGTTTTTTCGAAGAAACCAAGGTGCACTTCAATGACTTAAGCAAAGAAGAGATCGACCATTACCTTGATCGGTATAAGCCCTACGATAAAGCGGGCGCCTATGGCATTCAGGAGTTCATCGGGTTGATCGGAATCAAAGCAGTAGATGGCGATTTTTATAACGTAGTGGGCTTTCCGATGCAGCGCTTCTGGCGTGAATTACCCCACATATTATCCTGATAGATTTACGTTAATTGACCGTTAATGAAGTCTTTGCTTCGCCGAAACGTCACCTAATTTCGCCCCAGCTATGAGTCGCTCTGTCATCCGTTTGATCATTGTACTTGCTGCCGTCCTCTTCATCGGACTGGTGAGCACCCAGATCTTTTGGGTGAAGAAGGCTTATGAGATCACCAATCTGCAACTTCAGCATGAGATCGAATTGGCATTGATCGATGTGGTGCATGATATCCAAGAGCACAGCGGTGACTCTACGTTCTTGGTAGATCCTGTGAAAATGGTTTCGCCGAACTTCTATCGCGTTCAGATCAACGAAGAGTTACAGCCTTTCTACCTGGAAAGCCTCTTGCAGACCGAGTTCCTCAACCGCGAATTGAACTTTGAGTTTCAGTACAGCATTTACAATTGCTTCAATGACTCTGTGGTATTCACCAAATTGGTCAACAATTCGGAAGGCTTGGATGTAGGTGAAGCAGAAAACACCCCGCCGAATGCAAACTGGGAGGATGACGGACACTATTTCTCTGTGTTTTTTCCTCGACTCAACTTCTCTGTGTTCGGGAGAATGAACTTTTGGCTGGTTTCGTCGATCGTGCTTCTGGCCGTGCTGGTATTCTTCAGCTTTGTGATCAGCATCATCCTGCGGCAAAAGCGACTCTCAGAGATCAAGAATGATTTCATCAACAACATGACCCACGAGCTAAAAACACCGATATCAACCATCGCGTTGTCTAGCGACGTGCTCTTGCAAAACGGTGTGGAGTCCAATCCTGAGCGCTTGAAGAACTATGCTCGCATCATCAAGAATGAAAACCAGCGGTTGCAGACCCAAGTAGAACGTGTCTTACAGGTTGCTCGGTTAGATAAGGAGGAGCTTGATCTCACAAAGAAACAGGTAGACCTTCATGAACTGATAGAATTGGCAATACCAACAATAGAGATGAACTTCGCGGAGAAGTCGCCGAAGCTCACTGCACGGCTAGAGGCAGAACGCTTCCACGTGCATGGCGATGAGATGCACATCACGAACATCCTTTTCAACCTATTGGATAATGCGGCGAAGTACAGCGGAGAAACTCCCGAGATCACGGTAGTCAGCAAGAGTGATGCGAAAGGCGTGTCCATCTCCGTTGAAGACAATGGTCCTGGAATTCCCAAAGACCAGCAGCGTAATATATTTGAGAAGTTCTATCGCATCCCGACAGGTAATGTGCATGATGTAAAAGGGTTTGGTTTAGGACTGCATTACGTGCGAACCATCGCCGAGGCACATGGCGGAAAGATTCGTTTAAAGAGTAAGCCAGGCGAAGGAAGTACCTTTACGATCTTCCTTCCTTATGGAACAGAAATTGTAAGCTAAGGATTATGGCAAACAAAGAGCGCATCAAAGTATTGTTGGTAGAGGACGACCTCAACTTGGGATTCGTCATACAAGACCATCTGAGGAATGAAGGCTATCAAGTAGACCTGGAGAAGGACGGCTATGCTGGTTTTCAGAAGTTCTACAACAGCGGTTATGAGCTTTGCATTTTGGATGTGATGCTGCCCAAGAAAGATGGCTTTACCCTCGCAGAAGACATTCGAAAGATCGATCAAGAAGTACCCATCTTATTCCTCACCGCCAAGAGCATGACCGAGGACAAGATCAAAGGTTTTAAGCTCGGTGCCGACGATTACCTGACGAAGCCTTTCAACTTTGATGAACTCGACCTTCGGATCAAGGCGATCATGAAGCGCGCACGTCCCACCACTGAAGGTCAGCCTGCAGAACGCGACGTTTTTGACCTCGGTGCCTTCACGTTTGACTACAAGAACCTGTCGTTAAAACACCCCGACGAAGAGCGCACCTTGACGAAGAAGGAAGCCGAACTTCTTCGTATGCTCTGCCTGCATCGCGATCAGGTTTTGACGAGGGAAATGGCACTAACCGTGGTATGGGGCAGCGATGATTACTTTCTTGGACGCTCGATGGACGTCTTCATTACTAAACTCCGCAAGTACCTCAAACTTGACGATCGTATCAAGATCATGAACGTGCATGGTGTAGGTTTTAAATTGATCGTTGATGAATAAGCCAGGTGCGTTTGACGGATTGCAAGAGAAACTCAAGGAACAAAAAGGTTGGCCAATGGTGTACTTGTTCAAGTTCATCATCCCAAACGACAATCAAAAACTCGCTCTTGCTGAAGGGATCTTTGGTCCAGAGGCACAGGTTCAGATCAACAAGAGCCGAACGGGAAAATACCTCAGCATAAGCGCGAAAGAGATGATGATCTCACCTGACGAAGTGATCAGGCGTTATGAGCGAGCCGCAGAGATCGAAGGGCTCATCGCTCTTTAGGCTGCGTCTGAAGCCATCGCTTGTTGGATGTCTGCGCGTTGTTTTTCCAGGCCTTTGAACACCACACTGAAGTAACTTCCTTCCTGAGGAAGGCGTTCGATTTCACCATCTAACTGCGACGTTAGCGTTATGATCAACTCCATGCCGAGTGTATGTGCACTGCTGAAGTTAAAGTCTGGAGGTAGACCGATACCATTGTCGCCTACCAAAAGTTCAAACATTCCATTCTCATTGCGCTTCATACGCACCGTGATCTGTCCTTCTTCCTTGTCTTTAAATGCGTGCTTCAATGAATTGGAAATCAACTCATTCAAGAGCAATCCGAGTGGGATCAAGGTATCAAGTGTTAAGGTCTTCAACTCCACATCAATGTCAAGGTCGATGCGTTGATTCAAGCGATAGCTGCGGAGTAGGTTTTGCGCTAGTTCGGTGATGTATTCCTGAATATTGATGTTAGAAAGGTCATGTGCCTCGTACATCTTCTCGTGGATCAGGGCCATAGAGATGATACGGTTCTGGCATTCATCAAACAGATCCAAGGCCTCTTGGTCATCGGTGTAGGCGCATTGCAATCGAATAAGGCTGTTGATCACCTGCAGGTTATTCTTCACGCGGTGGTGGATCTCCTTCAGAAGTATTTCCTTCTCCTCCTTCTGTTTCTTGATGTTCTCGTTTTGTCGCTGCAACAACTCAAGCGCCTTCTTCCGCTCCCGGTTGGTGCGCGCATAGATCACTACAGAGATCAAGGCCAGCACCAGACCAATGGTAAAGGAGATGATCAGGATGCGGTTACGTCCCAATTGGAGGTCTTGAATCTGGTTCTCACGTTTCAGGATCTCGATCTCCTTTGATTTGTTTTCGCTTTCGAATTTCGCCTCTAAGTTGGTGGCGATCTCTTTGGTCTGCTGGCTGAACAGGGTATCCTTCAGTTCAGCGTAGCGGTCTTTGTACATCAGCGCCTTTTGGAAATCGCCATTTAAGGTGTAAATCTCGCTGATCTCGTTGTAGGCATCCCGCAATTCCTTCTTGGCACCGATCTCCTCTGAAATAGAGATCACCTGCTCCATGTATTCCAAAGCTTCGTCTGACTTACCTGTCAGAGAGAGCACTTTCCCAATTCCTTGCAGGGAGCTGAGCATACCTTTCTTATCCCCCAGTTCCTGCTGAATGGCGAGGGCTTTACGTTGGTACTCCAATGCTTGTGCAACCGCCTCTTGTTTCGCGTATACATCACCGATATTGGTGTACGAAGTAGCAATACCGCGTTGATTTCCAACACCCTTCCTTCCATCTAACGAACGAAAATGGTAGTCGAGCGACTGGTCATAGTTACCCTCTTCATAGGCGATGATGCCCAAGTTATTCAACACATCACTGACCACTTGGGGGTTATCCGTTTGCTTCAAGATTTCCAATGCTCTGCGGTAATAATCCTTCGCATTATCGTAGTTACCTTGGAGGTAGTACACCAGGCCGATGTTATTGTACGACTTCCCTACCCCTTCCTGATCATTCAATTCTTCTAGGATCTGGATGGAGCTCAAGTATTCCTCGATGGCCAATGAATACTCTCCTTGCTGGGTGTAGACCGCTCCTTTGTTATTGTGCGAACCAGCCATCCCCTTGCGGTCGCCAAGCTCCGTTCTCAACTCCAGTGATCGGTCGTGGTAGTCCAAGGCCACGTTATAGATGGCCTTATAATAGTTGATGATCCCAAGATTATTATAGGAAAGTGCGATGCCCCGTTTGAAGTCCAATTTCTCAGAAAGGAAAAGCGCTCGATTCGAGTATTTTTCCGCTCGATCGATATCGCTATTGAAGAATTCTCTCGACAAGTTGTACAGCAGTATTACCTTATTCGTATCCTGCTTTGACACCCGAAGTTGCTGGAAAAGGCTGTCGATCTTGGGCTGATCTTGCGCAAGGGTCAACTGAGTTGCCGAACAAGTCAACGCCAGGACGAGCAATACGGCACGGATGTTTTTAAATGAGATCATCGTATCAAAGTAACTAATCCATCCGTTACGATGCTACTTTCTCCCTATATTTCGGAAACTGATCGATACGATTCCATGCGCGCTAACTGCTCCATACCCGCGATCTTCTGCTTTCTTATCTGCTTGTGCTGTTGGACATATTCAGGGCAAGTCTTAGCCCAAACCGCATCGATGCAGTTCATCCATAACAGTAGCGACCCATCGATCGAGGTAATCGATGTGTGGATCGATGGGGTAAAAGTGGTCGACAACTTGAATTTCAGGAACGCAGCGTCTGCTATTGATTTCAGTCCGAGCGGCGCAACGGTGTTGTACGTTTGTGACTCTGCAAGCACTGATACCACGAACAGCTTGATCCAATGGAGCGACAGCACCGCAGACAGCAGTCGACACCAATTTATTCTGCAAGGGTTACAGCAACCGGGAGGCTTCTCTCCCTTTCAACCACTGGAATTGCTTTATTTCAATAGCGTACCAGATAGTGCAGCAATTTCAGGAAATACCGACGTACGATGGATCAACGGCATCACCGATGGAGGTATGCTTTCAGTGGAGGAGATCAAACTAGGATTTGGGACGATGCTGCAAGGTTTTGGATACGGAGATGTGGCTTTAAACGAGGCATATACCACTTCCAACTACCGAATTGAACTCAGCAACAACACTACGCAGATCGGACAGTTTGAATTCGACCTATCTGCACAGGACCTAGAGGATCGCGGAATTACAGTGGTCTTTTCTGGTTTCAGACAACCACAGAACAACAGCAATGGGGCAACTCTACAGCTCATTGGTTTTGAAGCGGATGGTACCCGACACGTATTCAACCGCAGCATGGCCCGGGTACAGTGGATCCACAATAGCCCAGATCCTGCCATACCGAGCCTTGACATATACCGCAACGGAGAAGAAGTCTTGAGCGACTTAAACTTTCGAGCTGCAACGGGTTATACCGCTGTACCGGCTGGAGTGAATTGGAACATTGAAGTAAAGGAAGAGGGTTCAAGTGCCACGCTGGCGACCCGCGAACTACAACTTGAAGCGGACCAATCCTATGTAGCGATCATCGCAGGGAATGCAGAGAGCGGGTTCTCCGTTGAGCGTCCACTATCCATAGAAGTGCGTTCCTCCAGGAGGTCTGCGCAGTTAGGAGCGGCTACAGATGTACTATTCTTCAACGGCTCTCCTGATTTTGCCAATGCCCGGCTCTTTGAGCGTTCTGCACTGAACGACTTTTTGTTCGGGGCTACTACCTTCGGAAGCTTCAGCGGTTATAGCGCACTGCCTTTCATCGACTACCGGATCGACCTCATCGACGAAGTAGACAACTCACTTTTTGCTACTTATGACCTTATTTTAAAGCAATTCAACCTGGAAGGTGAAGCCATCACCTTGATGACCTCCGGCTATCGGGATACAGCGAGCAATAAGAATGGTCCGCCCGTTGGACTATGGTTTGCACGCTCAACTTCCGGCCTCATGATCGAACTACCTCAAGCGGTAGGGATACAAGAAAGAACAGCAGCATCACCAGAACTCTTGATCTTTCCACAGCCAGCCAATGACGGGGTAACGTTACGATGTGAAGAGCGCATAAAAGAATTGGTCCTCTATGATGCTGTTGGTACGATGGTTCGACGTTTACAGCCAAACCGAATGGAGCTCAGTTTGAGCACGAATGAATTGGCAAGCGGTATGTACTTGCTTCACATTCAACTATCAAACGGCGCCAGCCTCCAACGTAAGCTTCAGGTTCAACATTGACTTTTTCCGCAGTCCATTGCTCATAAGTGTGCAAGGGATCTCATTAACTTTGACAGGAATAGCTTGAAATTTGGAACATGTGGACGAGGATTATCCTTTTCATGCTTCTGATCGTTGGTCTGACTCTGGGTGCCTGCTCTAAATCAAGAAAGGCTGCCGCACGTAACGGTTCAAGCCATAAAACCGAGCGCAATACGGTTGATATCAAGACAAAGTATGCTCAAAGCCTCGGCGTGCGTCCAGAAGACTTGCGTAATCATCGATTGTATGTCTTCATTGATGCGTGGGAAGGCACCCCGTACAGGTATGGAGGTACCAGTCAAAGTGGTGTAGACTGTTCAGGATTCGTAGGAGCGGTTTACAGGGACGTTTATCGCAAAACCATACCACGCACCACCGGTGAGTTGGAAAAGGCGGCCAAAGGGGTCTCCAAAAAACAGTTGAAAGAAGGTGACCTGGTATTCTTTGACATCGATGGAAAGAAGAATGCGCACGTAGGGGTTTACTTGATCAACAACAAGTTTGTACATGCTTCCAGCAGCAAAGGAGTGATCGTTTCTGACCTCAATAACCCTTACTATCAGAAGGCATTTGCACGAGGTGGAAAGCTTTGAAAGACCGTTAGCGCTACAACCTTTTTCTCAATCAAAAGCGCTGAAAAATCATTTGATGTATCATGAGCCTCCGCTAATGCTATTTTTGGCCCCTTATGAAACAGGCGAACGAAATGCGGTGGTTAGCAACACTCCTCCTTCTCTTTATCTCGACCATCACACTAGCACAGACCGGAACGATCCGAGGCTTTGTTTACGATGAATCATCCGGCGAGCCCATCATTTTCACCAACGTATTCCTTGAAGGAACCCAGATCGGTGCTTCAACCGATGTAAATGGATACTATTCGATTTCCAAAGTTCCTCCCGGAGACTACTCGCTCGTTGTAGAGGCCTTGGGTTACCGAAAAGTAACCGAAGAGGTTACCGTAAAAGCTGGACAAATCCTCAACCGCAAGCTCTATACCGGTGCAGAAGCACAGCTATTAGAAGCGGTAGACGTAAGCGCAGATCGCGAAGAAGCACGCAACGAAGTGAAGATGTCGGTACAAAAGATCACACCAAAAGAGATCGACCAGCTGCCGAGTATCGGGGGTGAGCCAGACATCGCTCAATACATGCAGGTATTACCGGGCGTGGTCTTTACGGGCGACCAAGGTGGTCAACTTTACATCCGAGGTGGTTCGCCTGTTCAGAACAAGGTATTGTTGGACGGTATGATCGTCTACAATCCCTTCCACTCCATCGGCTTGTTCTCGGTTTTCGATACCGATATCATTCGTAACGCCGACATCTACACCGGTGGTTATGGTGCGCAGTATGGTGGACGGATCTCTTCCATTATGGACGTGACCACGATCGATGGTAACCAGAATGAATTCCAGGGCAACGTTTCTTTAAGCACCTTCGGCGCAAAATTGAATGCGGAAATTCCGATCGTGAAGCCCAAGAAAGTGGGTGGATCAAGCGTTTCATCGGTCTTTTCAGCCAAGCATAGCTACTTGGACCAAAGCTCAAAGGTGTTGTACAACTACATCGACAGTAACGGATTACCCTTTTCCTTCACCGACCTATACGGTAAGATGACCTTCAACGGTGAGAATGGTAGCAAGGCTAACCTATTCGGACTTTACTTCAGCGACCAGGTAAACTACGGCGCCATTTCAGACCTGAACTGGTCGAATGCTGGAGTTGGGGGTAACTTCATTCTAATCCCTTCTGGTAGCCCGGTATTGGTAGAAGGTAATTTGGCTTATTCCGCATACCGCATCAACTTGGTAGAAGAGAATTTGCAGGATAGAACCAGTGCGATCAACGGTTTCAATGGTGGACTGTCCTTCACGTATTTCTTAGGAGATGATGAAGTGAAGTATGGAATTGAGATCATCGGATTCAGCACGGATTACTTCTTCACCAACGCTGCTAATCGCGTGATCCAGCAGCAGGAAAGTACCACAGAGCTCGCGGGATATGTTCGCTACAAGAAGAAAATCGGAAACTTGGTCTTAGACCCAAGTTTCCGACTCCACTACTACGCTTCCTTGAGTACACCTTCCTTCGAGCCGCGTATCGGTGCAAAGTATAACGTGACCGACAACATTCGTTTCAAGGCAGCAGCGGGAATCTACAGCCAGAACTTGATCGCTGCGAACAGCGACCGTGATGTAGTGAACCTCTTCAACGGATTCCTGAGCGGTCCGGATAACCTGCAGGAGAACATCCGACTACAGGATGGGACCACCAGAGAGATCACGCATTCTTTACAGAAGGCAAATCACTTCATCGTAGGTTCAGAGATTGATATTACCAGGAAATTCTCTATCAACGTGGAGGCCTACTACAAGCAATTTACGCAGGTTACCAACTTGAACCGCAACAAGATCTTTGACGACAATGAAGCCAACTCCAATCAACCCGAGATCCTTAGGAAAGACTTCGTTGTGGAAACCGGTGAGGCCTATGGTTGTGACTTTGTTTTCAACTATGACCTATCAGACATCAACATCTATGCGGTTTATTCGCTCGGTCGTGTGACACGTTGGGATGGTATTCAGGAGTACTTTCCTGTTTTCGACAGACGTCATAACGTGAACTTGGTAGGTTCCTACAAGTTCGGGAAGAGCAGGCTTTGGGAGTTTGATGCCCGTTGGAACTTCGGTTCGGGCTTCCCGTTTACCCAGACCCTCGGTTTCTACGAGCAATACACCTTCCAAGATGGAACGGATTCAGACATCATCAATGGCAACGGCGACATCGGAATCGTATACGACGATCTGAATGGCGGTCGACTTCCAACCTATCACCGACTCGACCTTACTTTGAAGCGGGAGTTCGTATTGTCAGTGAATTCAACCCTCGAGGCGAACATTGGTGTGACCAACGCTTACAACCGGGAAAACATCTTCTACTTTGACCGCGTGAACTTTGAGCGTGTGAATCAGCTGCCTTTGATGCCATCGGCAGGCTTGAGTATGAATTTCTAACCGTAGTTGTTCGAATCTTTTTCCACTTTTCTCGGTCTCAGCGACGCGGGAATCTTACTTTTGTTTCCCGTATTAACTAAAAGAAATACGGGGTGTCAACTAAGTACATATTCGTTACCGGCGGCGTAACTTCTTCCCTCGGAAAAGGGATCATTTCAGCTTCATTAGCCAAGCTTCTTCAGGAACGCGGATACTCCGTGACCATTCAAAAGCTGGATCCGTACATCAACGTGGATCCGGGCACCCTCAATCCATACGAACACGGCGAGTGCTACGTAACGGATGACGGCGCCGAAACCGATTTGGACCTCGGTCATTACGAGCGCTTCTTGAACGTACCCACCAGCCAAGCCAACAACGTGACCACAGGTCGAATCTACCAAACGGTGATCGACAAAGAGCGCCGGGGCGACTACCTCGGAAAGACCGTTCAGATCATCCCTCACATTACCGACGAAATCAAGAATTGCGTTACGAAACTGGGCAATACCGGTCAGTTTGACGTTGTGATCACCGAGATCGGAGGAACCGTGGGTGATATTGAGTCGCTGCCTTACATTGAAGCCGTACGTCAATTCCGCTATGAGCACGGCTATGACAACGTAATGGTGATTCACCTGACGTTGATTCCTTACTTGGCCGCAGCCGGTGAATTGAAGACGAAGCCCACACAACACTCCGTTAAGACCTTGCAATCTCAAGGTATCCAGCCAGACGTGTTGGTGTGCCGAACGGAGTATCCTTTGAGTGAAGATCAAAAACGAAAGATCGCGTTGTTCTGTAACATCAATGACAAGGCGGTGATCGAATCGCGTGATGCGGAGACCATTTATGACGTTCCGTTGATGATGAAGGATGAGAAGCTGGATCAAGTGGTCTTGGAACGCCTTCACATGGAGCTTCGCGATGAGCCTACTTTGGAATATTGGAAAGACTTCTTGACGAAGTTCAAGCAGCCGAAGCAGCACATTCGGGTTGGTCTGATCGGAAAGTATGTGGAGTTGCAAGATGCTTACAAATCGATCCAAGAGGCCTTGGTGCATGCGGGCGTGATGAATGAGTGTGTGGTGGATGTTGTCTCTGTGCATTCAGAGGACCTTACCGATGAAAACGTGGGCGAACATCTGAAAGACATGCAAGGCTTGCTTGTTGCTCCGGGCTTTGGAAAGCGAGGGCTAGAAGGTAAGATCATCGCGATTCGGCATGCGCGGGAACACAACGTTCCCTTCTTCGGAATCTGTTTGGGAATGCAGTGCTGTGTGATCGAGTATGCTAGAAATGTATTGAATCTGGAGGACGCCAATAGCGAGGAAATGGACGCGAAAACTCCGCATCCTGTGATCGGCATCATGGAGGAACAAAAGACCATCACCAATATGGGTGGTACGATGCGCTTAGGAGCATACACCTGTGAAGTGCAGGTTGGTAGCTTGGCTCACAACATCTACGGCAGAACGGAGATCTCTGAACGTCATCGTCACCGATACGAGTTCAACAACAAGTATTTGGATGCCTTTGAAGCGGCAGGTATGAAAGCCACTGGAAAGAATCCTGCCACCGGACTGGTTGAGATCATGGAGATCCCGGAACATCCTTTCTTCATCGGTGTCCAGTTCCACCCAGAGTATAAGAGTACCGTGGCCAATCCACACCCGCTCTTCGTCAACTTCGTGAAAGCTGCCATCGGCGAAAAACAAGTGGTAGAAGCCTAAGCTAGGCCTATGCTTGAAGCACTGCAACAGATCGATCAGGCGTGGTCACTCGCCATCAATCAGAGCCACAGTGCCAATGCGGATTTCCTGATGAAACTGATCAGCGGAAAGCTCACGTGGGCACCGCTGTATGCTGCACTTCTCTACCTATTCCAAAAGATCTTCGGATGGAAACGTGCGTTGATCCTGGTCTTAGCGATCGTCTTGAATGTGGTGGTTACCGACCAGGTTTCGGTCATGATGAAATTCGGCTTCGAGCGTTTACGCCCCTGCCATGCACCTGAGCTCAAAGACCTCCTGCATATGGTGGTGGGTTGCGGCGGCAAATATGGATTCGTATCGTCACATGCAGCCAATACAATAGGGTTGGCGGTGCTCGTCTCCCTCATCCTAAAGAACCGTTGGATGACCATGGGTATGATCACGTTTGGCCTGTTGAACGGGTACTCGCGCGTTTACCTGGGTAAGCACTATGTGTTCGATGTCTTAGGAGGCTTTCTGCTCGGTGCCCTATCCGCGTGGTTGATCTATCAACTTTTGCTCTTTTCCATCAAAAAGTTCAAGCTCTGATGCATTGGCTATCTGTTCTAATGGTGTTCATCGGCGGAGGCTTGGGAAGCGTACTTCGCTACGGCATCAGCATCGGAGTGCTCCGAATGATCAGCCTTGGATTGCCGTTGGCCACCTTGGTATCCAACATGGTTAGCACTGCCTTACTTGCTATTGTAGTATGGCGATTGGCACCGCAGCTTTCACCGAATGGTCTTCTTTTCTTAACGATAGGTTTTTGCGGTGGTTTCAGCACCTTTTCTACTTTAAGCCTGGAAACCTTTGAGCTCTTAAAAACAGAACAATACCTATGGGCTGCAATGAATGTGATCGTGAGTGTTGCACTTGCGTTGACCCTTCTTTTCATCCTTTCAAAAAGCATAAAATGACACGCATATTCTTTTTATCGATCGTATCCCTGATGAGCATGGTCAGCATGGCCCAAGATCAACCCAAATTGGTAGTTGGTGTCATCGTAGATCAGATGCGGATGGACTACATCTATCGCTACTGGGACAAATTTGGTGATGATGGCTTCAAGCGGCTCATCGGTGATGGCTATCTGTGCAAGAACACCCACTTCGATTACATTCCGACCAAGACAGGGCCAGGACATGCCTCCGTCTACACCGGAACTGCGCCGATGAATCATGGGATCATCGCAAACGACTGGTTCGACAAGCGGAGTGGTGAAGAGGTCTATTGCGCCTCAGACCCGAAGGTGAATCCATTGGGATGCGAAACCGATGCTGGACGAATGAGTCCACACCGCATGCTGGCACCTTCACTGGGTGATGCCATTCGGATATCGAACAACTTCAAAGGCAAGAGCATCGGCATCTCACTCAAGGACCGCGGTGCCGTCTTACCTGCAGGTCACAGCGCCAACGCAGCCTTCTGGATGGACTATAAAACGGGCGCTTTCGTGAGCAGCGACTACTACATGGAGCGTCTTCCGAGTTGGTTAGAGGCGTTCAATGCCAAGAAACACGCAGACCGACTGGCGGAGGATCCTTGGACGCCGATGTTGAGCTTGGATCAGTATACAGAAAGCATTGCAGATGACAATCCGTACGAACGCGTTTACAACCCTAACGGTAAGCCCGTCTTTCCATACGACATTCAATCGCTCATCGAACAAAAAGGCTACTACGCCGTTGCCAGTTCACCTTACGGAAATACCATCCTCCGCATGCTGGCAGAGCAAGTGATCGTTGAAGAAGATATGGGCCAGGATGACGAACTCGATTTGCTTGCTGTTTCCTTTTCTTCTCCTGATATCATCGGTCACGCATTTGGACCGCAGTCCGTTGAGATCGAAGACACCTACCTCAGGCTAGACCATGAGATCGGCCGATTGTTGAAGACCTTGGACGACCGAGTTGGTGAGCGTGATTACTTGTTCTTCTTGACGGCAGATCATGCCGCAGCACCTGTTCCCGCTTTTATGGAAGACAACAACATTCCGATCAAGCTCTTTAATACCGATCGCTTCATGGAAGAGCTGAATTCGGACTTGCTACAACACTACGGTGAAGGAGAATGGATCCTCAGCTTCAGCAATGAACAGCTTTTCTTGAACCACGAGTTGCGCAAAGAGAAAGGCATTGACGCGGGTGAGCTATATGAGCATATCCGCGAATTCACCTTGGCGTTTGAAGGAATTGCCCAGGTATTTGACCGAGAGCAACTTGGCACACCTGTGCCTGACAATGGCTTTGCGCAACTGGCGCGCAACGGATGGAACCAGCAGCGCAGTGGCGACATCATGATCCAATACTTACCGGGTTGGATGGACTACTCACCTCAAGGAACGACCCACGGGAGTGCGTACAACTACGACACCCATGTGCCCTTGATCTTTTATGGATACAATATCCCTAATGGAGTGCTGACCGAAAAGGTCAACATTACTCAAATCGCGGGTACCGTGAGCATCTTGAGCTCGATCGCCTTTCCACACATGGCCAATAGAGATGTCATCGATGAACTACTGGAGGACGTGACGGAGCGAGAAGCAGACGAGGATTAAGGATTATCCTGCTCGGCAAAAACCTTCTTAAGGATATCCGTGACCCGGTGAGCGGGATCCTCGCGAATCATCTTCTCCTCTCTTGCCACCTTCGTAAAAAGACCACTCAGGGCCTTTCGGGTGGTGTGTTCACTGAGCGAGTTCCCTTCGATCTCGGTGTAAAGAAACCCGTTCAACGAACCCGTGTTGTAGGTGTTGATCAGGCGTTCATATGATTCTTCGGCACTCATTCCAAGCACTAAATCCTTGCTCAGTGATTGCTCGATCTTGGGTTGGAAAGCAGCAACCAAATCACTGTAGGTGTTTTTACGCAAGTACGACGTAGCCGCTGAGTCCTCTCCTTGTAGGATATTCCAACCGTCTTGAATGCTCAGGTTTCGAATGCCATCCTTAAAAATGGGCTTTGCTTCAGTAGCAGCATCCTCTGCGGCACGATTGATGGACAGGATCGTTTCGTCTAAATAAGTATTGAGGATAGGAATGGTCTGTAAGCGGTTATAAATCGGCTGTGCCTCAACGGGCAACAGAATCTTCACCAATTCATCCTTGAAGTACCCATCGGTAATTGATAAGCGGCTCACCGCTGTATCTGTGCCATGTGCCAGTGCATCGCGCAACCCGGCAACCACCTCAGCATCTGAGACACCGAAGTCTTCCGTCAAGCCGAGCAGTTCATCACAGGAAGTGGTGAGCACCCCAATGCTGAGGATGGAAAGTGCTCCGATCAAAAGTCCTTTACGTAGTTTCATACTTATAAATTAAGCGATCTGGTGGAAAATAGAGATGGCCTTATCGATCATCTTCTCACTGATTCCTAGGTGAGTAACGAAGCGTATGCGTCCCGGTCCGAAGCCGACCGCAAGTACACGGTGTTTCGCCAAATCCTCCAAAATCTTGGATTGCTCGTGGCCTTCTGCCAATTCTGCGACAACAATATTGGTCTCCACGTTCAACAAGCCTTTCACCCAAAGCACATCGCTCAAGCTTTCCGCTAAGCGTTGAGCATGCTGGTGATCCACTGCTAGGCGATCGATGTGTTGGTCTAAGGCATAGATTCCCGCAGCCGCAAGATAACCTGCCTGACGCATTCCGCCGCCCATGAGCTTACGCACACGGCGTGCTTGATGAATGAAGTCCTTTGATCCGAGTAGCAGCGATCCAACCGGACAGCCCAATCCTTTACTCAAGCAGATGGAGATCGAGTCAAAGCTTTTACCTGCTTCTTCTTCCGATTGAGATCCAGCGATCAGTGCATTGTAGAAGCGGGCTCCATCCAGATGAAGGGCGAGGTTATGCTGGTCGCACACCTTTCTGATGGCGTCTATTGCGCTTTTCTTCCATGTTACCCCACCCCCTTTGTTGCTGGTATTCTCAACGCTCACCAAGCGCGAGTGTGGATAATGCGGGTCGTCTGCTTGAATGGCTTGTTTCACCATATCTGCGGTAAACCTTCCAGCATCTCCTTGGAGTAATCGGACGGAACACCCTGAGTTGGCTGCGATACCACCACCTTCATAGTTGTAAATATGAGCCAGCTGATCACAGATCACCTCATCCCCAGGTCGCGTATGCACACGAATGGCGATCTGGTTGGTCATGGTTCCGGACGGACAAAACAACGCTGCTTCTTTACCGAAACGCTCGGCAGCATAAGCTTCCAAACGGTTCACCGTAGGATCATCACTGAATACATCATCGCCCACCTCGGCAGTCATAATGGCTTTGAGCATGGGCTCGGTTGGCTTGGTTACGGTATCACTTCTAAAGTCGATCATGGTTTTTTATTTGATTCGGGCAATGAGTAAGCCATCTCTAACAGGTAATAAAACTTGTTCCAGTCGGTCATCCTCCTTCAATCGCTGTGCATACGCATACAAGGTCGCGGTATCCTCATCCATGCTTTCAGGTGGATCAAGCACCTTTCCACTCCACAGCACATTATCGGCAATGATATAAGAACCAGGGTGCATCTTCGGCAACAGAAGGTCGAGGTAGTTCAAGTAGTTCTTTTTATCGGCATCCAGGAAAGCAATGTCCACACCATCAGCAAGCTCGGGGATCACATCCAAAGCGGCTCCGATGTGAAGGTTAAGCTTCTCTTTGTGAGGAGATCCATCCCAAAACCGCTGGATCTTAGGTGCAAGTTCATCGTCGATCTCGATGGAATGTACGCTCCCTCCTTCTGCTACACCCTCTGCCCAGCACAAAGCTGAATAGCCGGTATACGTGCCTACTTCAAGCACCTTCATAGGCTTGATCATGTGACTCAACATCGCGATCAACCTACCCTGTAGATGACCTGCCAACATCCGTGGCTGCAAGACATGCTGATGGGTGTATCGATTTAATTCGTCTAGGTAGGTTGGCTCGTCTGCGGTAAAGCGTTCAGCGTAGGCTTCGATCTCTTCGGGTAAAAAATTCATTCTTTGGTTTCTTCTAAGTTCAGGTCGTCCTTTCCGTTGGGAAGGTATCGGTTGATCATCGTTTCTGCAAGGTCGCAATATTCATATTCTTCGCAATGCGTCCACATGTAATAACACGCATCCACGTAGGCCTGGTGATCAAAGTCTACCTCATTCTTGACTGCCTTTCGTAAAATGTCCAAAGACCAATCGGGCGTATTTCTAATCGCGATCAGTGTCAGCTGCATCTTGCGGTCGGCGACCTTGTTCGCAAGCGCAGTGAGGCTGTCTTGCGCCAGTGGCGTACCCAGGTCTCGGTAACGCTTTGTTATGCTGATTGCATCCGCCCGAAGTATCGCCTCAAAGGCTTCACGCCAATCGCCTTGTTGCTGGTGGATCCCTGCAATGCCAAGCCATGCTGCCTGATAATTGGGGGTGTAGCGCACGGCTTGGTGAAAGCTTCGCATGGCTGGTTGAAGCATACCTGCATCAGCATAGGACCTGCCTAGTGCCTCATGCAAGTGCGGATGATCAGGAACAAGTAGCAGACCATCTTGCAGCAACTCGGTCCGTTGTTCAAAGCTCAAATCTTCGTTCCACGCTGCTTCCCAGTATTGAAATGGACGGAGCTCCTTATCCAAGTCAGCGCTTTCACGAACCGCATCCAAATAAGCCAAGGCAAATCCAAGATCACGATCAATTTGCGCCTTCTTAGCTTTTTCGAACAGCACCTTCGCCCCTCCATGATCGAAAGCGATCAAGACCACCGAGATCCACAGCCCTACTGACAAAATTCTTGCGCTTCCGCTCAACCGTTTTCTAAGGGTTTGATCCTCAAAGGACTCTTTTATTGGAAATAACATCGACAAGGCAAAGGCTTGAAGCACCATGAACAAAGGCTGTTCGATCGGATAGTTGCTGGCAGACGCCAAGATAATCATGGACCACATCAAGAAAACACCGAGGTGCGCATCGCTATGATCGGCGCGGTATTGTCGCCAACTACGCACAATGGCCCAAGCGTGCAGCAGGATGTAGGGCAGGCCTAAGAGCAAGCCACCTTCTGCCAAAAGCCGGAGATAATCGTTATGTGGCCGTTGATAGAAAAGGTTTGCGCTCTCCGTAAGCATCCCACTTTGGTCAAAGCCCATCGCCTCTATCGGCCACATGCCGTAGCCGATGCCTAGAAACGGGGCGCTAAAAAACATCTGAAAGCTACGTTCTACCAATAAGATCCGATCGCGAGTGGTACCATCATCCCAAGTGAAGGTCATCTCCACGTGGTGCCATAAGGTGTAGAGCTCATCTACGAAAAACAGTAGTATACCAAGCGGGATCAAGGTAATCAAGAGCCACTTCCATGTTACGCCACTGCTCGGCACTCGCTTTCGATGGTAGACGATAAAACTGAGCAATAAACCCAATCCGAGCCAACCGGTCCGGTTCAAAAGAAGTAAGATGACCGAGCCTACAACTAAGAACAGCCCCATCTCAATCTTTCGTGACCAATGTCCTTTCAGGCGGCTAACCAAAAGCATGGGCAGCAGGATAAGCAGATGCTGCACCAAGAGGTTTCGATGTCCGAGTCCAGCAGATACGGTATAGGTTTCCTGGTGTTCAATACTGCCATCAAGCAATAACGGAAGCAACTGCCAAACGGACCAGCCCAACAGAATAGCAAGGAGTAGTGGTGCAAACCAGGGAAGGACGGCTGAACCAGCACTGTGCATCCGAATAACCGACCAGAACACCCAGCCCAACACGAAGTAGAGAAGCGGTACGGCGTGGATCAACGCATCATGATCCAAAGAGGAGGGATAAATGGGAAGCAAGCTCACCACTATGGCGAGAGGGATGATCACCAGCTGTTTCCAGGTAAGGGTAATTCGACGCACCGTCAGGAGAAACAGCCCCATCACCAAGGCCGTATCCAGAAACTTGTAGCTTCTATCGGTGACATAGAGGTCAAGTCCGGAAAAGGGAAAAAGCACACAAAGTGCCAGTAGAAAAAGTACAATGGCATTGGTATGCTTCCCCAGGCGCATTAAGCAGGCGTGTAAGTGAGGAAGGAAAGCGGCGCATTGAAAAAAGTATCCTCTGCCAATTGCCTTACCTCCTCCGCGGTAATTGACATCACATCATCCTTGATCTCCTCGAAACTATCCAATCGATCGAACAGCAGCATGGACCTACCAGCAGCCATCATCAGGCTTACTCGGTTTTCCTGACTCAAGGCAATCTGTCCGAGCAGTTGCTTCTGCGCGATGGTTAGGGTGCGATCTTTCATCGGTTCTTTCGCCAGCAACTTGAGTTCTTTGATGATCAGTCGCTCCACTTTCTTTTGATGCCGTTGATCCGTGCCGTAGTAGATCTGGAAGATGCCTGCATCCGCATACGGTGTGTAGTTCGACTCAATGTAGTAACAATAGCCGTGTCGTTCACGAATGTTTAGGTTCAGTCGGCTATTTAGCGCTGGTCCGCCGAGTACGTTGTTCAACAGGATCATCGCACGACGTTTATCGTCATCAAAACCGATGGTTTGACAGCCGATGAGCGCATGTACCTGATGCACTTGCTCCTTCTTTCGATCGCTGAACCAAGCTTCGCCGAGCTTCTTACGTTCGGGACGGTCTGAAGTGGATGATGGGATTTGTTCCAAGGACTGCTTGCAGAAATGGAGTATGCTTCTCTTGGCCACATTCCCAACGCAAACGAAAACGATCTGATCAGTGGTGTAGTGTCGACCCAAAAAGCCTTTGATATCCGTTTTTCCCAATAGTTTCACCGATGCTTCCGTCCCTAGTATGGATCGTCCTAAAGCATCCCCGGGAAAGAGGCGCTCTTCAAACTCATCCATCAAAACCTCGTCTGGATTCTCCTTGTAGGAGTTGATTTCATCGATGATGATTGACTGTTCCTTCTCGATCTCTTTCTCTGGAAAGGTTGAGTGGAAGGTGATGTCTACCAAGAGATCCGCGGCACGCTGAAAGTGTTCCTTTAACACACTGGCGTAGATACACGTCTCTTCTTTGGTGGTGTAGGCATTGATCTCACCCCCAACAGAGTCCAGTCGACTCAAAATCTGGTAAGCTTTTCTTCGTCCCGTGCCTTTAAAAAGGCAATGCTCAATCAGGTGCGCCAAACCATGTTCGTCTGTGCGCTCATCCCTAGACCCAGCATTAATCATGAAGCCACAATGCGCGGTCATTATACTTTTGTCTTCCAAGTGCAAGACCCGAAGACCATTAGACAGTCGGATGATATCGAATTCCATTAAGAATCCAAAGTTAGTAAACCCCTATAGCGAAGGATTCGAGCGGGTCGCAATATTGATACATTTAGAGAATTGCAATGTATAACTGCATGCTTTTTAGAGCCAGTAACCTACTGACCACGGTGCTTCTGATACTTTTCACCACCGTAGCTTTTTCACAAGACAACATGTCTGCACCCTTTAAGAGAAGCCTGTACGATGCTGATGAATTGTTCAAAGATGAAAACTACCTACGTGCCCTGGCTATCTATGATAGCCTTTGGGACCAACGTCCGAATGATATCTACCTCCAATACCGCGTTGGGGTGTGTCATGTATTCAAATCAGATGGACGCGAGCGTGCTTACGAACTACTGAAGGAACTAGAAGGCCAGGAGGGCTACGACGATATGCTGTTCTTCATGGCTCGCGCAAAGCATTTCAACTATGAGTTTGAGGAGGCCATTCAACTGTTCAATCGCTACCTAGAGACCGTTCGCCCGTCGGGAAGCGACCGGATCAACACCTTGCACTACATCAGTAATTGTAGGAATGGCATTGAATTGATGAAACGGCGGCTAGCGCTAAGCTTAGATATCCTTGGGCCGCCGAGCAACCCGATCAACTCACAGTACGCACCAGTGATCAGCAGCGATGGCGAACGTTTGTATTATGCAAACAGAGGTCCATCGAGTAAAGGAGAACTGATAGACGATAAGTCAAAAAAGCTCGAAATCGGTAACTACTATGAAGACATCTTTGTGTCGAACAATGTTGGCACACCCGAAGACCCACAGTATTCTGAAGGGCGCAGTTTGAGCGATAATATTAACGAGGCCGGACGACACGAAGCGCCGATGAGCATCAGCTACGATGGCAAGATCTTGTTTGTCTATCTGAGCGGTGATAAGGAGAGTGAAGACATCTACATCAGTTTCAGAGAAGGGGATACTGCTTGGTCTAAACCCATGAAAGCGGAAGGCATCAACACCCCACACTGGGAAGGACACGCTTCTTTAGGACCAGATGGCAAGACCCTCTATTTTTCTTCTGACCGTCCGGGTGGATATGGCGAGCGAGACATTTACGTAGCAACCATGCAAGAAGACAGCACGTTTGCTGATGTGCGAAACATCGGTGCGAAGATCAACTCACCCTTCAGTGAGGATGCACCTTTCATCTACGCGAATGGCTCCATGTATTTCGCCTCTGAGGCACACGGCTCGATGGGAGGATATGACATCTTCTACATCAAATACGATAGCATCAAAGGGCAGTGGCAAGAGCCTGTTAACATGGGTTATCCGATCAACACCACCGATGATGATCGCTACTATTATGTTTCTGAAGACGGTGAGTGGGGTTACTTCAGCTCAGCGCGAGCCAGTGGCGAAAACCTTCATGACATCTATGCCATTCAACCTGGAACATTTGAGCGATTGAACTCATTGATCTTATTGGTTGGTACCGTTTATGTGAATGACCAAGAAAGCTCAGCGCTGGTGAAGATCATGGATGATCGTACGGGTGATGTTCTCACTACACTGATCGCGGATAGTACAACCGGTGAGTTCTTTTATTCTCTTCTACCTGGACGGAATTACAAAATCAGCTTATTGGTAGACAATTTTGCACCTAAGGTGGAATATGTGGAGGTTCCTCCCCTCACGGAAGGTGTGATGCGGATAGAGCACCGCTTTGATTTCTACTCTTTGGATTACTTGGCCAGAATGCAAGATTCTATTGATCTACAGAAAGTCATCGATGAGAAACTCAAGCTCAAGATCACCGACGACGGTGTGTGCGAGGTGGACCAAGATCGGGAAGACCTCACAGATGCTGAGATCGAAGCGGGCTGTCGATTCCGGGTTCAAGTGGGTGCTTACAGAAACCCTGGAAAGTTCAAGTACGAATTCCTTCGATCTTTAGGCAATGTGCAGATCAAGGGCTACTCTGATGGCGTTACCCGCTATTTGATGGGACAAGAATTCACCAAGCGCTCCGAGGCTGAAAAGCTCCGACAGCAGTGCGTGATGGCCGGACAATGGGATGCATGGATTACCGTCAGAAGGTAGTTCCAGGAAGTAAAAACGCTTTCACGAAAAAGGGGGCATCTGCCCCCTTTTTTCATGATCTGTTTAGTTAGGATCAGAGGTTGTATCGATTATCATCGATGACCTTTTGCGCAATGCTTCTGCGCATTTCCTTTACGTTCTTGGGTTGAACCTTGGTGAAGCGCTTCGCCCCCATCAACATCATACGCAACTCGTCGCCCTCTGCGAAGCTCATCAATGCTTCTCGGCTATTGCGGTGGATACGTTCTGCGGCGTCATGCACAAACAGAATGGCCATGTTCTTGTAAACCTCTTGGCATTCCTCTCCCATTTTCTGGATCCGCTTGTGAACACGCAACACAATCGATTCTGCCACGTAGGCGTCGATTGCCATGTCAGCGATGTTCATAAGGATCTCTTGCTCTTTAGCAATTTCCATCATCAACTTCTGCGCGGCTGAAC
>CAJXNO010000039.1 GCA_913057205.1 uncultured Flavobacteriales bacterium
TGATTCTGCTTGTTCGCATGCATTTGGAAGATTCTTGAAATTCTTTCTTTTTTGTTGGTTCTCATGTTCATGATGTATGAACCAGAGTTCAACATACCAGAATAAGAACGAACGAAACAAAGTCTACCAACAAATGGGTCAGTAGCAATTTTAAATGCTAATGCAGCAAATGGTGCATCCACATCTGGCTTTCTGCTTTCTTCCTCTCCAGAATAAGGATTGGTTCCAACAATAGCCTCTGCGTCAAGAGGAGATGGAAGCAATTCCATCACATAGTTCAACATCGCTTGAACTCCTTTATTCTTGAAGGCAGAACCGCAAAGCATTGGAACGATTTTCAATGCAATCGTAGCTTCTCTTAATGCAGTTAGAATTTCTGCTTCAGTAATCGAATCTGGATCTTCGAAATACTTTTCCATCAAAGTATCATCGAACTCAGCAATGGCTTCCAATAAATTCTCTCTGTACTGATCAACTTCAGCTTGCATATCGGCTGGAATCTCAACTTCCTCGAAAGTCATACCCATATCTTCTTCGTTCCAAACGATCGCCTTGTTCATCACCAAATCAACCACTCCTTTGAAAGTGTCTTCAGCACCGATAGGCAATTGCAATGGAACAGCAGTACTTCCAAGCATTTCTTTCACTTGAGTACATACGTTCAAGAAGTTTGCTCCTTGACGGTCCATTTTGTTTACAAAACCTAATCGAGCAACATTATAGTTATCTGCCAATCTCCAGTTAGTCTCAGACTGAGGCTCAACCCCATCAACTGCAGAAAACAAGAATACCAAACCATCCAATACTCTCAACGAACGGTTCACCTCAACGGTAAAGTCAACGTGACCTGGGGTATCGATGATGTTCACGTGGTAATCTTGATCACGGTACTTCCAGTTCAAGGTGGTAGCAGCAGAGGTAATGGTAATACCACGCTCTTGCTCCTGCTCCATCCAGTCCATGGTAGCCGCACCATCATGCACCTCACCAATCTTGTGGCTCACACCACCATAATAAAGGATACGCTCTGTTGTAGTGGTCTTACCAGCATCAATGTGCGCTGCAATACCAATGTTTCGCGTATATTTTAGATCTCTTTTAGCCATTTTCTTCTCGCGTGAGTCGTTTAGAATCTGTAATGAGCAAAAGCCTTGTTGGCTTCAGCCATACGGTGTGTATCTTCTTTCTTTTTAAATGCCGCGCCTTCTTCCTTCGCTGCAGCCATTGTTTCGTCGGCCAATTTCTGACCCATGCTCTTGCCGTTACGCTTCTTAGAATAAAGGATCAACCACTTCATCCCCATGCTCAACTTTCGGCTCGCGCGGATTTCTTGTGGAATCTGGAAGGTAGCACCACCAACTCTACGGCTTTTCACCTCAACTTGTGGAGTTACATTCTCTAATGCCTGCTTAAACGTTTCGAGTGGATCCTCAATGCCTTTTTCCTGCATGCGGTCCATCGCCTCATAGAAGATGTTGTAAGCAGTGCTCTTCTTACCATCCTGCATCAGGTTGTTAACGAAACGTGACACCAGCTCGCTGTTGTAGCGTGGATCCGGTGTTATTCTTCTTTCTTTCGCTCTTCCTTTTCTCATCTCGGCGAATTATTTCTTAGGACGCTTAGCGCCGTATTTAGATCTTCTTTGCTTTCTACCTTCTACACCTGCGGTATCAAGGGCACCGCGAACGATGTGGTAACGAACACCTGGCAAGTCCTTCACCCTTCCACCTCGAACAAGCACGATGGAGTGCTCTTGAAGGTTATGTCCCTCTCCAGGGATGTAGGCGTTGACTTCATTCTGATTGGTAAGCCTAACACGCGCCACTTTTCGCATCGCAGAGTTCGGCTTCTTCGGGGTAGTGGTGTACACGCGTACACATACGCCGCGTCGCTGAGGGCAAGAAGTAAGCGCAGCAGACTTGCTGGTTTTCCTCAGGCTCTTTCGACCTTTTCTTACTAATTGTGATATCGTTGGCATTCGCTTATATATCTGTTTACTTAACGTTAAGACATTATTCTCCCCACTAAAAAGGGGGCGCAAAGGTACACGATTAAATCTTATTCACAATATGGGCCTAATTATTTTTTTTCCAGCCCTTTAAAAACTTAACATAGGCAACTGGAAACTTGAGGTTTAAAGCCCTCTAGAGCGCACTAATAATGGGGCCTGTTAATAAAAATGGACCCGTGTAAGGTCGACTTCCGATTTGTCGCCAATACTTTTGACGCCTTACGAGTGTAAACCTCCCGCGATTTTATGTCTTTTCTCAACGAACTGAATGACGTGCAGCGCGAAGCTGCCATGCACACCGATGGACCGGTGATGATCCTTGCTGGCGCGGGTTCAGGTAAGACGCGTGTACTCACCTACCGCATCGCTTACTTGATCGAGCAGGGAGTTGACCCGTTCAACATCCTCGCGTTAACCTTTACCAACAAGGCTGCCCGGGAGATGAAAAGCCGGATCAGTCAACTCGTGGGTGAGGGCTATGCTAGAGCCCTTTGGATGGGTACCTTCCACTCAGTGTTCGCAAAGATCCTTCGATTTGAAGCCGACCGCCTAGGATATCCTAGCAACTTCACCATCTATGACATGGATGACTCGAAGAATTTGATCAAGTCGATCATCAAGGAATTGAAGCTGGACGACAAGGTTTACAAGCCTCAATTGGTACAGCGCAGGATTTCTTCGGCGAAGAACGGACTCATCAGCGCTCAGGAATATCAAAACGACACCATTATATATAATGACGACGTTCAGGCGAAAAAGCCGCTCCTCGGGAAGATTTATGGGATTTACGAAAAACGGTGCTTTCGATCGGGAGCGATGGATTTTGATGACCTATTATACAAGACCAACATCCTACTGAAAGAATACAACGACGTTCTTCTGAAATATCAAGACAAGTTCCGCTACATCCTGGTAGACGAGTTTCAAGACACCAACTTCGCTCAAAGCAACATCCTCAAGATGCTTGCTGCTCGCCATGAGAACATTTGTGTGGTGGGTGACGATGCGCAGAGTATCTACGCATTCCGTGGCGCCAATATTCAGAACATCCTGCAATTCAAAAGTCTTTATCCAGATACGGCCACTTACAAGCTCGAACAGAACTATCGCTCTACCAAAACCATTGTGAACGCTGCCAACGGGGTGATCAAGCACAACAAAGAGCAGTTGCAGAAAGATGTGTGGACCTCCAACGATCAGGGTGATGCCATCAAACTCATCAAATGCTTAAGTGAAGTAGAAGAGGGTAATTTCATTGCCAATGAAATCCTTGACCTGAAGAACAACAAGCAAGTTAGCGAGGAAGCATTCGCTATCCTTTATCGCACCAACGCACAATCCAGAGCAATCGAAGAGGCGCTACGCCGAAAGAACATCCGATATCGGATCTATGGCGGACTTTCATTCTACCAACGTAAGGAGATCAAAGACCTGCTGGCGTATTTCAAGATGTGCATCAACCCGAATGATGAGGAAGCCTTCAAACGCATCCTGAACTATCCAGCTCGAGGTATCGGTAAAACCACCGAGGCCAAGATCATTGTTGCTGCAGCGGAAGAAGGTATCTCGCCGCATCAACTGATCGAGCAGATCGAACAGGCTCGCTTGCCGATCAATGGTGGCACCTTGAAGAAGATCCAAGAATTCCGCCACACCATTAGAGGATTTCAAGTGCTCGCAAAGGAGAAAGATGCGTATGAGGTCGGACAACACATTGCTTCAGCAACGGGCATCTTAAAGGAACTCTATTCAGACCGGAGTCCTGAGGGTGTTAGCCGCTACGAAAACATCCAGGAGTTGTTGAGCGGTATGAAGGAATTCACAGAGATCGAGCTAAGTGAAGAAGAAAAAGCGCAAGACAATCCACGCTCGTTGGCACTCTTCATGGAAGATGTTGCCTTGCTTACCGATGTGGACGTGAAAGACAGCAAGGACGACGATCAACCCAAGGTTTCAATGATGACCATTCATTCTGCCAAGGGTCTCGAGTTTCCTTACGTATTCATCGCTGGCCTTGAAGAGGACCTTTTCCCCTCGCAGCTCAGTGTGAATTCCAGAGCAGACCTAGAGGAGGAACGCAGGCTTTTCTATGTAGCACTTACCCGTGCAGAGCAGCGTGCCTTCCTATCCTATGCCTCTACCCGATTCCGATTTGGAAACATGCAGTACAATGAACCGAGTCGGTTCATCACGGAGATCAACCCCGACCTGATTGAGTCGCCCGCCGTGCAAGTAGTTGAAAAGCGATCACTCAACCGAGAAAAGGCTACTGCAGGAGGCTCATCTTACCGTTTGTCTCCCCATGCCGTCAAGCGCAAGCTCATCAAACCAGAGAAGGCCTCGGGAGGGGCCATCCACGCTGCTGAAATGAGTAAGCTACGGGTTGGAATGCAAGTGAAACACGAACGATTCGGCAAAGGAGAGATCGTTGGCTTAGAAGGAGAAGTTCCGAACCGTAAAGCAACCGTTGAATTCCTTAATATTGGCAAGAAGCAACTTTTACTGAAATTTGCGCGACTGGAGATCATCCAGTAAGCAGAAATAATCCCTATGGAATACCACACTCAAAAACCGCCATTGAAGCTCGCGGAATATGGTAGATATGTTCAAGACATGGTAGAACACACCATGAACATCGCAGACCGTGAAGAGCGCAATAAAGCAGCTGAATCCATTGTACAGTTGATGACCATCATGAATCCGAGCTATAAGGACAATGATGAGTTGCAGCATAAGCTTTGGGATGATCTTCACCAGATGGCGGATTATCAACTCGATATCGACGCGCCTTACCCGAAACCTCGCCCAAAGGACGAGGTTCAGGTTGAGAAGATTGACTACCCAAAAGGCGATTTCAAGTACCGCCACTATGGCAAGGCGATCGAAGACTTAATCGAAGCCGCAGTAAACCTCGAAAACGACGAGGAGCGCCAAGAGCTCACACATATGATCGCTAACTTGATGAAGCGCAGCTATTTGGTGTATAACCGCGATTCTGTGAATGAGGAGATGATCATCGATCAACTCAAGGAAATGTCTAAAGGACGATTGAAGGTTGCTGAAGATTTCAAGTTCGAACACACCAACGATATCCTGAGCAGTGTGAGTCAAAGCACAACGAGCAAGAAAGGCGGAAAGACTGGAAGTCGACGTGGTAAGAAAAAATGGAAGAAAAACTGATTTAGAACATGGGAAGCTTTCAAATTGAAGGTGGGCGAAAGCTCAAAGGTGAACTAACTCCTCAAGGAGCCAAGAACGAAGCACTACAGATTCTCTGTGCAACCTTATTGACACCAGAGAAGGTAGAGATCGAAAACCTGCCAGACATTGTTGATGTCAACAAGCTGATCGACCTCCTTAGTTCGCTAGGTGTGCGTATTCAGAAAAAAGGTCCAGGACACTTCATTTTTCAGGCAGATGAGATTGACTTGAATTACTTGAGCTCGGAAGAGTTTCGCACCAAAGGCTCAAGTCTCCGCGGATCGATTATGATCGTAGGTCCGCTACTCGCACGATTTGGAAAAGGCTTCATCCCCAAGCCAGGTGGAGATAAGATCGGAAGAAGAAGACTTGACACCCATTTCATCGGCTTCGAAAAACTCGGTGCCCAATTCAGCTTTGATGCAAAGAGCCATTTCTACAAGGCTAAAGCCAAGAAGTTGAAAGGCACCTATATGTTGCTGGATGAGGCGAGCGTTACGGGTACAGCAAACATCCTGATGGCCGCTGTGCTGGCAGAAGGCACCACCACCATTTACAATGCGGCATGTGAACCCTACATTCAACAACTCTGCCGCATGCTCAACAGCATGGGAGCGAAGATCTCAGGTGTAGGTTCGAACCTCCTTAAGATCAAAGGTGTAGATGCACTTGGTGGATGCTATCATCGGATTCTACCTGACATGATTGAGGTAGGAAGCTTCATTGGCCTCGCAGCTATGACCCAGTCAGACATCACTTTGAAAGGGGTTGGATATGAGCACTTAGGGATGATTCCAGATGTATTCAGACGCTTAGGCATCAAGATGGAATTGAAAGGAGATGATCTGCACATTCCGGAGCAAGAAGTTTATGAGATCGAATCCTTCATCGACGGATCGATCATGACCATTGCAGACGCGCCATGGCCGGGCTTCACACCAGACCTTTTGAGCATCGTACTGGTGGTCGCTACCCAAGCAAAAGGCAGCGTATTGATCCACCAAAAAATGTTTGAGAGTCGACTGTTCTTCGTAGATAAGTTGATCGATATGGGCGCGCAAATCATTCTTTGTGATCCTCATCGAGCAACGGTTATCGGACATGGAAGGGAGAACCGCCTACGCGGCATCCAAATGACCTCGCCTGATATTCGTGCTGGTGTATCCCTTCTTATTGCAGCATTATCTGCCGAAGGAACAAGCGTGATCCGCAACATCGAACAAATCGACCGTGGTTATCAGTACATTGATCAGCGCTTGAATGCGATTGGTGCGAAAATTGTAAGAAGTTCAAGCTAAATTCAAGCGTATGCTGAAGCTGAAAACACTTCTTGTTGTCCTCATTTTCATTTTACCCCTTGAGCAGACTGCGCACTTCAATGGTGATCGGATCGATCAAAGGGGAGGCATTGCCATTGGGCAGAAAGCGCCTGACATCGTTCAGAACAATCCTGAAGGCAAGGAAATGCGCCTATCTGACCTCCGAGGTAAGATCGTGTTGGTCGACTTCTGGGCGTCTTGGTGTGGTCCGTGTAGAAGGGAAAATCCAAATGTAGTTCGCGCCTACAACAAGTACCAGAAAGCGAAATTCAAAGAGGCGAAGGGCTTCGAGGTATTCAGCATATCACTTGACAATAATGAACGCGCCTGGGCTCAGGCAATCAAGCAAGACGGCCTAATCTGGAAGTATCATGTAAGCGACCTCAAGAAATGGAGAAATGAGGCTGCTCAAGTCTATGGTGTATCCAGCATTCCAAGCAGTTTTCTGATCGACCAAAATGGAATTGTAATTGCCAAAAACCTTCGTGGTATGGCCATTGATCAGCAGCTGGACGCTTTGGTAAAGCAGCTCTAAACTGCCATTCATTACCCATCCTTTCGATTATTCTGCCATTCTGTCTCCAAATCAATGTTGGCAGTACTTTTGCCGCTCATTTGTCGATTGTAAAATCAGAAAGCAATGAGCGAGAAAGAGCAAGCAAAGGAAAACACAGAAGAAACAGTGAAGCAAGCGGAAGAAACCGCAGCGGATCAGCCACAAGAGGAGACTGCTTCGGATCAGCAGGAAACTGCATCGAGCGATCAGGAAGCGGAAGGCACGCATCAATTTGGTGAGGCAGAGACGGATGACCGGATCGCGCTTCTTGAGAAGGAACTGGTTGAAGAGAAGAACAAGTACCTGCGTTTGTACGCTGAGTTCGAAAACTTCAGAAGACGCACAGCAAAGGAGCGATTGGAGCTGATCGGCTCAGCAACTGCTGACCTGATGAAAGAGATCCTCCCTGTTGTAGATGACTTTGAACGTGCGATCCAATCCAACGAAAAGATCGAAGACATCTCAGCAGTGAAAGAAGGCTTCAGCCTACTCCACAGCAAGATGGTACGCCTCTTAGGCAACAAAGGCCTCAAGGCAATCGAATCGAAAGGAGAGAACTTTGATGCGGAGCTACATGAAGCGATTGCGCAGGTTCCTGCCGAGAAAAAAGAAGACAAAGGCAAGATCATCGATGAGGTTGAGAAAGGCTATAAGTTGAATGATAAAATTATCCGACACCCAAAAGTTGTTGTCGGCACCTGATTAGAGCAGTATGGCGAAGCGAGATTATTACGAGGTATTAGGCGTTTCAAAGAGCGCTTCCAAAGACGAAATCAAGAAGGCTTACCGGAAACTTGCGATCAAGTATCACCCGGATAAGAATCCTGGAGACCACGAGGCGGAAGACAAGTTCAAGGAAGCAGCGGAAGCGTATGAGGTGCTGAGCAACGACGAGAAGAAAGCAAAGTACGATCGATTCGGCCATGCTGGAATGGGTGGTGCTGGAGGCTTCGGTGGACAAGGCATGAACATGGAAGACATCTTCGAGCATTTCGGAGACATCTTCGGTGGCGCCTTTGGCTTCGGTGGCGGTGGCGGTGGCCGCGGAGAACCTCGCATGCGCAGAGGATCTAACCTTCGCGTTCGAGTGAAACTCACGCTAGAAGAGATCGCAAACGGTGCTGAGAAGAAGATCAAGGTCAACAAACTCGTACAAGCAGAGGGTGTAGAATACGCTACTTGCAGTACCTGCGGTGGTAGTGGTCGGGTTACGCGTGTTACGCAAACCTTCTTAGGGCAAATGCAGACTGCCAGTGCATGTCCGAATTGTCAAGGCACAGGAAAACAGATCAAATCATCCAAAGCGGGAGTGCTTCCTGATGGCCTTGAGCGCAAAGAAGTCATCATCCCGATCGAAATACCTGCCGGTGTAGAAGAAGGCATGCAGCTGAGCGTTCGCGGGAAAGGAAATGACGGACCAATGGGTGGCCCAGCTGGTGACCTCTTGGTATTGATCGAAGAAGTCCCACACGAACACTTCAGTAGAGATGGAAACAACTTGCATTATGACCTCTACTTGAACTTTGCAGATGCGGCCTTGGGTGAATCTTACGAGATCCCAACCATAAGCGGTAAGGCGAAGATCAAGATCGCGGCTGGCACGCACTCTGGTAAGATTCTACGCTTGAAAGGAAAAGGACTACCAAGTGTGAATGGTTACGGCACAGGCGATCTGTTGGTGCATGTAAACGTTTGGACCCCTCAAGACCTGAGTAGCGAAGAAAAGAAGATGCTCGAGCAATTAAAGACTTCAGGAAACTTTCGACCCAATCCAACAGGTAACGAGAAAGGGTTCTTCTCTAAGATGAAGGAATTCTTTTCTCACAGCTAGCGGTAGGCAAACCGAACATCTTGCTTAACTTTCGCACTCCATGCCCGAACACCAGCACATCCTCTCGATCGATGGGGTTTCTAAGCGCTTTGGAAACTTCGAAGCGCTGAAACACGTCTCATTCAACATCCCTGCTGAAGAGATTTTTGGACTTCTAGGGCCAAATGGCGCTGGAAAGACCACCTTGATCCGTACCATCACGCAGATCACCGCTCCTGACGAGGGTGCGATTACCTTCAAGGGCAAAGGTCTGCATAGTAATCACACTCAGTATTTCGGATACCTGCCTGAGGAGCGCGGGCTGTACCGAAAGATGAAGGTCTGGGATCAAGCGATGTATTTGGTTCGATTGAAAGGACTTGAAAAGCATGAAGCAGCGCAACGTTTAAAGGAGTGGTTTGAACGCTTGTCCATGACCGAGTGGGTCAACAAGTCGGTTGAGGATCTTTCCAAGGGCATGCAGCAAAAGCTTCAGTTTGTGATCGCCGTTGCAAATGACCCGAAGGTCTTGATCCTCGATGAGCCCTTCAGTGGTTTTGATCCGGTGAACACAGAGTTGATCAAGCAAGAGATCCTGCGCATCAAAGACCAAGGCACCACGATCATATTTTCAACACACAACATGTCGAGTGTTGAAGAGCTATGCGACTCCATTGCCCTGCTCAATAAAGGGGAAAAAGTGATCGATGGAACCGTAGAAGATGTAAAGTCTACGTTTCGAAAAAGCCTTTACGAGGTACGTTTCAAAGGCAGTAAGATGGCCTTTGCAAACCTTTTGGGTTATCGCTTCGAGATCATTGATTTTCAGGAGGGCAGCGTAGTATCGAACGCGGTGGTTAAAGCGCACGATGGTGCCACAGGCAATCAGCTCGTTCAATTGATCACATCCGGACTCGAACTGGTCAGTTTCCAAGAAAAGATCCCAAGCATGCATGACATCTTCATCGATCTTGTGCATGAAGAACCCACAACTACTGCGGAGGAATGAGCGCAAACAACACATGGCTGATCATTGCCCGAGAATATTTAACACGGGTCAAGAAACGCTCGTTCATTGTGATGAGCATCCTGGGTCCACTGATCATGGCCGGGGTACTGATCTTCTCATTTTGGCTGAGCTTAGAAGAAAGCGAAGACCAGAAAATACTTGTTGTTGATGACAACTACCCCTATTTCGAAGCTCTAGAGGGAGGAGACCGCATCAGTTATGAAGTAATGGACATGTCATTGACCAAGGCAGAACACCTGCTGGAGGCATCTGATTACACCGCCATTCTCTACCTCCCTTCGAACATCTTGCAGAGCAAAGCGGGCCAACTGATTTTCAAGAAGCAACCTTCCTTTAGGGTGCAGCGGCAAATCGAAGAGTCGATCCAGCAATACATGGAGATCAGCAAGATACAGTCGTTCAACATTTCCGAAGCGGATTACCGGAGGTTGAAGGCTCCTTTCACTTTAGCCACCTTCCAGTTTGCCGGGGCTGGTCGAGAAGCGGAGGAAACAAGTATGCTGCCGTCTGTGGTCGGACTGGTATTTGGTATTCTGATCTACCTATTCATCTTTATGTACAGCGTTCAGGTGATGCGTGGCGTAATCGAGGAAAAGACCAATCGGATCATTGAAGTGATCATCAGCAGCGTGCGTCCCTTTCAGTTGATGATGGGCAAGATCATAGGAGTTGGTGCGGTAGGCCTGACTCAATTCTTCATTTGGATCATGCTGACGGTGGTGCTCTTTGCCGTAGGGCAACGCGTGGTGATCGGTGAAAAGTATGTGGCAGGATCTCAGCAGCAAGTGATGACGGAGGTGGTGCAGGAAGAAATGATGGAAGACGAACGGTTGAACCTCACCCAGTTGAGCGATTCAGACAACCTCTTCAATAAGATCAGGCGGATCAATTTCCCCCTGATGCTGGGGGCCTTTCTATTCTATTTCTTAGGGGGCTATTTCCTTTACAGCGCTATGATGGCTGCGGTAGGATCGGCCGTAGATAACGATACCGATACCCAGCAATTTGTACTGCCGATAACCTTTCCACTCCTCTTCGCATATATCATGTCTTTCAGTGTGTTTGAGAACCCATCAGGCGATTTAGCCGTTTGGATGAGCATCATACCCTTCACCTCTCCCATCATTATGATGATCCGCATAGCCTTCGGGATCGAGTCGGGAGACATGTGGCAAGTCTACCTTTCGATGACCCTACTTATCCTGACCTTCATTATCATGGTTTGGATCGCGGGTCGGATCTACCGCGTAGGAATTTTGATGTATGGCAAGAAGGCCAGCCTGAAAGAACTCTATAAATGGATCACCTACAATATTTAGTACCATGCCGAATATCTTGATCATCGACGATGAACGTCCAATCCGTTCTACCCTGAGGGATATCTTGGAGTACGAGAAGATGAATGTGGTGGAAGCAGAGGATGGTAAGAAAGGGATCGCTCAGTTTAGGAAGGAATCCTTCGACCTCGTCTTATGCGACATCAAGATGCCGGGCATGGATGGTATTGAAGTCTTGGAAATGATGCAGGCATTAGATCCAGATGTACCGGTCATTATGATCTCTGGGCATGGCACCATTGAAACCGCCGTAGATGCGCTGAAAAGGGGAGCGTATGACTACATCCCTAAACCACCTGATCTCAATCGGCTTTTGGTATCGGTGAGAAATGCCTTAGACCGTCAATCGTTGGTCAAAGAGACCCGCACACTCAAGAAGAAGGTGGGAGAAAAAGGAAGTTCGCCCATTCTAGGAGAGTCAGATGCCGTAGTGGAGATCAGGAATATGATCAACAAGGTAGCCCCCACTGACGCCCGTGTTATGATCACTGGTTCAAACGGTGTAGGCAAGGAGCTTGTGGCGCGCCAACTGCATGAGAAAAGCGACCGAAAGAAAGCTCCTTTCATCGAGGTGAATTGCGCTGCCATTCCAAGTGAGCTGATCGAGAGTGAGTTGTTTGGACATGAAAAAGGATCCTTCACATCAGCCATCAAACAACGCATTGGTAAGTTTGAGCAAGCTTCGAGGGGTACCTTATTCTTAGATGAGATCGGAGATATGAGCGCAAGTGCACAAGCGAAGGTGCTGCGAGCGTTACAAGAAGACGTGATAACACGCGTTGGTGGTGAAAAACAGATCAAGGTTAATCCAAGGGTAATTGCCGCAACCAATAAAGACCTGAAGGAAGAGATCGCAGCTGGACGTTTTCGAGAAGACTTATACCATCGCTTATCGGTGATCATCATAGACGTTCCTTCATTGAATGATCGGAAAGCAGATATCCCGTTATTGACCCAGCATTTTTTAGCCCTGATTGCCCAAGAACAAGGAAGTCAAGTAAAAGCCATAACCGACGAAGCGTTGGTTGAGCTGCAACAGATCAACTGGACAGGAAACATCCGTCAATTAAGGAATACCATTGAACGCTTGGTCATCATGAGCGATGAACACATCGACCTGGGCTTGGTAAAGAAGTACGCCTGACCGCTAGACCAGAAAGAATACGAAACCTCCGTTATAACCCATCGGTCTCTTTTTTTTGAAGATGAAATTGTCGTTTTATCAGACGAATCATTAGATTTGATTTCCTAATCCAGATACTTTACTAACATGAAAAAAATTCTACTCTCACTGGGGATGAGTGTATTGGGGGTGATCGGGTTTGCTCAGATGAGCGGGACGTACACCATCGATTCCGGTTCTCCTGCGAGTGCCACGAACTTCACTTCATTTTCTTCGGCATTCGATGAGTTAACTTCTTCGGGGGTTAGTGGTCCTGTTGTGATCAACGTTTCTGAGGGGACCTACAGCGAACAGATCTACGAGGTCAACTCAACCATTTCGGGTGTGAGCAGCACCAATACCATCACCATTCAAAGCGATCCATCCAATACCAACATGCCTGTAGTCACTTGGTCGAGCAGTGTGATTTTTTGGAGCAATTGTGACTTCAAGTATTTGACCTTTGATGGCATTCATTTTGACATGAACGGCTTCAATCGAACCATCTATATCTATGATGGCAACATGGAAGGTTCTGGTTTTATGAACTGTCGCTTTGATGGCTACAACACGACAAGCACTTCGACCATCTATTCTATTGTGTACATGCTTTTCACCGAATTCGGTGAAGCTGGCTGGACCTTCATGCACAACGAATTAAATGATGGTTCTTATGCTACGTACTGTGACGAACTGACTGGTTCAAACAGTATTTTCAGAGTAGATTCAAACACCTACAACAACGGAGGTCCTTACGGATACTACCTATCTGACTTTTATGACATGAAGCTTCAGTGTGTAGGTAATTCTGCTGATGTTAATGGAAACAACGCTTCGGTTTATGGAATCTATGCCTACGATATTCCACAAATTGACATCCGAGCCAACTACGTGGATGTAACCACCAGTGGAACATGGTCATGGTACACTGGCTACGGTATTTACAACTACTACAGTGATGGCGGTACAAGTGAGGAACACAACATCATTGCCAATAACATGGTGGTTACTGGAGGCGGATCAACCGTTTATCAAGGGATCACTTTTGGCTACGGTAGCTATACTGACATTGTACACAACTCTGTTCAATTGAACAGTACCAGCTTCAGTGCTGAGTGCTACTACATCTATTGCTTCGGTAGCAGCTACGCTTACAACCGATTTGAAAACAACATTGCGAGAGCTATATCCACAGCGCCATACACGGCCTACATTTACCACACGGGTCCTTTCGAAGGAGGCAACAACAACCTATACTGGAATGGCTTTGGTTTGAGAAACTACTGGAATACGGGGTCGGGCACCTCTATCACAACCAATCTCGCATCCTTTGAGTCAGCTTCAGGTACTACGGGCAACAAGAGTTTCGATCCTGAGTTCGTGAGTGCCATTGACCTGCATACCAATAACCTTCAGATTGAGGGTCAAGGATCCAATGTGGGTATCGATGATGACTTCGATGGTGATTCAAGAATTCTTGCTCTACCAGATATTGGTGCGGATGAATTTGGTGTTGCGAACAACGCGCAGCCCATTGCTATGCTCAGTCCTTCAGCACCAATTTGTTCTGATGATACCTGCTTCCAAGTATCCTTTGTGAATGCAGGTACGGCGAACTTGACATCGCTCAATGTGGTTTGGGCAATCAATGGTAACGAGACCATAGAGAACTGGTCTGGGAACTTGGCGCCTGGAGAGATCGACACGCTTTTACTGACGTGTGGACTGAACATTCAAGATGGTGATTCATTCTCCGTTTACACAGCGCTACCAAACGGCCAGATCGATAGTATCGCGTTGAATGATACCATGAGCTTCATTACCTTCCTTGGCCTAGCTGGCACCTACGATATTCCAGGTGATTATGCTGACTTCGTAGAGGCTGCCGCAGATGTTAACTTGAGAGGTATTTGTGCTTCTTGTATCATGGATGCTGCACCAGGAACCTACAATGGTTACGTTCAGCTTCGTGATGTTGATGGTTCGGCGGAAGACAAGACGGTAACTTGGAGGTCATCTACCGGAAACGCAGAAGACGTGATTGTGGCCCATCCAGGAAACTTTAACGAGCGCAGCGTGGTTCACTTGATCAATGCGGACTGGCAGATCTTTGAAGACCTCACCATTCAGAACACCCAGACCAGTAGCTTTGGTTATGGTACGACCATTTTAATGGAGAACGGGTCTGATAACGTGACGGTACAGAATAACCACTTGTTAAGTCGTCCGACCACAACGTCTAGTACCAACATGGTCAACGTTTACTTAAACGGAAACCATATGCATCCAGTGATCGATAACAACTACATCCATGGAGGTTCAGCAGGTATCCGAGCACAAGCTGGAGCGGCTAGCAACCAAATGGCTGAGTTCACAAACAACAAGGTGGATGACTTCGGTTACTATGGTATCATTGCTTCCTACTACGAGGGAACAACCATCGCCGATAACCGCATAGTGAACGACACAACGATCAGTTCATCTTTCATGTATGGTATCCTCGTAGAGAACAGTCCGTTCACCAATACCGATCGCAACTACGTTGCCGCCACTGAGAACACCTATGGCATCTCTTACGGTATCTACTACAACAACAGCAACGGTAGTGGTACACAACGCCAGAGCATCAGTAATAACTGTGTTACTGTAGGAAGAGATGGCGGTACCATCTATGGTTACTATGGTATCTACATCCGAGCTGGATTCTTAGACATCAATGGTAACTCTGTGAACCGTCTGGGAGGATCTTCATCTACAGCATATGCACCCATTCGCATTGACGATGGTGGGTCGATCACCATGCACAATAACAACTTGGTGAACCTGAGTTCTTCCTCCAACTACACCTTGTATGCTGATTCCCCATTCTACATCCTTGAAGCCGATAACAACAACCACTACAGCTCAAATACCGGTTTGATCTATAATGGTGGTCAAACCTTCAATGACTTGAGTTCTTGGACGGCATCAACTGGCTTTGATGTGAATGGTCTGAACGTTGATCCAATGTATGCAGACACCAACATGTGTGCTACATGTAGCGAAGACCTCAATGGTGCAGCCAATCCAATGGCCATGAACGTTGATTACGATGTGAATGGTGACATGAGAAGCCCATCCAATCCCGATATAGGTGCCGTAGAATTTGTTGATGCGAACAACTTCACCTTGGGTCCAGACTCCACCTACTGTGCGGATGAGTTCATCCTTGAGGCGGGTCCTGCGATCAACCTCACTTGGAACATCAATGGAACGAATGAATCGTCGCCATTTGTTACTTTGACTCCAGGTGCCACTGCCCAGGAATATGACATAATCATAAGCTTGGAAACAGAGCACTGCGGTACTACTTCAGACGAGGCTACCATTTGGGTTGTGCCAAACGCCCACTTAGACAGCAACACGCACATCTGCGTTGACGAAGTAGCTACGTTGAACCCCGGTGGATTAACCACAGGAACCTATGCATGGTCTACAGGTGAAACAACACAGACCATTCAAGTGGATGGCCCAGGAGTATATACAGTAAGCAAGGAGGTAATGGGTTGCGAGAGCGAAGCCATGACCCTCGTTACACAGTCAGATGCCATTGAGTTTGCAACGACTGAAGTATGCTCTGATAACTTGCCACTGATGCTCGATGCAACGATTGGTAATGGCATCGCATATGCCTGGTCTGGTGGAGCATCGCCAAACACAGCCACGAATACATTCAATGATGCTGGACTCTACAGCGTTACCGCAACGGATGTTTATGGATGTACCGACGTTGACACCTTCAACGTGAATGTGCTAGAAGCACCAGAAGCTGCCATCACTATTCCAACTTCCAGTGGAAACATCTACGTTTTTGATGCAAGTACTACGAACTTCCTAACCAATAACTCTAGCGTAAGTTGGGACTTTGGAATTGGAGCTGTACCTGCAACATCAACCAACGTTACAGAGATGGTAACCTATCCGTGGTCAAACCCAGCGAATCCAACGTCTTACTCCGTAAGCTTGTTCGTTGAAAACATCTGCGGAACAGATGAAACCTTCATCACGGTTACGCCAGATCCATTGGGTGTGGAAAGTGTAGAGGACGGTTCGTTCACTCTATTCCCTAATCCAGCAAACGATGTCGTGACGATCACGACTTCTGAGGTCGGTGCGGGTAGCATTCAGGTACTGGATATGAGCGGACGTGTAGTAGCACAAGTTCCTGCGAATGCAGGAAGCAATACACATCAAATCGATGTGAACAACTTGGCTGCAGGATCCTACTCAGTGCGTGTAACTTCGGAAAATAAAGTGGAAGTAAAACCACTGATCATCCAGTAATCACAGCCGATTTACGATGCAAAAGGGCTCCCGATGGGAGCCCTTTTTTATTCCATTAAAACCGATTTAGTTTCGATGAATAGGGTTTTTTTCTCGACGAATTTTGTTTTTATCCAAATAATCAGTACTTTGGATGAAAGTTAAATGTCATGGAATCAATCATTGACCCCATTTTCGAGACCTTCCCTTTCCTTGATCAGTTTGGACCTGGAGCGCTCATCCCTATTGCATGCTTCGCTATTGTTGGAATTTTAGGCCAGTGGTCACTTTACGACAAATGCGGGCAACCTGGAATTGACTGTATCATTCCAGTGAAAAACGTCATGACCTTCTTAAAGATCGTTGGTCGACCGGCTAGTCACAGCTTACTTGTGATGATTCCACCACCCATCATTCTAGCGGCTCTGATATATATTGACAACAGCCTTATCGCTTACAGCATCGCTTCTGTAATGGGAGCTGTATGGCTCGTATTCATGGCAAAGGTTTGGATCGAACTCGCTCAGAGTTTTGGTCACTACAAAACCCTCGACTATGTTTTAGTTGTCGTCTTCAACGGCTTCTACGTCCTTAACCTCGGACTTTCTTACACAGAAAAATACAAAGGTCCTGTGTACGGCAAGAGCAAGGTCAAGGTTGATAAGGAAAAGCAGTTAGAAGGTCAACTTGCTTAAATCTTGATGATTTCATTCGCATGTACAAGGGCTCTTTGGAGCCCTTGTTCGTTTTTACCACCAGCCATCGCAAGGAAAGGTTGTCCGCCTCCGCCACCATTGATGTGCTGTGCGAGCTCTCTCACCCAGTTCGATGCATTCAGGTTGTACGCCTGTGCAAGCGACTTACTGATTCCAACAACGATGTAGGGCTTACCATCAGAGCTTCCGGCAACCACAGCAATCCGATCGTCTGCCTCGAGGGTTAGCTGGTAGACCATATCCTTGACCATCTTACCATCAACTCCCTCCACTTCTTCGATTAATCGCTCACAGCCCTCCACTTGTGAAAAGGCCTTTCTCCAATCATCGATGAGACCCTTCTTTTGCTCTGCTTCAAATGATTCAATCTGCTTCTGAGCCGACTTAAGGTCTGCTTGTAGCTTTTGAACGGTTTCTAATAAGCTCTTGGGTTGACCAAGGAGTTCATTGATCTGCTTGTATTCCTCTTCAATCCGCTCCAAGTACTCGCGATACGCCTTTCCGGTTATGGCTTCCACCCTGCGTATACCGCTTGCAACACTGCCCTCTGAGACCAACTTAAAGCCCTGGATATCCGCTGAGTTCGTAACATGGGTACCACCACATAATTCAATGGATTCACCAAACTGCACTACGCGTACTTTGCCACCATACTTCTCCCCGAACAATGCTATTGCTCCACGTTTCTTCGCTTCTTCTATGGGAAGCGAACGCTCTTCTTGCAATGGAATATGCGCATCCACCATCTCGGTAACATCCGCTTCTATGCGCTTCAATGTGGCTGCATCGATCTTCTCAAAGTGAGAGAAATCAAACCTTAGTCGATCAGGCGCTACGAGGGAGCCTTTCTGTTCTACGTGCGTTCCTAATACATCTCTGAGCACATGATGCAACAAGTGTGTGGCAGAATGATTCTTTTTGATCTCCTCCCTGCGCTCTTCAGCTACTTTGGCTTGCAGCGTCATTGAAGGATCATGAGGCAAAGCATCCACAAAGTGAATGATCTCGTTGTTCTCCTTCTTTGTGTCGAAAACGTTGATCTTTTGATCACCGCTGATCAGTATACCCTTATCACCTACTTGTCCGCCACTCTCCGCATAAAAAGGCGTTTGATCCAAGACCAACTGTGCAACCTCCTTCCCCTTTACGGTAGCTTTTCTGAACTTCATCACCCTTGAATCAGATGTCAGCTGATCATAGCCCAAGAATGTACTGTTCGATCCATCGTCCAATATCGTCCAATCACCAAAGCTCGCTTTGCTTGCTTTCCTTGAGCGATCCTTTTGCTCGGTCAAGGCCGCTTGAAAGCCTTTCATGTCAACGCCCTTGCTATGCTCACTTGCAATCAGCTGGGTAAGGTCGATCGGAAAGCCATAGGTATCGTACAATTCAAAAGCCACCGAACCTTCTACTTCCTGCAGAGAGGGGTTCTCCTTAAAATACTGCTCCAGTCGATTCAACCCGCGCTCCAATGTTACCAGAAAGGATACCTCCTCCTCCTGCAGGACCTTTTGGATCAAGACGGCATTCCGGTTCAATTCTGGAAAATCTTCGCCCATCTCTGCTTTCATCGCCTCGAAGACTTGGTAGATGAACGGCTTGCCCATCCCCAACTCACTATATCCATAGCGAATGGCCCGTCTCAGTACGCGACGTACTACGTATCCCGCGCCTGTATTCGAGGGCAGCTGTCCATCCGCTATGCAAAAACTTATCGCACGAACGTGATCTGCGATCACACGGAAGGCTATATCCTTTCGGGACTCACCACCGGTGTATTCCTTGCCGGTCAAGCCTTCGATCTTTTGAATGATCGTAGCAAATAGGTCGATATCGTAGTTGGATGTTTTGCCTTGCAGCGCACGCGCCAATCGCTCAAGCCCCATACCGGTGTCGATGTGCTTTTCCTTTAAGGTGTTCAAGCTCCCATCCTCCTGCCGAGAGAATTGCATGAAGACGAGGTTCCATATCTCAATCACCTCCGGATCGTCTTGGTTCACCAACTCACGTCCATCAATCTTAGCCCGATCGTCAGCGGATCGCATATCGTAGTGGATCTCGGAACATGGACCACAAGGTCCCGTCTCGCCCATCTCCCAGAAATTATCCTTTCGTCCGAAGTGCAGTATCCGGTCCTCTGCAACATGTTGCTTCCAGATCGCTACAGCCTCTTCATCTGATCCAAGTCCAAGTTCATCATCTCCAGCAAACACGCTGACATACATGCAATCCGGGTCCAACTTGAAAACATCTACCAGCAATTCCCAAGCATAGGCAATCGCCTCTTCCTTGAAGTAGTCGCCAAAGGACCAATTACCCAGCATTTCAAACATGGTATGATGATAATGGTCTCGTCCTACTTCTTCCAGGTCATTGTGTTTACCTGAAACGCGCAAGCACTTCTGGGTATCAGCGACCCTTTTCTCTTTGGCATCTTCATTTCCAACGAACACTCCTTTGAACTGGTTCATCCCCGCATTGGTGAACATGAGCGTAGGATCATCCTTCAAAACAATGGGTGCTGATGGCACAATCGCATGCGATTTCTTCTCGAAGAATTGAAGGAATGTTTGTCGTATCTCTCGGGTTGTCAGGCTCATATTCTGTTAAATTCGCTGAAATTCAGTTTCTAAGAGGATGCAAAAGTAGCGCTTGTCCTATTTTCGCAACGCACTAGCCCTAAGAATGCCTAAGGTTAAATATCAATACAACGAAGCTACACTTAGCTATGAGAAGGTCAAGGTGAGCCCCTGGCGGCGTTTCCTGAACATATTATGGTTCGGCCTTGCTGCAATGGTATTTGGTGCAGGTTTCTATGCGCTGTTCAACGTTGTATACGATTCACCAAAGGAGAAACAGCTCAAAGCGGAGAAGGAAGACCTCTTGGTACAGTATGAGATCTTGAACGAAAAGCTGGATCAGATGAGTGTGATCTTGGCAGATCTCGAAAACAGGGACGACAACATCTACCGATCCATCTTTGAGGCAGAGCCAATTCCAGATAACATTCGAAAAGCGGGTATTGGTGGAGTAAACCGATACAAGAACTTGGATAAATTCAAAGGGGATGCAGACGTAGTGATTTCCACTACAAAGAAACTCGACCGCCTGGCGAAGCAACTCTACATTCAATCCAAGTCGTTTGATGAAATTTTTGATCTCGCGAAGCAAAAAGAAGAAATGCTCGCTAGCATCCCCGCCATTCAGCCGGTATCGAACAAGGACCTCACGCGAATGGCTTCTGGATACGGAATGCGGATCGACCCTCACTACAAAACGCCCGCTTTCCATGAGGGCATGGATTTTACTGCACCCACCGGAACTCCGATCTATGCAACGGGAAATGGCGTTGTATCGCGGGCTGATCGAAAATCTAAAGGCTACGGGAACCACGTTCGAATCGATCATGGTTTTGGGTATTTGACGCTCTATGCGCACATGAGTGAGATCGCAGTAAAGCCTAGCCAGGAAGTGAGTCGAGGAGAGATCATCGGATATGTTGGTAACACCGGTAAGTCAAGCGGACCTCACCTCCACTATGAGGTGCACAAGAACGGGAGACCGATCAACCCGATCAACTATTACTTTAGCGATCTAACGCCAGAGGAGTATGATCTGATGATTCAATTGTCTTCTCAAGAAAACCAGTCGTTTGACTAGAACGGCACGATTCCTTTCACTATGCCTTTAAAAGAGCGCGAATCCTTCAAATTGTACTATTCCATCGGCGAGGTGGCGGAAATGCTTGATGTCAATGCTTCGTTGCTGCGTTTTTGGGAGAAGGAATTCGATATCATCCAGCCACAGAAAAATGCCAAGGGAAACAGGATCTATAAAGAGCAAGACCTGAAGAACCTAAAGCTGATCCATCACTTGGTGAAAGAACGCGGTTTCACATTGGAGGGTGCAAAAAAGAAGATCAAAGATCAACACAAGGCATTGCTAGAAAAGAGCGAGATGATCGAGTCGTTGAAGCATGTGAAAGAAATGCTGCTCGAGCTGAAAGAATCTTTATAACCCCTATGATTGGCCTTCGAAGTACTTGCCTTCTACCAGGAAGTTGCTGACATAGTCCTCCACGCCATCCTCTAGTGAAGTAAATCCAGCCTCGTATCCGGCCCGCTTAAGCTTGGCCATGTTTGCTTCTGTGAAATACTGGTACTTATCGCGAATGTCTTCCGGCGTGTCGATGAAAGAAATGTTCTCAGGTTTGTTGACCGCCTTGAAGACTGCTTTTGTCAAGTCAAGGAAGCTTCGCGCCTGTCCTGCACCTAGGTTGTAGAGTCCATTCTCAGGAGTCTTCTTCATGAGAAATTGAATCACACGGATCACATCCTTCACATAAACAAAGTCGCGCAACTGCTCGCCATCCTTAAAGTTAGAATTATGCGAGCGAAACAGCTTCATACCATCGGTAGACTTAATCTGGTTGAAAGCATGAAACACCACGGAAGCCATACGACCTTTATGGTATTCATTCGGTCCATAAACATTGAAGAACTTGAGGCCATACCAGTTGGGCGGGGCAGATTCTTGCTCCAATGCCCAAGCATCAAAATCATTCTTTGATTCACCATACGGATTGAGCGGAGCCAATTGTCCAACCAAGTCATGCGCGTCGTCATATCCATGCTCACCGGCGCCATAGGTGGCAGCCGAAGATGCATAGATCAACGGAACACGTCTGAATGCGCAGTAATTCCAAACTGCCTTGGAATAGTTCACATTGAGCTCATCGAAGATCGATTGATCGAATTCTGTGGTGTCTGTCCGTGCTCCAAGATGAATGATGAAATCGATGGATGGCCGCTCATCGTAGAGCCAGTCGATGAAATCCTTTCGCTCTACCCTTTCTACTCCTTCGAGTGCGTTCAGGTTAGGCCACTTCTCATCTCGGCTGAAATCGTCGACCAATACCAATTCTTGATCCGTTTCCTTGAAGATCTGGGTGGCGACACAGCTCCCAATAAATCCCGCTGCTCCGGTGACTACGATCATCTATTCAAATTTGAGTCAAATGTACTGAATGCGCAACTAGCCCTATCTTTGCAGCCAATTTCAACAAGGATCAAGCATTGATTTACATTACACGTAGAGAGCGATTCTCAGCAGCGCACAAATTATCGAAACCAGAATGGAGCGATGAGCGCAATGAAGAGGTGTTTGGCAAGTGCGCCAACGTGAACTGGCATGGCCACAACTATGACCTCTATGTTACCGTGAAGGGCGAAGTGAATCCGGATACCGGTTTCGTAATCGATCTAAAGTTGCTCAGTGATATGATCAAAGAAAAGGTCATCCAGCACGTAGACCACAAGAACATCAATCTTGATACACCCTTCATGAAAGGTCAGATGGCATCTACGGAGAACATCTGTATCGCTATTTGGAGAGAACTGGAGGGTCCGATCAAAGCCGAAGGCGCGGAACTTCACTACATCAAACTTCAGGAGACCGAGAACAACTTCGTAGAATACTATGGGTGATCCGTCAGATGATACAAAAGGCTTCGAACGAAAAGACGCCTATAATCCAGCCAACCTTGAAGCCATTGAAAGCGCATTTGTGTCGATGATCCGCCACTTGGGTGAAGATACCCAGCGAGAAGGCTTGGTGAAGACCCCAAATCGTGCAGCAAAAGCGATTCAATTCCTCACCCAAGGATATGAGCAGGACGCCACGGCCATTCTACAGTCAGCGCTTTTTGAAGAGGAGCACCAGCAGATGGTGGTGGTCAAAGACATTGAGATGTATTCCTTGTGCGAACATCATATGCTTCCATTCTTTGGTAAAGCACACATTGGATATATTCCAAACGGCAAGATTGTGGGATTGAGCAAGCTACCGCGGGTGGTGGACGTCTTTGCACGTCGACTTCAAGTACAAGAACGCCTTACCTACCAGATCCGCGACTGCATTCAAGAAGCACTGCAGCCGCTCGGTGTTGCCGTGGTAATCGAGGCGCAGCACATGTGCATGCAGATGCGCGGGGTTCAAAAACAAAATTCAGTTACCACCACGTCCGCATTTACCGGGGAGTTTTTGAAAGACTCTACCCGAAAAGAATTCATCAGTTTAATAACCGCTAAACTCAGTTAAATGAAAACAGCCTATGTATTTCCAGGTCAGGGAGCCCAATTCTCTGGCATGGGGAAGGACCTATACGAATCCAATGCAGACGCCAAACAGCTTTTTGAACGCGCGAACGAGATCCTAGGGTTCCGCATCAGCGACATCATGTTCGAAGGAAGTGATGAGGCATTGAAAGAAACCAAAGTAACCCAGCCGGCAGTATTTCTGCATTCGGTGATCTTAGCACAGACCATCGCCAATTTCAAGCCAGACATGGTTGCCGGTCACTCACTAGGTGAGCTGTCTGCTTTGGTAGCGAACAAGACCTTGAGCTTTGAGGATGGTCTGCAGTTGGTGTACAAACGTGCGCTAGCAATGCAGAAGGCATGCGAAATGAATCCATCCACCATGGCAGCGATCCTTGGTTTGGATGATAATGTGGTAGAAGCTGCCTGTCAAGGCATCGATGATGTAGTGGTAGCAGCCAACTACAATTGTCCAGGTCAGCTGGTGATCAGCGGAAGCAATTCAGGCGTAGAAACAGCATGTGAGGTACTGAAAGAAAAAGGTGCAAAGCGCGCTCTTCTACTTCCGGTTGGTGGTGCCTTCCATTCTCCGTTGATGGAACCTGCCCGTCAAGAATTACAAGACGCGATCGAGGCGACGGCTTTCCAGCAGCCTACGTGCCCGGTATACCAAAACGTAACCGCGTCTGCGGTCTCTGATCCGGATCAGATCAAGACAAACTTGATTGCACAACTCACTGCTCCGGTACGTTGGACTCAGAGCGTTCAGCAAATGGTGGCAGATGGGGCTACGCACTTTGTGGAGGTAGGTCCAGGTAAGGTATTGTCAGGATTGGTGAAAAAGATCCACCGAGAGGCAGAGGTATCACAGGCATAAGTCCTGCTACAGACGGTCATTCAAAAGCGCGCCGCTTTTCACCAGTTGGTGGAGCGGCGCGTGTTGTATGGCGTGCTCCATAAGTCCGAGGTGGCGGTCGTGGTGACAATCTGAACCGAGCAACTGGATCAAGCCAGCGTCGATCAATTGTTTAGAGACCTTCTTAACTTCTGGCGAGTAATGACCAGTGATGGAATTGATGTTCAATTGAAGGATGACGCCTTTATCAAACCACTCTTGGTATTTCTCAAACGACATGTGCCAGAATGCATAACGCTCCGGATGCGCCAGCACCGGTTTATAGCCCGCTAGCTGCATCTCAAAGACAAGGTCAGCCAAGCCTGGAGGCTCGCTCATGAAGGGCAATTCAAATAAAACGTAGTTATCACCGAAGGTGAGCAGCTCCTTGCTCTTCACTTTCGGCATCAGGTCAACATCAAGGTAGTATTCCGCAGCCGCCTCGATCTCCACCTGTATTCCGTCCTTCTCCAGCGCTTCCTGCACATCATCCCTTCCTTTGAGGATGATTTCTGGCGTGTTGCGGTAGTAATCGCTCATGACATGCGGGGTGGTGACCACCTTCTTGTATCCGAAGGCTTCCATGCCCTTGATCAGCGTCAAGGAATCCTCCATGGTTTGGGCACCGTCATCGATACCCGGTATGAAATGAGAGTGAACATCCGTCTTAAGAATCGAGAGATCGAGCGGCTCCAACAGCTCATCTCCCCGTTTCATTCCCAATATCTCCGCTATCTTTCCGAACATTGCACGCAAAGGTATGGTCATTCTTGAGGAATAATCTTTCTATGAGACGCTATCTACACTATTTAACAATCAGCCTGTGGCTGCTGCTGCTTTGGGCTTGCACTGAGAAAGCAAACGAACAAGAAAGCAAGCCTAAGGAAGATACCGAAGCGCTGAGCAAGCAAGAGCTCGTACTCCAGCGAGCCGAAGAAGCATTGGAAGCAAAAAAGAAAGAAAAACCGGTTTCCTTTCCAAAGCCACAGATCGGAAAGGTGAAGGAGTTCTTCCAGCGGTATGGAGCTGAGAACAAGGAGACCAAGGTGCGGTTAAAGACACGTTTGGGAGACATCGATATTCGTTTGTATGAAGAAACCCCGCTGCATCGCGCCAACTTCATCTACAACATCAAGAACGACCTCTATTACCGAACGATCTTCTATCGGGTGGTGCCAAAATTCATGGTTCAGGGTGGAAACTCAGACAACGACCGCACCTTAGAGAAAAGGGAGCATGCCGGTTCCTATTACATCCCGAATGAGACCCAGCCCGGTCTGATCCACAAACGGGGAGCAGTCGCCATGGCGATGATGTACGATGATAATCCCGACTTCAAGAGTTCACAGTACAGCTTCTACATAGTGATCGGAAAAACCATAAGCGAGGAAGGCTTGGATGCGGTGGAGGAAGAATACGGCATCCGTATTTCAGCGCAAGATCGAGCGATCTATAAGGAAGTGGGCGGCACGCCGCATCTCGATGGAAAGCACACCGTATTTGGAAAAGTCATCAATGGGATGGACGTGGTAGAAGCAATCGCAGCGGAGGATCGCGATTCTGGCGATTGGCCGATCACCGATGTGATCATTGACTACGAGATCCTAGAGTAAGCGCGTTACTTGCACTTGAATTTACCCGAAGGTGGGCGCTTGTGATACCCGTTGGAGGAGGCGCAGCTGCTCAGCATGGCCAAGGCTCCCACTAGGAGCACAACGGACATCAACCTCATCCAAACTTGTCGCTTTCGGTTCTTGTTCATGCTTCAAAAATAGTCCTTGCGGAAATAATGATCAGTTACAATTGCAATGCAGCGACATCCGGAGTCGCACGTCTTCTTT
>CAJXNO010000040.1 GCA_913057205.1 uncultured Flavobacteriales bacterium
TCAAGGCACGGCAAATGAATCATTAATTTTGAAAACGATAAGCAGCTGCATGAAAGTAAAACAAAAAGCCACCCAATCGGAAGAATTGGCAGCCTACATCATCGAGGGAATCCAAGACAAGAAAGGCATGGATATCGTAAAGGTAGACCTGCGTGGTATCCAGAACGCAATCAGTGATTACTTCGTGATCTGCCACGGATCCTCAGACCGGCAAGTAGACGCCATCGCAGACTCGATCGTTGATACGGTTCGTGATCGCTGTGGCGATCGTCCGAATGCGATCGAGGGAAAACGAAATGGAGAATGGGTGCTTTTGGATTATGTAGATGTTGTCGTCCACGTTTTTCAAGAGCGTTTGCGAGAGGTATACAGCCTCGAAGACCTTTGGGCGGATGCGCCAACTGAACAAATCAAAGGTTAATTGATTAATTGATATAGATATTTTAGGAACTCGAAATGAATAATTTGAATCAGCAAGGAGAGCAGGGAGGAAGCAACGGAGGGAAGAAAAAGAAGAAGGGCACTCCCAACAGGCCGTTCAATCCCTATTGGATCTACGTGGTCATCGCGGTAATCCTCATCAGCCAGTTGCTCTTCAGCTTCAGCTCTGGTATGAAGTCGGTGGAGTGGAAGGAGTTTGTCAATGAGATGTTGCTCGAAGGAGATGTATCGAAGGTGGTTGTGGTTCGCTATGAGAACGTAGCAGAAATTTACATCGACCAAGATGCCTTGAGCAAGGAGAAATACAGTGAGGTTCGGAAGAAGACTTTTGGACAGATTAACAACCTAGGTCCGCATTACGTATTGACCATCAGCACGGTAGAGCGTTTCAGTGAGCAATTGGAAGAAGCGCAAAGCGAACTCCCGGTGGAAGATCGCCTGAAAGAAGAATACGATAACCGCAAGAACTGGGGAGGCGAAGCCCTTAGCTGGCTGATCCCTCTGGCATTGATGGTCGGACTCTGGATCTTTATTATGCGGCGCATGAGTGGTCCTGGCGGAGGAGGCGCCCAGATCTTCAACATCGGAAAATCTAAAGCGGTACTCTTCGACAAAAACACGCAGGTTAAGATCACCTTCAAGGATGTTGCCGGACAAGACGAGGCCAAAGAAGAAATTGAAGAGATCGTTGACTTCTTGAAGAATCCAGACCGTTACACTAAACTCGGAGCGCACATTCCAAAAGGTGTGCTATTGGTAGGACCTCCGGGAACCGGTAAGACCCTATTGGCAAAGGCAGTTGCAGGTGAGGCCCAGGTCCCCTTCTTCTCCCTTTCTGGCTCCGATTTCGTGGAGATGTTCGTAGGAGTAGGTGCTTCTCGTGTAAGAGACCTCTTCAAACAAGCCAAAGAGAAGGCTCCATCCATCATCTTCATCGATGAGATCGATGCGATCGGTAGAGCTCGCGGTCGAAACGCAGCACAGGGTTCAAACGACGAACGTGAGAACACCTTGAACCAACTCCTTACAGAAATGGATGGATTCGGTACCAACTCAGGGGTGATCTTAATGGCGGCTACCAACCGTGCAGATATTCTTGACCGTGCCTTGCTGCGTCCCGGACGCTTTGATCGTCAGATCCACGTAGACATGCCAGACCTGAACGAGCGGAAAGAGATCTTCAAGGTACACTTGAAGCCCTTGAAGCTGGATGATAAAGTTGACGTAGAGTTCTTGGCGAAGCAAACACCCGGTTTTTCTGGAGCAGACATCGCTAACATTTGTAATGAAGCCGCCTTGATCGCTGCACGTCGCAATAAGAAGCAGGTAGAAAAGCAAGACTTTATTGATGCGGTAGACCGTGTGGTTGCCGGCCTTGAGAAGAAAAGCAGGATCATTACGCCAAAAGAGAAAAAGGCCATCGCCTATCACGAAGCCGGACACGCAGCAGTAAGCTGGTTGCTTGAACACGCTTCTCCTTTGGTGAAGGTAACCATCGTTCCTCGTGGTCGATCACTGGGTGCAGCATGGTACTTACCAGAAGAGCGCCAGTTGACTACGCAAAGTCAAATGCTGGATGAAATGTGTGCAGCGCTCGGTGGACGCGCGGCGGAAGACATTGTGTTCGGTGAAGTAAGTACGGGAGCCTTGAGCGACTTGGAAAAAATCACCAAACAAGCATACAACATGGTTTCGATCTATGGTTTGAACGATAAGATCGGAAACATCAGCTTCTATGACAGCAGCGGACAGTCTGACTACAGCTTTCAGAAGCCGTACAGTGAGAGAACTGCTGAACTCATCGACCAGGAAGTGAAGAGCATCGTAGATCAAGCGTATGACCGAACGATTAAGCTCCTTAAAGAGAACCGTGATAAACTCAATCAACTTGCAGAACTGCTTCTCGACAAGGAAGTGATTTTCAAAGAAGACATGGAAAGCATCTTTGGGAAGCGTCCGTTCGTGAAAGACGAAGAGCCGCTCATTCACGATGAGGATGAGAAGGAAAAAGCATCTGAAGACACGGAAGTAAAGTCACCAGAGAGCGACAGTACTGCGTCAACCAACGGTGCAAGTCAAACCAGCTCGAACGAAGTAAAGGAATCAACCGAAGAGGAGGTCAAGGCGTCCAAAGCTCCTTCTACCGACGAGGAAGAGAAAGGGTAATCCATTCTGGCACGCATGTGCGTTCTGAATAAGGTTACATTTGGCTGAGCTGACCACAACGTGAAAGACCTCAGACAACGCACCATTTCATCAGTAATCTTCGTGGCACTCATTTTGGGTCCACTGTTATTGAGTGCGCGTATCGCCTATTCGGTTTACGCTGTACTCGGAGCATTCACCTTGAATGAATTGCTCAACATGGGCAAAAAAGGAGGTACAGCGCCACAAAAACTTTCATCTTTCAGTCTTTATGCCGTTGGGGTGATAACGGTGTATCAATTCCTGTTCTTAGGTGGCGGCTACAGCGGCAGTTTGACCTTAGTATTGCTTTCATTAGCACTATTGGTATTCTTTATCGAGATCTTCCGTACCAATCACCGACCGATTGAATCCGTTGCTGTGAGCATCATCGCGCCCTTTTTTATTGGAGCCTCATTCATCGGGATGGCCTATTTCTATGCTTGGCGAAGTGACCTCCCGAGCTTCTGGGTAACCGCCTCTGTTTTCACCTTGATCTGGGTGAACGATGCGGGGGCCTATCTCTTCGGAAGGAAGATCGGTAAAAGGAAACTATTTGAACGGCTCAGTCCGAACAAAACCATTGAGGGTAGTTTGGCCGGGATGGCCTGTGCGTTGGCCGCTGCTGGTGGCTTGGCCCAGATTCCTGACATGCCTCCACTTGGTATCATGCTAGGTTTTGGACTGGTGATCGTGATTGCAGGTTCCTTGGGCGATTTATTCGAGTCGCGCATGAAGCGTGACGCTGGCGTAAAAGATTCCGGTGTATTTCTTCCAGGACATGGCGGCTTTTTTGATCGATTTGATGCGATGATGCTCGCTATTCCAATCGCTATCCTTTTCTTTGAGTTGTTCTATCCTAAGCTTTAATCAATGAGATTTCACCGTGAAGGCAGGCTATCTATCTTGATCGCATCACTGGTGTCGATTGGCATCATCTTGGTCGCGTATTTTGTGTTTGCAGAATACAAGCCCTTTCAACCCATTGCGGTTGGAATAGCAGCGATTTTGATGGTCACCATCTTACAATTCTTTCGCAATCCTAGGCGGCGACCATTGCTGATGGAAGACGTCATCATTGCGCCGGCAGATGGAAAGGTAGTTGTGATCGAAGAGGTAGAGGATCCTGAATACTTCCAAGAAAAGGTCCAACAGATCAGCATCTTCATGTCGCCGATCAACGTGCACATCAATTGGTATCCGATATCCGGTAAAGTGGTCTACTCCAAGTATCATCCTGGGAAGTACTTGGTAGCATGGCATCCCAAGTCTTCTACGGATAATGAGCGCCATAGCATTGTGATCGAGCATCCGAGTTATGGTAAGGTCCTAGCGAAGCAGATCGCCGGTGCCATGGCGCGCCGTATCGTGAACTATGCGAAGGTGGAAAGCGATGTAGCTCAAGGCGAAGAAATGGGCTTTATTAAGTTCGGAAGTCGAGTAGACATCCTGATTCCACTGAGCGCCAAAATTGAGGTCAACTTAGACCAAAAGACCATCGGAGGACAAACGATCCTAGCGAGCTTCCAGAAATAGGTGCTTAAGATCAGACAAGCGATGTACGGTGGTAACCCCATCGGCTTTCGTTTCGGTTCTGTCATTGAAGTGTACCGCCTGCCAGCCCGAATCACGGGCTCCTTTCACATCGATATCCAAATTATCCCCAATCATACAAACCTCAGCCTTATCCATCCCAGTGAGCTGTAGTGCAAAAGAGAAGATCCGTGGGTTCGGTTTCTTAGCGCTGGCACGCTCTGAGGTGATCACCTCTTTGAAGAAAGGCGCCAGCCCGCTAACATCCAACTTCGTTAGCTGGGTTTCATGAAAGCCATTAGACAAGATGGATAACTCGTACTGATCAGCTAGGGCCCTTACGATCTCCAACGCTCCGTCTTTCAGCTTGGTTTTTCGCGGACATCGATCCAAATAATCTGACCCGATCTTTTTGGAAAGGTTCTTGTTCTCAATGCCACAATCTCGCAATGCCGCTTCAAACCGAGCCGAGCGCAGCCTTGATTTCGAGATGCGGTTCTCTCGGTACAGCGCCCACATGCGTTCATTGTGGTGCACGTATCGCTCCAGAAAGAAATCCCTGCTTCGATTAGATCCTTGCGCACCCAAGGCATGATCCTCAAAGATCTCACCCAAGGTTTCTAAGCTGTTCGCTTCAAAGTCCCAAAGGGTATGATCTAAGTCAAAAAAAATGTGCCGAGGCTTATTCAAATATTGGTCCGATTAGACTGGTTAACGATGTTAATACCACAGACCATAACACTACCGCACCGAAAAAGATCGGCAAGGTGCGTTTATCGTTTCTGAAATAGCGTGCAGCCAAGAGACTTCCGAAGGGAATCGAGATCAAGCTCGGACTGATCAAGGCCAACCCCACCAATCCCCAAGAAGCCTTGACACGGATCAACAAACGGTTGCGTTTTGTGAATGCTTTCTTCTTCTTCCCCGAAGAAAAACGCTCATTGATAAAGCTGAAGACCGCACTTCCAGTATAGAAAAAGGTCAGGACACCGATCACACCGCCAACAATCGTAATCGCGATGGTCTCCCAATAGCTGTAACCAGACAGATAGACCGTAGAAGGCGCAAATAAGAATTTCACGCTGCTGAACAAAATCAAACCTATGATGCGAAGTACTTCAAGCATGGCTATCTCAACGTTGAAGTTTTGATCCAAAGGCAAGGTCGCCGGCATCGCCGAGTCCTGGCACGATGTACTTCTGAGCATTCAATTCCGGATCGATCGCTCCTACCCAAAGCTCGAAGGGAACATCCATTTCGGTGGATAGCGCTTCAACACCCTCCTGACTCGCAATAACCGCACCTAACAGGACCTTTGATGGCTTGCCCAGCTTCTTCAAAACCTCCCATGCTGTAAGAAAGGATTGGCCCGTAGCCAACATCGGGTCATTGAGTATAAGTACCCTGCCATCTATGCTCGGACAGGCCGTGTATTTCGCGTCGATTACGAAGTCATCTCCATCGCCTTCATGCTTTCGATAAGCCGCGATGAAGCCGCTATCTGCTTCCGGAAAAGCATCCAGCAATCCCTCTTGCAAAGGCAACCCAGCACGGAGGATCGTAATAACCACAGGCTGCTGATTCAGCTTCGAGTGCTCCATCTCAGCCAAAGGAGTTTGGATCGTGTGCTCTACATAATGTAAGCGCTTACTCATCTCGTAACCCATGATGGCACCGATCCGCTGGATGTTCTTCCGAAAATTCGCTTTGCTTCCTTGCTGCGAAACATCACGAAGCGCTCGCATGTATTCGTGGATGATGCTGGGCGATTGCGAAAGGTTATGGATCATGGTATGAATCTGTCCTTTAGGGTATGAAGGATGCTTTTTGTTCCGGCCTGCAAATATACACGCTCCTCACCGCCGAAGCTTTGGTAGAAGTAGGCAAGGTTATCATTATCGCTGCCTTCAAAATCGAGCAGCGCTCCAGACTCTCCAGCACGTTCCTTGATCGCATGATCGATTAAGGCATGCATGGCTCCGATCTCTCTCGCACGATCCGATGCGTGGGTAAAGAAAACCAACGAACGCTGGCCCGCCTCCAAGAGCATGAGCTGAGCTACCAACTCATCCTCGTGAAGAGCTAAGTATGTCTTTGCTGCAGACCTGCTCTGAAAAACTCTATAGATCGATTCCACCTGCCGATAAAATGACGCATCCAACTCAGGAATATCGTGTCCTTTGGTTGCTTGAAAACCTTCCACTGCCCAAGATCTATATGATGCATCTTCCTTCACAAGCGCCCCTGACTTTTCAAACTTCTTTAGGTTAGATCGAATGTTCCTCTTGTAGGCAGGCAGGAGTCGGTCATAGGAAGGCGAAAGGTCCAATTCAATGTTGCGATGTGTTTCCTGATTCGGCAATGGGAGTTCATTCAAAATATCGTTGAATTTTACATTGAACCAAGAGAAGTGCCTGTTGATGATCGAGATCGCTTCGGTCCATTCCTTTGCACTGAGCGCCCTTCCGATCGGGCCCAACTGTTGGCAAAGCAATGGCTGGAACACCCACTTCACGATGTTCGATTTGAAGGGCAAGGGCCAGACCCATTCGTAATCATCGCAAACCAGTGCAGCCCACTTTTCCGTGGCATGATCGAGATAGTAGCTCAAATAATAATGCTTAAATCCCTCGGCACGCTGAACCCTTTCATCCCAGCGAACTATATCCAGTTGTTCCCGGTCTACGTATTCAATCATGCTCGAGTAATTCCATTAGTATCGGCATGCTGGGATAGTCCACTCCTTGTCCGGTCAATACTTCCGGATGCCACGTGGAAATGAATTGTCCACTAAACGACCGTACCGTTGCCCTGAGTCGCTGGCCTGCAGAGATGGCCTCTTCTGAGCGAAGATGCTTTCTCACAGCTGCAAGATCCATGAAGCAAGAGGGCATAAACGTGATCTCCATGATATCCTCCCGCTCAAGATCAAAGCCTCTGAAGGGCTTACACGTTGCAGCCCTAAACCCGTTTCGTGTGGTAAATCCGATGCTGTAATCCTCCTCTATGCCAAACTCTTGTAGTCTCCTAAAGGTATCGGGCAATTGAAACCTCAGGTAATGCTGACGACTCATCACTACCGGAGAAGGAACGATCGATCGCAAACGCTCGATCTCTTTCTGAAGCATGTGGGGGTCGTCTGAGCTGTAATAGCTGGGATGGATACCCAGTTGACTCTGGATGGCGATACGATTCATCCGATCCTTAACGCTTGACAAATGGGGTGGATTGTTCTGATCGTATCGAGAGCCTTCACCTACTTGAAAAAAGAAGATCGTCTTGGCTTGAGCAGCAGCGGAAGCTGCGAAAAGTTCATCGTAAATATCGTTTGGGTCTTTTTGGCTTCCTGTAAGAACAGCAACACGCTTACCTACCTTCCCCTGCAATGCATCTTTGCTAAGACCAAATACGGTCCGAGCCAGTCCTTTTTGCTTCAATGCATACAACTGATCCACATCTACCGTGACCACATGCTGATACGACTGCTGATCACCTGCCACTGTTAAGATTGGAAACTTCGTTGCTAGCCATTTCCCGAGCAGCTGAGCATAACCTTCTACGTGGGGATAGTCCTCAGCTTGATGCTTCACCAATAAGAAATCTTCTTCCAGGAATCGACCGTGCTCATCGTTTCTATGCGGTAGGTACTCCTCGTATCGGCTTAGATGATAGAAGCTCGCAGCCAGCGGATCAAAGCCAAGGTCATGAGATTTTATCGGAAAAAGAAAGAGCAAGTGATCTTGTTTGAAGGCCTCATGTTCTTGTGCTTGAATACGTTTCTCAAACAAAAGACCAGCAGGAGGCAGGTTCAGCACTTCATCACCATCAATCAACTCACTGGAGTAGTTCAGCTTCGCTCCTTCTGCTTGCTGAAAGGCATCTTGATCATTGAACAGCTTAGGCTCCAAACCCAATCGCCTAACGAATACCTCGTTCACCGTGTAGATCAATCTCGGGTTGATCTTCTTGGTGAATATGTTCAATGTAGGATGTGTCATAATTGACCTTCGTCTGCAAAGCTATAATATGCTTTCCCCGCAATAATAATATGATCGAGGATTGCAATATCCAATAACTTTCCAGCTTCTACCAAACGTTTGGTTAAGGTAAGGTCGGCCTGACTCGGCTTTAGGTTTCCTGAGGGATGATTGTGTGCTAGGATGACACCTGACGCCAAGCGATCTAAAGCGGCGTTGAAGATGATCTTGGCGTCTGCCACGGTTCCACTCACACCTCCCTGGCTCACCTTCACTGTTTCCATGACCGTATTGGACCGATTCAGTAATATGACATAAAACTCTTCGTGGTTAAGATCAGACAAGTAAGGGTACAACTGTACGAAGGCATCCTTGCTGCAGGTGATCTGCGCTGGGTTTTCACGCTCATGGACCTTTCTTCGCCTTCCAAGCTCCAATGCCGCCATAATGGTGATCGCACGTGCTTTCCCAATTCCTTTAAAACGCATTAACCGTTTCACATTCAAGGTGCCCAATGCATCCAGATCAGAATTCACAGAATGCAGAATCTCTTGGGCCAGCTGCACGGCAGAAGCTTCTCGTGTACCTGAACCAATCAGAATGGCGATCAGTTCGGCATCGCTCAACACATGCCTGCCTTTCAACAAAAGTTTCTCTCGTGGTCTGTCGTCTTCAGCCCATTGCTTGATGCTGAAGCCCGACGGGGTTCCTCTCTCCATTTCCATAGAGGAAAAATAAAAAAGGCCCCTCAAAAATGAGGAGCCTTTTCAAACTTTTAACCGATCACTTAGATCGCAGCCACGTGCTTGGTCAAGCTCGACTTTAGGTTAGCCGCTTTCTTTTTATGTATAACGTTGTTCTTTGCCAGTTTATCCAGCATTGAAAATACCTCAGGAAGACGAGCCTCTGCTTTCTTCTTGTCGGTCATTTCACGAAGATCACGCACAGCATTACGCGCGGTTTTGTGATAGTAAGCATTGCGTGTTCTGCGAACAGCGTTCTGCCGGATTCTCTTAAGTGCTGACTTATGATTTGCCATAATTCTTTTTGTTGCAGCCCGTAGGGGAATCGAACCCCTGTTTCCAGAATGAAAATCTGGCGTCCTAACCCCTAGACGAACGGGCCTTCTTTTAAAAAGGACTGCAAATGTAACTATATCATCTATTGCAGCAAGATGTGGCGCAACATTTTTTCCTTTTATTTCACTTTCTGCTCACTCTCGAATCGGAAGCCTAAACGCTTGGCTGTGCGCATCTTCATGTTGTTGTTCAATTCCATTACCTGCATCAGGCTGATTTCCTGTACAGCGTGATAAGGTGGTGAGTAAAGGTCAAAGTTCATTACATAGATCATAGCGGCTTCGATGACTTGCTTGAACTGTTCGGTATCCACTTGCTGAATAGAGATATCGTTGAAGCGGTAGCTCAACTGTCCTTTTCCCTCCACGAAGAAATGTCCATCCTTACTGATAAAAATGCGCGCGATCAAATAGCCCAAGTCATTCAATCGCTGGTAGCGAAAGCTATCTGATAAGAAATTGTAGACGTTGATTACTCCGAAATAGGCGCTCTTATCCGTACGTTGGATGAACGGGCTCTTATGGATCATGTGATCACTCGGAAAGGCAAACACATTGCTGTGCATGTGAAAGACCACCGTATCTCCCCCAATGGTCACAACCGATTCAAAATTTCCTTGTTCTCTGTATTCTACCACCACGCGCTCATCCACGCTGCAAACCGATCCCTCGATGGAACTTACCGTTTGTTTGATCGCGCTCTTCAGCACTTTGAATCCTTTGAGCGTTTCAGCGTAAACATCCTGCTTCAGTGAGCACTTTTCATGCACCAAAGTTTTGAGGCGTTCCAGATTCTCACTTTCTACTTTCTTGGCCATGATCTAGGGGTTTTAGTAGGCTTTGGCAAACACAACTCTTCGTGCAGAGGGCTTACCCGTACGAACACAGCTGCCGGCCTCCGTTTCTTCATCCAGTGGAATGCAACGTATGGTAGCCTTGGTCTCTTGCTTGATCAGTTCTTCTGTTTCTGCGGTTCCATCCCAATGCGCCAGAACAAAGCCACCTTGGTCGTTGATGACACGCTTGAATTCATCATAGGTATCCACAACATGGGTATTGGCTGTTCTGAATTGCAGGGCTCGATCGTACATGTTTTTCTGGATCTTATCCATCAGCCCATGAACATGATCTACAGCGTCATCCATAGCAACGAATTGCTTCTCTAGGGTATCTCGGCGTGCGATCTCTACCGTTCCTTTTTCTAGGTCTTTCGGACCGATGGCGATCCTCACCGGAACACCCTTCATCTCGTATTCCGCAAACTTAAATCCGGGTTTGTGCGTATCGCGGTCATCAAACTTCACCGTGAGTCCTTTGGATTGAAGCGCCTCCTTCAAAGGATCAACCACCTTGCGGATCTCTTCCAATTGATCCTCACCTCTGTAAATCGGCACGATCACAACATGGATCGGGGCCAATTTCGGTGGAAGCACCAACCCAAGATCATCTGAATGGGCCATAATCAAGGCTCCCATCAAGCGAGTAGACACACCCCAACTGGTTGCCCAAACGTATTCCTGACCACCCTCTTTTGTGGCATATTTCACATCAAAAGCCTTCGCGAAATTCTGTCCTAAGAAGTGACTCGTTCCTGCTTGAAGTGCTTTGCCGTCTTGCATCAGCGCCTCGATGCAATAGGTATCAAGTGCCCCAGCAAAACGCTCGCTTTCCGTCTTCACGCCCTGAAGTACAGGCATTGCCATAAATGACTCCGCGAAGTTTGCATAAACCTTCAACATCTGCTTTGTCTCTGCAACAGCCTCCTCCTTGGTAGCATGGGCGGTGTGTCCTTCTTGCCAAAGGAATTCAGCCGTGCGTAAAAACAAACGAGTTCGCATCTCCCAACGAACAACGTTCGCCCATTGGTTGAGTAGAATCGGTAAATCACGGTAAGACTGAATCCAATTGCGATAGCTATTCCATATGATGGTCTCTGACGTTGGACGAACGATCAGTTCTTCTTCCAATTTCGCTTCAGGATCTACTTCAACTCCTTTACCATCTTCTCTTGCCCGCAGGCGATAGTGCGTAACTACCGCACACTCCTTCGCGAAGCCTTCCACATGGTCTGCCTCCTTGCTCAAGTAACTCTTCGGGATAAAAAGCGGGAAGTAGGCATTCGAATGACCGGTATCCTTGAACATCTTGTCTAAGGCTGCCTGCATCTTCTCCCAAATGGAATAGCCATATGGTTTGATCACCATGCTACCCCTTACATCACTGTTCTCAGCGAGATCAGCCTTGTTCACCAACTCATTGTACCACTGAGAATAATTCTCTTTCCTACTGGTAAGTTTCGCCATTTCTTTTCTTGATTCAGGTCGGCAAAAGTAGGCATAGCACAGCTACTTAACCTGTACAGCTAAGGTTGAAAAAACGGATTTGAAAAGATGTTCTTAGTGACGAACGACAAGGCGCTTTTGAAAGACCCCTGCATTGGATTCAGCGCGCACGGTGTATATACCGTCCGTGAAGTCTCTTACATCAAAACGAGCCTCGCTTTCACCTTCACCATTAGAGCGATAAACCACCCTTCCGTGAATATCGATCACTTCAAAATCATGGATGGCATCGCCACTTGATGTCCGCATATGAACGGTTGTAGCCCCTGGATTCGGATAAAGCGCAAAGCCTTTACCTTCATTGAATTCACGCACACTGGTAGGGAAAATACGTTCTTCTCCCCATTCACGGTCCATATTGGCTTCTGTGTACTCACGCACTCCAACAGCACCTTGATAAATCTCCTTATCCACTAGACTCTGCACGAACATAACGGCATGCAGATCATTAAACTCTTCCACGGAGTGCTCTATGTTATGGTTGATTGGATCCTGAGCATTGTTCGGAAGGCGATAGTTGCCTTGGAACGTATAGGTATGATCATACTCTAGCACTTCACCGGCTTCAATCTCACCGATGATGAGCTCTCCATTGGACTCAGGAAGCATCTTCTTGAATACATTGTGAAACTCATTTTCACCATTAGACTCTTTGTTCTTGGTGGTTAGGTACTCAACGATCGGGATCATTACGCGATGCCCACCATCTGTAAAGTCATCAATAGCTTCGATGCGTGCCCGGACTCTAATCGACTGCTCAATTGTGTCGATCATGTAGCGCAACTGGATATCCATGTAAACCATGTCTTCCAAGTCATTGTCGATCATGTTGGCACTGAGGTTTGTTGGATTCGTAGCGTTGGAATTACGATACAATGCTGGCACAGAGCTCACACCATAGGCAGAACGACGCGTATTCCCTTCCTGCGTGTAGTATGGATCACCTGCACCAGGCCAACTCATTTGATACTTAACGATGGCAAGCTCACCTACATATTCTTTAAAGATGGGCGTCATGTGCTCATTCGCTGGTCGACAAGGTGGACAGGTTGAACTACTGAATACTTCGTAAACAGGAACCCTTGGAACCGGAAGTTGAGCAAACGAATGGAAAGCAAAAAGGAAAGAAGCGGATAGAACAAGTAGAGATCGCATCATGTCAATTGTTTTAGTCTTACAAACAAACGTTTTTTTACGCAGAACCGTGAAAGCTCCATGACCAAATACGATGGTAGCTTGTAGTGCTATGCAGCTGCATATGCTGTAGGCGATCATTCAACGGAAGATCAATTTGAGTGCTACGTTGTTATCTTTGATAGCATTAGAAAGGCCTAAATCAACTTTGGCACGATAATGGCACTTTCTTGAACAAATTGATCGTTATGAAAACTCAAGTCCTCCTTTCCGCAGCAATTATCGCAAGTATATTCATGTCTTGTAGTAACCAACGCTACGTTAGCGGTGAGACGGATGACCTTTATTTCACGGCATCCGATCGTTATACTGGAACTGAAAACGAGTTCGCAACGGTGAACGAGGTGGACGGAGCGGATTACATGTCTCCATCAGAGCAGGCCACCGAAAGTGGTTACTTCATCAAAGGCAAAGCTGCTCGTAATGATCAGAATCCAAACGCTGCTGACGCATACCAGAATTACACCCAAGCATCCAGCGGCATTCAGTTCGACACTAATAGTGGTGCGAACAATACCAATGCCGGCGATGGAACTACCATCAACAACTTTTATGGCAACACCACTTATTACAAAGAAGACAATTTTGAAGACTCCTATGCAAGTCGCATCAGAAGGTTCGACAATGTGAATATGGGTCTTGGTTATGGTTACTATGATCCCTTCTTTGTTGATCCTTTCTGGTCTTATGGCTGGTCAGCCTGGAATCCTTATCCACGAGGTGGATGGAGCATCGGCTGGAACAGCTGGTCTGGGTGGAACGTAGGCTATGGCTGGGGTTGGGGTAATCCGCGCTGGGGCTGGGGTAATCCGCGCTGGGGCTGGGGAGTTGGACCCGCTTGGGGTGTTGGATGGAACAACTGCTGGGGTATCTATGACCCATGGTGCGGTTGGGGCTCACCTTATGCAGGCTGGGGATTCGGCGGCTGGGGAAACCCTTACGGTGGTTGGGGCATGAACAACTACTGGGCAGGCTATAACAATGGTTACTGGAACGGCTACAACGATGGCTTGTGGTTAGGTGCTGGAAGCAATCAACGCGGAGTTTCCGTTGGCCGACGTGGTTTAGCTACCGACCGTGGTTTCGGAAATGGCAGCCGTGCAGCCAATGAAAGTCCAAATAAGGTCGTGCAAAACAACAATTCCAATGCAAGCAAGATGGCTGCAGGAAGGATCGAGTCTCCTTCGGTGAATGATCGCTCGAAAGATATCTCGTCTCGCAGTAACAACACGTTATTGGCCGATGGTTCTAAATTGTACCAGGTCCCCGCACAACGCAGTAAGATCAACCAAGCTTCTGAAGCGAAGGCTGTCAAAATGCAGGACGCTAATGCGAATGCAGCTCGTGCGAGTGAGCGCTACAAGGAAGCGGTGGTTAACCGTCCAACTGCGGTGAGTAAGGATAAGTACAATGCCAGCGGCTTGACCCGTACCAGCAGAGAGCAATTGATCGATATGAATCGTGCACAGCAACGTCAACAGATCAACTCGAATTCTGCCCCTGGAAAGAAAATGAATGCTCCAACCCGGGATATTGTACGCCCGCAAAACAACGTACGAACTTCCCCAAACAGGAACTATAGTACTCCTAGGGATAGGGCAAATGAGCGTCCGAGGTACTACACTCCGAACCGTAATCAAGGGCAGCAGATCAATCGCTCTAACAGCAGATCGAACTACACCCCACAGCGATCCACTAGTCCATCGCGTAACTACAACCAAGGTAACACCAGGTCGAATACGCGTATGAGCACTCCGAATCGCAGCAATGTGGGTTCATCGTCGCCCTCGAGAAGCAGAAGTAACTATTCTCCATCTAGGAGCAGTAGTCCTTCAAGAAACTTCACTCCTTCGAGAAGCAGCAGTCCGTCTAGGAACTTCTCTACTCCTTCACGAAGCAGTAGTCCATCTCGAAGTATATCACCTTCACGCTCTGGCGGAGGACGTCGATAATTGAGAACGCTATTTGCATGATGAATAACTCCTGGAAATATCTTGGATTCATCCTCTTCATGGGATGGCTCCCCACAGGCGCACTGGCACAGAATGAGCAGGATGCGCTGAACCTCTCTCGCGAAGAGGTTACCGGTTCTGCTCGCTCAGTGGCGATGGGAGGCGCCTTCACGGCGCTCGGTGGCGACATCAGTTCTATCCATTGGAACCCTGCCGGTGTAGGTGTATTCAGAGGGAATGAGTTCAGCATTTCTCCGGCTTTTCACACTCATGTATCCTCTACTGAATACTACGGTAGCTCAACCCTCGACTCAAAATCGAATTTCAATTTTGCCACCCTTGGCATCGTTGGCACCAAAGACATCCGTCAACGCGGTAAATGGCGAAGTCAGTCGTTTGCATTTGGCATGAATCGGGCGATGAGCTTTCACCGCTCATTCTCAGCCAACGCCGACCGAGTTCGAAACTCGTTGATCGATGATTACATCAATATCCTAGAAGAGAATAATGTGACCCCGGATGATTTCAACGAAGGACCAACACCTTATCCGTTTGACATTTATCTGGCTTGGCAGAACTTTCTGATCGATACCCTGCCACAGGTAGAAGGTTACTACAACGCTACTGGGGAACTGCCTGTTGCTCAGGATTACCAATTCGAACAATCCGGTGCAAAGCGGAATACCTTCTTCACTTACGGAGCCAACTATGATGATAAGCTTTACTTAGGTGGTAGTGTAACCATTTCTAGGATCATCTATGAGCGCATCTACTCGCTCAGCGAGTCACCAGACCCGAATGATAGTACTACTGTTCTGAATGAACATACCTACAGCTTCCAAGAGGAGATCGACGGATATGGTATTTCAGCTTCCATTGGAGCGATCTACCGCCCCATCCCTGAGTTGCGCATCGGACTTTCTGTCTTCACCCCTACCCTCTATTCTCTCACCACGGAGTATGAGTCGAGCAGCATTGCCATTTTCATTGGAAACCAAATTTTTGAAACTCCATCACCCACCATAGGCACCTACGATTTCAGCTTAAGCACACCGTTCCGTTCGAACTTTGGATTGGCATACATAATCGGCAAGTGGGGTTTAATCAGTGGAGATATTGAGTATGTAGATTACAACAGCATGCGCATGGAAGGCATAAGCGATGGATATGGTTTTGGACCAGAAGAACAAGCGATTCGTACGCAACTGCTCAAAACCTTCAATTACCGCTTGGGTGGGGAGTTCCGTGTTACGCCTTTCACAAGTTTAAGAGCAGGATTTGCGCACTACAGCAACCCGTATACCCAACAACTCAACTTGAACGGTTCATTTAACCTCTACAGTGCCGGCATCGGTTATCGGAATGAAGAATTCTTTTTGGACGCTAGTTATCAGCTGAAACAATCTGCGATGCGCTCGTTCCTATATGACCCTGATCTGGTCAACCCTTACTATGCGAGCATGACGGACCATCGCATCACGGTTACTTTTGGCTACCGTTTCTAAGGAGCTAGCACCATTCGCTGTTTATGTACCGCATTTCCTTGGGCATCCTCCACTCGGCAGATATACATCCCTGCACTCAAATGACTCAAATCAAGCTCTGAGCGTTCGGCGTTCAACTCGAAGGATGCGACCGCACTCCCATTGAGGTCAAACATTTCCAAGCGCTTTGCAAGACTTGCGACTTGTTCAATGATCAGCCTGCCCTCTGACGGATTCGGATAAACCTTTATGCCCTGCTGCTCTCGAATGAATCCAGTTTCTAACACTGCTTGATCGATCACGGCCAGTGTATACTCCCCCTCCAAGATCTGATCCAACTCAATGGTTCCAAAACCATCATCGGCATTACCCAAGGTATTGATGTTGGCGTTTGGATAGGGTTCCCAGTCATCAGAGGAAGTAGCGCGATGCAGCAGCACCAAGCTATCTTCATTGTTATACGTGAAGAGGTTACCATCTGGTCTACCTGTTGAACTGTTCTCCCGTCCATCATAAAAGAAGGTAGCCGATAGCTCAAGGTCAGCAACATTCAACCCTGACACTTTCCAGTAGCGCTCCTGATTCAGTCGATAGGCCCTGGTACTCCAGTCCTTCAATGGATCCGGATAAGACCAAACCTGATCGATCCTCAAAAGTGAAGTACCTGTTGCCTCATCCAAACGCACATTCCAATTGGCTACGCTGAAATCAACCGAACTACCAGAGCTCACCTCCAGCTGATTTCCTGTTTGAGCCCATGCCATATTGTTGGCTTCGTTGAAAACGATCCAAACCGGTTCTATGGTGGTGATTAATTCTATTTCAGCGTATTGGCCAGACATCGTGAATGTTCCGGTTTCCGACTGCCCGTTCTCGTCATAGGCGGTATAGTAAACCCGGGTATCATCGTGGAAAGCAGACCTTCCTTTGAGCTTTTGTTGTGCAAACAGTGTGTTCAGGTAAGCTCCGCCCATCGCTCGAGATTTAAACGAGTCAAGCACCACGACATTCCAGCCGCCTTGATAGACCCAATCTCTGAAGAAGTTCTCCAATGAATTGCCGGAATGATCAGAGAAGAAACGCTCAATGCTATCAGAGCTCACGGGCTGAAAAGTAAAATGATCCATGAAGGCGTGTATGGCACTCATGAATGCTGCATCCCCCATCTGTCCACGCAGGTTATGCGCCACCAAAGCTCCTTTCTTGTAAACATGGTCACCGTAAACCAGCTCATGCGGTTGCCCAGAGACTGGACGATAACCTCCTTCATTGATGTGTCCGAACTGAAGCATATACTTCAGGTCTTCCAGCATATGTGCCTCGTAGGCTTCTCTGCCATGTACATGTTCCTCGAATAGGTATTCTGAGAAAGACGCCCAACCTTCATTGATCCACATATCACCGTCTGTTTCACAAGTCACATTATCACCCCACCACATGTGTGCGAGTTCATGTGCCATTAGGCTTTCCTGACTCAGGTTCCCATTGGCAGCGTAGATCGGATAGGTGATATTGGTAGCATGCTCCATAGCACCTGCATTGAAAGGAACCAAGCTATAACCTACTTTCTCAAATTTGTAGTCGCCATACATCACCTCAAAGGCTTCAATGGCATCGTGCAGATGAATGAAAGAGGCACTCAAATCAGCGCTATCAGCGGCACGAACGAACAACTGAACGGGTGTACTCAAACCGGTTTCTGGACTGAGGTAAGTCGATTCTAGCACCTCGTAAGAACCGATAGCTACACATACGAGGTAAGAAGGAATGGGATCCTCCAAAGACCATTCGAAGGTGTTCTGTCCGTTCTGCCCTAAGGTGGAATCCTGCAGGGTTCCATTACACGCTGCAAACTTATCTTCTTGCACATGGATATTGAAGGAGTAGGTAGATCGTTCTATGAAGTTATCGAAACATGGAAACCATACCCTGCCGTACGAATGCGGATCAGATTCAAAGCCTACCCCAAGGTTCCAAACGAAGCCACCTTGGAAGTAAAAACCACCCCAACCAGATCCATCGGTAATCGGAGCACCGTGATAATACACATTCAGCATGGTCTCATTCTGGGTATCAAGCTCGGCGGGGAGATCCAGCAGCAGCTTCGCATCCTGCTGGGTGAAGCTCAACCCTGGAAGCCCTGTGATGCTATCGACCATGAGTCCCTCGAAATCCAATCGTATCTGATCAACCCCTGATCGCTTTGCTAACAAGGTAAGCTCTGTGAATCCTTCCGTGTATCTGTTACTGACATCAGGAAAGCTCAGTTCGATGTGCGTATGGAGGATATCTACAGAATCGCTTCGAAAATCATCGATGGCCAATTGATTCTCTGGTGTAGGCATACGGTAGCGCGAGCAGTAGGCCTCTTGGGCTTCTAACCATTGGAAGACCGACGAAAAAAGCACCGAAAGGAGTATGATTATTAATTGCTTCATGATGATATCAAAGATAATACGTGATCAACTGGTGTTGGGATTACAAGAATATTCAACGACAACAATCCATGATTCGTCGAAAACATTTGAACTCCTAGCCCACCCTATAGCTTTCAACTCCGTCTAAATGTTGACTTTACACCAATTCAAAGTTTGAAAAGCTAAACCGACACATGAAGCCCTCTCAAGAACTCTTTCGATTGATCAGGTCTCTTAGCAAATCCGAGAAACGATTCTTCAAACTCACTTCTTCACTGCAAACGGGAGAGAAGAATTACATAAAGCTCTTTGATGCGATCGAGAAGCAAAAGGAGTACGACGAACAAGCCATCAAGGATCAGTTCAAGGGGGAAACCTTCATCAAACACTTGCCATCCGAGAAGAATCACTTGTACAAGTTGATCTTAAAGAGTTTACGGCTATTCTACTCAGAGAACACGGTCTCAGCGATCTTGGCAGAGCACATTCAGAGCATCGAGATCCTCTACAACAAAGCGCTTTACAGCGAGTGCAGTAAACTGGTAAAGAAGGCTAAGAAGATCGCTGAGGGACACGAGCGATTCTACTACCTCTTTGAGCTCATCAAGTGGGAAAAGATGCTGCTAGAGGAAGAGTTTCAAGCAGGAAAGTTCGATAAAGACCTAAATGCGCTCATTGAGGAAGAGCAGGTTGTAATCAAAAAGTTGCGGAACCTGGCCGAATACCAGATCCTTTATTCCAAGATCAACTATGTCTTCCGCCAAGGTGGATATGCGAGAAATGAGCAGGAAAGGCGCATCGTGCATGAAATCCAGTCACATGAACTGATCAAGGGAAAGAACACGGCTCTTTCTAAGCGGGCTGCAGCTACTTGTTATTACGTGAAAGGATTGTGTGCCATCACGAACAGTGAAGTAGAAGAGTCTTTCGAGAATTTCTCTAAGGTGGTTCGCATCTTTGAAGAGAACCCCAACCTGATTCAGGATATTCCGAAGCAGTACATCAAATCGCTAGGTAACCTATTCTACTACTACATTGGAGCGGATAACTATAAGGAACTCTTTGACCTGATCGATAAAATGCGTTCGTTGAAGAACCAACCTGGATTCAATCGCATTGATATTCAATTGCGCATTTTCATTTCCACCACCTACTTCGAAATGCTGGCCTATGATCGACGAGGCGAGTACGAGCAAGCCTTGGTGATGATTCCTAAGATCCATGAAAGCCTCGAGAGTTACGGTGAAAAGGTCACGAAAGAAGATGAGGTCTTGTTCCAACACCTGATCGCTAACATCTATTTCGGGTCGGGGAATTACAGGGATGCCTTGCGTGAATTAAACAACGTGTTGAACGACAATGAGAGCAACCTGAGGCAAGACATCTACAGCTTCTCCAAACTCTTCAACCTGATCATACACTTTGAGCTCAAAAACTTCGACCTGCTTGACTATTTGATCAAGTCGACCGAACGCTACTACATTAAGCGTAAAAAGTCACTTGGACTGGGTTATGCATTCGAGACCACCTTCATTAAGTACTTCAAGAAACTCCTCAAAGCCATAAAGTACGCCGATGGCACTACACCGATCTTCAAAGAGATGAAGCAGGAGCTACAAGGCTTACTGAGTGACCAGAACGAACGCGTCGCATTGGAGTATTTTGACTACATCACTTGGATTGAAGCGAAACTCCAAGGTGAAGCTTACGGCATCTTGAAGAAAAAGAAGCAGCGCCTCAACTAAGCGTAGATCCGCTGCCGAACCGCCTCGAACATCATAATAGAGGCTGCTACAGAAACGTTGAGCGACCCCACCTTCCCACGCATGGGGATCTTCGCACTTTCTTGCGCCATGCGTTGAAGGTGAGGATCGATGCCCTCCCCTTCATTCCCCATCAAAAGGTTAACGGGCTCCTTCATGTCAACATCGAACATCAATGCATCTGTCTTCTCATGGCAAGCGATGGTCTTTACACCTGAAGCACGCATGAGTTTGATCGTATCGCTCAAGCTCAGGACTTTACACACCGGCAGGTGGTTCAAAGCGCCGGCAGAGGTTTTCATGGACTCTTCATTGATCGCCGCAGCACCTTTGTGTGGAATGATTATAGCATGACAGCCCGCAGATAAGGCCGATCGCGCTATAGCTCCAAAGTTTCTCACGTCGCTTACTTTATCCAACATGAGAAAAAGCGGAGTCTCACTGCGCTCATAAACACTTTGAATGATCTCCTCAATGTTACCAAACTCAATGGGCGAGGTAAAGGCCAAAACCCCTTGGTGGTTCTTCCTGCACAGTTTGTTGAGCTTCTCTTTGGGCGCTTTGATGATGGATACATTAAGGCTCCGCGCGAGGTCCTTCATCCTATTAACCTGATCTGTTTTGAGGTCATTCTGAATGAAAAGCTTGTCGATGCTCGTACCCGCCAACAAGGCTTCCATCACTGGATGAATACCGTATATAAGATTGTCTTTCATAGTGTTATCGATAGGTAATCACCCTCCCTTGACGCCAAAACTCCACTGATCGGTACCAGGGGTTACGCAAAGAAACGGAGCGATTCAGTCTGAAATCATTAAAGGTAAAAGGATTCACCACTTTGGTAAAGGTCAGGGTAAGCGCATTGAAGTTACCTCCTTCTCCATAGCGCCATGTTTCCGTAGAAGTACTTCTGAACACCGCATCTGGCGGACCAAAGACGATGTAACACATACCTCTGTCTGATTTCCAACCTTCTAAATACGATGAAAAATATTGGTTGGCCCATCGCACTCGGGTGTAATAAGCACGGATCAACTCACGTGCACGTTCAGGATTATCGCCGATCCGCAGCCAATAAGCATCTACCTCCTTTTTCATTTCAGTACTGCTGGTAAAGGCATCAAACTCTTCGTTCGTAGAGATGTAGCGCAGCGGCTCTACCAATGACAATACGGTTTTCGGCTCTGGATAGAAAGCATCGAAATAGTAAAAGGTGGCTCCGTATTTACGATCCAAGGCATCCGTGACCTGATAAAATCCAGGCCGATCCACCAATAGGCGGTAATGCCGATCGGATAGCTTCTTCAATTCAACCACTTTGTCTGGTGTAAAATCAAATGCCTTTGGACTTATGGTTGAGAAGGGTGGTGAAGAGATCGGAAAATCTCGCCGATAGTAGCGTCCATGCATTCCTTCCACTGGCCGATTGAGGTAGATATCATAACTATCCAGCTCAGGCAGATAGGGACTAAACATGCGCTCACCTGCACTATTGAAGACCCTCATGTCTTGTACACCGAGTGATTGGCTTCGAACCAGGTCGATGTACAGTCGTTGAATGCTTCCTGCATTGAAATCGCGCACGAGAAGCTCCACCACCGCATTCAGTCCAGGTTGACTTGCCAAATCGAAGCTGTCGAGCAATGAGGCTGATCTTGCAACCATTGGAATATTCCTAATCAAGTTGCCGGAATCCGTTGGTATTTCAGATGAATAGTTGGTATACACGCGATACCTCAAACCGTAGTTATGCGTCAACACTTCATCTGATTCATTCATTGCAAGCGCTCCTGGATTGAAACGGACGTATATCCTAGAACAGTCTTTAGATGAATGATAAACCAACGCCTCACAGTCGATGGTCAAGCTAGATGGATCATAGAAGTCTTTAACATTCCTTCCAGACAGGCTGCGACTGGTGGTGCAGGACCACAAATGGATTACACAACACAGCGTGATTCCGCTCCACTTGAAAAGACCTGATATGATGCCGAGATGTTTGCTCATTTACCCTGTGCGCAAAGAAATGACTAATTCCTCTTGGCCCGAAGGTTAGAAGAGGCTCAAGAAGCCAAAATGGACCTTTGCTGCTCGTAACAGAAAAGGATTACCCTGCTGACTACCGAGTGCATAGGAAAGACTGAAAAGTCCTGCTTTGGTTCCGAAGGTAATACCCAGCCCCGTGGCGTAGGGGATATCGCGCGCAGCTCCAATCCTGTTTACGCTGAGGTTTTCATACCAAGAAGCGTCAAAAAAACCAAAAACGTAGCCTTGCCGATCGAATTGATAGCGAATCTCTGTTCGAGTAATCACATAGGAGGTAGCAAAAATGGACTCCTCATCAACGCCCCTGAGGTTAAGAAGTCCACCAATCCGATATGCCTCATTATTGAAGAGTTGATCATTGAACAAGTTCGCCCCCATGGCACGTTGATGCCATACCAAGCGCGGAATGAAAGAAAGGTAGTAGGCAGCATCCAAAGTAGCCTTGAGTTGGAGGGTAGAGAGCTGGAGAGAGTCGTAGATCACTTCGGGAAGGTTGTCGTTCTCGATGATGGTCTTGTTACCTGCAGCTGCAGATACCTGGATGTCTACCCCTTTGGCAGGATTGATCTGGTTGTCGAGCTTACTCCATCGAAACCCTACACCATAGGAGGTAATGGCACGGTCTAAAAACGGAGGTGGCTGGGTACTGTTCTGGTAAGGCTGCGTACTGATCAGAGAAGTGGTTTGACGATCTACGAACAAGCGGACGTAATCATCCGAACCGAACACATAGCGCACGCCCAGTTGACGAAAGACATCGGTAAAGAGGGTGTCTCTCCGGTAGATACGCAGGTTTCCATCAAGGCTGATCGCAGAGTTCAAGATGTACGGAGAGATCAATTCTAAGTCGAGTTCTTGGGTGTTCGTTTGAAGCTTTCTCCAATTCAGGTCGATAACTTCTCCTTGTTTCAAGGTGTTCTCGAGGTGTAGCTGCACATCACCTGTTACAAGCAAATCTCCCGTTACATTATCTGGCAGAAAGCCGATGATACCATCAAAGCTCGATGCATTCTTCTTATTCAGGTAGAGTTTGACGGCGGTCTTATCCTCTTTAAAAACAACCTCTGGTGGCTTAAAGGAAGTCAGAAAGCGTATCGAGCTCAATTTATCAGGAATACGCTCGATGGCTCGCTCGCTGTAAGGACTTCCTTCTTTGATGCCGAGATAATTGGTAAGGTAAGAAGACCGCACTTTAAGGTCACCTTCGATGTTCACGCTATCCACCACTACGAACGGGCCTTGATCCAGCCGCAGTAATGCTATAATCGCTCCGGAATCAATCTGCACACTATCGAGGTAAAGGCGGGCAAAAGGAAAGCCATTGTTCTCAGCTTCACGCAGTCCGCGCTGGAAAGCTCGATCGAGTCTAGCCGGGCTCACTGTAGCCTTCTTCAAGCGGTTTACATTCACTCCAGCCTTTAGGAACAACGCATCTACATTCTCTTCCACTTGAAGTACATCCCATCGGTACTCCGGTCCGGCAAGAATTGACAGCTTCAACGTATCGCCTTGGACCAAGGTATCCACCTTGGCTGCGATGTATCCGGCCGCCCCGAGCGACACCATCAAACCAGGATCAATCCTATCATAGGCTTTCCGCTTGTGAACACCGAGGTAAGCTTTGATCTCACGACGGGTTAGTTCTTGATCCATGCTGACTTGAATCACCTTGCACGAATCGCCGAAGTCCTGACCCTGAACCTGCGCTAGAGGTAGCAGACCGCTAATCCAAACGCCAATCAACAGGCGACTTACCATGTTCTTCCAGATAGGCATTAACCTTGCTGAATGGTTTTGAACCGAAGAATCCATTGTGCGCCGAGAACGGAGATGGATGTGCAGATTCAATGACCAGGTGTTTAGCGTTGTCGATAAGCTCCGCTTTAGCGCGGGCATAATTACCCCAAAGTACGTAAACGATCTGCTCATGTTGTTCAGAAAGCTTTCGGATACATGCATCCGTAAACGTTTCCCAGCCTTTTTTCTGATGTGATCCAGCGGTTTTATGTCGAACCGTCAGTGTGGCATTCAACATAAGCACACCTTGTTCGGCCCATTTTGCAAGGTTACCAGATGCCGGTAGATCAACCCCAACGTCGGTCTTAAGCTCTTGAAAGATGTTTCGGAGGGATGGTGGAAAAGGGACACCATCCTGCACCGAGAATGAAAGTCCATGCGCTTGTCCGGGACGGTGATAAGGATCTTGACCAAGGATTACCACTTTCACCTGATCGAATGGAGTGAGGTCAAACGCTTTGAAGATGTCAGGCCCAGCTGGATATATCCTATGCTCTTTGTATTCCTTCTTGAGGAAGTCTCGAAGCTCCGAGAAGTAGGCTGCTTCGAATTGATCCATCAAGGCAGTTTTCCACGATGCCTCAATCTTTGGATCTATTCTGTTTTCAGACATTTCGGCTAAAATTTACACGATGTTAACACCTTTCGGGTCATTCAATCGTTATTCCTTGCGATTTAAGCCTGCTTATGTGTTAAGTTTGAGGCTGAATTCCAGGATTACATAAGATGAAAGGATCTGCATTTTTACTTATCGCTTTGTTCGTATTGGCTATCAGTGCTAGTGCGTGCAAGACACACGAGCGTTGCCCAGCTTACGGACAGATTGACCAAAGTGAGGCAGCCGATCAGGTTTAATCTCAACCTGTCTTAATTACGCTCGAAAGACAACGATTTGCGTTGAACTCCGTTTCAATTGTGAAACGGTTGCTTCAATTCCTATGGAAGCAGGCTGTTTAATGGCTGTGTATGCTATTTTTGAAACAATCATGACTCGAGCACTCGCGATCATACTATTCCTCAGCTGCCTTAGCATCGATTTAAATGCTCAGGTCAGTCCGGCTAACCCGATCGAAAAAAGAGGGTTTTACCGCACGATGAATATGTATGGTGGCTTTCTTCATACAAGAGGAGTTGGAGCATACTACCGAAGAGGTTGGAGGCAAACGGGATACGTCAATAAAATCTACAACGTAGAGTTTCTCAACGTCAATCACCCAAAGCAATTCAAAATTGAGACGGTCATTGGTTCTCAAGGTTATTTCGAAGGCAAGATCAACTCCGTATTTTTCCTTAGAAACTCTTTTGGATGGCAAAAGACCTGGTATGATAAGGAAGTAAAGCGAGGTGTACGCGTGAGCAGCTTTTTCCTCTTTGGCCCCACGATCGGCTTAGCGAAGCCTATTTACATGAACGTAACGTACACCGAAACAGGTGCGGAGGCTACCGAGCGCTATGACTACGATAAGCATTCCACACAGACCATCATCCGTGGTCGCGCGCCATTTCTGATAGGGATCGATGAAACCAATATTTATCCTGGGCTGCATGTGAAAATGGCCTTGAATTTCGAGTACAGTGCAGATGATGAAAACATACGCTCGCTTGAAACGGGATTCAATTTTGATGCATTCCCTAGTCGCATCCCCATCATGGCGGCAACGTACAATGATCAATTCTACCTTACTCTTTACATCGCGTTGCACCTCGGAAAGCGCTATTTATAGCTTTCCAGCTCTCCCGAAATCTCTCTGAATCAAACCGTTCCCTCAACTGAACATTTCGTCCCTAAGATTGTGTTAAGGATGAGGTGTTTTTTAATTAAATTGCACCTCTTTTTCAG
>CAJXNO010000041.1 GCA_913057205.1 uncultured Flavobacteriales bacterium
CACCTCCACTCGATCCCATCCGAACTTTCCGTCGCGGATATAGGTCACAGCATTCGGGTCGATGGGTTTATAGAAGGATGGCCAACCTGTACCGCTCTCGTATTTGGTCTCTGATGAGAACAAGGGCTGTCCGCTGGCAGCACTGTAGTAGGTACCTTTTTGCTTATTATCCCAGTATTCTCCAGTGAATGCACGTTCGGTTCCTTTTTCACGCAATACGCTGTACTGCTCAGGACTCAACCGCTCCTTCCATTCCTGTTCACTCATCTCCATTTCGAATGGGATCTCTTCTCCTTCGTTGTATACCTTGTCAATCATATCAAATCCTTTTTCAACCGATGCTTTTTGTGTGCCGTTGTTCTGACTTTGCGAGTTTCCGCAAGACATCAGTAGCAGTGCTGCTGATAGATAAAACCATTTTACTCGTTTCATAAGGTAAGAACGTGTTGAGCGATGGATTTGTTTCAGTTCAGCAAACGCAACAGCACTTCATCATTGATCACATCCACGTTATCAGGTACTTGGAAGTAACTTGGATCCAATTCTTGTTCATAAACCTCAACCGCGGTGAGACGCATGGTTACGCCGCCCCGCTCCAGTTCAAAGATCAACGGTAAGTAGGTAAGCTCAGGAAGGTAGAGTTGAAAAGGGTTCTGATAACGTGTGTCTAACCATGCCGTCAAGAAGCCACCGTCTGCTTTCTGCAAACGGTGTGCGGTCAATTGGAACTGTTCCCACTCCTGCTGATCATCGCGTTCCACCACCCGGTACCTCGCAGGCCGTCTGGCACGAGCGCGTTTCAGCATCACCCGCTCATCCAACAAGTAAAAGCAGTGGTAGGTAGAATCCTTGTCGGCAGGTTGAATGATGGTCCACTCACCCGCCAATGAAGTGTATTGCTGTACCCTTAAGTTCTCCCCATCAATAAAGGCCAATAGCTTAACAGGCAGCACCACCTTCTTACCCACTTGTCCATCCGGCAGGTCCAAATAGGTCACGGCATAGGTAATCTTACCTTCAAATGCCTTCTGCGCCCACATCGGAAGCGCAGTGAAAAGGCACAGCACAGGAAGACTAGCCCAAGCGAGCTTTGATCTCATCGATCTGGTCTTTGATCTTTTGTCGTAAAGCTTCGCTCACCGGCACCAAGGGCAGCCTGACGTGCGCTTCCGACACATCCATTATCTCGAGCGCAGCCTTCACCCCACCCGGATTGCCTCCTGCGAATAGGTCATAGATGAAGTCGACCAAGGCATAGTGAATCATGCGCGCTTGGTTATAATCACCCTGGAAACATGCGCGAGTGAGGTCTGAAAACTGCTTTGGAAAGGCATTGGCCACCACCGATATCACGCCATCCCCTCCCAGGGCCATGTGAGGCAACACAAGTGGATCATCTCCACTGATGACCAAGAAGTCCTTTGGCTTTCGCTTGATGATCGCGCCTACCTGATCCAGGTTACCGGAAGCTTCTTTCACAGCGATGATGTTTTTGTGCCCAGCCAAGGCCAGCGTGGTATCTGCCGTCATATTGCTCGCTGTTCTTCCGGGTACATTGTACAGGATGATCGGCAGCGGGCTAGCATCCGCCAAGGCAAGGTAATGAGAGATGATCCCGTTCTGGGTGGGTTTGTTGTAATACGGACTGGCCGACAGGATGGCGTCTACTCCCTTCAGGTCAATGCGATCAAAGCCATCGATCAGGGCTTGGGTGTTGTTACCTCCGTGTCCGAGTACCACCGGCAGCTGGCCGTCGTTCACATCGAGCACACAGTCGAGCACTTCCTGCTTTTCCGCTTGGGTGAGGGTGGCCGATTCACCGGTTGTTCCCTGCACCACAAGGTAATCCACCTTGCCATCGATCAAGTGTTGGGTAAGCTTTTCCAGTGCGGGGAAATCCACCTCTCCACGAGCGTTGAATGGGGTTACCATGGCTACGCCTGTTCCTCTAAAGTCTTTCATGCGGCATTTGATTTATTGAAATTGGTCAAATAATGGTCTAAGTGATGGATGAGCTTACGCACATCTTGATCTGCCTTCATATCGATCATGAAGTCAAGCAAATGCGATCTGCTTTCATCCATTGCACCAGCCTTCCAGCGCGCTTGGGTCTTCGCAATCAACACATCTGCGGCAAAGGATCGTCCGCGCGTCAGGTCGATCAGCACATCGTACTCCTTGCCAACGCTCTGCTTTAACACCTCTCCTCGGTATTTGCCAAGCAGGTTAAAGTCCTTCCGGGTAAATGGGAAATCATGTCGAGCAGGCTCGAAGGCCTCAAGGTTTTTCTTATTCGGAAAACTGATGTAGAAATCCACGCTACGCAAACCTCTTCCGCGCAGTTCCTTCACATAGGTCTGTACGTAGCGAAAATCCTGTTCGTTGGCTGCTGATGCCACCACAGCTACATGCATGATCAGATCACCATGCACAATGCTAGGCAATCGCTTGTCGTCTCTCGCCTTTCGTCGAATCAGGAAGTCTACGATGGGTTTGATCACCGGGAGGTTTTTTACAAATTAGGTGAATTGAAATCGGAGGGCAAAGCGTCAACGGATTTTTTGAGCCTCCGGTGGAAAATTGTAGTCCTTATCATCCTTGCGGTTCGGTTTCACATCCACATCCTCTACGTAGACCCACTTCCTACGCTTCCACTCAAAAGCGTTGAACTCCAAGATAGGAATGTAGAAGGCATACATACCCTCCAAGTCAGGTTGCATCGGTACCAGTTGATTGAACACGATGCGATTCTTCCGTTCATCGTAGCGCAATGACACCGAAGCGTCTGACTTATACTCCAAGATGAATCGACGGATGTTCTGTTCGTAGGGGTAATCAAAGATGTCTGCACCAAAGCGGATACCGCGCTTGGAAATGGTCATGACATCCACCACCTTCAAAGAGCTGTACTCATCCTTTCCTTGCCACCCGAGCAGCATGTAGGCACGCTTTCGTCGTTTACCCCTTCCCTTTGATGGAATGATCTTATAGTACAATGCCCCGTACCAATCCTTTTGATTGAACACCTTACGGTATTCACCGGAAAGACCTCGGTAACCCGTTTCCAGTTCGATCACCTTGTAGGCATCGTCTTTCTTATCGAAATACTGCACAAAGCAGCGGTAGCGATTCGTTTGATCGTCGAGCGGTAGGTTCCAATTGATCATCCGGAAATAACCGTCGCCGCTGCGAAGGTCGCCGATCATCGGGATGGTATCAAAGTCGGTCTTGAAGCTCTCTGGATGCTGAAGCGCATCACGCATGAAAACGAGGAATTCCTTATCGGCCTTGATGCGCGCTTCCTCGTCAGGGGCGTTCAACGTAGCCTGTCGCAACTCGACGAGCTGCTTGATCTTGGCCTTGAGGGTGATTTGTTGATCGTCATCGCCTGCAAAGCACTGTAGGCTGATCAACAGCAAGCAAGAAAGGAGTGTTAGCTGAATGCGCATAGCAACGAAGGTCATTGCTTCAACGACAAGCTCAACCAATTGGTATAAAAAGTAATTGACGACTAAAGGTGAAGAAACTCCTTCTTCGCTGTGAGTTCTTCCTCTGATTCGCGGAAGTCAGGATCATCTACGCAGCAGTCTACTGGACAAACAGCGGCACATTGTGGCTCATCATGGAAGCCCACACATTCGGTACACTTGTCGGTAACGATGTAGTAAACATCCATGCTCTTTGGTTCATTCTCGTCGTCAGCATCGGCTTCTGTTCCGTTCTTCCCAGCAACGTGTCCTTTCAGGTCTGTACCATCAGAAAAGCGCCATTCAACGCCACCTTCGTAGATCGCATTGTTGGGACATTCTGGTTCGCATGCACCGCAGTTGATGCATTCATCGGTGATCATTATAGCCATGAGGAAATGATGGTTTTAGCGTTCATGAAATAGTGGTTGCAAAGGTAACAAGCTACCTTAAGTTTGGTTCTGATGTTTGGCGTTGAAGTCGCGATTTAGAATGGGTCTAAACCATTAAACGTTAAACCGGAAGTGCATCACATCGCCATCTTTCACGACGTACTCCTTCCCTTCAATGTGCAGCTTTCCGGCGTCTCGCGCTGCGGCCTCTGACTTATGGGTGATGTAATCATCATACCCGATCACCTCTGCTCGGATAAATCCTTTCTCAAAGTCGGTATGGATTACTCCTGCAGCTTGTGGTGCTTTGGCACCCGTAGGAATGGTCCACGCACGCACCTCTTTTTCTCCTGCTGTAAAGTAGGTCTGCAGCTTCAACAGCTTATATGCCGAACGGATGAGCTTACTTACTCCCGGCTCTGCCAATCCAAGGTCTTCCAAAAACATCTGACGCTCTTCATAGGTGTCGAGTGAAGCGATATCTGCTTCAATCCCTACCCCGAGGATGATGACCTCTGCATGCTCATCCGCAACTGCAGTCTTTACCCGTTCTGAAAGGGCGTTGCCATCCACTACAGATGCTTCATCCACGTTGCACACGTACATCACGGGTTTATCGGTCAGAAGCCACAGGTCTTGCACCAGCTCGCGCTCCTTCTCATCGATGTCAGCAGAACGTGCCGACTTACCCGCCTCCAAATGCACGCGGTACTTCTCGTAGATGTCAAACAACTTCTTCGCTTCCTTCTCACCTACCTGCGCTTGCTTCCTCACCTTGTCGATGCGTTTCTGCAAGGTTTCCAGATCCTTCAACTGCAGCTCCATGTCGATCACTTCCTTATCGCGGATCGGGTCCACGCTTCCGTCAACGTGCACGATGTTGCCATCCTCAAAGCAGCGGAGTACGTGAATGATGGCATCGCATTCGCGTATGTTTCCTAGGAATTGGTTTCCCAATCCTTCTCCCTTGCTCGCGCCCTTCACCAGACCGGCGATGTCTACGATCTCAATGGTGGTTGGCATGATGCGCTCCGGATTCACCAACTCAGCCAGTTGGTTCAGGCGCTCATCTGGCACGCTGATGGTGCCAACGTTCGGCTCGATGGTGCAAAATGGAAAATTAGCAGACTGCGCTTTCGCATTGCTTAAACAGTTGAAAAGGGTGGATTTACCAACGTTGGGCAATCCAACAATACCGCACTTTAATGCCATGGGAAGGTCGTTTCAAATAAGGCGGCAAAAGTAGTGTAATCAATAGAGAACGGTGACGTTATCTTTCACCTCAATGATGGGGATATCTGTGCAGCGGGTTTCTGCTCTGAACAGGTAAAAATACGTGCCTGGTTCCACCAAGGTTCCTCCGCCGGTTCTGCCATCCCAATCGTGGTTGAGGAACTCCGAATCGAACTGCAATACCCCCCATCGGTTGTAGACGGTGAGTTGGTAGTTCGTTACCAGATCCGGATCCACAATGCGTAGTCCCAATACATCATTCATCCCATCTCCATTCGGGGTGATGACATTCGCAATGATAAACAAGCTATCCAAGTTCACAACATCCAAGGCAACAAAGACACTGTCTTCTGAAATGCATCCCTCCGGCGATACCACCTCTACCGTATACATCCCGGCCTCATTGACCTCAAGCGCACGGGAAGAATCACCCGTACTCCATCGAACAACACCGGATACGCCCTGAAGATCGAGCGTAGCAGATGCACCTGCACAAGTCCGCACAGTATCCGCCAGGTCAATGCTTGGTCGCGTACCAAAGCGTACAAAGACCGTATCTACATCTGAGCAAGCATCTGTGGTGATGGTGACGATGTAGGTCCCCGCTGCGTTGATTACCGGCGACGCCACCGTGTCTCCCGTACTCCATTGGTAGGTTGCATTTGCAGGACCAGGAGGCGGCAAGCGCACGGCATTGGTATCGCAAATCACAAGGTCGTTTTGATCATATCCCAGATCACCGATCTCAACACGGAAGGTATCTGCATCGGTACAGGCACCTGCATTCACCTGCACCCAATAGGTGCCGGAAGAATCTATTCGAATGTCGGCGGTGGTATCACCCGTACTCCAAGCGATCGCATCAAAGCTCTGAACGGACAGGGAAAGGTCGATCGGAGCGCAAGAAAAGGTATCTGAAAGCTCAGGTAGCAAAGCCGGACTAAAGCTTACATCGATGGTGTCGCTGATGAAACATGCGTTATTCGACACCGTTGCCCAATAGGTTCCATCGTCATAGACCACAATGCTCGATGTCGTATCGCCGGTATTCCAAATGACATCTCCTCCGGGATGGTCCACCTCCAGGGTCAAGCTGTCATCGCAAACTATGGTATCTCTCCTTGTAAAATCTAAGAATGAAAGCGTTACGCGGACAGAGTCGCTGGCCTCACACGCACCTTCGGTAACCGTGACCACATAGGTGCCCGTGGCATTCACCACCGTTGAATTGGTACTATCGCCGGTATTCCATTGATAGGTATCGAATCCTGCGGGTGCATCGATGCTGAATCCCAGCTCACAGATCCCGGTATCGGCCGGCAAACTGAAGGCAATAGGCGGATCCCAGATGATGCGCGCCGTATCGGTATCTGGACCACAGATTGGCTGATCTACGATCAGCCAATAGCTACCGGTATCGTAAACAACCGTTTCAAACGTGGTAGCGCCATTGCTCCACAGGTAGCTGCTGAAGTTGGTATCACTGGCGTAGATCCGTACCGAGTCTTCACAGGCGGTGTCTAGCAGGATCTCCACTTGTCGATCTCCCACCACAGTGACTTGTACCGTTGCCGTATCACCGGCATTGCATCCGAAGGTATCAGACACCACGTAGGTCACCTGATAGGTAGCCGCAGAATCGAAGGTATGTGTTGGTGTGGGTAGGTTAGATGTATTGCCATCGCCAAAATCCCAGAAATGGGTTGAACCAAGTGAGCCGGTATTATCGAATTGCGCCGTATGCGGGCTACAACCGATACTGGGGTCAACGGTTGCGTAGGCCGCTACGATCGGCACTTCAAAGTCGATCTTGAAAACGCAGTTATCGCAAACGTTGCTGTTGAATATGGTAGGAACCGTGACCTGCATGTTTTGTCCATAGGCCCAGTTCGTGGTTGGAAACTGTCCGGTGCAATCGCATACGTTCTGATAAACGTAGCCACGCTTGTCAAATCGACTGGTACCACCATCCACGTGAAGGCTGTCTGGACCATAGAAAAAGGCGGAAACGATGGAGTCACCTTCTGGCGATAAGGTCATCAGATGGAAGCCACCGCTCGTCTGGTTATTGACGGCATTCAAGGTATCGAAGGTCGTTAGGTTCATGGTGTTGTTTGGACCACCCGTGAACAAGTTTACCGCCGTGTGACCGGAGACATAGATCTGGGTACACTGATCCACCAAGAAAGCACTTGGAGCATATTGACCGAAGCCTACTTGCCAAAGCACAGTATCCAATTCAGATGAGAATTTCGCGATATACGACCCGAGCGATGGTCCTTGATATTTACCGGCAGTTGAATTGATGTTGCCATTGGACCAACAAAAGATGTAGGCGTTGTCATCATTGTCCAATTCCAGGAAGAATGCATGCTCTCGAGACAAGGTTCCGTAGTAGGAAGAGTACAGGATCTCCGAGCCCGTGCTGTTCAACGCCATAACAAAGGCATCGGCTTGTCCGCCTTGGTACACAGGAAAAGCCCCATTGCCAGACGCTGCTTCAGGAAGTCCCTGCCCGCGTGTACTTCCGGCCACATATATGCGGCCTTGGTCGTTCACCTTGAGCGCGAAAGCACCGTCGCTGCTTGCTCCGCCGAGGTAGGTTGAAAAAAGCAGCTGGCTGAGGTCTGCATTGAGCTTGACCACTACCCCATCTTGTCCGCCGTTGAGCGTGTCTTGAATTACGCCCGTGGTAGCAGGAAAGTCTGATGAGGTTGTGAAACTCGCTATGAAGACCTGGTTAGAATCATCCACAACAATCTCTCCCCTGAACTCATCTGCAAAGTTCTCTACGATCAGGTTGTTCACTCCGTCGTTTCCTGTACCTCCTAGAAAAGTGGAACCGAGCAGTTGCGTACCGTCCACTGAAAACTTCGCCACGTAAATATCTTGACCTGAATTATGGGTAGTATCGAATGCATTCACGGTTGTAGGGAAGTCTGCACTGTTGGTAGAACCGAGTACGTGCAGTTCACCATTCGCATTGGTAATCAGGGAGTGGGGCAATTCACGCGTACTCCCACCGAGGTAGGTAGAATAAAGCTTTTGAGACCCATCTGGATTGTACTTGGAAATGCAGACATCGTAGGCATTGAAGTACTCCGCCGTGGTGGTCGGATTGAACGGTCCATTAAACGTGAGGTCAAACGACCCCGTATCGGTTGGGTAGCCTGTTCCAAATACCCGACCGGCGCTGTAGATGTTTCCGGGACCATCAAAGGTGGCGCTGTGTCCAAAAGCCTCAGCTGTTGATCCGCTGTAGGTGGATGCGATGATTACCGGATCGATGTAGAGCATACGATCTGGGTCGTACTCGCCTACTTCAAAACGAACCGTATTATCTTGCACCCTAAAGCTACACGGCACCTCTTGGCGTTCATCATCAATGAGCTGAAAAGCCACCGGCTGCTGTTCAACCACAAAAAAATCTTTCAGTTGCACCAAAAGATTCCCTTCATCCGTTACCGACAATCCGCGCACACCTTCATAGGTGATCTCAATGGACGTTGGAAGCGCAGGGTGGCCGACGTAGTAGGTGTACTTCGGTAACCCACGATCGAGTTCCCAAAGCACATCAATGCCGGGTGAGACCTCATGGAACATGAGTTGATTGAACTGCTTCACTCCACTTTTCCAGCGGCTACGATCTGCACCAAGGTAGTAGTTCAAGTAGTCGGAAGCAGCATCAATAAAGGATATCCGCGTTTCCTCGGTACTGCCAAAGACCATATCGTAGACATGTCCACTTACAGATCCATTCAGAACGCCTTCGCCATGGGCAGCATGCACGGCATGGTTGGCGTCGTGATCATCTACCATCGACATTCGAACGCGGTCCTTTTGAAACCACAACGCTTGATGTTGGTAGGCATACTGTGCAACTACCTGATCAGGCCACTGTCCTTCGTTTCTGACGTATGCGGAAGACTGGGCAAACAAGCTTCCTGAAAACAGGAATACCCCCAACAGGATCAACAGACCCACGCGATATCGCCTCGAAGCTGCATGCATCAAGGCACTAAATTACTTGAATCTCAACAATCCTATGGTGCTCCTATCGCAAAAGGGTAACGTGGTCTTGGATCTTGATGATGGGCACATCATCACAAACCGAAGTGGCTTTGATCTGATAGAAGTAGGTTCCTTGCTCGGCGGGTTCACCAGATGGCATTCGTCCATCCCAGTAATGGTTGATGAACTCAGATTGAAAGACTTGGTTACCCCATCGGTTGAAGACTATTAGGTTGTACTCATCCACTAAATCCTTCCGCTTCAAATCCAGACGCAGCTCATCATTGATGCCATCGCCATTCGGCGTGATGACATTGCCGATCTCAAAGATGGAATCGGGAATCATGCGAACGAAATCAATGAGCACCGTATCGCGCACTTCACAGCCTTCGTAGGAGAAGCTGAGGTAATACTCCCCAGAGTCGCTCGCGTTCAACACCCTTCCCGTATCGCCATTACTCCATCGAATTCCTGGATATGGCAGCGCCACATCGAATTCAGCTTCCTGCCCTTTGCAGTAAACAAGGCGTTCACTCACATCGATGTCTGGTGTTTGCACAAAGGTCAAGGTCATGGTATCTACGTTGGAGCAATAATCTGTGGAGACCGTTACGCGATAGGTTCCGGAAGTTCGAACTGTTACACGATCAGTGGTATCTCCTGTACTCCAGAAATAGTTAGCCGTATCTGGTCCTGGGCCTGCGAGCACAACACTGTCTTCATCGCATATCAGTTCCTGCTGATCGATGAACCGCAGGAGTTGAATATCAATCGCTACTGTATCGGAATTTGAGCACGCCTCGTTGCTACCTGTCAACCAGTACACGCCGGATGAATCTACTTCAATGATGGAGGTGGTATCACCTGTACTCCATTGAAAGGTCTCAATGGCCGGGTCATTCACACTCAGCGTGGTGGGTGCGCAAACAACAACGTCAGGACCAAGTTCTACATCCAATGGATCGATGAGCACATTGATAGTATCCGCTGACGTACAGTAATCGTTCTGGATCAACACCCAATACGTTCCGGAATTGGTAACTACGATGGTATCTGCCATTGAGTTCGTACTCCAAAGCACGGGAAATCCACCGCTGTTCACGGTGAGTTGCAAGGTGTCTTCGCATACTGCTGTATCACCCCCTGAAAAGTTGGAGTAGCTGGCTTGGATCTCGATCGTATCTGTGGCAGTGCAGAATTCGGTGCTTGCTTCAAGGATGTAAACGCCACTCGAATCGATCACAATGTCTTGTGTGGTGGCACCGGTACTCCAACTATAGGACAATGCCTCAGCTGGACCGGACAACACAAATCCTGGATCGCATATTCCTGTATCTGCTGGCAACTCGAAATCGAATGGAGGCACCAATTCCAAATCTACCGTATCACTGAAAACGCCACAACCGTTCTCTACCTCCACCCAATATGTTCCGGATGTATTCACTGTTATGGTTGAGGTGGTTGCCCCAGTCGACCAATTATAGTTGGATAATGGACTATCCGTCTCCAAGTCGATCTCTTCCACACATACTACGGAGTCTACTAAGATCTCGATGGCTGAGGTATCATAAACCGTTATTACGAGGCTAGCAGAGTCTGCTATAATGCAACCAGAGGTATCGGAGATGAAATACTTAACGAGGTATACACCTGGCTCATCGAAGGTGTGTGAAGGTGTTGCCACTTGGGCCGTATCTCCGTCACCAAAATCCCAAAAATGCGTGAGCCCCTCAGAACCTGTATTCGTAAAGTTCACAGTGTGAGGGACACATCCAGTAGCCTCTCCACCGCTCACTTGGATGTTTGCCAAGGCTGCATCGATATCAAAATCGATTTTGAAAAGCGTGAGGTCGTAGGTTCCTCCATTCATGTTACCTGACCAAGCGTTATTCGTCAAAGGGAACAATCCACTGCTACAGGTGGCTTGGTAAACTGCGCCTCGTTTATCAAAACGACTTGTTCCGCCATCCACATGAGACCCACTATTCCCATAGAAAGTACCATGCACAAGACTATCTGCATCTTCATTCAAGAGCATGATATAAAAACCAGCGGGGGTGCTCATGACTGCATTCGCAGTGAGGTCGACATTGGTAATACCGCCAACACCATTACCGGCAGCATAGATGTTCTTACAATTATCTACCAAGAGGGCAGAATGATTGATGCTCGCAAAGGTTGCTGTCCAATGAATACTATCGAGCAAAGCCGTATACTTTCGAATGAAGCTTCTGTTATTGGAAGGACCGCTGTAGCGATTTGTATCGGCTTGAATACTCTCCTGATTGGTATTTCCCATCACATAGACCTCACCGTCGCGATCCAATTGAAGGAAAAGACCGCGTTCGGCGTCATTGGAGTCGGCCCGAATAAAGGTGCTTTGAAGCAACTGCTCGCCATCACCACTTAAACGAAGGATGAATCCATCGGCAGACCCTCCATTGTAGGTCACATCCTCTGCTCCAGCAGTAACAGGGAATGAATCTGACTCAGTGATGCCCACGACGTAAACCGTACCATCTTCAGCAGCCTGAACATTAAAAGCACCGTCATTTTGCGGACCGCCAATGTAGGTGCCGAAAATGAGCTCTGACAGGTCGTAATTCAGCTTCGCTATGTAGCCATCTTGATCGCCTGCTCTTACGGGTTGAAATGCGCCTGGAGAGACATTCATGCTATCGCTCGAGGTGGTACTAGCGATATAGACGTTACTGAATACATCACTATCCACTTCACCCTTAAAACTCGAATATCCGAAACCAACTATGGCATTGTTCCCATCTTGGCCTTCTCCACCTAAGTAAGTAGAGCCAATCAGTTGGTCTCCGCTATCTGAAATCACGGTTACGCAAATGTCATTGTTGAATCCACCTCCACCTCCAAAAGTTGTATCAATGGCTGTAGATGAAACCGGATAATCACTGGAAGCAGTTTTACCGTACACGATAACATCGTTGAAGCCATTCACCACAATACTGTGCACATATTCACCACTGCTACCTCCTATGTAGGTACTCCAGAGTAGGTCACTTCCATCCTCATTCAGCTTAGACAATCCTATATCCACACCACCACCGCCAAAATTCTGCTGAAAAGAACCTGTATCGGTGGGGTAGCCTACCCCAAATGGGCGACCACCGCCGTAAATATTGCCGAACTGATCATACGTAGCGCTATGTCCGTAAGTACTCACTGTTGCACCCACATTCGTGGATGCGATCAGTGTAGGATCGATGAACAGTGTTTTGGATGTATCATATTCACCTAGATCGTAATAAACCCGATTCTCCTCTACCCTAAAGCTGCAAAGAACTGGAACGCGTTCTGCCCCTTTCAGTTGGTAGGCGAAAGGCGCCTTCTCAAAAACCCGTTGGTCAGGAAGGTCAATCACCAATTCATCTTTTATCACCTGAATGCCACGAACCGCGCCATAGGTCATATGAAACCCCTCTGGATCAACACCTGGCTCCACAACAACGGTGTACTTCATGTGATGGTCATCCATGGTCCATTCAAGAGAAATACCTGGCTGGATGTTGGTGTAGGTTAAACCATCGAAGATTCCTACCCGAGTTGCCCACTTTGAGCGCTTTCTTCCGATGAAATAGTTCACATAGTCCTTGTGCTTGCCCGAATAGCTGACTTCAGTGCTTGCATCACTACCAAAAACCACTTCATAACTATGGCCGTCTAGAAAGTAGTTTTCTTCCGGGTAGTCATGTACGTACTCTGATGCAGCCAACAATTCCTCCCCATCCACCAGAGGAATGCGAACGCGGTCTTCCATGAACCAAGCCACCCCATTGCCCAAGCGGTATCGAGCCACGATCTCATCATCCCATTGCCCCTTGTTCTCTTCAAAGCCAAGGGATTGACCGTACAAGAGGCTTGGAAGCACTACGGCCACAACTAGAACAATCCGCTGAAATTGAAAGGTATGCATCATTCGATTAAGGGTTAATTCATCAAATTTAAGCGAAATACAAGTTCTCAAAAGTTTTAAACATTCGTTTCCCTCCCGATGGGGTGCTTCTATTTTCGCGTTTTACTTGAACTATGACCGAAATTCAGCAGCTCCAACAACGTGCATCCCAGATCAGAAGAGACATTGTACGCATGGTACATGGCGTATCCAGCGGACACCCAGGTGGCTCCCTCGGATGCACCGATTTCTTCGTCGCACTTTACGGTGAAATCATGCACTATGACCCATCGAACTTCACGATGGACGGAAAGGGTGAAGACTTGTTCTTCCTTTCGAACGGACACATCTCCCCCGTTTGGTATTCCACCTTGGCGCGTTACGGCTACTTTCCGATTGATGAGCTATCCACCTTCAGAAAGATCGACACCCGATTGCAGGGACACCCGACAACTGCCGAGCATCTACCTGGCGTACGTATGGCCTCGGGTAGCCTCGGACAAGGTTTGAGTGTTGCTATTGGCGCGGCATTGGCCAAAAAGCTGAACGGTGATGACCGCTTGGTTTACAGCTTACATGGTGATGGCGAATTGCAAGAAGGACAGAACTGGGAAGCAGCGATGGCTGCAGCGCACCACAAGGTTGACAACCTCATCGCAACGGTGGACTTCAACAACCGCCAGATCGATGGTGATGTGAGCGACGTGATGGCCCTTGGAAACCTACGGGCAAAGTGGGAAGCATTCGGTTGGGATGTACTGGAAATGAACGGCAACGATATGGATGAAGTGATTTCCACCATCAAAACCGCTCAAACGCATACCGGAAAAGGCAAACCCGTCGTTATCCTGATGACCACAGAGATGGGACAAGGCGTCGACTTCATGATGGGTACGCACAAATGGCATGGCGTAGCTCCTGATGATGAGCAGTTGGAACAAGCACTGGCGCAATTGGAAGAGACCGAGGGAGATTATTGATCCGAAAGGCGCTCTTACAAACCGTTACATGAAGAAAGGAATTCTCATAACCCTCTTAGCTTTGCTCTCTTTTGGAATGAAGGCTCAGCAAGACCCGCCGTTAACGCGCATCCTCTTCATATTTGATGCCTCCAATAGCATGAACGGGGTATGGGAAAAGCAACCGAAGATCAATGTAGCTACGAAGCTCCTCTCCTCTGCTTTGGACTCTCTTCAGAACATCGATAACCTACAGTTGGCTTTGCGGGTTTACGGACATGAGAAAAACTACTTGCAAGGACAAGATTGTGACGATACCCAGCTGTTGGTTCCTTTTGCAGGAAGGAATACCAGCAAGATCAAAACAGAACTTCGTAAACTTAAGCCGAAAGGCACTACCCCGATTGCAGCAACGCTGGAAAAGGCCGCTGATGACTTTCCACGCTGCACCAGTGGCAACTGTCGGAACATCATCATTTTGATCACAGACGGAATTGAAGAGTGCGGTGGTGACCCTTGTGCCGTATCCATGGCCTTACAAAAGCGGAACATCGTGCTAAAGCCTTTCATCATCGGTGTGGGCTTGGATGTGGAATTTCGGGAAGAATATGAGTGTGTGGGTTCGTTTTACGATGCCTCTGAACAGGATAAGTTCAAATCCGTCCTCGGGATCGTGATTTCGCAGGCGCTGAACAATACCACCGCTCAGGTCAATCTGCTCGATCAAGGAGGTGCACCTACCGAGACCAATGTGAACATGACCTTCTACGATCAGCACTCCGGACAAACCCTTCAAAACTTTGTTCATACCATGAATCACAAGGGTCATCCAGACACGTTGATGATCGACCCAGTGTATACCTATCGTGTGGTGGCGCATACCATTCCTCCACGCTCCAAGGACAGCATAACCATCACCCCTGGAAAACATACCATCATCGGCATTCCCACGCCGCAAGGTGATTTGGAATTCAATATGCGCGGAGTGAATCCTGAGAACAACAAGCTTCCTGTGATCGTCCGAAAAGCGGGCGACATGCAGACCTTGAACGTGCAGCAGTTCTCTGACGTTCAGCGCTACATCGTTGGCAACTACGACCTTGAGATCCTTACCTTGCCTCGCACGTACATCAACGATGTAGCGATCACCCAGAGCCATACCACCACCATTGAGATTCCGCAGCCGGGTATTGCTACCTTCAGCAAATTGGGGTACGGATATGGCACCGTTTACCAGATTCAAGACAACGAGCTAGAACTCGTAGCCACCCTGAGTGAAAAGAAAGAACGAGAAACCCTCAGCCTTCAGCCAGGAGAGTACATCGCTGTATTCCGTCCTAAGCAGGCTAGAGAGAGCATCTTTACCGTAGAAAAGAAATTCCGCGTTACATCTGGCGCATCGGTCGCCGTTAAACTGAACTAACCCATGAGCATTCACGATTTCAATCCAACAGAAAAAAAAGACACCCGCAGTGGATTTGGCGACGCTTTGCATGCGCTCGGAAAAGAAGATGAGCGTGTAGTAGCACTCTGTGCAGACCTCACCGGTTCCCTCAAGATGAATGCCTTCGCAGATGATTTTCCTGAACGCTTTTTCCAGACTGGTGTAGCTGAGGCCAACATGATCGGGATGGCGGCCGGACTCACCATTGGAGGAAAGATCCCATATACCGGCACCTTCGCCAATTTCAGTACGGGACGCGTATACGATCAAATTCGTCAGAGCATCGCCTATTCAGGAAAGAATGTGAAGATCTGTGCTTCCCACGCGGGGTTGACCTTGGGTGAAGACGGTGCTACACACCAGATTTTAGAAGACATCGGTTTAATGCGCATGCTGCCGAACATGACGGTGATCAATCCGTGTGACTACAACCAAACCTTCGCGGCTACGAAGGCCATCAAGGATCATGAAGGACCTGTATACCTGCGTTTTGGTCGTCCGAAGTGGCCAATCTTTGCCAGCAAGGAAAGCTTTGAAATCGGTAAGGCATGGAAGATCAACGATGGTGCAGATGTGACCTTGATCGCCACCGGCCATTTGGTTTGGTACAGCATTCTTGCGGCGCGGGAACTGGAGAAGGAAGGCATCTCTGTAGACCTCTTGAATATTCACACCATCAAACCGATCGATGAAGAGGCGATTCTGAAAAGTGTGCGTAAAACGGGATGTGTAGTAACCGCCGAGGAACACAACCGCTTTGGTGGATTAGGCGAAGCGGTAGCGCAAGTGACCTCTACGAACTACCCGGTACATCATGAATTTGTATCGGTAGACGACAAGTTCGGAGAGAGCGGCACCCCAGAAGACCTCTTGAAGAAGTACGGACTGGATGTGCCGGATATCATCTCAGCGGTAAAACGCGTCAAAGCAAAGAAATAACTAACTTTCATTGACCATGATGAAATTCATGACGCTCATTTGTGCTTCGATCCTCCTACCCTTATTCCTGTCCGCACAAGATGGAGTAGAGCCCATCGAGATCGTTCAAAAGCAACTCGATACCTACAACGCCCAAGACATCGACGGCTTTGCTGCTGTATTTGCGGAAGACGCGGAGGTATACTCAAACCTAGGCGATGAAAAACCCTCCATGAAAGGACGCGACGTAATCCATGCACGCTACGGTGAGATGTTCAAGAACAACCCACAAAACGGATCGGTGCTCAAGGGACGTATGGTGCAAGGTGATTATGTATTCGACCATGAGTGGATCACCGGTAGGGAACAGGAATTCAGCATTGTTGCGATCTATGAAGTCAAAGGAGGACTGATCCAACGTTGCTGGTTCGTGCGCTGATCAAAACGATTCTCCAAAGCCAATGTAGAAGCCATTCTGTCCGTCTGCACCAATGGCGTAATCAAAACGAAGGTTGACCTGCTCCTTGCGATCGATCAAAAAGCGAAGTCCAGCGCCATAGTTGTAAAAGAGCCGCGCCGCGCCGCCATCGAAATCCTCATAGAGGTAAGACAAACCTCCAAAACAGGCCAAGCCAAAGCGATGCCATGTAGAGCTGCGCAACTCGTACTGCGCAGTGGTCAAGTTTCGATCGCGAAACCGTCCGTAGAAGTAGCCCCGAACCGCTTCATCACCTCCCATGATCGACTGATCAAAAAATACAGCTCCGGTGCCCACGTGTCTTGACAATACGCGCACAGCAAAGACACCCTCATGCCAGGGCAGGTAGTTTCGCGCATCCAGCAGTGCGTATGGATAGTTGCGATCAGCCAGCGTGTAACCCAGACTCAATGCTGCGTAGCTACCAGATCGCGGATTGAGCAGGTTGTCTCGATCATCTCGGAATGCTGTAACGACGCCTCTAAGCACGGCTTCATTGCGGAGCTCTGAAAAACGCTGCTGATGCGCTTGATCGATGCGACCGTAGTTCGCGTAATAGCCGCCTAAACCGACAAAGGTCTTCGGAAGTAGCTGTCGGAACAAGTTGAGGTCTGCAATCCAACGTCTGCTTTCATAGAGCAGCTCAGCCTCCTGATCGCTTGCAGGACCGATACCGTAGTAAAAGTCGGGGTAATACGAAGCCTCTACATATCCGCGGGTGAACCAACGCTCTTCCCGAAAGAAGTAATTCCAATCGGCATCCAAGATGGCTTGATTGCGAAAGGTGTAGTTAAACTCCACCTTGGCATTCGACGTGCGCGTGGTGCCATCTTGATACGGATCGATGGTAAAGAGGATCACACCTCCGAGGTAGGTGGTCGTCTCCGGCTCATAGCCTATTGCTGGTACCGGCAATAGACGAACGATCTTTTCGGCTCGGAGGGAATCCGGCTGCGCTCGAATCAAAGTGCTCGAAATGAGGCATATCAAGAAGGTGAGGACGTTGCGAAACAATGGCAATGCGATAATGGAGGCGAATGTAATCGGCCGCTCAGGCTGCATGTGTTAGCAGAACATCAAGCTTTCAGCTCATGCGTTATTTCGCTGTAAAGCCCATTGGTGTTGTACCGATGTCCACCCCACCAAAGCAAATCCGATCATGAGCAGCGCATGAAATGGTACCAAGCCCCAATCACCCAGAAGGATGCCTTGATAGATAGCCCAGGCAAACAGACCAGATAAAGCCAGCTCCAAGACGGGCATCCAACCCAATTGGCGACTGAGGTAGTTGTTGTTGTACCAGCTTCCTTTACCCGAAACAATGTTGAACTTAGGGGTACGCACAAAAGGCGTCTTTCGCCCGATGTAGCCTTCCACCACCGCGATGGCATTGTGGAGGCTTAGCCCCATCGACATGGATAGAAAGAGAAAAAAGCGGACGATGAATTGAAAACCACCTTGCCGGGGATGCATCCTTCGCTGACTCACCCAATAGAAATAAGCCAGGATCAGCATACTGGTGAGGAATAGGCTACCCGCCGCGAACAGGGATAAGCTCCACGCTACCTTGGCTTTGACAAAGAGCATCTGGATGCTCAAGAGTGCCGTGATGAAGACGCTGATGAAGATGAACGAGTTCATCAGATGAAACAAGGCGTTGACCTTGGTAGACCATCCTATGCCGTCTTTTTTCCACACCTTTCCCAGGTTCTTCATCGTACACTCTGCCGCTCCTTTGGTCCAGCGGTACTGCTGGGTCTTCAAGGCCAGCATGGCCGCTGGGAGTTCTGCTGGGGCGCCCACATCTTCCCGATACACAAAACGCCAACCATTGAGCTGCGCCCGATAGCTCAAATCAAGGTCTTCGGTGAGGGTATCGCTGCTCCAGCCACCTGCGTCATCAATGCACGCCCGACGCCAAACTCCGGCCGTTCCGTTGAAGTTGATGTAACTGCCCATCGCATGCCTACCGCCCTGCTCCACCGTAAAATGCGCATCCAATCCAAAGGCCTGCAAACGTGTCAAGGTGCTGTAGTCTGCGTTGAGGTGCATCCATCGCGTTTGAACAACGCCTACTTCCGCATCTGTGAAATGAGGAATGGTTTTCTTCAGGAAGTCCTTGGGCGGCAAGAAATCAGCGTCGAAAATGGCCAGGTAAGCCCCGGTGCTCTTGGTCATGCCATAAGCCAATGCGCCGGCTTTAAAGCCCGCTCTGTTGGACCGCTGCACATGCTCGATCTGTATCCCAGTGGCTCGGTGCTTCTGAACCGCTTCCGTGATGATGTTCACCGTGTCGTCCGTACTGTCATCCAAGACCTGGATCTCCAATCGATCCAACGGATAGTCCAATTGAGCCACCGCATCGATGAGCCGGGCTGCCACGTAGCGTTCGTTGTAGATCGGTAGCTGAACCGTTACCGTAGGCCAGTCGGTCGGTTCCGCTGGAATGAAGGGCAACTTTTTCAATTGCCTTCGGTAGGCGCGTACGAGGTTCAGTTGCACCAAGCTGTAGAGAAAGATAAAGCTCAAGCAGCCGAAATAAAGGGTGACCCCGACCCAATCATACCACATGAAATGACCCAACTCAGGCATACTTAAACAAGGTTAGTAAGATCTTGTAGCCGGCTAAAATACTGCCCTTCACCGTGCCAGAGACCTTAGATGTACCGATGCGCTGACGGTAAGAAACAGGCACCTCTGTGCAGCGCAAACCTTGCTTTGCCGCTTTGATCTGCATTTCAACGGTCCAGCCGTAATTCATGTCCTTCATTCCTAACTCTACCAACGCACTCCATCGAATGGCGCGAAAGGGACCAAGGTCCGTAAAGCGATAACCATAGATCCATCTCAACAACACGGTTGCGAGGCGGTTGCCAAAGACTTGTTGCGGTGTCAATGAACCTGCCGTGCGCTTACCCAAGGTCCGGCTGCCGATCACCATATCTACGGAGTTATCCAAGATCGGAGCGACGAGCATCGGCAATTCCTCCGGATGGTCTGAATAATCGCCGTCAATGAAAACGACCACATCGGGCTCTTCTACTTGCTCTTTCAAGTAGTCGATCCCCATGAGGCAAGCTGCTCCGTACCCCCTGATCGGTTGATGCAAAACCACCGCTCCGGAAGCCGCTGCAACCTCGGCTGTTTTGTCTTCAGATCCGTTGTCAACCACCACGATGTTTCGAAGCCGCTCTCCAGGTAAATCATGGATCACTTTTGCGATCGCCTCCGCCTCATTCAATGCAGGTATGATCACATCGATCGTTGCTTCCATTGCATGTGTCATTGACCCCAATCTTTGACGGAAAGCAAGCGATCTTCACTTCGTTTTTCCCAAATACCTACTTTGTGATTATCAGCGTATTCTCCTTTTTGAAGTGAACCATCACTCAAATACTCAATCCACCAATCATCCTTTACCCCATTCGAGCACCAACCTTCTGCTTTGAGGCCACCATCCTCTTCCAACAAACGCCAAAAACCGGATGCTTGTCCAGACACATATTCACCTTCAACCAACACGCTTTCATCAGCATTAAAACACTGCCACAACCCCGTTCTTTTTCCCTCTAAAAAGCGACCTGTTACACGATAGCATTCGCCTTCTAAATGATCGTATGCCCACCACCCTTCTTGGAGACCATCACACACCCTGCCCTCCGCATAGACCAAGCTGTCTTGAGGATGGATCCACCACGTGTATTCGCACTCCGTTTCAGGAGCACTTGAAACCACCTTTTGACATACATCTGAGGAACTGAACACAGGCAACGGAATCGACTGGCAGCACGCATGCTGTACCACAAACAAAAGGACCACTATGACAAAGCGTGCTACCAATTCACATGGATCTGATTGTTACCAAACACAAAGGGCTTCGTTTCTGTACGAGAAGCCCCATCATCCGCGCCGTTCTCTAGTTTTAGCACCCCGCGCGGACAAACCGTTGCGCAGATACCACAACCTACGCAGGATGAACGCACTATGTTCTGTCCGCGTTGCGCATACGAACGCACGTCAATACCCATCTCGCAATATGTTGAGCAGTTGCCACAACTGATGCATTGACCCCCGTTGGTCGTGATCCGGAAGCGCGACCTGAAGCGCTGGATCAAACCCAAGTACGCCGCCAACGGACATCCAAACCGACACCAAACACGATTCCCCATGAAGGGATAGAAACCGGTACCCACCACACCGGCAAAGGCAGCACCAATGGCGAAACCATACCACGAACGCAGGTCATAGCTCGAGACCGACCAACCAGCAACCTGCACCAATGATGCCTCACCGGTCCAGTAGGTGTAAAGCACAGCAAGGGTCATGAGCACCGCAAAGACCAACACACCATGCACCATCCATCGCTCTACCTGCCAGGCAATGAGCCGCTTATCGCTCAACTGACGAAAAGGATCACCGGCGGTTTCTGCGAGTCCACCGCAACCACACACCCACGAACAATACCAACGTTTGCCGTAGAAGTAGGTCATCACCGGTACCACTACCATGAAAAGGAGCAAGCCCCAGCCGAGCAAAAAGAACCCGAACGTACCTGCATCCAACATCGCATCCAAGCGGTAATCAAAGAAGAAACTGTAATCCAAGGGCCAGATGTTCTTCAGGTCCTGGGCAGGTAAATTCAGCGCAGCGAGCACCTCAGGAATGATGAAGGCAAAGCACAACTGAAAGAACATCAACAATGCGGTACGTAAGCTGTGATAGGGACTAAACTGATACTTCAGCAGCATACGCACGCCCATCACTAGGATCACAAGCGTATACATGGACCCGTAGAGAAACCACTGCGAGGCTTGACTCCCGCTGATGGCCTCGCTGATCGGATCTACCAGCAAGACCCAATTGACCGTGTATGCTGGGAACCAGTACAGCACCACATAAAACGCGATCAGTACCACCCCCAAGATCAGCGCAACACCACCTCGCGAGGTCAAGGCACGATGAAACACCCCATGATGGGCAACCCCTTCACGATCGCGATAGCTCAGCCAAATGAAGAGCAGCCCGCCAATTACAGGTAATCCGAATACTAGGAAAAACAGCAGCCATCGAGCATCGACCACCCAGCCTACTGCGGCAGCGTGTGCAATGGTAAAAGCATAATCGGCGTAGATCACCTCATCCCATCTGGATTCCGCTTTAGCAGCAACGTTCCAAGAAGTAACCGCTTCATTCACGGAGTTAACCAAGCCATGCACTCCGATAAACGTTCGACCGAAATCATCGTGCATCAATGACTTGAGCGCTTCGTGGTGCGACGCATCGACCACCTCATCAAAGACCCGCTCCGTTAACCTAAACTCACCCACGAAAGGCAAGATCACGAACACTGCCATGGCGACCAAAACAAGCCCGGCTGCCCCATATCGTATGCCCTTCAAAACCATACTATTTTTCGTTTTGGTTTTACGGCTAATTCAGGATGCTCCGAGTTCCATTTTTCCAGAACCTCTGAATGAAAATCTGAGGTAAACTCAGGGTCAAAATTCTATCGCTCAAAGCGTTTTAAAACTTCCTGAGACGTAGCTTCCTTCTCTAAATATGCAGCGATCAACTCATGCCTGACCCTAAATCCTATCACATTTATTCCCAGAAAAATAGATTGCTGCGCGTCAAATACTACTTTAATAGATCTCCTGCCTTCCAGGTCGCGCCAGAAAAAGTGCTGCTCGTCTGGTTTTGGAACGGTAGCAACCTGCCCATAGGTCTGGTATTCGAGGTCGAAAAATTTAGCCGAATTGAACCATGGTCCGGGAGCGTATTCTACATCTTTTCCGATCAAGATTTGAGAGAGGGTTTCACCCATCATCCTGCCCGTATACCAGACCTGGTTTATGGCAGCTACACCGGATGGCGGATCGCGAAATTCTGCACAATCGCCGATGGCATATACATCTTGCGCATTCGTGCGGAACATGCGATCAACGAGCACACCTCTTCCTAATTCGATTCCGCTGTTTTGAAGCCAGTTTACATTCGGTTCAACACCAATGGCCAGTGCAACGATGGAACATTCAATTTCAGCACCGCTCGATAGGCGTACGCGACTCACGTGCCCAGCCTCTCCTTCAATCGATACCAACTCTGTCTCGGTCAATACTTCTACTCCGTGCGATCGGATATGAACTTCCACCAGCCTACCTTCCTCCAGCGACAACACATTACCCCAGAAACTCGGCTCGCGGACAAGCATCGATACCTCCAAACCACGTGAACGGAACATTTCGCACAATTCTATACCGATCAGTCCGCCTCCTACCACAACGGCCTTTCGAGCGCCTTGGGCGCTTGACAATACTGCCTTTGTCGATTCATCAAGCCGCTCTACATCTTGAAGGCTGTACAGGGTATGTACACCGCTGAGGTTCACCCCATCCAAGATCACAGTTCGGGAACGACTTCCGGTTGCAATCACCAAGCGATCATACGCGAGCTGGGCGCTATCGTTAAATTGGAGAACTCTCTTCTCTGTATCCACAGCGCTCACCCAAGCCCGTTTCAGGGCAATGCGGTTCTTTGACCAGAACCAATCCTCATACGGCTTGGTGTGTTCATAGCGCATGTGACCCATGAAGATGTACATCAAGGCCGTGCGACTGAAGAAGTGATCAGTCTCGCCGGAGATAACCGTGATGAACTCATCACTGTTTTTTCTCAAGTGACGTGCACAAGTGATGCCTGCTATTCCGTTACCTATGATGACTGTATGCAAAACTGGTCGATGAACTACTTGAGACGCAAAAGAACACCACTCCTTTCAAAAAACTTTAACGCATTGAAAAACTGTAAGGATTCACCCCGATCTCCGTCCTTGACCCCATCCATGAAAAACAAGATCACAGTTATCCTTCTTTTGGCATTTAGCCTCTCATCGCTCGGCCAGGAACCAGCTTCACCTGAAACGAAAATGAACAGCTTCATTGACACCTACATGAAGGACGGTCTGTGGGACTATACGTCGATCTACAAGCAACCCAAACCACTGAACGACATCATATACAGCTTTAATTCAGGTCAAGAATTACAGGTCTCTGAATTCGAATTTGTTACTAACGGAATTAACACCTACAATTTCACCGTTATCAAGCGCATTATAGAAGCCTATCCGATCGAATCG
>CAJXNO010000042.1 GCA_913057205.1 uncultured Flavobacteriales bacterium
TAAACGGGTAAGATCGTTTAAGAACCTACTTCTAAGCAGGCTGGCTGTGGCGCGCACGGACTGGTACCAAAAGGACCATCTGTGTCATCAAAATCATATAGATCGATCAAGCCATCCTTATCGCTATCGATCATGGAATCGCTTTGTCCATCGCCATTGGTATTTACTCCCCCCCGCCTCAATGATATCTGGGATACCATCGTTATAGGAGTCCAAGTCAAGGTGGCTAGGAATACCGTCCCCATCCGGGTCAAAGTTCGAGCAGATTTGATCAATCCGCAGGACAAAGCTTCCGCAATAAGGGAAGTCGGCGTCGATAAAGTTGGCATAGCCATCTCCGTCGATATCTGCGGTAGGGTTAGGCAAACCATCCACAGCACATGACCAACCAGCGATCGTGTCGAAGAAGGACGTACAGAAATCTGGATCGGCCCAATCGAGTACTCCATCGCTACCATGATCTCCTATGTAGATCTCCTGGATGTCTGGAATCCCATCATTGTCGTCATCGATATCACAGGTCGGTGTTACATCGTCGTTATCCACGTTAGCACGGTAGTTCACGTTCTCGATCGGAACATACAGTCCGAACGTACCGCCAACTTCACCGTCTTCAGCACCATTGTCGTAACCATTGGAGTGCACACCAGAGCTACCACCAACAGCCGAAAAGGTTACGGTTGCAGGCAAGGTTGGTAGGGAATACAGCAAAACGCCTCCGCCGTCTGAAGCACCAACAGGATTCACGGAAACTGGCGAAGTACCATCTGCAAGAATGGAGTAACCATTTCCAACGATGGTATCTACGAATAAGATCACAATACCTCCGCCGTCTGTAGGATCAGAAGGGTTATCGGTCGTAACATATCCCGATCCACCAGCACCGCCTAGAAAGAGCTTGTCTTCTGGAAAATATGGTGACAAAGCCACCCCTCCTAAACCACCGGCAGGAATATCCGGACCGCCATCTTGCGGACCCAATTCATCACACCAGCGATAGCCACCCATACCTCCTTCACCGAAGCTTGAACCGCCACCTCCACCGGAGTATCCAGAAATACCCGATCCACCGCCATTAGCACGTGGAGCTCTACCTCGGTTAGAAGCATTGTTATCAGGCACAATTCCCTCTCCTTTAAAGAAGCTTTGAGATGCCGTGGATGACAAGGTATACGACGTATTCGGGTTCACCGAACAATTGTCTGGGGTACCGTTGATCAACATAGACTGCCCCTTGAATCCAGAGCCGATTACGTTGATATCTGCTTGTAGCACCAATTTCTTTGCTTGCAGTGCAACCACACCACCTTCACCGGTAGCCTCATCTCAAGTTGGCGCGGTGAGCGTACCAGTTACGTTCACCTTATTGTTACCGTAATTTGGGATACGGATCACCTGAACTTGACCACCCGCATCGTACTGCTTCACCAATCCATAAACAGGGAAAATGATGTTTCCGGCGTTATCGATCGAGTCGATGATGAAGAATTCATAGTTACCTGCATTGGCAATGTCAGTGATCTGTCCACCCGATGCCGTGTTCGAGGTATTGATCGTAGCACCCTTCATCTGAATGATCAGGGCAAGATCTCCGGCTCGGAATGCAGAAGCATCATTCACCTGGATCGCATCTTGGCATCCTACATCACAGTCCAAACAGTTAGGAAGAATAACATCCGTAACCGCCGTAGTCATGTTGATGACACCTGAGATATTCACCTGTGCATGAAGGAATCCTCCAGACAAGAGGAACATCATTACCAACAAGAAAAGGGCACGATATAAACCCTTAAAACATAATACCATAATCTCTCAATACGTCGGTTTGTAAGCATGCAACCCCTACTAACTGTGTTAACACAGACGAAGAATGTAGCTACATTCTTATCAGACCTTCCCCATCAATCAGATGCTCAGTCCTCATTTTGGATAAGCGAAAGTGCAAAGGATCACCCAACTATGAGTGAATTGAACGCTGATTTCGGTCAATTCACTGAGCATTCATCTTGATAAGAGAACGCTGCACTTTCTTCTACGAAATCAAGACGTTAAAAGTTGCGATAAGATTAAATTCGCGCCAATTCTGAGATAGGCATGGAGTACAACTTTTTAGCGGTAGAAAAAGAATGGCGTGAGCGCTGGGCAAAGGACGAGACCTTCAAGGCAGAACAAAACAGTACAAAACCGAAGTATTATGTACTCGATATGTTTCCTTACCCCTCGGGATCAGGACTGCACGTTGGTCACCCACTCGGCTACATCGCCAGCGATATCTATGCGCGGTTTAAACGTCACCAAGGATTCAACGTTCTCCATCCGATGGGATACGACGCGTTTGGTCTACCAGCTGAACAATACGCCATCCAAACCGGCCAGCACCCTGCCATTACCACAGAAGAGAACATCAAGCGCTACCGAGAGCAACTCGACCTGATCGGATTCTCGTTCGATTGGAGTCGACAGGTAAACACATCGAATCCGGAGTTCTACCGTTGGACCCAGTGGATCTTCGTGCAACTTTTCCATTCTTGGTACAACAAAAAGGAGGATCGGGCAGAGCGCATCCAAACCTTGATCGATGCATTTGAGCAGAACGGCAACCTTCAGGTGGATGCAGCTTCCGACGAAGCAGCTCCATTCACAGCCGAAGACTGGAAGTCATTCAGCGAACATGACCGCAGAAGCATCTTGCTGAAATATCGGATTGCGTACCGGGCCGAAACGGTGGTAAACTGGTGTCCTGCGCTCGGCACCGTGCTTGCGAATGATGAGGTCGTGAACGGTGTTAGCGAGCGTGGAGGTCATCCCGTTGAACAAAAGAAGATGATGCAATGGTCGCTCAGGATCAGTGCATTTGCCGAACGCTTGCTTGAGGGACTGAACCGGGTTGACTGGTCTGATTCCCTCAAGGAGATCCAGCGCAATTGGATCGGTAAGAGCGTCGGCGCAGAGATCGAATTCCCTATCAAAGACGATGTGAACAAAAAGATCACGGTGTTCACTACGCGTCCGGATACCATCTTTGGCGCTACCTTCATGGTGCTGGCGCCGGAGCACGAATGGGTGAAAGAGATCACCACTGCCGAACACGCCGATGAAGTAGCCGACTACGTCGCCTACACCAAAGGCCGCTCAGAACGCGAACGCATGGCGGAAGCCAAAAAGATTACGGGTGCTTTCACCGGAGCATATGCGAAAAATCCGATCAACGAACAGGAGATCCCGATCTGGATCGCAGACTACGTGCTGGCCGGCTACGGTACAGGCGCAGTGATGGCCGTGCCTTCTGGCGATCAGCGCGACTGGGATTTTGCAACGCATTTTGATCTACCGATCGTACCGGTTATCGAAGGTCAGGACGTAAGCGAAGGTGCCGACGACCGAAAGGACGGTATCCTCATGAATTCTGACTTCCTGAATGGCATAAAGGTAACCGACGCCATAGCAGCCATGCTGAAGCGCGTGGAGCAAGACGGAATCGGTAGACGTAAAGTAAACTACAAACTCCGCGATGCCGTTTTCAGCCGACAACGCTACTGGGGTGAACCCTTCCCGATCTACTACCGCAATGACATTCCTTATACCATCGACGAGGATAAACTTCCATTGGAACTCCCCGCTGTTGATCAGTTCAAGCCCACCGAAGATGGTGATCCACCACTCGGTCGAGCGGCTAAGTGGAACTGGGACAATGCAGCAGGCAAGCTGGTAGAAAACGGCGAGGGACATCCGATCGAACTCAGCACCATGCCGGGCTGGGCCGGTTCAAGCTGGTACTTCCTGCGTTACATGATGGCCGGGGATGCTTCGCGTGACGAGGTCTTCGTATCGGAAGAAGCCGTGAGCTATTGGAAACAAGTAGACCTCTACATGGGGGGTGCTGAACACGCCACGGGGCACTTGTTGTATTTTAGGTTTTGGACGAAGTTCTTACATGACCTAGGGTTCCTGCCTTTCGATGAGCCGGCGAAGAAGCTCATCAATCAAGGGATGATTCAGGCAGAGGACGGACAAAAGATGAGCAAACGCTACGGAAACGTCGTCAACCCAGATGATGTGATCGCTGAACATGGAGCCGATGCGTTGCGCTTGCATGAAATGTTCCTCGGTCCGATTGAAATGCACAAGCCTTGGAACACCAAAGGCATCGAAGGCGTATCGAAATTCTTGCGAAAACTCTGGCGCCTCTACCACACGGATGGGGTATTCACCGTGAGCGATGACGCTCCGAATAAAAACGAGTTGAAGAGCATCCACAAGTGCATCGAGAAAGTGAGCGACGACATGGAACGCTTCTCTTTCAACACCAGTGTGAGCGCCTTCATGGTAGCGGTGAACGAGTTGTCAGACCTCAAATGCAACAAACGGGCGATCTTGGAGCCATTGAGCATCCTGATCAGCTGTCACGCTCCACATATTGCAGAAGAGCTTTGGAAGAAACTCGGTCATGACGCAAGTATTTCAAATGCCCCATGGCCGAAGTTGAACGAAGAATACCTGAAGGACGATAGCATCGTATACCCGGTTTCGTTCAACGGAAAGACCCGCTTTCAATTGGAAATGCCAGCGGATAGCTCGAAGGATGCGGTGGAAGCAGCTGCCCTCCAACACGAACAAGCACAAAAATGGCTGGAAGGAAACGCACCTAAAAAGGTGATCGTTGTACCCGGCCGAATCGTGAACATCGTTCTGTAGTGAAAGGAGTTCAGCGCATCGCGATTGAAGTATTGCTCACCCTGATCTTGATGTACGGAAGTGGCCAGCTGGCGATCGAGTTTCCTGGACTAAACCTACCCATCACCCTGCAAAGCATGCTGGCGATTCTGCTACCCCTGGTATTCAATCGCCGCAACGCTGCGGGCGGCATACTGCTCTACCTGATCCTCGCTGCACTTGGCGCTCCGATCTTAGCTACCGGAGTTGGCGGATTCAAGTACTTCCTTTCCGATAGTGGGGGCTACCTCGTTGGTTTCTACCTCATGGCAATCACCACTACAGCCATCAAGCCGCACATCAAACAGCCACGTGTTTTGATTGTCTTCGTAATCTTCATCCTGCAGCACCTGCTCCTTACCGTGGTTGGACTTTCCTGGATATGGATCTCAGGCAGCAGTGAGATCGCTTTTGATACGCACATCAGTCCTTTCATGCCTGGCATCATGGTGAAAAGTTTCATCGGTGCACTGTGCTGCGAAGCATTTGAACGCGTTAAATCCTTGTTAACCACCTACCGCGTTTTGTAACTTGGCACATCCTTTGTTTCTGTTCACAAAACGATCCCGATGACCCGAGCATTTGTATTCAGCAGCATCCTCGTAGCGGCAGGCACCTTGTCGAGCAATGAGCTTGCGCATGAGATGCCCACTCCGGAACCCGATTTCAAAGCCAATGGAACAGAGCTCCCCATCGTGCAACACCACGCCTTCAAGAAGGGAGAAAAGCTGAGCTATGAAGTATCCTACGGCTGGCTAGACGCAGGGGTAGCAGAGATCGAGGTGAAGAATGAGAACAAAAGCATCGATGGACGCGATGTATTGCATGTGGTCGGCACGGGCACTTCTACCGGAACCTTCAACTGGTTTTTCAAGGTGCGCGATCGCTACGAAACCTATATGGACAAGAAGGGGGTGTTCCCGTGGATCTTCATTCGCGACATCCATGAAGGAGGGTTTGAACTCAAGCAGTATTACACCTTCAATCACTACGAGCAGAAGGTAGAAACGAACAAAGGCAAGGTATTCGACGCGCCGCTTGGGGTACAAGACATGATTTCCTCCTTCTACTATGCTCGTACCTTGAATATGAAGTACGCACAACCCGGACAAATCTTCGAGATCAAGGCCTTTGTAGACAACGAAGTGTGGCCATTGAAGATCAAATACCTCCGCAACGAAACCATCGAAGTGGATCAAGGAACCTTCGATTGCATGGTCTTTGTGCCCGTGGTTCAGACCGGACGGATCTTCAAGGACGAGGAAGACATGCTGGTTTGGATCACCCGGGATGAGAACAAGGTACCCATCCTCGCTAAAGCCAGTGTCTTGGTAGGATCCATCACCATGGAGATCACCGGTTACCATGGCTTGGCCAATCCGATCGCCAGGGTAGATTGACGCTTCACCGTGTTATGTTAGAAAGTCCACGGTAACTTGATGCCCCCGCTTGAAGAACTGTCCTACTTTCGAAGTCAATACCTAGAAACCGTGGCAAACACTCAAGCAGAAAAGCTGGAGAAGCTTCAGCAGAAGTATGAATCCATGGGGCAAGACATCAACGCCTACCTCGACGGACTCCTTCTATCCAACTACCTCACCTACTGGGATTACATCAACCTCGACACCCTCCTAACCCTTCAACAGCCGAAGACCGACTTCCCGGATGAGCAGATCTTCATCATGTATCACCAGATCACCGAGCTGTACTTCAAACTGAGCTTGCATGAACTGGAGCAGATCGCCAATAATGGAAAGAACATTGGCGATAATGGCCATGACCTAGGTTGGAAGGATCAACTTGACCCGGTTTTCCTTACGGAGCGACTCAAGCGCATCAACGCTTACTTCGAAGCCTTGACCAAGAGCTTCGAGATCATGGTGCAAGGGATGGAAAAGGAACAGTTCTTAAAATTCAGGATGGCCTTGCTACCTGCCAGCGGTTTCCAAAGTGCCCAGTACCGCATGATCGAGATCGCGTCTACCTCCATGGATCGTTTGGTAGATAAGGCTCATCGTGTTGCACCGGGTGAAGCGGACAAGCGAAGCATTGAAGAACAATACGAGCACATCTACTGGAAGCAAGGCGCCACGGAAGTAGAGACCGGGGCAAAGACACTTACGCTGAAACAATTCGAACAGAAATACAGTGCGCGTTTCATTCAAATGGCCAGAGACTATGCAAACTGCAATGTTTGGGTGAAGTACAAATCGCTTTCGGAAGCAGACCAAGCTAACCCAGAGCTTTTAACCCAGATGCGCCAACTCGATGTGAACGTGAACATCAATTGGCCACTCATGCATTACAAGAGCGCGGTCCGCTACCTCGCATCGAAAAAAGGAGACGCCCCGGCCACAGGAGGCACCAATTGGCAAGAATACCTGCCTCCCCGCTTGCAGTTGCGCATCTTCTATCCAGAGCTATGGAGTGAAGATGAACGCAAGAATTGGGGACGTGGTTGGGTAGAATCTGTACTGGCCGATCAGATCACAACACGCGAAAATCATTAGGATGCTTAAAAAGAATTGGTACTTCATTGTTCCGGCAGTGATCGTATTATTGATCGCGGTCAGCACATGGACATCAAAACGACAATGGAATCAAGAGATGGCGACCATAGAGACGGCAGATAGCCTGATCTCTGAAGAGTGCTACGAAGAATTCGGTATTGACCTGGAAGGTTTTCATGTGGAAAAAGGAAAGATCCAACCGAACCAATTTCTTGCAGACATCCTCCTCCCCTACAACATCAGCTACGCCCGCATCGCGGCATTGGCCGAGAAATCTAAGCGCAGCTTCGACATCCGTAGACTGAACGCCGGTAAGAACTACACCTTGATCTGCTCGGAAGACAGCGCTGAACTCACGGCAAAGTTCTTCATCTATGAAGCCTCAGCGGTCAACTACGTGGTTTATGACTTGCAAGACACGATGGACATTTATCTGGGCCAACGTCCGATCGACCTAGAAGAACGCGAGGCTTCCGGGATCATCATAAGTTCACTCTACGAAACCTTGATGCAGCAAGACCTCTCCCCTGCCTTGGCAATGGAGTTGTCTGACATCTACGCCTGGACCATCGACTTCTATCGCATCCAGAAGAAAGATTTCTTCAAGATTATCTACACGGTGAAAAAGGTCAATGGTGAAGCCGTGGGCATCGATGAGATCAAAGCGGCATTGTTCGATCATCAGGATGAACCCTACTACGCTTTTCAGTTTGAGCAGGAAGGCAGCATGGATTACTTTGATGAAACCGGCAACAGCTTACGCAAGGCCTTTCTTCAGGCACCGTTGAAGTTCAGCCGCATGACCTCCGGCTATACCAAACGTCGATTCCATCCGGTGCAAAAGCGGTGGAAGGCGCATCTAGGAACCGATTATGCCGCACCTACCGGCACACCGATCATGGCGGTTGGTGATGGTGTAGTAACCGAGGCACGCTACAAGACCTACAATGGAAACTACGTCAAGATCAAGCATAACAGCACCTACACGACCCAATACTTGCACATGAGTAAGATCGCCAGCGGGATCAAACCAGGTACCCGCGTACGGCAGGGACAGACCATCGGCTATGTAGGAAGTACAGGGCTGGCTACTGGCCCACACGTTTGCTTCCGTTTTTGGAAGAACGGGGAGCAGGTAGACCATCGCAGGGAAAAAATCCCACCAAGCGAACCGATCAAGCCGGCTTACGAAGAGGCATTCGACCAGCATTTGGATGCTTGGAAGACACGGCTAGACAATATCCCAATGGGGGGTGATGCTAAAACAGAAATGGCCAGCATGTAGCCGGCCATTCCCTTTTGATCTATTGCAGTTATCTATCCGTTTAGATCGAGCTCATGCCGAGCAATACGATCGGATTCTCCATGTAAGTCTTGAAGGTCTGCAGGAATTCTGCCCCTGTAGCTCCATCTACCACGCGGTGGTCGCAGCTGAGGGTTACCTTCATGCGGTTTCCTGGAACCACTTCACCATTCTTCACCACGGGCTCCTGACGGATGCTTCCGATGGCCATGATGCAGCTATCTGGTGGATTGATGATGGCCGTGAACTCCTCAATTCCGAACATTCCAAGATTGGAAATGGTAAAGGTGTTACCTGCCCAATCTTCCGGTTGTAGTTTCTTCGACTTAGCGCGCTTGGCGTAATCCCTCACTTCTGAAGAAATGTTGGTCAGGGTCTTGCCATCTGCATGACGCACCACCGGAACCAACAAGCCATCTTCTACAGCAACCGCCACTCCGATGTGTACGTGCTCATTGTAGCGGATGAAGTCGCCATGCCATCCTGCGTTCACTTGAGGATGGTCTTTCAAAGCCACTGCTGCTGCCTTGATCACAAAATCATTGAAGGATATCTTCTCTGGTGCAATGGCTTCATTGATGGCCTTTCGTGCTTCGATTGTACGGTCCATATCCATGTCGATGGTCAGGTAGAAATGCGGCGCTGAGAACTTGCTCTCGCTCAATCGACGAGCGATGGTCTTACGCATCTGGTTCACCTCAACGTCACGGGAACGCTCGATCTGTGGTGGCAAGCTTGCGGCTGCCTTCTCCACGTCGCGCTTAACGATGCGTCCGTTCTCACCGGTACCACGAATGCTGCGTAGGCTTACACCAGATTCAGCAGCCAAACGGCGTGCCAGTGGAGAGATCTTGGTTCGATCGTCTGCCTCTTCCTTGGCCGGAGCTTTTTCTACCGGACGAGGTTGCGCCTTCACTTCTGGTTTCGGTGCAGGTGCAGCAGGTTTTGGTGCTTCTTGCTTCTTTGGAGCAGGCTTGCTTTCTGCCTTCTCTTCCTTCGGAGCGGATGCTGCTTCCTTTTCTGCTTCCTTCAGAATCGCATCTACATCCTCACCTTTCTCACCGATGATCGCGATCACGCCATCTACGGGAGCAGATTTACCTTGATCCACTGCGATGTGGAGGAGGGTTCCTTCGTGGAAAGATTCAAACTCCATGGTTGCCTTATCCGATTCGATCTCGGCAAGGACATCGCCTGAATTTACTTGATCTCCAACTTTCTTCTGCCAAGATGCAATCACCCCTTCTTCCATGGTGTCGCTCAACTTGGGCATTTTGATTACTTCAGCCATTCTGCATCAATCGTTTAATCCATTATGTATGGATAGTCATCTTGTACGTAAACGTCTTTGTAAAGCTCATCCAATTCTGGTAGCGGTGAGTCTTCAGCGAACTTCACACTCTCGTTCACCATCTCCTTCACCTCGCCTTCAATCTTCTTAACGTCATCTTCGTTCAACCATCCTTGATCCATGATCGTACTCAATACCTGAGCGATCGGATCTTTTTCCTTGTACTCGTTTACCTCTTCTTTGGTACGGTACTTCTGGGGATCACTCATCGAGTGTCCTTTGTAGCGGTAGGTACGAATATCGAGGAGGTACGGTCCTTTTCCTTCGCGTGCATGGTCAGCCGCCTTCTTGATGGCGTTGTGAACGGTTTCCACGTTCATTCCATCCACCGACTCACCTGGCATATCATAGCTCAAACCAAGCTTAGAAAGATCCGTAACGTTTGTGGTACGTTCAACAGAGGTACCCATCGCATAGTTATTGTTCTCTACGATGAAGACCACGGGCAGCTTCCAAAGCATCGCCATGTTGAAAGTCTCATGCAGCGCACCTTGACGAACAGCGCCATCACCCATAAAGGTCAGGCAAACGTTCTTCGTGCCCTTATACTTCTCAGCGAACGCGATTCCAGCTCCCATTGGGATCTGCGCACCAACAATACCATGTCCACCCATCATGTTCAATTCCTTATCGAACATGTGCATGGAGCCACCTTTTCCCTTTGAGCATCCGGTGATCTTGCCGTAAAGCTCTGCCATCACATACTTTGGATGCATGCCCAATGCGATCGGATGCGCGTGATCACGGTATGCGGTGATGATCTTATCGCCTTTCTCGATCGCAGAGGCAAAACCAGCGGCGATCGCTTCTTGCCCGATGTACAAGTGACAAAAGCCACCGAACTTCTGTTGCAAGTAGAGGTTACCACAGGTTTCTTCGAATCTCCTCATCAGGAGCATATCCTTATACCACTTCAGGTACTGCGCTTTGCTAAAAGACGCCTTCTTTGCAGCTTTTGTTTTGGCCATAGTTATTCGTTCAAGGACGGCAAAAATATAGATTGAGGTGGTTGTAACAGCAAGAAGAGCGAATTGCTTACTTCTTCAGTTCTTTCAAGTAAAAATGAATGGGCAATAAGTGCGATGCTTGCTCGAATATCCAGACCTTTTCATCGGGTCCATCCAAGATCACTTCAAAGCCCTTTCCTTGCACCTGCTCTGTTTCGGTCATCACCTGCCGGCATATCCCGCAGGGCGACAAAACCTCTCTAATGTCAAACATATCCGTATGCGCGCTGATCGCCATGGACTGAATGGGGTCTTTTGGGTGATGGTCACTGGCGTAGTTCAAGGCATTACGTTCTGCACATGTTCCTGCTGGGAAAGAGGCATTCTCTTTATTTGAACCACTGACCACTGTTCCTGAATCTAAGCGAAGGGCTGCGCCAACGAAGAAACGGGAGTAAGGTGCGTAAGCGCCATTGGATGCCCGCCTAGCTTCCAGCAACAATGCTTTCTGATCAGGATTCAAGTCTTCGAACGATCGTTCGTCGTATTCGAGTGTAATGCTCCGCTTCACGAAGTGAAATTAGTGCTTTTCCAGCAGTACCACGGCGTGCGCCTCGATACCTTCCTTTCTACCAATGAAGCCTACCTTCTCAGAAGTGGTGGCTTTCACTCCAACGGCATCATCTTCTACTTTGCACAGCTTCGCGATGGAGGCTTTGATCTCCGCGATGTACGGTGCGATCTTCGGTACTTCACTCACCAAGGTGGCATCCACATTGCCTACCTGATAGCCCTTTTCTTCGATCAATTCCATCACACGACGCAGCAGATTTCGGCTGTCTGCATCTTTGAAATCATCTGATGTATTGGGAAAGTGGTACCCAATGTCTCTTAAACCCGCCGCTCCTAGAATTGCGTCGCAGATGGCGTGAAGTAATACGTCGGCATCTGAGTGTCCATCCGGACCGATATCCGAAGGAATATCCACGCCTCCTAATCTAGACGCACGTCCAGCCTTAAGCTGATGCACATCGTAGCCTAGTCCAACACGAAACTTCATTATTCTTCGTCGACTTTGGCAGCCTCTGCGAGGTCAAATGAAAGGGTGAAGCGCAAGGTGTTCGCGAGAGGCGATTGGGCACCTTGGTTCTGACGAACGTTGTAGGTGGAGATCAAATAACTAAAATCCAACCCAAACACATTCAGCTTTAAGCCAGCTCCTAGCGTGAGGAACTTTCTGTTTCCTTTAGAAAAGTGTTCCGTGAAGTAACCCATGCGGAAAGCGAACTGCTGGGCGTACCAGTACTCCATTCCTACACCCAAGGATACTTCGTTGATCTCTTCACGGAATCGACCCGCCGCGATCGGCTCCCATTGGCCGGCATCATTATAGCTACCGTATCCAGGGGCATCATAGAATGAAGTAAACACTGCAGAAGGAACCGGACGGTCAGGGTTGAGTCCAGAAGAGATGATCGGGTTGTCTTCATCGTCAAACAGAATCACCTGTCCAGGAGCATCCGGATCGATTGCATATTTCGGAGGTGACGGTACGAGGTACTTGTTCAAATCAACCGAGAAGGAGATCTGATTGTAGTCGTTGATGTCATACGTTACCCTCGGACCCAATCGCAAATTCATCGGAAGGAAGTCGCGATCGGTGTTGTTCGTATAAGAGATCTTGGCACCGAGGTTGCTGATGGCCAATCCCCAAGCAACGGTGAAGTCCTTGTCAAACATCACCACGTCGTTGTTCTCATAATACACCCCAAGGTCAACGGCAATGGATCTACCAGGACGCGAGTTGGCCCCTCCCACGGTCTGCCCACCTGTAAGGTTAGATGTAATGAACTTTGCACTCAAACCACCCGACAAACGATCTGCTAGTTTTCTCGAGTAACCCGCATTCAGGGCAAACTCATTTGGCGTAAACTGGATGGTATTGTTACCGAACTGGTCCGTGAACTGGATATTACCCAAGGAGAAGTAACGAATGCTTAACGCTGCAGCACTCATACGGTCGATCTTGTAATAACCGGTCAGGTACGACAGTGAGATGTCTGGAACCAAGGCTCTCAGCCAAGGGGTGTGACTGATAGAGACACCTGTTTTTTCTTCAATGAATGCATACTTAGCCACGTTCCAATGCAGTGAGTTGGCATCTGCTGAGGTTGCCACACCAACATCTCCCATACCACCGCCCCGGGTTTCTGGGTTGATGATCAAAAAAGGAACGGCGGTAGTGATGGTATTCAATTGCAAGGTAGTTCCATCCACATCTGCCAAGCCACCCTGAGCCTTTGCACCACCCATGTAGACCAAGAAAAGTCCTAGTCCAATAATTCGCTTCATTCTCATAACTTAATTTCTTGCAAGTAACCGTGGGTAATAGGCGCAAATTTTAAGACGGCAAATATAGCCATTAAGTAAGGGATTATTTCAAGAGTACTAAACGCTCAAATTTTTCAACGGTTTCCCCAACAGGTGTTCGAACGGAAACGCGATACATATAAACACCACGTGCAAGCACATCGCCGTATTCATCTCGACCATTCCAATTGATGGGCCCTACGCGAAAACCATTCGAGAGGAATTGCCCGTCGATGGTCTTCACCAACTTGCCAGCGACGGTGAACACTTCTATTCTTACGTCAAGGTTTTGTCCGGGTTTGTTGTGCTCAAAATAGAAATCGGTATTCGTTGTAAACGGATTCGGATAGTTCAACACATGCTCCAAAGCCAGTGCTTCATCATTGGCCACGATGAATTCCAGATAAGCATCAGAGGGATTGTTGTTCACGTCCCACACCTTCATGTCTAAGGTATGCTTCCCTTCTTCCAATTCGCTGAACGGATAGCGCACTTTTCCACTTTGGTAGCTGTCTACATCGGATTCATAGTAATCGTTCAGTACAATGGTGTTGGAGGTGTTCTTGTCCAAGACCGCTGTGATATCGTGACCGATGCCACTTCCCACCATGTTGATGCCATTTTCATCTTGGAGTTCTGCGTAGAGGTCTGGGCTTTCATTGGTTATGCCACCAAAAACGAAGTCTTTGTCATTCATGAACAGTCCGATCTGAGGACCTTCATCGTCTTGGATCGGGTTATCGGATAGTCCACCAACACTGAACTGACGGAAATCTCCGTTGGCGTCTACTCTACCGTTGTCTGCGTAAAAGTTGATCCGCCCGATGTCCATCCTCCGATCGATGTCTTTCGGCACGATGAACTCAAAAGAAAACTCACCGTTCTTGACCGTGGCCTTACCCTTGAATGCCAGGTTTTTCCATTCTACATAATCGTAAGGACCCACGCCGTCATTGTTCAAGGTTTGGAGTTGTGATTCTTTGTCGTACACAGCCGGATAAACCAGTCCATTGAAGTCTTCAACGGTGTTGCCTTGTGCGTCGGTGACTCGGCCTGTCACCTTGACCTTATCCAGAGCCTTGATGGTATCGGGGACGGCACTTACTTCAACGTTCAGTTCCGGATACGCCAAACGTAAAGCAGGATCACCCAGGAGGGCGAAGCTTCTGCTGTTCAAGGCGGCGCTGCTGTTAGTATCCAGGGTACGGATCTTGGTTTGCAGCATGAGGTCGCCCAGGCGTGGAGCATCCCCTACTGGTCGATCAAAGGCTTCTGTGGTAAAGGCGGTCGTTAAAGTGAGGTTGGGACTGGCATACACTGCTCGGGTGGTGGTCAGCAGAGCGATACCACCGCCGGTTGGATTGAGCAAGGTGTACTCCCCTCCAGAAGTACGCTGCGGGTCATCAAAACGAGCAAACTCACAGGTAGCGGTAATGAACAGCGGAAGGTTGTTCGGATTCTCCCATCGGTTGATGGTCGAAACATCCAAGATGCGTTCATGCGCCCAGCCGAGCTCTCCACCATGTCCGATGAAATAGGTCATTAATGCTCCTTTCTCAACGCGGTCGCTGATGGCCTCTGAACCTTCAGGGTAGCGTTCACCTCCGGAACCCACTTGTTGCTTGAAGGCATCCATGTACAGTTTCTCCACCACAAAGCGTGGCGAGCGTTCATCGATCAAGCGACCAAGTCCCTCAAAGTCACGCATGAAGGTATGCCGGTCACCCGGGTCGGCATCGTCGGCCACAAAAGCCACCTTGTTCCGCCACTCGCCGAAGGAGGCACTGCGGTCTGCGTAACGCACGATCTTATCCACCATATCCTCCGCCTCTTTCCGGTTACGCGCTGGCAACCTACCAATACCGAGGTCAACAAAATCTCCAGGATCCTCGCCTTCATCTGGGTCCAAGAGTCCAAAATAATCGTCAGAGGCGATGGACCCTGTTGGAGAAAGGCTGTTCCTCATTTGATGGGTAGGAACGAAGTTGCTGTTACCGCGAATGCGATTCTTGTAGTCATAGGAAGCATCACCAAAAAGCAATACGTATCTCAATGGAGCGTATCCGAAACTGTCTGCTTCAAAGTAGAGCTTGCGCAGGAACTCTTTGATTGCTGTTACATCCTGTGCTCCTCCGGAGAACTCATTGTAGATCTCCTGTGGAGTTACCACCAGTGTACTAAAGCCATCGAGGTTTGCATGCAAATCGGCTAAGCGTTCGGCTTGGTTCTTAAACAAGGGATGAGCAACGATGACATACTCAACGCCCTGAACTCCGTGGAGGTTTTGATTCTCCAAAGGACCTACAGCGCTCGCTTTGGTAACATCCGATGCTCCGAAAACGACGTATTCAGCCCCAGCCGTATGGTCTACGTTAACCCTGAATCCATTGACGACCCCTCCTTGCACATTATAGGCACGGACATTGGCTGGATCATCCACGCGCCAAACGTTGATGGCTTCATTGCTTCTGATGTTGAAGGTAATCTGCCCATCAGGTGCTTTGGCATCTCGAAGGACGAATGAGGCACCATTGTAATTGAGCTGTCTGCGCGCATTCAGTTCAATGAAATCCAACCATGCCTGGGCTTGTGGGTTGGCCGCTTTATCCAATTCCATTTTGACCACTACATCACCGCCTTGTGGGTTACGTGTGAACGAGAGGGTTCCGTTATCTGCGTAAAGCGCTCCGTAGAAATCTGCCACAGGATTCACTTCGTCCTCATCCGAAACATTGCTTTGTCCTAGTAACGACATACGGATCTCAACTCCCGAGATACCAATGCTACGCGCAGCCCATGTGGATCTGACCCAAACTGGCACGCTCCGATCGATGTTCGGAACAGAAAAGCCAAAGTCGCGGGATGATTGCGTTCCAAAGGACTCCCCATACCACGTTCTTCCTGAGCCGATGAGGTTGGTCAGCTCTTCTTCCCAGAGTCCAACATGATCATACGTACTTGTGGCGTAAAGGCTGCTCCCATTCAGGTTTACTGGACTCAGTCGCTTGGCTTCTGCGCCAACGCCCGTGGTATTGAGAAAATAAAAAGTGGAATCAGCAAAAGGATTCAGGTCATGCACAAAGCGACCTTCCGCATTTTTCGTCCATGTGATTTGGTCTTCCCCATAGAAGAGGAAGTAGTCGCCCTTTCCAAAGAAACCATCGCCGCCATCCTCCATCCAGATCGGGATCTGGACCAGGTCATCCGGACGCTCTTGGTCATTATCGAAAGGCAATGTTCCAGCTCCTGTTCCATAGAGTCTGAGCTGATTGCTTGAAATGTCTTGTGAGATGATGCCCAGGTCGGTCAACGTCTTATGATCGATGCGGTAAACGCCATCGGCTCCGGTGCTGAACCGGTACCAGTCTCCATTATTGAGAACACTTTCTTGCTTCCATGACCCTCCGCTGCGGGATCCACGGCTACCTCCGCGCTCAGCCACCTGCTCCAAATTGAAGCCGGTTAATCGTTCGATCTTTCCTCCTCGCCGACGGAATGGCACCACCGTAACCACGGTATAGTTTTTCCCTGCGGAACGTTTCGTTACTTGACTGATTTCGAATTCTTGATCGAGGGAATAGCGGTTTGCAAGCTTGACCTCATCGGCTGACAGGGGAACTGTCTCATAAGCTCCAAGTCGGTAGCGGACGTCAGCACCTGTTTCATAGGTCTTGGTGAAGTAGGGGAAGCCATCACTTCCGAGCCAATGCGCCCCTTGAAAATCCATGCGTTTTATGGTTCGTTCATCTACGGTCTGCGCTTCTGTAATTCCGTACCACTTGATCACGTGCTCAAAGCGATCGGCAAGGTTATTTTGAGCGGCTGGCGCAACCTTATCTAAGCGCGATTTCTGTTCTTCTCGATCCAGCTTTTGGCCGAAGAGCAGCACAGGTGCACAGAAAACCATATAACATAAAAGGAAGCGCTTCATCATACTAAGACCCGTCTTTTTTCGACAAATCAATGTTTTTTGTAGTTATATTTGTTCTCTTTCTTTTGACGGTAGGAAAACGAACCCAAAAAGAAGATATTGTTACCAACCATAACGAATGTTTAAAGTGAAAGGTTTGCAGGGTAAATATATTCGTATAATTGCGGAGGCTGAAGGCCTAAAAGCAATGGGAAGAATTGGGTTAATAGTTGTTTTTCTACTAGGAGTGCTGGGCGCTGAACTGCAGGCTCAGGATCCTGGTTTCAGTCAATTCTATGCCAACCCGCTTTACCTCAACCCAGCACTGGCTGGTTCTGCTCAATGTCCACGTGTTAGTCTGAATTACCGCAATCAATGGCCGGGTATTCCAGCCACCTTCGTTACGTATTCTGCTGGCTATGATCAGTACGTAGATGCGTTGAGTGGTGGTATTGGACTTCAAGCGTATCACGACCGTGCAGGTAGCGGGATCATCCAAACGAATTCGGTTAGCGGTATGTACGCCTACCAATTGGCGATCGATCGCAACATCAGCATCAAGGCGGGGTTTCAAGCGACCTATTACCAACGCAGTATTGATTGGAATTCATTGACCTTCGGAGATCAGATCGATGAGCGTTTCGGTTTCATTTACGACACAGAAGAGACTGCGATTGAAAACAACGTCAACAAGTTAGACTTCTCAGCTGGCTTCCTAGCCTTCACTGAGCGGTTTTATGTCGGTTTCGCTGCCCATCACTTGACGCAACCAAACGAATCTTTCTTCCCTACCCAGGAAACACGTTTACCCAGAAAGTACACCGCGCATGGTGGTGCTGTGATTCCGTTGGACAGCAGAAATCCTGAGGATGGAAGCATCAGTCCGAACATCATCTACCAGCGACAAGGTGATTTCAACCACTTGAATTTGGGATTGTATTTGAACAAAGGTCCGATCACAGGAGGTGTTTGGTACCGATGGAATGACGCCCTTATCTTTTTAGTAGGTCTCTACACCGATGGTTTCCGTTTTGGATACAGTTATGATGTAACCGTCTCAAGTTTAGGAACCCAAACCCTTGGTTCTCACGAGATCAGCGTATCGATGTTGCTTCCATGCAAGCAAAAACGTCGCAAGTTCAAAATGATGCGCTGCCCGCAGTTTTAATTGCGCTGTAATAAAAACTAAGTTATCTTCGTTTCTCTTTAAAATCAGCGGTATCGCTATAAACACGTAAGCTATGAAAGCAAAAAGCCTTTTTGCTCTAATCTTGGCGCCCCTTATTTTGGCCTCTTGTGGCTAGGAAAAGTCGTCCATTACGGGTTGGAACTACAACGATCCAGACAATGGTGGATTCCCGAAATACACATTTGAGGAACAGGAGACTGGACCTAACTTGGTTCTGGTTGAAGGTGGTACGTTCACCATGGGCCGTGTTGAGCAAGACTTCATGTACGATTGGAACAACATTCCACGTCGTGCAACCGTGTCTTCGTTCTACATTAACCAAACAGAGATCAGCAACTTCCACTGGTTGGAATACCTCTATTGGGTGAAGCGCGTTTACGGCGTTGATTATCCTGAACTCTACAAGAAAGCTTTGCCAGACACCTTGGTATGGCGTCAAAAGCTCGCTTACAATGAACCTTACGTAGATTATTATTTGCGTCACCCAGCTTACCGTGATTATCCGGTGGTTGGTGTAAACTGGTTGCAAGCAACAGATTTTTGTAGCTGGAGAACCGATCGGGTCAATGAGTATATTTTGATTCGTGAAGGTCTTTTTAGAGACTACCCAGATCAGATTGGTGAAGACAACTTCAACACAGAAGCTTACTTCGCTAATCAATACAGCTCAAGCAATAAGATCGATGGTCTTCCAAACCTCAACCCTACAAGTAGCGGTTACCGTAACGTGCGTATGGAGGATGGTATCCTTCTTCCAAAGTACCGGCTTCCAACAGAAGCTGAATGGGAATTTGCTGCCTTCGGTTTGATTGGTAATAGCATCGGTGAGCGTGTTGTTGAACGACGCTTGTATCCTTGGAACGGACATGCTGTTCGTAATCCAGATGAGGCTTATATCGGTATGATGCTCGCAAACTTTAAGCGAGGACGCGGTGACAACATGGGTATGGCAGGAAAGCTTAACGACAACGCTGACATTACCGCTCCTGTATTCTCTTACTGGCCAAACGACTACGGTCTTTACAACATGGCTGGAAACGTAAGTGAGTGGGTCATGGATGTATATCGTCCATTATCGTTCGAAGACATGGAAGACTTCCGTCCATTCCGCGGTAACGTTTTCAAAACAAAGGAGCGTGACAACGAAGGTTTGTTAGTTGATAAGTATGATATCCCAACTTATGACATCCCAGGTTTGATCAAGTATTTGAGCGACTTCTTGGATGAAGCCGGTAACTCATTGAATGATCAAGAGTCTGAATTGATCTCCACCCTTCAGCAGCAAGCTGAGGATGCCAAGCAGCAATTGGCGGATGACAACAAGTATGAAGCAAATGTCATCATCGTTGAAGAATCCATCGAAGCGATCAAAGGGAGCGATGAGACCGTTAAGATCGCTCCAGTTCTTTTGAAAGATTACAGTAGCTACATCATCAACCGTCCAGGTGAGCTGCGCTACCGTGAAACCAAAGTGGATGAGAACATTGATCGACGCAATTACAAGCGAGCAGATAACATCAACTACTTAGATGGTGATCCAAAGTCGCACTTGAACGAATTAAGCTGGAGTAACTACGAAGAGCAAGAGCAACGTCCAGAAACAGCGGAGATGTACATCTACCCAGGACAAGGGCTTTCTCAGCAGGATTACGCCTCATTGATCAACGATCAGGCACGCGTTTACAAGGGTGCTTCTTGGAACGATCGCGCTTATTGGATGGTACCTGGCACGCGTCGTTTCTTGGATGAGCGTCAAGCGCTTTCTACCCTTGGATTCCGATGTGCTATGGACCGTGTGGGTAGTCCGGTTGGACTCGGCGGTTCACGATAGCATTGTTCGTAATTTGACAACTTTAAAAGGCTCTAAGATTGGGGCCTTTTTTATTTTTCGATCGCTATGATTCACGACATCTATAAGGCGTACAAGAGCAGTACGGGAATGAGCACCGACTCCAGAAAAATCGCAACGGGGAACATCTTTTTTGCGCTCAAGGGACCATCGTTTAACGGCAATGACTTCATACCAGAAGTGCTCAAAAGCGGAGCGGCATTCGCTGTCGCTGATGAAGTCCGCGAAGGCTATGAGGAAGATGACCGGATCTTCATTGCAGACGATGCATTGGATATGCTCCAAGACTTGGCGCGTCATCATCGCCGCAAGTTGAAAATACCCGTTATTGGATTGACAGGTAGCAATGGTAAGACCACTTCAAAGGAGTTGTTGTTCTCCGTGCTTTCACAACACTATCGCACCTATGCCACTCATGGCAATTTGAACAATCATATCGGAGTTCCGCTTTCCGTGCTGGAGATTAAGGATGAGCATGAAATTGCTATCATCGAGATGGGAGCCAACCATCAGAAGGAGATCAAGTTCTTGTGTACGATCTCACGACCGGAGTATGGTTATATCACCAACATTGGCCTTGCTCACCTAGAAGGTTTCGGCGGAGAGGAAGGTGTATACATCGGAAAGAAAGAGCTCTATGACCACCTGCGGAACACGAATGGAAAGCTGTTCATCAATGCAGATGACCCAAAGGTGGTGCGGGCTACAGCGGGAGCATCAGGGATCACCTACGGCGCAGACCCTGAGGCACAATTCCAAGGTGAGGGCCGTATTGAAAACGATCGATTAAGCGTGCGGTGGTGGCGAAAACACGATGCTTCAAGCGCATTTGAGGTACATACCCAGCTCAGCGGTTCGTACAACTTTAGCAATGTGATGTCTGCCGTGGCCGTCGGTTCGTATTTCGGTGTGCCAGACCATAAGATCAATGCCGGTTTGGAAGCTTATACGCCAACAAACAACCGCTCACAGGTAGAGCAAACCGAGCGTGGCAATACGGTGATTGTAGATTGTTACAACGCCAATCCGAGCAGCATGCTCGCCGCAATCGAAAACCTTGACCGACATGAGCAGCAATTGAAGCTGGCCATTGTTGGCGATATGTATGAACTGGGAGATCAATCAAAAGTGAAGCACACCGAGACCATTGACCGGCTCATAGAACTGGGCATACCTACCTTGGCGGTGGGTAAATTCTTTGGCGCGGTTGAGGTAGAGCACGAATTGCTCACCTACTTACCCAGCACGGATGCTGCCAAGGACCATCTATCCGCGAACCCTCCGCAGGGTGCGCTCATCCTACTGAAAGGCTCAAGAACAATGAAGCTCGAGCAATTACTCGAGCTTCTGTAGGGTATCATTTGTTCGTGTCAGCTGGTGATCACTCATCGATCACGGCGCGGCTGATCACGATGCGCTGTACTTCGCTGGTGCCCTCGTAGATCTGTGTGATCTTGGCATCGCGCATCAAGCGCTCTACGTGGTACTCTTTTACAAAACCATATCCACCATGAACCTGAACGGCTTCCACAGAGGCTTTCATCGCTGCCTCTGAAGCATAGAGCTTAGCCATGGCGCTGTACTTTCCAAACGGCTTGCCCTGGTCTTTTAACCATGCGGCTTTCAAGCAAAGC
>CAJXNO010000043.1 GCA_913057205.1 uncultured Flavobacteriales bacterium
CGGAGCACACATGGATGTACATTTGACGAATGACGGTCCGGTGACCATTCTCATTGACACCCAGAACAAAGAATAAACAACGGCTGATCCTGTGCTCTTCAACTCGTTAAGCTTTTTCCTGTTCTTGCCCACGGTAGTGCTCCTCTACTTCGTGCTACCGCATCGTTGGCGTTGGATCTTGCTCCTCATTGCAAGCTATGTTTTCTATGGGTACTGGAAGATCAGCTACTTGAGCCTCATCATCACCAGCACCGTTGTAGATTATTTCGCTGCGCAAGGCATTCATCATGCCGAGCGGCAAAGCAAGAAACGAGCTTGGTTAGCGCTGAGTTTGATGACCAACCTTGGATTGCTCATGGCGTTCAAGTATGCCGGTTGGTTCGTTGAAGATGTGGCCCACCCCTTCCTCTCCGAAGATCAGATCGGCCGATTCTCTGCTTTTTGGGACTTCGCACTGCCTGTTGGGATTTCTTTCTACACCTTTCAAACCATCGGATATACCTTGGATGTGTACTACGGCAAAGCGCAACCAGAGCGCAATCCTTTCAAGTTCGCACTCTTTGTGAGTTTTTTCCCTCAGCTGGTTGCAGGTCCGATCGAACGCTTTACCTCCCTGCACCCCCAGCTGTTTACCGCACAAGCCTTCCGTTACCGCAACCTCCAGCGGGGTGGACGCCTGATGCTTTATGGACTCTTCATCAAAATGTGCATCGCAGACAACCTAGCTCCGATCGTTGACCAGGTCTTCCGTGCTTCTGACGCAGCCAGCCAAGCACAACTCATCAGCGGTGCGATGCTTTTCGGCTTGCAGATCTACAGTGATTTTCATGGCTACTCCTTGATCGCCATTGGAACAGCGCAATTATTCGGGATCAGCTTGATGGACAACTTCAACGCCCCGTACACCGCCACGTCTATCCGCCAATTCTGGTCTCGCTGGCACATTTCACTGTCGACTTGGTTCCGCGACTACCTCTACATTCCACTCGGAGGCAACAAGGTTGGACAAGCCAAATTGGCGATGAACATCCTGATCGTATTTCTGGTGAGTGGCCTTTGGCATGGTGCCAATTGGACCTTCGTGGCTTGGGGAGCGATGCACGGACTGGCCTACCTGATGGAGCGCTGGTTCATGGGTAGAGACACCTCCTATTGGCTCAACTTCCCGAAGTGGCTGGGAACCATGATCATCGTTTTCGCAGCTTGGATCTTCTTCAGAAGTGAAAGCCTCACCGACGCGGCATTGTACATCAATACTATGGTCACCGGTAGCTCATCTGCCCTTATCTTGGGATGGGACCCTGTGCTGATCGCATTGGTTGGACTCTTCATTCTCTCTGACCTTCATTTCAGAGACCGCAGTATAGATGCGTGGTTGAGTGAGCAGCCCGCATGGAAACGGTGGAGCGTTTATGGCCTACTCATCTACTGCATCTCTAGCCTCGCAGGCGCAGTTCAACATCCTTTCATCTACTTTCAGTTCTGATGCGGAGTGTACTCAAGGTCATAGCATTTCTTCTGGCACTCGTGGTTGCAAATGAGGTGTATCAAATTCATCAGTTCGACGAGGATGTGGTGCGCTACGCAGATCAATATCACCAGATCATGAAGGTACAGCACGCCGATGTGCTCTACTTATCTGCATCGAGCAACTTTGCGCCGGAAAACACACCCGAGGACGACCCCAGAAAGATCAGTCAATTCCTTTCCGACCACCTGCCTAGGCAACAGGTTGAAGCGATCAACAAACCAGCAAGCCATGCGGGCAGTTATCGGCACTACTTGGAGTGCCTTCCTGCTTCGGCAACGGTAGAAACCTTAGTGGTCACGCTGAACCTACGCTCCTTTGGTCCGGATTGGATGCATTCTGAACTGGAAACGGCCTTGAACCAAGCCAACGTTTTCTACAATCAGCGATCGCCGCTGCTGAATCGCGTATTGCTTTCGCTCAAAGACTATGATGACAAAAGCATTGCAGAGCGGCACGCCCTGCGCGGTGCAGCATGGGACAACGACCCGCTCCCTTTCGCCGCCCCGAAGCACACGGTGAGCAGCTGGTGCGCCTTGGAGAAATGGGGTGACTGGCGCAATCCGAAACGTCAATTGGCGGATCAATTTATCAAGCAGTATGGGTTTGTGATCGATGCTGAACACCCACGGGTAAAAGATTTTGACGCCATTGTTCAGACCGCCCAAGAGCGCGGCTGGCATTTAGTGTTGCACATCCTGCCGGAGAACCTGGAACGGGCAGAAGAACTGGTGGGGGAAGAGCTACCGAAACTCATGCGCATGAACACAGACTGGCTGCTTGAACGCTACCGTGCTATGAATGTTATCATCGTAGATAACCTAGCCTTGCTGGGCGACCAACACTTCAGAGACCGAGACTTCCCTACGGAGCACTACGATCAGGCCGGACGCGAAGCTATAGCAGCCGCTATCGCAACCAAAGGATGGAAAAAATAGAACAGATGAGCCAAGAAGAAAAAGACCTAACGATCAAGCAAGCGCAGCACGAAGTGGACGAATGGATCAAGACCGTTGGCGTTCGCTACTTCAACGAGCTCACCAACATGGCGATGCTCACCGAAGAGGTGGGTGAATTGGCCCGCATCATCGCACGGCGATATGGCGAGCAAAGTGAGAAGGAAAGCGACAAGAACAAAGACCTCGGCGATGAAATGGCAGACGTGCTTTGGGTATTGATCTGCTTGGCGAATCAAACCGGCGTAGACCTGACCGAGGCGCTGCAGAAGAACTTCGAGAAGAAGAGCACCAGGGATAAGGACCGGCATAAGAATAACCCTAAACTAGGGTCATGAGCGGCCGGCCTATAGCATAAGGAGTACAACAAAAAAGGCGACCCTATCGTCGCCTTTTTTACAGTTGACAGCGCAACTTATTGTACCAAGAACTGATGTGTTTTACTTGATCCATCTTCAAACGTCGCATTGAGGATGTACACCCCTGAATCTAGACCTTCGAGGTCCAGTTGAGTCGTGTTTGACATGAGCTCCTTACGATCAACGATGGTTCTACCTAGCTGATCGGTCACTGTGATTGCATTCAACGTAGTTGAAGGATTGTTGGTACGAACCGTTAGGATATCGCTCGTTGGGTTTGGAAAGAGCACAACATCCTTTCTTCCGACATAGAGCTCAGAGATATCTACGCTTTCCCAATTCCCTATCTGCATGGTTTTCACAATGCGAGGAATGCTGTATCCCATGATGGTATCGATGTAGACAAGGCCCTGGGCTCTGGATTGATTCGGATTGGTCAGCAAGCTGTTGCTGTTGATTTCGTCTGAATCATAGTTACCGCCTGTTGCCATGTTCGTTTGTGCAACCAAAGCATCTAGATCGGTCTTACTCCACCAATCCCAAGGTGTTCCATTCTGCTCGATGTCTCCGTTACCATCGCGCACTATGACCGTGAACAAGCCCTCCATATCATCTGCAGGGATCTCAATCGGATCATCCACATTGATGATTGGAGAGTCATCGATGTCTCTTCCATAAAAATACCGCGCACGAGCCGTAAAGGCATCGCCGGGATACTCTCCTGCATAGGCATCGTTTAATCCCAATCCGTTTGCCTTTGGAATGAAGGTGTTTGGACCATTAACATCCACCACGTCATCACCGGTGGTGGGCACGATAACCGTTCCTGTATCAAATGGAGCGAAATTATCGAAGGGCGAATGGAAGGTTACGAAGGGACCATCACCAGCCTCTAACCAAGAGATGTCGCCCAGACAACCTCCTAGGTTAACACAGATATCTACGTCGCTTGACATTCCATTATCAACGTAAAGGTTGATCAAGCCTCCATTACCATTGATATCTCCAACAATAGCGGGCTGAATAACAGAATTTCCACCGAATACAAACTTATCGAGTGCGGTCTCTTCTTGCTTATCGAGGGTATTGTATCCGAGCGCTACATAACCTCCGGAACCACTACCCATCATACCGATCTTGTCGGGGTCAATTCCATAGGTATTGGATCCCATGGTTGCATCTAAACGCATTCCCTTGATGGCAAACTGCACGTCATGAATGGCGCGATATACCGCATTCAAAAGCGTAGCTCTTCTGGTCACCAATCCGGCTTCACCGGGTGCCAGCGGATTCCAACCATGACGATAGTTAGGAGCAACGGCTACAAAACCACGCTTTGCCCATTGGGAACAGATATTCACGGCTACTGAATCATTTTTTGATCCGCCGTAGCTTCCATTCACCACCGGAGGAAGGAAGTTACCCGTATGAACAAATACCATTACCGGACGCTCCGTTTCGGTATCCACACTGTTGCTTGGCATGTAGACATCCATTCGTAATTGTGTCACCTTCAAAATGGTGCTGGAATCCATGGATACTGGCAAAAAGAAACTAAGCGGAATAAGACTTGGATCGGTTGCGATCCAGTTTAGAAGAGAATCCTTCTCAGAAGTGATCTGAGCAGCATTCGCTTGAACGTATGCCGGGTTCAATAACGACGTGTTCAATAGCGGATTTACGTTGATGCCGTAGACGACATCTTCCATAACGGTGATCTCAGAGTTGGTAAAAACCTCCTCGAGGTATCGGTCTTGAGCCGATAAAGACAGCAGACTTAAAAAGCCCACGGCACTGAGTATTAGATGCTTCATAGGTTTTAATTATTAATGCAACAAGATAGTCTATTTCTCTTTTCTCCAGTCAAATAGCAATGAAATGTAAGCTAAACGCCCAATTCTAGGTCCGCCATAAACCTGGTAAACTCGATTATCCAACAGGTTTGAAGCCCCCACCTTCATGGTGAGATGCCATTTGGGGATGCTATAATTGACCTGGGCATTCAACAAGCCATAGGAAGAGATCTCCCCCGTGAATTGTGGTGAACCTTCAAAAACGAATCCTTGAATCCACCGATAATTCACGGTATAGCCCCATCTTCCCATTTTCAGAAAGGGTAGAATGATGTCCCTCCCGGAGAGTCCAACATTGTACTTATGCCTAGGCGTGTTGAATGCGGGGATGATGGGATCATCCTCGCCGGAGATCAGTTCATTGTAGGAATAATTACCGTTGATGGTGTGCTTATCGGCGAAGTAATAGTTACCTCCAATCGACAAGCCCTGGGTTCGAACGCGTTCCTCGGCGTTCGCCGCTAGCCTGTACACTTGAGGCGACTGCGGAAAGCCTAAGAAGTCAAAATCCGCATCAACACCGATCACAAATCCGATAAAATCGTCGTACCAACTTGAGTAAGCCGACAGATCCAGGTAGATTTTATCCCACCAAATGCCCCGATACCCCACTTCTATGGTACGCACACGCTCAGGACGGATTGGATCCACATTAAAGTAATCAATGGTGTCTGGGTTCAGGTTGCCGAGATAGTCAACAAAGGAGTTCACCGTTATCAGTGAATCGTATCCATTCAGGTTTCCTAAGAGTATGGCGCGACCCACATTGTAATACAAATACTGATCTGCAAGGGTGGGGTTTCGGATGGCGGAGGAAAAACTAGTTCGGAACGTATGGTTCGGATTTGGAGAATAGACGGCCGAAACTGCCGGGGAAAAGAGGTAGTCGAAATTTTGATTCTTGTCCATTCTGAGCGTTGCGCTCAACGTGGTCTTCTTATTCATGAACTTGCCTGAAACCCCAACATACGCTCCGAATTCTTCATTGCGAATAACGCGGTAACTCGAGTCTACGATGATGGTTCCAGAATCGGTTTGAACGCGCTCATAGGACAGCGTATCTTGAAAGATGGTGCCACGTGTTTCAGGACGATACCACCGATAGTTAGAGCCCATTACGAACTCGTAGCGTTGGACGTTGAAGCGGTATTCTCCATGTAAGTGATACAAAGCAGAACGATCATAAAAGAGCGCCCCACCTTCCGTGAACGTGCGGCCGGTAATGTCGTTGAACGCTGAGTCGAATCGCTGTGTTCCCGGCTCATAAACCGGAAGGCCTGCACGATCATCCTCATTCAGCTCTGAGCGAAGCCGCTGATGCCAGATCTGCAGAGTGTCTTCGTATTGCACAAGCCACTCATCCAGCGCGGCGGCCCAGAGGGTATCATTATTGAAATCCCGGATATCGGGATAACCTTCGAAGCGTTCGAGCTGACGCTTATAATCTCGTCCACCCCAATTGGTTCGGTAACGTGTAAACCAATTGTCATTTCCATTCACATCTGAAACAACCGTAGACTCCATCATCCGTACGCCCGTGGTTACAATGTCGTACGATTCACCCGCATCTTCGTGGGTAGTGTATCCACGGATAAACCACTTCCCCTTCTCTCCTACCTCCACCTGATTCTGAAGGAACTGGATGCCACGGAGGCTGTATCGGTTATCTCCCTGATAAATCGTAGTCCCTGTACCATAGTTCATCGTATAGCTCACATCAACCGAGTCTACGATCCGATAGTGAAAGGAACCATTCAGCTTGATGTTCTCGGTATTGTAATCCGCCAGATCCACTTCTCTGTAACCCTGTTTATGCACAATGCCATAGCCCGGATACTGACGCTTAGAGAAGGGACCCGTTCGATCATCAAACTCCTCGTCCCCGTAGACATTCACCGCATCATAGCCTCCGGGATTGTCCGCGTCAATCTCAGAGCCATCAACTGGCTCATAGTTTTCTGCGAACCAGTCGAGCGCCTTCATGAAGTAGCCGTTCAGCTTGTAGGCAAACTTAGCCTCACCATCCTTATTGTAGATCACTTGATTCCATCGGATCGCATACTCTTGGAGTCCGCGCTCTCCCAACTTACTCATGACCGCAAGTCCTGGATACTCAAAAGGGTCCTTGGTGGTCATATTGATCACCCCATTGAACGCTCCTGGTCCAAAAAAAGCAGAGCTGGCACCGGCTACGATGTCTACGCTTTGCACATCTAGCTCAGAAGCTCCGAGAAAGTTCCCAAGAGAAAAGTTAAGGCCTGGGCTTTGGTTGTCTACCCCATCGATGAGCTGAAGCGATCGTACAGGACTCGTGCTGTTGAAACCACGGGTATTGATCACCTTAAAGCCCAAACTAGCAGCGGTGATATCTACTCCTTTCAGCATGGCCAGACCATCATAGAAATTATCAGAAGGGGTTTCCTTTATCGCGATAACATCCATGCGCTCTACGGTGAGCGCTTCTTGACGTTGGCGCTCTGAGATTCGGATATCTGTAATTTCAAAAAGATCCAGAGCAGTTGCCTTTGGACGCATGGAGATGTTAAGCTTTGTGTTTGATCCGGTGTAAGCAATCGTTGATGTTTCATAACCCAAGTAAGAAACCGTAAGGTTGAACGGCAGTTTTTTGGAGGTTGAAAAGGAGAAAGCACCATCAAAATCCGTTGTGGTTCCCTCGGTGGTTCCTTCAATAACCACTGCAGCACCGAATAATGGATTGCCTTCAGAATCTGCAATGACACCGCTGATATTATTCTGAGCAAGGCCGAAGAAAGGCGCAACTAACAGCAATAAAAGGATAAGGCGCTCACACATATCCAATCAATATTAGCGAAAAATTGGATTAGAAACGCAAAAAAAATATCCCGAAGAAGATCGCCGAACTAAAGCGGTGGAGACCTCATTCATCCTACCAAAGCGTTGTTTAGGTAAGACTGACTGCCCTTAAAATGAGCTTCGAAAGGAGAATGACGAGGGATCAGGATTACCGCCACACCGATTTGAAAATCAACCGCGCCTCACTCCCGCACCACCTTCTCCGTGAAGCTTCCGTCTGCTGTGGTAACATGCACGGAATACATTCCTCTCGGTAGAGCACCTATATCAAGCTGCGCACTCGAAGCGCGCAACACCACTCTTCCGTTGAGGTCAACAACCACCACCTCCAGCACCTCACTGGAGGCTTGAATGGTGCAGATGTCTTTGGTTGGATTTGGATAGATCTGCAGCCCCTGCTTCGGCTCATCCACATAGGATACATCCAGCAGCTGGCCGTTGCAGTCCATGGTCATGATGAAGGTGCGCCAGCGCTGACTTTGGTACAAGTCAGCCTCTAAGCCTACCGCTACTATTTGGCCTGCATCTGTGAGCACTGCAGATGCGACATGCTGATAGAGGCTGTCGGACTCAAGAAAGAAGTCTTCTTGGATCACCTCAAGGTCTCCATTCAAGCGTGCGAAACCTACATAGCTATCTAAACCATAGAGCTCGTTAAACAGACTGGATGTAGCACTTGAATAAACTAAGCCATACTCCTCTTCATTGCACTGAAATAATGGATTTCTCATCAGCTGGGTGGAGTATGCGCCTCCTGGAGTGAAGAACTGCCTTTCTTTTAATGAGCTGTCCTCTAGACTATATCGAGCTACGTACCCATCCCATCTTTGTAAGGATGGGGAACTAAACATCGCGGTTCCCGAAAATAGCACGGTACTATCAGACTCAAGGACCATTTCATCAATAACACGTTGAATCCGAGTCTGGAATGGATTGTACTGAAGCTCTAGAGGCTCAACAACATGAAATGATTCCAACTCCAAGGAGTCATCCATTTTTAGGAGCAATGCTTCGTGGCCTACTGTACCGAAAACAGCGTCTCGAGATGAGCCATGGAACCAATAACCTTGTGCAGCCGGCTCAAAGCCATAAATATCAAAGTCATAGGTAGTATCCGACTTCCACTCGTCGAGGTACAAACCTGTAGTACTGAATCGCAGAAGGGCAAAGCGAGCTGGGTAATTTGAGCTAAATAGGTAGTTTATCGTATCGCCTTGTCGTTTCACATCTCTTGGGTAGAAACCAGAAGAGATAAGGTCGTCTTCTACCCTACTTGATTGAAGTAGATTAAAGGCAGTATCCCTCACTTCAAAGACCAATTCGTTTGAAACGGTGTCCTCAAAAAGGATAAAGATCTCTTCATCTTGCAGGATAGGTTGAGCCGCATTGTAGGCTAGGTCGTGTCTAGAGCGAAGCTGTTGCTTTTCAACATCGTAGACCAAAAGGTCAATACCTGGCAAGTTCTGAACAAAGAATAACACGATATCTCCCTCGTGTTGAAGTTCATAAGGAATTGGTCGCTGACCTTCCAGTTCTAGGGGCGTGACATATTGCGCCCTGCTCAATGAATGGATTAGTAGTAAAAGAAGAAGTAAATGTAGTCTCCTCATCACCAAAGCTTTCTCACGAATCTATGCAGCAGACCCGAGCGCGTCAAGTGTGAATGAGTGAGCGGTGTAACTCGACAAGTCTGCGGCCCGGGGCGCAGTGGTTAGCCTTGCGTGGCAGCGGGGTTGAAAAGAGCGACCAGCGGAAGCTCCTTTGCAGCGGTGCGAAACCCGCCGGTGGAAGTGAGCTATGAACGGAGCACCGAAAATGCCGCCCAACAAAAAACCCCGGATCAAATGACCCGGGGCTTCTCAAAGTAGTGATCGAACGAAACTCTTATTCCTCGATCGATGTGAATGCTGCGTTTGTTTCTGTTGCTGTTTCTGTTTCGGCACCAACTTCGATCTTCACTTTTTCTACTTGCTCTAGCAATCCTTCTGCAGGATCCAAGGCAATAGATGGAGCGATGACCAATGCTACTACAGACATCAACTTCAACAAAATGTTCAATGACGGACCTGATGTATCCTTGAACGGATCACCCACGGTATCACCAACAACGGTTGCTTTGTGTGGGTCAGAACCCTTGTAGTACATCTGACCGTTGATTTCAACTCCTTCTTCAAACATCTTCTTGGCATTATCCCAAGCACCACCAGCGTTAGACTGGAAGATCGCCATGAGCACACCCGCTGAGGTAACTCCGGCCAACAAACCGCCCAACATAGCTGGTCCGCCCAAGAAGCCAACCAATACAGGAACCAAAACGGCCAACAGACCTGGCAATACCATCTCGCGGATGGATGCCTTGGTAGAGATCTCTACGCACTTGTCGTATTCTGCTACACCGTCTGCCGCTTCAAAGGTCTTGCGATCCTCTTCGCTCCAGTCTTTCATTTCTTTTCCTTCGTTCTTGTTCATCACGTCCAACGCTGCCTTCAATGCAGGAAGCTCACGGAATTGGCGACGAACCTCTTCGATCATGGACATGGCTGCACGTCCAACCGCATTCATACTCATGGCCGAGAACACAAAAGGAAGCATAGCACCCACCAACAGACCTGCCATAACGGTAGGTTCTGCAATGTTGATCATGCTCACATTTGCCTGTTGCATGAATGCCGCGAACAAGGCCAAAGCGGTCAATGCAGCAGAACCGATCGCGAATCCTTTACCGATGGCTGCTGTGGTGTTACCTACCGCATCCAACTTATCGGTGCGCTGGCGTACTTCTTTAGGAAGTTCAGACATCTCAGCAATACCACCTGCGTTATCAGAGATCGGACCGTAAGCGTCAACGGCCAATTGGATACCTGTGTTTGCCAACATACCCACCGCAGCGATCGCGATGCCGTAAAGTCCGGCGAAGTGGTAAGCGATCAAGATGGCAGCAGCGATCAAGATCACTGGAATTGCCGTACTCATCATACCTACACCCAATCCTGCGATGATGTTGGTTGCAGAACCGGTCAACGACTGACGAACAATTGACTTTACAGGAGGAGTTCCAGTTCCGGTGTAGTATTCGGTGATCTTACCGATACCCAAACCTGCCGCGAGACCTGCCAAGGTAGCGAAGAACACACCGAGTGAGCTGTACTCACGTCCGCCGATGCTCCATTCTGCTGGCAAGAAATAGTTGATGAGGAAGTAAGAAACAATCACCATTACGATGGCTGAACCGAACTCACCGATGTTCAATGCGGTGTGTGGACTACCACCTTCCTTCACCTTCACGAAGAAGGTACCGATGATGGAAACCACAATACCTACGGCTGCCAAGGCTAGTGGAAGCATTACTGCTCCAAGGCCATCCATTGGCATGATATCTAGGGTAACGAAAGCCGCACCCAGTACCATGGTACCGATGATGGAGCCTACATAAGATTCAAAAAGGTCAGCACCCATACCGGCAACATCACCTACGTTATCACCAACGTTATCTGCGATGGTTGCAGGGTTCAATGGGTGGTCTTCAGGGATACCCGCTTCTACTTTACCCACGAGGTCAGCACCTACGTCGGCTGCCTTGGTATAGATACCACCACCCACACGTGCGAAGAGCGCGATGGATGAAGCACCAAGGGAGAATCCAGCCAATACGTTCAATACGGTGGTTACACCGTCCTTATCACCTAGGCCGAAAAGTTGAGAGTATACGATGAAGAGAATGGATAAGCCTAATACGCCGAGTCCAACAACCCCCATTCCCATCACAGAACCGCCACCGAAGGCAACTTCAAGTGCCTTACCCAGCGACTCACGCGCTGCGTTGGTTGTGCGTACGTTGGCTTTGGTAGCCACCTTCATTCCGAGGTATCCGGCCAATGCACTACAAACCGCACCTACAACGAATGACAGGGCCACCAATGGACTGGAGTTGGCTTCATTTGCTCCTTTGAACGCAAGCAGGACTGCTACAGCAACCACGAAGATAGCGAGGACCTTGTACTCTGCTTTCAAGAAGGCCATTGCACCAACGGAGATGTTGTTGGCGATCTTTGCCATCTTCTCACTTCCTACCTCTTGCTTGGACACCCAAGCACTTTTCCATGCAACATAAAGCAGCGCAACTACACCAAGCGCCGGCAATGCATATATTAAACTTTCCATTTAATTATTGATTTTGAACAACTTAAAACCCCACACGGGGCTTTGATTTTAAAGCGCGCAAAGATAGCACCCTCTACAAATTGAGCAACGAAAGATTTCGTGGAAACGCTTGACTGCTGTCAGGCATGCTAGAGCACTTGTATTCGAACGAAAACGTTGTTGGAAAAACTGAAGGGTTAATGATATAATAACGCATTACCTATCAACGTTTTACCAGCTGATCATATATTTTCGAACCAACAACCAACCTCGGTATAGGACTCTTTCGTCTTGAGGTTAAATAATTGTTAGCACATGAAAACGACCACCTTTGCGCTACTCCTTCTGGCAGCCTTCAGCTTTAGTGCCTGCCAAAAGCTCACTCAAACTACTTCCTTCACCGGAAACGTGCCTTTATATATGTCTTACGACGAATTGCGCACGTCCATTTCTAACGACAATGACCGCTCGCTGGAGAACCCAGGAAAGATTGTGCTCTACAACGATTGGATCCTGATCAATGAATTGGAGCAAGGCATCCACATCTATGACAACAGCAATCCGGCGGCTCCGGAGCACATGGCCTTCATCTCCATACCCGGAAACATTGATATCGCCATCCAGAACGGCGTATTGTATGCCGACAGTTACGTAGACTTGGTGGCGCTTGATTTGAGCACACCAACTGCTGTGGAAGAGATCGGTAGAACAGAAAATGTATTCTCCTACACCATTCCGACGCTGAATATGGATGAAAACTACCCAGTAGCTCGCATCGATCAGACCAAAGGTGTGGTGATCGGCTATGAGGTACGCGACGTGGAAGAAACCTGCGAAGACCAGACGTGCTATCACGAATATATCATCGAACGGTCGAATGATGGTTGGTTAGGCGGAGGAGGACTACGGCAGGAGGAAACGACACTGACCTTTGGCGATGGCGCTGCCAACGTCCGCAGTTCAGCCAGCAGTCCGAATTCCTCGATCGCGGGATCCATGGCGCGCTTCCTAACGGTGGGTGAACACTTGTACGCCATTTCGAGTGAAGAGGAGATCAAGGTATTTCAGTTGGGCAATGCCGATCCGATCGAGGTGAACAGTTTTCGTCCATGGGATGATGCAGGCAGATGGGGCATCATTGAAACACTGTTTCGTTTGAACGATAACCTTTTCATCGGATCCAATAATGGCATGCTCATTTATGATGTTAGCTCGAGCAACAGTCCGAGCTACCTTTCGCACTACCAACATTTCACAGCGTGCGACCCGGTGATCGCGAACAATGCATATGCGTTTGTAACCCTACGTGGGGGCACGGAGTGCGGTTGGCAAGAGATCAATGAATTGCAAGCATTGGATGTATCCAACATCATGGAGCCAAGCTTGATCACCACCATGGGGATGGATCAACCGCAAGGATTGACGATGGACGATGGTGCCAATCTGCTATTCGTTTGTGACGGCCTGTCAGGTATCCGAACGATTGATTTTGCAGATCTGGAGAACGCTCAATTGCCCCAACTGAGCCAAACTACGGGTTTTGATGCGTATGATGTGATCTTAAAAGACCGTCGACTTCACGTGATCGGTAGTACTGGCTTGATGCAATTCAGCTACTCAGAGGATGGTAGCTTACAAGAGATCAGCACGTTAGACCTTCGTTAACGTTTGTTGTGAGCCTCTATATGCAACTTCCTCTACGGTGCTGCGTTTATATAAGCAAATAGGTTAGTAGGTTTAGAAAAGAATGGTCCTCACACATTTCCCCCGTGGAGTCCTTTCTTAAACCACAAAAGAATTTTGGCACACGAATTGCTGTAGAATAAGAACATAAGTTAGTAGGTTTAGGTTAGAAAAGTCCCTCCACAAGACATCCAAGTGGGGGGCTTTTCTTTTCGTGCCTACTTCGACCGTGAGGGTCGACCAATAATGTCTTCGTGCTTATACCAAGTACATCGACTCCTTCACCAATCGCATGACGCGATCAACGGTAGGAATCGCCACCTCGATGAGGTTGGGCGTGAATGGGAAAGGCGTATCGCTTTGGGTAGCTCTGCTCACCGGAGCATCCAAGTAATCAAAAGCATCTTTCTGAATGCGGTAAGCGATCTCGCTGGATACCGAAGCGTATGGCCAGCTCTCATCTACTACCACACAGCGGTTGGTTTTCTTTACGGAACTGATAATGGTTTCCACGTCTAGCGGACGAATAGTACGCAGGTCGATTACCTCACAATGAATTCCGTCTTTCGCCAATTCATCTGCCGCCTCTAAGGCCACTTTTAAGATCTTACCAAAGGTTACGATGGTTACATCATCGCCATTTCGCTTTATGTCGGCCTTACCGATCGGCAGCAGGTATTCGCCTTCTGGCACTTCGCCTTTATCACCGAACATCTTTTCTGACTCCAAGAACACGACAGGATCGTTATCGCGAATGGCTGATTTAAGCAATCCTTTCGCATCGTAAGGTGTAGAAGGCGTGATTACCTTGAGTCCAGGAACATGGGCATAGAACGCTTCGAAACTTTGGGAGTGCGTTGCAGCCAACTGTCCGGCCTGACCATTACCTCCACGGAATACGATTGGAACACTGTATTGTCCGCCCGACATCTGCAGCATCTTAGCGGCGGAGTTGATGATCTGGTCTGCTGCCAAGATGGCGAAGTTCCAGGTCATGAACTCGATGATCGGACGCAAGCCATTCATAGCAGCGCCCACGCCGATACCAGCGAATCCCAATTCGGCGATCGGCGTATCGATGATGCGTTCTGGACCGAACTCGTCTAACATGCCTTGACTCACTTTATAAGCACCGTTGTATTCGGCCACTTCTTCTCCCATGAGAAAGACGTTCTTGTCTCTTCTCATCTCTTCGTTCATCGCTTCACGGAGCGCTTCTCTGAATTGGATCGTACGCATAGTTTCTTTTTGTCAGGCGGCAAAAATAACGCCCTGAGTCAATTAACCGAAGCTTTGGGTGAATCTTCGCGCTTGCTGCTGAATTCATCTTAGACTAATGAACCACCAAGTAGATACTTTGTTCCTGAATCGAGTCGAAGGAGTTCTCAAGTGTCTATTAAAATGAATCCGTGATTCTGTGGGCTTTTTGGATTTCAAAAGCTAATTTTGCGCCTCCCAAAACGAACGGAAAAAACGAACAACATGAACATACTTGTTTGTATCAGTAAAGCTCCCGACACCACAACCAAGATCTCTTTTACGGATGGAGATACGAAGTTCAATGAAGACGGAGTTCAGTTCATCGTGAATCCATACGATGAGTGGTATGCCTTGGTGCGTGCCCTTGAATTGAAAGAAGCACAAAGTGGTAAGGTAACCATCGTCAGCGTTGGCGGTGCAGATTACGAGCCTATCATGAGAAAGGCACTCGCCATCGGAGCCGACGATGCCGTTCGCATTGATGCCCAGCCAACCGACGCCTATCAGGTGGCTGCTGAGATCAGCAATTACGCAAAGGACAAAGGATTTGATTTGATCATTGCGGGTAAGGAAACAATCGACTATAACGGTTCACAAGTAGCCGGTATGATCGCGGCCATTATGGATCTTCCTTATGTGTCGAATGCCATCTCCCTAGAAGTGGATGGAGCTACTGCAACCTTGGAACGCGACAAGCAAGGTGGAACGGAAGTATTGAGTGCCAGCACGCCGTTGGTGATTTCAGCCGCGAAAGGGATGGCCGAGCAACGCATTCCGAACATGCGCGGCATCATGGCAGCACGTACGAAGCCTTTGCAAGTAGTTCCTGCGAGTGGCGCGGATACGCTCACCGAAACAGTAAGCTACGAACTACCACCAGCAAAAGGAGATGTGAAGCTCATCGACCCAGAAAACATGGAAGAACTCGTTAACCTTCTTCATAACGAAGCCAAAGTCATTTAAGCATGAACGTATTAGTATTTGCAGATTCAGAAAACGGAAAGGTTTCAAAAGCAGCCTTCGAAGCCAGCACCTACGGCGCGAAGATCGCAGCAGACAACGGAGGTTCAGCTACGCTACTGACCTACGGAAACCTCAACGAAGAAGCGCTGAATGAATTGGCTTCTTACGGTATCACGAACATTCTACACAGCTCGTCCATCAGCGAAATGGATCCGATGCAGTTGGCTCGATTGACTGCAGCCGCTGCTGATAGCAAACAGTGTGATGTAATCATCTTTTCTCACGACTACACTGGAAAAAGCGTTGCACCGATCGTAGCGGCTAAGTTGCAAGCTGGATTGGTAACCGGAGCGATCGATTATCCTTCTACTGGAGATGATTTTGTTGTGAAAACGAACGTTTTCTCCGGAAAAGCATTCGCCAATGTGAAGATTAATACTGCTAAGAAGGTGCTGACCCTGTTGCCGAACTCCGTGAGCAAGCAGAAGCAAGAAGCGAGTGCAAACGTAGAAGCTTTCAGTGCTGACGCTGGTGCAGCATCTGTACAGGTAAAAGAATTCAAAGCCGAAGGTGGAGATGGTATCAACCTTACCGAAGCCGAATTGGTTGTTTCTGCCGGTCGCGGATTGAAAGGCCCAGAGAACTGGGGCATGATTGAAGATTTGGCGAAAGAACTCGGCGCTGCAACCGCATGCTCTCGTCCAGTTTCTGACATCGGTTGGAGACCTCACCATGAGCACGTTGGACAAACCGGTATCGCGATTCGTCCGAACCTTTACATCGCTGCAGGAATCTCAGGAGCCATTCAGCACTTGGCTGGGGTAAACGGTAGCAAGGTGATCGTTGTGATCAACACCGATCCTGAAGCACCCTTCTTCAAAGCAGCCGACTATGGCGTAGTAGGTGATGCGTTTGAGGTGGTACCTCGCTTGATCGAAGCGGTGAAGTCATTCAAAGCTGCACAAGCCTAGCAGCCAGCGGATGGAGCAGGAGAAAATCAAACTGGATATCTTGGGTCTGTCGTACAGTCAGACCCAAACCGGTGCCTATGCCTTGGTCTTAGGTGAGACCCAAGGCAAGCGCCGACTGCCCATCATCATTGGAAACTTCGAAGCGCAAGCCATCGCCATTGAATTGGAGAACATGCGTCCGAGCCGTCCGCTCACCCATGACATCTTCAAATCGCTTGCAGACACCTTTGAGATCAAAGTGATCGAAGTGGTGGTCTACAACCTGTTGGAAGGCATCTTCTTTGCGAAGTTGATCTGCCAGCGTGGCGATGAAGCGCCGATTGAGATCGACACCCGCACGAGTGATGCGATTGCGTTGGCCGTACGATTCAAGTGTCCGATTTATACCTATGAATCCATTCTTTCCAGTGCAGGAATCATTTTAGACGAAGATGAGATCGAATCGCTTGGGGGTGATTTGGATGAAGGTGATGACATTCCTTCTCCGAGCGGTTTGAGCGCGATGTCTAAGGATGAGTTGGAAAAGGAACTGGACAAAGCATTGGCGGAAGAAGACTACGAAAAAGCGACCGAACTTCGGGACGAGCTCAATCGGAGAAAGTAGAATCATTACTTTCCCGCACTGATAAACCACTGACTCTTGATCCTCTCTATCCTCAAAGGCCTCCTTGGTATTGCTGTATTGATCGGCATCAGCTGGGCATTCAGTCAAAACCGCAAGGCGATCAATTGGTCGCTCGTAGGTAAAGGAGTTGCACTTCAATTGGTCTTTGCTGTATTGGTGCTCAAAGTAGATGTGGTTGCGGATGCGTTCGAATGGATGAGTCGAGCCTTTGTGAAGGTGATCTCCTTTACCCAGTTCGGAAGCGAGTTCTTGTTCAAGTCGTTCGTAACGAACACGATGGAGAACGCAGTCATCAGCTTCGCGTTTAACGTATTGCCTACCATTGTTTTCTTCTCCGCACTCAGCAGCATTCTTTACTACCTCGGGATCTTACAGCGATTGGTGTTTGCTTTTGCCTGGATCATGAAGCGACTGATGCACTTAAGTGGTGCTGAAAGCCTTGCTGCGGCTGGCAACATCTTCATGGGACAAACCGAATCTCCCTTGCTGGTGCGGCCCTACCTCGACAAGATGACCAAGTCAGAAATCATGTGTCTCATGAGCGGCGGGATGGCCACCATTGCGGGAGGTGTGCTAGCGGCGTACATCAATTTTTTAGGGGGTGATGACCCGGTAGAACAGGTGCTCTTTGCTAAGCACTTGCTTACCGCTTCGGTGATGTCAGCACCTGCGGCCATTGTGGCTGCAAAGATCTTGGTTCCGGAAACGGAAAGCTTCGATCAAACCATGAACATCAGCAATGATAAAGTAGGCTCGAACTTCCTGGAGACGATCTCAAATGGTACCACCGACGGCTTAAAGCTTGCGATCAATGTGGGTGCGATGCTTTTGGTGTTCACTGCCTTGATCTACTTGGGGAATTACATTCTGAAGGACGGTATCGGAGCGCTCACTGGCCTGAACGAAGTGATCGCACAGCATACGAACTACGACGGGTTGAGTTTCCAATTCATCATCGGTTATGCGTTCGCGCCGATTGCGTTCTTGATGGGCATCAGCAGCGATGATATTGTATTGGTAGGACAGTTGCTCGGCGAGAAGACCATCCTGAATGAGTTCTATGCTTACGTCACGCTTGGCGACATGAAGAGCAACAACATGTTCCAGCACGAAAAGTCGATTGTGATGGCCACGTACATCCTTTGTGGCTTCGCCAACTTCGCGTCGATTGGGATACAGATCGGAGGAATTGGGGCACTTGCTCCATCGCGTAAGACGCTCCTCAGCAAATTAGGGCTCTACGCCCTCTTAGGTGGCACGATCGCGTGCTTGTTCACCGCGTCGATCGTAGGCATGTTCTACGTATAAGGCGTTCACAACTTTTGGAAAGCTTTTAATGTGAAGGGTTGTTGGAAACGACAGCACTCCCCACTTTTGATCTTCGATCAATACCCGAAAGCATGCAGCAATACCACGCGCTTCTTGAACACATACTACAGAACGGAACCGATAAGAACGACCGAACCGGTGTAGGAACCCGGAGCGTTTTTGGCTACCAAATGCGCTTTGATCTCAACGAAGGCTTCCCGTTGGTAACCACCAAAAAAGTGCATGTAAAGTCGGTCATCCACGAGTTGCTGTGGTTCGTGAAAGGCGATACGAACCTGCGTTATTTGGTGCAGAATGGCGTGAACATCTGGAACGATTGGCCCTACCAAAACTGGCTGAACCAAACCGGTCAGGCAGATAGCTACCCGAAGTACTCGGAAGCATGGAAGGCACACATGAAGGATTTTGTGCAGCGCGTAAAAGACGATGCAGATTTTGCGGCTGAGTGGGGTGAACTCGGACCGGTATATGGCAAGCAATGGAGAGACTTCAACGGCACCGACCAGTTGAAATGGGTGATCGATGAGATCAAGCGCAACCCAAACTCGCGCAGGCTGATCATCTCTGCATGGAATGCCTCAGAGATCGAAGAAATGGCCAAGGCCGGCTTACCGCCGTGTCATACCATGTTCCAGTTCTACGTGCTGGATGGCAAACTTTCTTGCCAACTCTATCAGCGAAGTGCGGATGTATTCTTGGGTGTGCCGTTCAATATTGCTTCCTATGCCCTGTTGACCATGATGGTGGCCCAGGTATGTGGGTTGGGATTGGGTGACTTCGTACACACCTTCGGTGATGCTCATTTGTACAGCAACCACTTCGATCAAGCACGCGAACAGTTGAGCCGGGATTATCGTCCCCTCCCTAAAATGGAGATCACCTCTAACGTAACCGATATTGAAGCCTTCACCTTTGAAGATTTTGAATTGAAAGGGTACGACCCTCATCCACCCATCAAAGCAGCAGTTGCCGTATGATCATTTCATTGATAGCTGCCATCGGCAAAAACAACGTGATAGGTATTGATGGCGACCTGCCTTGGCACCTGCCAGACGATATGAAGTTCTTTTCAAGAACTACCAAAGGTCACCACGTATTGATGGGCAGAAAGAACTTTGAGAGCATTCCTAAGAAGTACCGACCACTTCCCGGAAGGCCAAACATCGTAGTCACCCGCAATCCAAGCTTTGAGGCTCCCGAAGTGGATGTATTCACCAGCATCAAAGACGGCATTGCTCTAGCACGCGATCGAGGTGAAGAAGAACTCTTCATTATTGGAGGTGGAGAGATCTACAAGCAAACCATCGACCTGGCAGACCGACTGTACATCACTCATGTTGAGGCAAGAATCGATGGACATGCATACTTCCCGGACTTCGATCCATCCGAATGGAATAAAGAAGTACTGCAAGACCATCCTAAAGACGATGTTCACAACTTCCCTTTCCGCATCTGTTTGTACACCAAATAAAGCTGCAATTTGGATTATCCTTAAATTCGCTTTACTCGGAACATAACCTATGCCTGTTCAACGATCCATTTCTACTGCGTTTTCACTTCTACTCATGATCAGTCTCATGCTGCTGGGAACGGCTTGCAACAAGTCTGACCGGGATGAAGACCGTGAAGTACTTTCTGCGGAAGAGAATGCTTTGGCACACCACATCTACGACGATGCGTTTCGCCAAGTCCATCGATTTGCGATGGGTGATACACTTTTGAACGATACCAACATTACCCAACAGAGCCTCGACCAGTGTTTCGATCGAAGGAATACGGGCCTATCAGATACAGCGGCCATCTTCCCGCTTACGCTCAAAATGGACTGGGGAGAGGATACTACACGCTGCTTCGACAATGAGGTTCGCTACGGTGTGATCCGTACGGTATTTACCGGTAAATACTTGAATAAAGGAAGCGTCTACACCTTGAACTTTGAAGGTTACCGCAAGGATATTTATGACGTTGAAGGCACACTCACGATCACCAATTTAGGCTTGAATAGTCAGGGGAAGCGAGCCTACAGCTTCGTTCTAGAGGACGGACGAATTACGGGTAGGAACAAAGACTTCACCTACAGCGGTACATTCGTTTATGTTTGGGCGAGCGGGTCGAGTACCGAAACCGACTTCACCGACGATATTTTTGAAGTCACCGAAGGGTTCTCAACAGGAAAGAATACAAGGGGTGGCGTGTTTACCAATGAGATCACAGCTCCGTACGTAGCAGACTTCAATTGCGCGCATTTCATTGCTGGCAGATCGTACATGGAAGTAGAGAATCTAGTACCACGTACCAACAATTACGGCGACGATAATTTCTGTGATAATGTGTTGATCTCTCGAAGATTCAATACTTACATCGACGTAGAGATCCCGATTATGCAGCGCGCAGCTTTCTAAAGCTGCTGGCTTCGCACTTCTCTCTC
>CAJXNO010000044.1 GCA_913057205.1 uncultured Flavobacteriales bacterium
TATATGCATACTGAAAGCGAAAATCTGCCGTGTCTTGAAAACGCTTGTAACGTTCCACCCTAATGGCTGCTCGACCCTCGAGGTCTTCGATCACCTCCACAAAATCGTCGCGAAGAATGAACCGAAAAGAATCTGTCCGCTCGTTAAACTCATCAAAAACCACGGAATCTACTTCCTAGGTGAACGAGCTGCCTTGGTGCAATGGAAGATAATTGTAGCCGAGATCAGGACGTTCTACATCGTCCCGTCCACAGCTGCTAAGCGCGAGCAGTATGCTAAGACTTATCCACGACGTCTTCCAATGCTTCACCTTTGGTGATCTTTTGACTGAAAGATAGTGGAATCTCCGTAGAGCGTGCGATGAATCCGCCTCCGATGAGATCCTTACCATCGTAGAAAACAGCGCTTTGTCCAGGTGCAATGGCACTCACTTGGTGTTCAAAATCCACGCGTATTCTGCCATCCGGCTCATTGAAAAGATGCGACATGGCACCGCTGTCTTTGTATCGGATCTTGGTGATCGCATCCATTCCATCCGTGATCGCATCCACCTTCTGAAGGTTGATGTTTCTCACGTACATTGAATGTCCCATCAGGTCTTCTTTTCTTCCTAAGAAAACAGCGTTGGTCTTTGGGTCAATTTTGGTCACAAACATCGGCTCACCGAAGGCTTTACCGAGGCCTTTTCGCTGTCCTACTGTGTAGTATGGATATCCACGATGCTCACCCAGGTCTTCACCATCAGGACCGATGAAACGTCCGCCACTGAGACGCTCCTCTAGCCCATCTACCCGTCTGTTCAGGAAGCCGCGATAATCATTATCTGGTACAAAGCAGATCTCATAGCTCTCTCCCTTCTTCGCAAGGGCTTCAAAACCTTGGTCCAAGGCTATCTGACGGATCTCCGGCTTGGTAAAGCTACCGAGAGGGAAACGTGTTCTGGCAAGCGCTTCTTGTGAAAGTCCCCAAAGCACGTAGCTCTGGTCTTTGTTCTCATCCAGGCCTTTGGACACAACATAGCGCCCGTTCTCCAACTGCCTTGAATTGGCATAGTGTCCTGTGGCAATGAATTCACAATCCAATTGATCCGCGCGCTTCAGCAGGGCATCCCACTTGATGTGCGTATTGCACATGATGCACGGGTTTGGCGTTCGTCCGGCCAAATACTCCTCTACGAAGTTGTCGATGATGTTATCCCCAAACTCGGAGCGGATATCGAGGATCATGTGGTGGAAGCCTTTTTCTACAGCAAGGGCACGTGCGTCATTGATGTCATCTAGGCTGCAGCACCCAGTGGTTTTACGGCTGCCCCCTGAGGTTTCATAATCCCAGGTTTTCATGGTGATACCGATCACCTCGTAGCCTTCATCATGCAACATCATCGCTGCAACGGAACTGTCTATTCCGCCGCTCATCGCTACCAATATCCTTCCTTTCTTGCTCATAACCTGAGATAACCCATTCGGGCCTGCAAAGTTCGGAATTTAGATGTGAAACGCTACACTTGAAGCGAAGGGCGTCTACCTGCGGGATGGAGAGCCGTTCATGAACTCTTCGATCAGCTGATCTTCGTTGATGATGTCGCTTTCTTCCAACTCCACCTTGATCTTCTCTGGCGTATAACCTTCTTCAAACTTGCGCTTAATGAGTTCACCTACATCATAAAGCTCCTGATACATGATGTAGCCCTCATCGTTGTAGTACTTCCAGATGCTGTCTTTGACCGCAGCTTTGTAGAATCCGGTCATGTATTTAGAACCGTCGTCATAGTACTGTTTGTATTCCCCGTCGAAGGTGCCATCTGCATAAGTCCCCTCGATCCGCACCTTGCCATCGGTGTTGTATTCTTTGAACGGACCATTCTTTCTACCCTGAACATAGGGAATCTCAGCCGCCACTTGGCCATTGAGGTGATAGACCCGCACGAGTCCATCCAGCTTACCTTCTGAATAGGGTTCAACCGAGCTCAACACCGTGTGGTTATCGTAGAATCTCCACTCCCCTGTCTTGTCTTGGTCTTTGTACTTGCCTTCACCCATGATGGTGCCGTTCTTATGGAAGAACCGCGCATCCGCAAAACCATCGGATAGGTGGGTCACTTCAGAGCTTTTCTCTCCGCTTTCGTAATAATAAAAGAAGGTGCCAATGGGCTGCCCATGATCAAACTCACCTCGATAGCGGAGTTGTTTGTCTTCATTTTCATAGAAGACCTCCCAAACCCCATGCTTTTTACCTTCAGCATCAAGCTGATTCGTTGCTTCTCCTTCTTGTGCCGAAACGGACAAGGTGCATAAGAAGAAACCAAAAAGAGTGATCAACTGCTTCATTGCGTCAAATGTAGAAGGATAGAACGGTGACGAGAAGCAATTATTGAGAACTTATTGCACTTGCAAAGTGGAATAAACTCGGAACGCTCAAGTGTTCTTCATCGGAATGACTCACACGAACACATTTCATTCCTAAGCGATGACCGAATTCCATATCGCTTACCGAGTCGCCCACCATCACTGACCGTTTGAAATCGATCTCTGGAAAACGGTCGCGTGCTTCAAAGGCCATTCCGGTATTCGGTTTTCTACAGGGTGGGTCATCCTCTGCCAGGTAGGGGCAGTAAAAAACCCCGTCTATGCGTCCGCCATGATTGAAGATTTCAGACAACATGTACTGGTGGATGCCCAAGAGCTCTTCCTCCGCCATGAGTCCCTTACCGATGCCCTGCTGATTCGTCACGATCACAATCACACCGAATCGATTTCCAAGCAGCTCGAGCGCCTCCAGGGTGCGGTTGATGAAGTGAAACTCATCGATGTGTTTCACGTAATCGCCTTCCAATTTCTCGTTGATCACCCCATCCCGATCTAGGAATAAGGTCCACCGCTTATCGATTTTGCTTAACCAAGGGTATCGGCTCAAAACAGGCGATCTTCAAGGGATTCACAAATGCTATGACCGAGGGTAATGTGCACCTCTTGGATGCGTGCCGTGTCTTTGGAAGGTACAATCAGTATGTGATCTGCCACGGCGCCTAACTTTCCTGGTTCTGCCCCAACGAGTGCAACCGTTTTCATGCCGTTCTGCTTAGCCGTTTGCATGGCTCGGAAAACATTCTCGGAGTTGCCGGAAGTTGAAATACCAATCAGTACATCTCCCTCCTTGCCCATGGCTTCGGTCATACGAGCGTAGACCTCTTCGTAGCCGTAGTCGTTTGCCACTGCGGTGAGGTAACTGGTGTTTACGTGCAGGGCTTCAGCAAAGAGTGGAGCGCGATCCTTTGTGAAGCGTCCACTCAGTTCCGCTGCGATGTGCTGTGCGTCTGCTGCGCTGCCACCGTTTCCACAGAGCAACAGTTTGCCACCCGCCCTGAATGCTTCTTCGATGAGGTCGAGGACGCGATCGAGGGTCAGGTGCAAGGCTTGGTCGTTCAACATCTCTTGTCGGATGCTGATCGAGGCTTCGAGGTTCTTGCGCAGTGGATTCATGACGTAAAAGTACGAGAGATAAACTGATTGAAATGAGATACGAAGGCATCCCACGAAAAGCGACGTTTCTGTTCTTGGATAAACGGGGTGTAATCCACCTTACCATGGTCATGAATGATCTGTTGGATCTGCTGTGCGATGGCTGCTGCCTCTGGTTTGCAGAAAGATCCGGTTTTGCCTTCCTGAACGAACTCTTCTAATCCACCCACTTTGGTGATGAGGGCGGGAACCTCGAAGTGCAAGGCCATCTGCGTGATGCCACTTTGGGTAGCGGTACGGTAGGTCTGTGCAACCCAATCGGCGGCACCGAAATACCTTGGGACCTGCTCATTCGGTATGAAGTCTGTGAACCAATGCACCCGATCCGCTATTCCCATGCGTTTTGCCAGATCGAGGTAACGATCGAGCGGCTCATAGGCTTCGCCTGCCACAATCAAGTGGACGTCCTCATGCTTTAATCGCTCATCGCCAAGTGCCGCTAGCAGCAGATCTAAGCCTTTATACGGGCGGATGAAACCGAAGAACAGGAAGTAGAACGGTTCATTCGATAATCCTAAGGCAATTCTCGCAGCTGACTTCTCTTGGAGTGCGCCCAGTTGATCATTGATGGGATGCGGAAAATGGTTGCTCGGCTTGTCAGACAAACGTTTGAGGTCTCCTGCCACCGCTTCACTCAAGGCCATGAAGGCGTCGCAGGCCGACATAAAGTAGCGCGTAAACAGTCTGTCAAGCGCCCGCGCTTCGTGAGGGATAACGTTGTCGGTCAGTCCAACTACTTTGACCCGCTTTCCCAACAAACGTGCGATCGTACCGAAGCATGGCGCCATCAAGGGCAACCAATAGCGAATGATGACTACATCAGCATTCAGTCGCTTGATCTTACGTGCAGCGTTGATCCAATTGAACGGATTGAAGCTGTGGATCCAGCGATGAATCTTTAGTCTAGCGGGTGGCGGATCGTCGCTGAATTGCGATTTCCCCGGAAAAACCAGGGATGGATATTGAACCGTGAAGGTGACCAGGTTAACCTCATGACCAGCTCGTAAAAAGGCCCTTGCCATCGCTTCATTGGTATCGGCTATTCCCCCTCGAAAAGGGTGAGCCGGCCCAACGATCACCACCTTCGGTATGCCGTCTGTTACTGCCAAAGGCTCAGGTCAATTTCTGGGAATGATTTCGCAAGTCGGTGGTTCTCCGATACAAACATCGGTTTGAGTTCTTCAATGCGTGCTTTGTCTCCTTTTGAAACAGGAGGCATGGCCGTAGAGTTGAGTTTGAGGTAAAGCGGTACCAACAGCTGTTCTTGTAACCATTGGGGTACCAAAGGCTGCAGCTTCAAACCAAGGCGGTGCAGTTTTGTGCTGCGCATTTTTCTGGTTTCATTGCGGCGCATGAAGTCGAATGAATCGTAAAACTCAGCATCGATTCCTAAGAAATCACTCAAGCGCTTCATCTCCGCTACACGGTATTGCTGCAGCTGCTCCAATTGAATGATGTGCACCTGCTCCCGACCGAAGGCTTGGAGCCAGCGATCAATGTACTTCATATACAAACCTCGTTCGAGCGGATCACTTGTGGTGTCTTTTACCTGATCGAGGTAAGCATCGTAAGTCAATGAATACTCGATGTTTCCCAAGCGATATTTATTGAAGCGAAATTGAGAATGAGCGCGTTGACTCGGCTCGCGAAGAATGAAAATGATCTTCGGCTTCTCACTAAACTGAGCTAGACGCTTCAGAGCATTGGCTTGATACATATAGATCGGAGTGGCCTCGAGGATGACTTTCGATGTGGTGCTGCAATGCTTGAAATACTCCGCATATGCGTCTAACCCATGTTCGATGCAATTGGCATTGGCATTGAAGCGTGGATGAATCTCATCATCAAAGAAATGGGTCTCCTTGGTGCGTGAAGGGCAAACCTCAGGATGTGCGCTTAACCACCAGTAAAGGGAGCTGGAGCCGCTCTTCGGTGCGCCTACGATTATGGTATTGGGCAGAATCATTGCTCGCCGCAAATGTACGTTCACTCCGCCACTCTCCGAACGCATGAAATGCAAGCTCGATTCAAGCACGTTCAGTTGGGGTTTCCTACATTTACCAACCTAAGCCTTAATCCATGTCTAACGCAGTTGCAGAGCAATGTGAACATTGCAAGAAGCCCATTTCGCGAGAACGATTAAGCGTTCGCTTTTTGGTCTTAGACGCCTTGAATCAACTTTTCAACCTTGATCGTGGACTGATCTTCACCTTGCTCGAAATGTTGAGGCGTCCGTAAGCGGTGATCATGGCCTTTGTGGAGGGAAACCGCTTCCGCTACATGAACCCGTTCCGATTGCTTCTGATCTCTGCCACCTTAGCAGTGATTGTTGACGCGATCACGGGAAGCAGTGAATTGATAGGAGCAATCGCCGTGCGAACGGAAGGACCAAACCTGAATCAGATCCGTGACAACATGGACCTGATCATCATTGCGATGGTTCCGCTTTTCGCCTTGGGAACATTTCTTGTTTTCAGAAAACCAAAATGGAACTATGCGGAGCATTTGGCCATCAACGCATATGGTCTCTCTACGATTACCATTTTTGGAGCGCTTCTTTCCTTATTGGCCATGCCCTTTTCAGATCAAGTTCGCTTATCGATAGAGGCGTCCAGCCAATTCCTCAACCTCTTCATGGTCTATCTCTTTGTGAAAACATGGGATTACGGTTGGATCAAAAGCTTTCTGCTGTTGGTGCTGACTTACTTCGTCACCATCTTTGCGGTTGCAGTATTCGTATTCATTTCGGTATTCATCAAAAAAATGATCTAATCGATGTTCTTCATCCTATCCAAGCTGTTGAATTTCCTTTTTCACCCCTTATCATGGGTATTCATCGCATTAGTGCTTGCCTTGGTATGGAAAAAGCGTCGTAGGCGCTTTCTGATTACTGGAATTGCCTTCTTGTTTGTTTTCGGAAACGGTTTCTTGTTGCACGAAGTGATTCTGTGGTGGGAAGTACCCGTTAAAACGGATCAAGAACTCGATCATTATGAGGTTGCGGTCGTACTCGGAGGATATGCCTACTATTCTCCAGAAAATGATCGCGTTACGCTTCGCGAGAGTGGCGACCGACTGTTTCAAGGTATACGGCTGTTGGAAGAGGATTACGTAGACCACCTGTTGTTATCTGGTGGCTCAGGCTACGTGCTTTATCCTGACCTGAAAGAAAGCCTTTACGTAGGCGCATTTTTAGATCTAATGGGGATTCCGAAACGCAAGGTTTGGTTGGAAAGTGAATCACGGAACACCCACGAGAATGCAAGCTTTACAGCTGCACTTCTTGAAGAGCGAGGGATAAAGGACAAGCCGATAGTATTGATCACCTCAGCCTATCACATGCGACGTGCCAGCGCCTGTTTTGAAAAGCAAGGCATTCAAGTAATTCCATTTCCGGCGGAACCGAAATCAGGCGAACGCATGTTCACTCCAGATCACCTCTTCTTGCCCAGTGCCGAAGCATTTGGTATATGGAATCGACTCATCCATGAATGGATCGGTTTTGTGAGTTATCGAATTTCTGGATATATTTAAGTCGTTGATTGAGAGCAGTATCCAACGAAAAGGATATTTTTTACGTCCCATTAGTAAGACTTACTAACCTTGATGAAACTGCTACGGCTCATACCCTTTCTGTTGCTGATTGCGTGGAATCCTATTGCTCATGCGCAATACTGGATGCAAAGTGCTGGTAGCTCTACGGTTGATGAAGCCTATGACGTTTCCGTTGATCCAAGCGGAAATGCATACGCTACTGGGTACTTCACTGGCAGCGCAAGCTTTGGCAACATCACCTTAACATCCAGCGGTAGCTCAGACATTTTCATTACCAAGATTAACAGCTCAGGAAACTACGTTTGGGCAATCAAAGCTGGAGGCAGTGCTACCGACCGCGGCTTATCCATTCAAACCGATAGTGCCGGGAATGTGTACGTCACCGGTTTTTTCAACGGTACAGCCACCTTTGGAACCACCTCTATCACTTCTGCTGGTCAACAGGACGTATTTGTTGCGAAATACAATACTGCAGGCGTTTTGCAATGGGTCAGTCGAGCGGGAGGCATATTAGCAGATATAGCAAATGGAATTGACGTAGATGCAAGCGGAAACGTTTACGTCACCGGAGAATTCAGGGGCACCTCAACATTCGGGAGTACCACACTAACCAGTTTAAACGGCTCAACCGATGTATTCACTGCTAAGTTAAGCAGCACGGGCGCCTTTAGCTGGGTGGAGCAAGGAGCGGGGAATTTTGGCGATCGCGGACTCGATATCGGCGTTGATAATGCTGGGAATGTCTACGTTACTGGTCAGTTCAGTGACACGATCACCTTTGGCGTAGTACACAACAACACCATGTTCAATGCAATCTTCGTGATCAAATACAACACGCAAGGCGCAGAACAATGGTTCAGGATGGCGGGTGGTGCATCTTTCAACATCGCCAATGCGATCGCAGTAGACGCTGTAGGAAACGCCTACATCACGGGTGATTTTGAAGGAAACCTGACCTTCTTTAACAACTCGAACATCCTGCTCAATAACACCTATGCTCATGGTGTTTTTGTGACCCGATACAGCTCCTCTGGCTCTGTACTGTGGGCCAGAAAGAGTGGCTCAGACAGTGAGATTTCAAGCAAGGGAATAGAACTTGACAATAGCGGAAACGCCTACATAACAGGAGGATTTGAGTGCAGCTTTGATGAATATACTGCTGCCTACGCAGAAGCCGTCTTCAACAGTGTAGGAGGTAAAGATGCCTATGTATCCAAGTTCAGTTCTACAGGTGTGTGGAACTGGGCCAGACATATCGGTAGCAGACAGCAAGATGTGGGCAATGGCATCGGTATTAGTTCAGGAGGTAATGCACACATAGCTGGTAGCTACAGGGGTCAGCTCAACGTCCCTACTTCTGCTAATTTTAATTCAGGAAACCTAAGCAATTGGACAGACAACAGCTGCACTGGGAACAGTCCCTATTGCGGAGACCTGGACTACGGGCAATACCACAGCATGAACTCAGAAGGCAATTCAGACGCGCTTATAGCGAATTGCTTTGATCCTGATCGAGAGCCTTACGATTACTACAAACGATCGGGTAACAACTGCATCAGAGACATCAACATGGGGTGCATCGGTAATAACTGTCCAGACTCCCTCTTTTCTTGCACGGGAGTGATGGCTCAGGCATTTTCCAATATTTGTCCAAACATCGGCCCCTCAATTCAGTATGATTGGTCAAACACCTCCTCTTCTGGACAAACCTTTTATAATACCGAGGGGTATAAATGGTTAGATTTTGAAACGGCAGATGGTTGCTTTACGTTTCGGGATTCGATCTATGTGAAGATCTACAATAACCCAGACAAGCCATTGCTGATGGACAACAAAGGGGTAAACCCTGTACCGACAGCCTTCCCCTTTAAAGTTGACCTATGCATACCCGACACCGTAATCCTTACCGCACACAATTTCACCGTAGATAGCTTTTATTGGTCTGGTCCACAATTTCCCCAGCAACAGATCCAGAATGACAGTATAACGGTTTGGCAATCTGGCACATACACCTTCACCGTCATTGATGAAAACGGGTGCGAAAACATGACCCAGATAACGGTTGAGTTTTTCAATCCGTTAGATTCCTTTGAACTGCGGGCATTGGTAGATGATACGATCTTCATCTGCGACAATGAAACTTTTGAGATCATCCTCTATGACTCTGTTGACAACCCAACTGCACAGCCGATTTGCTTCACGGATTCTCAACCTTACATCTCTAACATCTTCAACTATACCCCGTCATCGTGGAATGCTACCATAGCCTGCCAAACCATCATCCAAGTTGTTCCACAAGACACGGGATGGTTTCATTTTGATATTACGCTATTTAGGATGATCCCGTGCGATACGGATACCTTTTTCTTGAGTGACTCAGTTTATGTTGTTCCGCTACCATCCCCGCAGCTCACTGCCTTCACGATGGAGATCGAAGGAAGCGATTACTTATGTCCGGGAGATACCACTATTCTCACTGCCTCTGGCGCCACCAACATATTTTGGGCTGGTCCTTTCGTCAATGGCAGTACGTCACAATCCATTGAAGTTTTCACCCCAGGGAGCTATCAGGTTTTCGCCACCATTTCAGAAACCAACCAATATGGGTGTTCAGACTCCCTTACCATAACTACATCGAAAACCGTAGAACAAAAACCACAACCTCAAGTTAGCTCGAGTACGTCGGTGATCTGTCCCGACGATTCGGTTTGGCTAACCGTGTCTAATTCAGGCGCCACGGAAGGCTTTTTCTGGGAAGGGCCCAATGGTACCATTGCATCTGACTCCAATGCCATCGCTGTTTTCGATGCAGGTACTTACTACTGCGTGGTGAACGACTCCGATAGCTGTGGCTTAGTGAGCAACTCTATTGAACTCATACAATACAATACACCGTCCTTGGTGGGCAGTGATCTGATCATTTGTGAAGGGGAAATCTTGACGATCAATGTGGTGTCCAGTGCCGGTAGTTTGATTGAGTGGTTACCACCTTTGAGTGGTAACGGAACCTCACAAACCGTCACGGAACCGGGCGTTTACGCTTGTCAAATCACCTCATGCGGAATCGTAACCACCGCTACCATCGAAGTATTCCCATCTTACGTAGAGTCAGAAATAACGCCCATGGGTGTCCTATGCCTGGACAGTTTCATCGTGCTCCAGGGTTCACCTGGTATGGAAAGCTATCAATGGAGTAGCACTACCGTGAACGCCGATGGCATCACGATCACACAACCGGGCACCTATACCCTGACCACTACAGACAGCAATGGGTGCTCGAAAGTTTCTGACCCCGTGACCATAGAAATCACACAAGAGCCCACCGTTATCGGGTTGGATGGCTATCCTGTATTCTGCTATGACGATAGCATCACCTTACACGGAAACGAAAATATGGTCTCGTACTTGTGGAAACCAGGGGGAGATACCACCCAGAACATTGTGCGATACGAAGAAGGTACGTTTACGCTTCAGACCATTGATACCAATGGTTGTAGAGGCTTGTCTGACCCATTGAAAGTAAGCATCCCAGATACCCAAGCTCGATTCTCCATTACCGGCGATACGGCCTTTTGCGAGGGTGACAGCGTGATCTTTAGAGGTAGTAGAAATGGCATGGAACGGTACATCTGGCTTCCGGATAGCACTGAAGGTAGAACCAGGGTGTTCTATGAGTCTGGTAGTTATCACCTCTTTTCCATAGATACCTTTGGCTGTGAGGCCTGGTCTGCACCGGTAGACATTCATGTGCAGGAAAACAACATCGAAAAGCCCCTGGGACGGGATACAACCATCTGCATAGGTGACTTCGCGGCTCTTTTCACAACGGTGAATGTGGGGATGCCCTTGTGGTCGAACACGCCTTACGGTACCGTTATCCATGAAGGAAACTACTTCGATACCCCCGAATTATTCGATCACAAAACATATTATGTGTGGTCAGATTTCAAGCTTTGTAGAGGTGATTCTGCAGCCATTGAGGTAACCCTCAAAGACTGCTTCAATGTTTTTGAACCCAACATCTTCTCACCAAACGGTGATGGAAGGAATGAAATCTTCAGCATACGCTTAGAAGAAATCACCTGTTTGGAGTTGGTCGTGTATAACCGCTGGGGTGTGAAACTCTATGAAGGTCAAGGCATAGATGCGGGTTGGAACGGTATCAACCAAAACAACGGTAGACCAGCGGAAGAGGGAACCTACTACTACTTGGCACGTTATTGTCGCGAAGACGGACGGAAAGGCCAATTGAAAGGCTACATCACCTTGATCAGGTAGGCCAGCACCCTAAAATTCAAGCCTCAAACCATTCTTAATTGTAAAGACCGTAGCTGGCACGCCCTCCGGGACTTTGCTGTCATAAAGGAGATCCATGGTTAAGGCGTAACGCAACCACTTCAGAATACCGAACTCAAGCGTATTGCTTGTACTCAATCGATAGTCGCTCCAATCGCCCCACTTGGGTTGATAGTACGTGATCGATTGAAACTCGAATTTCTTCAAGGTGAGGAAGAGCAACAAGTATGAACTCTGTCGGATGTTTCGCTCTATCGCATCAGTAGTGAGCTCTTCGTATTCAAACATCGGCAAGGTGCCACACCAAAGCTTGATGGAGTCTTGATCAATTGGGCTAAAGCGTAAACCAGCGCCTGTGAGGTGACGAAAACCGATGAGTTGCACCGAGTTGAATTGGGCTTGTTGAAATACCTCCAGTGCGAACCTATCCTTGATACCGAAGCTGTAGTTATAACGAACATGCTCGAAGCCTTGATTCACAAAGTCAGCACCTCCTGCCTGAACACGACTCAGGTCAGCCAGAAAGAGCACACGATGGTGGCCATAAAGGTATTGTAGATTGGTCTTTCCACCGTAGGTTAAAACATCTTGGAGATTGCGGGTAAAATTGAAGTTGAGGTCCAAGGAACCATGCAATCCCTGTTGATTTCCTGCGTTTCGTTTCCCCTCTACGTTAACAATCTGGGTTTTGGCGGCACTACTGATAACCAGAAACGTAATGATCCATATGACCTGGCGCAACGCGACGATCACTTCAGCGACTTTAGCTTCTCCTCGATGGATCGAATACGTGACTCCGCATCTTCTTGCTTTTTACGTTCAGCATTGACCACCGCCTCTGGAGCATTATTCACGAAGCGCCCATTGGATAGCTTCTTGGAAACTGACTGTAGGAAACCTTGCTGGTAGTTCAATTCCTCTTCCAGTTTTTCAATCTCGGCAGATGCGTCGATCAGGCCTTCTAATAAGAGTGAGAATTGCAGTGTTCCAACGATAAATGAAGCTGACGCCCCTTGCACCTCATCACTGATCTGAAGGTCTACATTCGCTAGCTTCTCGAGGACACTTTGATAACGTATATAGTCTCCTGATTCACCTGCTTGAACCAAGTTTAACCTATCTTTTGGAGAAAGACTCTTCTGGGCACGTACCGCACGAACCTCTGTTGTGATGCGTTGAATCACCTCGAAAGCGGCGATCTGGTCTTTGTTATAATCGCCCTGTTCAGGCCATGCGGCTTGAACGATCAAGTCATCCGCTTCACGTTCCTTCAAGTGACTCCAGATCTCCTCCGTGATGAATGGCATCATCGGATGCAGGGTAATCATCAAATCTTCGAAGAACCCAATGGTAGCGTCAAATGTGCTTTTATCGATGGCCTCACCGTATGCTGGTTTAATCGTTTCTAGGTACCATGAGCAGAAATCATCCCATACCAGCTTATAGATGCTCATTGCCGCATCGTTCAAGCGGTACTTAGCATAGTTCTCATCGATCAAAGCGAACTCCTTAGCCATTCTATTGCGCATCCACTCTACTGCATTAACGTTGGCCGCAGCAGGATCCTTTTCCTCAACGTTCCAGCTCTTCAGCAAACGAAGCGCGTTCCATATCTTATTGGTGAAGTTTCGCCCTTGCTCGCAGATGGAATCATCAAACGGAATGTCATTTCCGGCAGGTGCTGTCATCAACAGTCCCAAGCGTACGCCGTCGGCACTGTATTGCTCGATCAGCTCGATCGGATCCGGAGAATTACCCAGTGATTTCGACATCTTACGTCCTTGCTTGTCACGGATGATGCCAGTGAAGTAAACGTTCTTGAAGGGCGCCTTCCCCTCGAACTCATAGCCTGCCATGATCATACGGGCTACCCAGAAGAAGATGATATCTGGACCCGTAACCAAATCGCTGGTCGGATAGTAGTAATCCAATTCATCGCGCTTATAGAATCCATCGAACACACTGATCGGCCAAAGCCATGAACTGAACCAGGTATCCATCACATCTTCATCTTGATGTAAATCGCTTGCCGTCAAAGATGGGTCTATAACCTGAGCTTTCTGGAGTGCTTCTTCCGCATCCTTGGCTACCACAAATTCATCGTCACCCTCACCAAAGTACCACGCAGGAATCCGATGCCCCCACCACAGCTGACGGCTGATGCACCAATCTTTGATGTTGGTCATCCAGTGTCGATAGGTGTTCTCAAACTTCTTGGGATGGAAGATCACTTCTCCCTTTTCTACCGCTTTCAAAGCAGGTTCTGCCAAGGGCGCCATTTTCACGAACCACTGCTTGCTTAAGCGAGGTTCGATCACTGCGTTGGTTCGCTCACTGCGTCCGACCTTATTCTCGTATGCTTCTGTCTTCACCAAAGCTCCAGCTTCTACCAGCAGCGGCTCGATGTTCTTACGCGCTTCAAAGCGATCTTGGCCAACCAAGACCCCAGCAGCTTCACTGATGGTACCATTAGCGTTCAGAATCTCAATGGATTCGAGTTGATGCTTCTCACCCAGTTCATTATCATTCACATCGTGTGCAGGCGTAACCTTCAGGCATCCTGTACCGAACTCCCGATCAACATATTCATCCAAAATGATCGGTACCTCACGATCTACAATGGGCACAATGGCTTTCTTGCCATGCAAGTGGGTATAGCGCTCGTCTTCGGGATGGATGCAGATCGCAGTATCGCCTAGAATCGTCTCTGGACGTGTGGTAGCAATGGTCACGAACTCTTCGCCATCTTGAATCTTGTAGCGAACGTGATAGAGCTTCGACTGTTCCTCCGTGTAGATCACCTCTTCATCAGACACGGCGGTCAAAGCCTCAGGATCCCAATTCACCATGCGATAGCCTCGGTAGATGAGTCCCTTCTCGAACAAATGAAGGAAGGAGTCGATCACGCTTTTGTAGTAGGTCTCATCCATGGTAAACCGTGTACGATCCCAGTCACAGCTTGCTCCAAGCTTCTTCAATTGCTGCAAGATGACGCCACCATATTCTTCCTTCCAATCCCATGCATGGGAAAGGAACTCGTCTCGACTCAAGTCGCTCTTTTTAATTCCCTTCTCCCGCAGGCGCTTTACAACTTTGACTTCTGTTGCAATCGATGCGTGATCCATACCTGGAACCCAACAAGCATTCTTTCCCGAAAGGCGTGCTTTTCTGATGAGGATGTCTTGGATGGTATTGTTGAGCATATGCCCCATGTGCAACACCCCCGTAACATTGGGTGGAGGAATAACAACCGTGAAGGGCTCACGATCATCAGGCATCGAATGGAAGCAGCCTTGCTCCATCCAGTGTTTATACCACTTACCTTCTACTTCCTTAGGGTTATACTTGCTCGAAAGATCGCTCATTTGCCTGTTAGAATTTAAGTCGGCAAAGGTAGTTTCTTATGTGGAGATGATGCAATGAATTGTGCACCAATCGGCCCACAAATAAGCACTTTAGCTGATTCATCGGCAATTCTTAATGTTGTGTTAAAGGGTCTATTCCGACCCGAGTAGGCCTTACATTTGTTTGCAGATAAAAGAAAAACCCATGAAAAAGATTTTACTAGCAATGACAGCTGCTTTAGTGATGGCCCTAGGCGCCCAAGCACAAGCAGAAATCGAATTCGAGAAGACCGTTCACGATTTCGGTAAGTTGAAGCAACACGGTGATGCCACCACAGAATTCAAATTCACCAATACAGGAACGGAACCACTTATCATCTCTAATGCGAAGGGTTCTTGCGGATGTACCGTACCTGAATGGCCACGTGAACCAATCCAGCCAGGAGAGACCTCAGCGATCAAAGTGAAGTACGATAGCAAGCGCCTTGGCCCGATCAACAAATCGGTGACCATCACATCAAACGGTAGTGAGCAACCTAAGGTACTTCGTATCAAAGGGAACATTGCTGCAGCACCAAATACAGATGATGCTTCAATGCCGGTGAAGGAGCCAACGATGGCACCTGCTGCTAACTAGATCATCACTGATCAATGACATTCAAAGCCCTTCTCGATGGAGAAGGGCTTTTTTGTTTCTAAGACCGATGGGCGTAATTATCTTTGACCGCTTGTAACTGTAATCTTTTCGCTTATGCCGTTTATCTCAAAGAAAGGTTTTGCAATGCCCGAATCACCGATTCGGAAGTTGGTGCCATACGCTGAAAAAGCGATCGATCAAGGGAAAGAAGTGATTCAGCTGAACATTGGTCAACCAGATATCAAAACCCCTGAAGTAGCCATTGAAGCAATCAAGAGCATTGATCGTGAAGTGATCGAATACAGCCATTCGGCTGGATTTGAGAGTTACCGGAAAGGTTTAGCAGAATACTACGGCAAGAACGGCATCAACGTGAATCATCAACAGATCCTCGTGACCAACGGGGGCTCTGAAGCCATCACCTTTGCAATGATGAGCTGCTTCAATCCTGAAGATGAGATCATCGTACCAGAGCCCTTTTATGCCAATTACAACGGATTTGCGCTGCAAGCACAAGTGGTACTTCGTCCGATTACGACCTTTATTGCAGAAGGGTACAAACTCCCCCCCGTTGAGCGTTTCCGTGAGATGATCACACCCCGTACGCGTGGTATCTTGATTTGTAACCCGGGTAATCCAACCGGCTACCTCTACACACCTGAGGAACTGGAAACCCTCAAGCAGATCGTTCTCGAAAACGATCTCTTCCTAATCGCAGATGAGGTTTACCGCGAATTCAGCTATGACGGACGTGAGCATAAATCTATCTTGAACCTTGAGTTTCTAGAGAATAACGCCATTGTTGTTGACTCCGTTTCAAAGCGCTACAGCATGTGTGGCGCGCGCATCGGAGCATTGATCACGCGCAATGAAGATGTCATCAAGACCGCGCTGAAGTTTGCACAAGCGCGCTTGAGTCCACCTACCCTAGGACAGATTGCTGGTGAAGCTGCTCTTCAGACGCCTGACAGCTATTTCAAAGAAGTAGGTGATGAATACGTGGAGCGTCGCAATATCCTGGTGAATGGGTTGAATGCCATTGATGGTGTGGTATGTCCGATGCCTGGAGGCGCATTCTACGCAATGGCAGAGCTTCCTGTAGATTCTTCTGAAGACTTCTGCATGTGGATTTTAGAACAGTTCTCTTACAAGAATGCTACTGTAATGATGGCCCCAGGCGAAGGCTTTTATGCTACCAAAGACCTGGGTAAACGAGAAGTTCGTCTGGCTTACGTGCTCGAGATCCCTAAGCTTAAGTTGGCGCTGGAAGTATTGGAAAAAGCACTGGAAGCATATCCAGGCAGACTAGACGTTGAATTCTCTGATCGTTTCGTTCAAGGTGCGTAAGACTTTATTCCTGTTCTTGCTTGCTATCCAATTGGTGGCTTGTTCTGGTGACAAGGCTACATCGGAAGCAAGCACGAGCGACACAACAAGTGTTCTGGCTACGGAATCTTCAATCGGAGAACCTGACTTGGAAACCCAACCCAAGTTACCCCTCCACCCTAAGCGTTATGGCGTTCGCGATGGCAAGCTGGTCTATCACTACACAGGTATGCAAACGGGCGAAGAAGAGGTTTACTTCATTCATCATGGGATGACGGAGGTAAAGTTCACGGAGACAAAACGTGACAATCCATTCATCGGCAAAGAAGAACCGATCAGCATGATCACCTTGATGAGAGACAGCAACTTGTACGTGGTTGACCGATCCACCTATAATGCTAAAAAGATTGACAACACCCTGCTCTACACAACGGCTGAGCAGTCGCCAACGCTCGACCTCAACGAGGTAGCCGAAAAGATGTATGTTGAACAAGGTGGTAAACTCATCGGAATTGATACGATCCTAGGCCTACCCGCAAAACATTGGAGCATACCGAAAAATCAATCCGAGGAGTGGCGGTGGAAGGGCATACTGCTTAAGATGCGTGTATCGATGGAAAAAGGATACATTCAAGTAAAAGCCACCTCCATTGATACCACAAGTGAGGTGCCTCTTAAGAAATTTGAACTCCCTAAGCAGGTAAACTTGACCGATGGAATGTCGATGGAAGAGTGGATTGAAGATCTCAGTAAACCCTTGAAACGCCGACAAGTCTTCAACAAGCAAGGTGAATTGGTGAATTGATCTCGCCTCAGCCTCCTTACGCTAGGTGCTGCAGTAATTGTCAAGTCGTGCGCGTAAAGCTTGATATCAGGGATACAGCAAATACAATGATCGCTGTCGCTTAAAATCATTCAAGTCTGTCTGCCAACCTGCGCGAATCTCTTCTGGACTCATCCCTGCGATGATCTGCTTTCTCAACTGATCTGTCCCCGCTAGTTTGTCAAAGAATCCATTCTCTAAAAAGAACTTCTCTTTTTGCGGAAAATCTCGATAAGCATTGACCAGCCAATCCAAGATCAACGACTCCTTCTCCTTCACACGATCAGCACCAATCTTGCTCAGGTCCCACCCCAAACAAGGCACACCTTCATGTTTAGGGTGTTTAGCTCCTTCCGTTGGTTTCGGTACAAACATGAATGAACCTACACTCATGTTCGGGTGACCAAAAACCTCAAAAGGCTGATCGGTACCGCGTCCTACCGAAAAACTAGTCCCCTCGAAAAAACACAAGGATGGATAGAGTAAAACCGAGGTGATTGTAGGCAAGTTTGGCGATGGTTTCTCTGGCAAGATGTAGATATCGCTGCGATCCCAGCCTTCACAGGTTACCACTTCGAGATCACACGTAACCTTATCCTTCAACCAGCCCTCACCATTGATCATCTGTGCCAACTCAGCAACGGTCATTCCATGAACAACGGGTATAGGTAAAAGTCCAACGAATGAGCTAAAGGACGGGTCCAACATAGGACCATCTACATAGAACCCATTCGGGTTCGGACGATCCAAGACAAGCACGAACTTCTGTTGCTCAGCACACGCTTCCATCACATAGGTCATCGTAGAGATATAGGTGTAGAAGCGCGCCCCGACATCTTGAATGTCGAAGATCACAAGCTCTACCCCTTCGAGGTCTTGAGGAGTAGGTTTCTTATGTGAACCATAGAGGCTTACAACGGGCAAACCGGTTTTGGCATCCTTGCCGCTTTCTACTTTCTCCCCTGCGTCAGCCTTGCCTCTGAAGCCATGTTCGGGGGCAAATACGCGCTTCACATCAACACCTTGTTCAAGCAGCGCATCCACCAAGTGCACGCGCTCACCATTATAACGTACCATCGATGTATGATTGGCTACAACCGCTACCCCACCGGCACTCTTCAAGACCGGTAGGTATGCATCGAACCGCTCCGCCCCTATGGTGATATCATCAGCGGTCTTGAACAAATGCGTTTGGGCTGAAACGGAGAAAAACAGGGTAATAGCCGTAAAAATCAGAAGCAATGGTCGCATAATCCTTAATCTATTGTCAAATTTGCGCAACTTGATCACGGCAATGTACGTGCCACGATCAAGTTTTAAACAGCAGACCTTTGCACTACGAATTCTTCCTTGCCAAACGCATGATCAACGGTCGCCGTAAGGGCGATACCGGTCAACGATCGAATGCCATCATTCGCATTGCGGTGGCGGGAATTGCGATCGGTATGACGGTGATGATCCTTTCCACCGCGATTGTTTCAGGCTTTCAGGCGGAAATTCAAAACAAGGTCATCGGATTCGGTTCGCATTTACAGATTTCTTTGTACAATGCTCAGAACACCCTCGGCGTGAAGCCCATGCCAAGTGACCCACCATTCATTGAAGCCGTAGCTAAGGAGCCGATGGTGAAGAACGTGCAGGCCTATGGCATGAAAAGTGGCATCATCACCGCCAATGGCGAAATCGAGGGGGTAATGGCCAAGGGTATTGACGAAAGTTTTGATTGGAGCTTCTTCGAACAAAACCTAAAATCAGGCGAACGATTCCACGTCAATGGTCCGAAATCCAATGACAGTATAGTGCTCTCTCAAAGCGTTTTAGACCGCCTCAAGCTTTCCTTAGGAGACCGAATCACGGTGTCTTTTTTTCAGGATGAACGAGAACGCAAGCGCCGCTTTACCATTGGAGGTGTGTACGAAACAGGTATGGAACAATTCGATGGCAGCATTCTGCTGTGTGATCTGCGCCATGTGCAAAAACTCAACAATTGGGACAGCAATCAAGTGGCGGGCTATGAAGTCATCTTACATCGCTTTGAAGACTTAGCCCATTTGGATTTCATCATTCAGAACTACGTACCCTATCAGTACACTACCTTGAAGATCACCGATCAATTCATGGACATCTTTGGCTGGCTAGAATTGCAAGACATGAATGTGGTGATCATCCTCACGTTGATGATTCTTGTTTCAGGCATCAATATGATTTCAGCGCTCCTGGTGCTCATCTTGGAGCGAACGAACATGGTAGGCTTACTCAAGGCCATGGGTGCATACAATCGAAGCATCTCGCGGATCTTCTTATACAATGCGGCCTACTTGATCATTTCAGGAATCGTTATCGGCAACATACTCGGTATCGGGTTGGGGTTAATGCAGCAGCATTTTCAACTGATCAAACTGGATCAAAGCAACTACTACGTAGATCATGTACCCGTTCTTTTTGATTGGTCTACCCTATTGGCAGTGAACGTAAGCAGTATGATCGCGTGTCTTCTGATGCTCCTCATCCCATCGATGATCGTGAGTAGAATCGACCCTGTGAAGACGATCAAGTTCAATTAGGTTTTGGATTCATAGCTGGATTTCTCCCGCATAAAAAAGGTACTCGCTACCTTTACCACCTCAAAATTCAACGCTCGGTGAAGATCAAGAACAACATCCTAGAAACCATCGGTAACACGCCGATGATCAAGCTCAATCGAATCGCAGAAGACATTCCCGCGCAAGTATATGCAAAGGTGGAATACTTCAATCCAGGGCACAGTGTAAAAGACCGCATGGCCCTGAAAATGATTGAGGATGCTGAAGCAAAAGGCGACATCAAACCAGGTGGAACGGTGATCGAATGCACGAGCGGTAATACAGGAATGGGCTTAGCCTTGGCATGTATCGTCAAGGGCTACAAGCTGATCTGCACACTGAGCGACAAGCAGAGTAAAGAAAAGATCGATATCCTAAGAGCCGTAGGCGCTGAGGTACATGTTTGTCCGACGAACGTTGCCCCTGACCATCCGGATTCGTACTACTCCGTTGCAGAACGGCTGAATAAGGAGATCGAGAACTCTTTCTGGGTGAATCAGTACGACAACCTATCGAACCGCATTGCCCATTACGAAA
>CAJXNO010000045.1 GCA_913057205.1 uncultured Flavobacteriales bacterium
CGCTCATCTTCGTGCCAGAAGGCGAGGATCCCAAGGATTATGGCGTAGGGGAGTAATTAGCCCAAGGCCACATCGAGCGTCATCATCACCAAGAATCCCCCGATGAAGCCTAATGTGGCAATATCGGTGTATTTATCTTGCTGTGCTTCAGGCACCACCTCTTCAATGACCACATAGATCATCGCGCCCGCAGCAAAAGCTAAAGCGTAGGGGAGAATGGGCTCGAAGAAGATGACCGCTGCGGCGCCCAGAACGCCAGCAGCAGGTTCTACAATGGCGCTGAGTTGTCCGTACCAAAATGACCGCCGACGTGAGACGCCTTGTCTACGCAATGGCATCGACACGGCAACCCCTTCTGGGAAATTCTGAATACCGATCCCGATGGCGAGGGCAACCGCTGCCCCAATGCTCGCACCTTCCATACCCACGGCAACGCCACCAAAGAGTACACCCACAGCCAAGCCTTCTGGAATGTTATGCATCGTGATTGCCAGCACAAGCAGGGTAGTTCGGTGCCAGTTGGTTTCAGGTCCTTCTGCCTCATCTCGCTTAAAGTTGATGTGCAGGTGGGGCATGAACTTGTCCAGCGCGAACAGGAACAGGGCACCCGCAGCAAAACCGATTCCGGCAGGAAGCCAACCGGGCTGACCTTGATTCTCTGCCATCTCAATGGCAGGCGCCAATAAAGACCAATAGCTCGCGGCGATCATCACACCGCCTGTAAATCCGAGCATCCCATCCAAGACCGCTCGCTTCATGCTCTTGAACAAAAACACGATCGCAGCACCGGCTGCAGTCATCAACCACGTAAAGGTGGTGGCGATCAAAGCCCCAACCACCGGGTCAAGGCTTTCCATGTAATTCAAAATACTGTCCATCCTTGCTTATTCTTTGATAACGAATAGGTTTTTACATACTTGTTGGCTGAGGCTATGCTGCTTGCCTTCCGTGCTCACGTGGCGCGATTGATCAAAATCAACCACATCCTCTACTTTGATGCTTTGTCCGAGTTCAATATTGAGTTGATCCAGGTATTGGAGAAAAGATTTACTGCTGTCGCGCACACCTGTTACAACGCCTGTCTCTCCCACCTCAAGCTCCGTTAATGACACTTGATCACGACGGTTCATCTGTCCGTCTCTGTTCGGAATGGGATCTCCATGTGGATCGAAACGCGGGTGATTCAAGAAGTCCTCTAGTCTGTTGATGAGCTCATCCGACTCGATGTGCTCGAGTTCTTCCGCCATATCATGCACTTCATCCCAATTGAAATTCAGCTTCTCCACCAAGAAGACCTCCCAAAGGCGATGCTTTCTGATGATCGATAGGGCCAACTGCTTGCCGTCCGCTGTAAGCGTGGTTCCTTGGTAGCGCTTGTAATGGATGAGTTTACGCTCCTTGAGCTTTTTCAGCATATCAGAAACGGTCGCAGGCTTGGTGCCTAAGGCTTCGGCGATGGCATTCGTAGAAACGCCTCCCTCGGTTTTTGTGCCGAGCGCGTAGATGGTCTTGACGTAATTCTCAACGGTGAATGATGGCATACATTGAAAACTTATTCCGCAAATCTAAGTTTATTTTATGGTAGTATTTAGCTTTAAATTTAGATGAGTCTAAAAATAACTTTAGCTTTGTCAGCGATATGAAGAGAGTTTGGCTGTTTTTCCTGTTGGTACTGTGTTCGAACCTTGCGTTTACTGCAAGCATTGAGGGTAAGCTACAAACAAAGAAAGGAGAACCCCTGGCCTTTGCACAGGTGCTGATTCAAGGCACTGGCATCGGGGTGGAGTCGGATCTTACAGGTTATTTTCTGCTAATGGATGTGCCAGTAGGTGAGCATCAAATCGTGGTTTCCGCATTGGGTTATCAGCGGGTGAAACAAACCGTAAGCATTGAGGGTACAGACAGCCGCGTGGAGCTGGGTACTCTTTCCGTTGCTGCTGACCTGCTTGGTTTGGATGAGGTCGTGGTTACCGGAACACGGAGTGCCATCCCACGCTACGATGCTCTATTGATTGTCAGTTCGGTTTCTGATCGGAGTTTTGATGTGACTCAATCGCTCAGTGTGGCGGAGGGACTCAGCTTCTCACCTGGGTTAAGGGTAGAGAATAATTGTCAGAACTGTGGCTTCACCCAGCTGCGGATGAACGGCTTGGAAGGGGCATATTCACAGGTGTTGATCAATAGCAGGCCGGTGTTTTCCGCCTTGGCGGGCGTCTATGGTTTAGAGCTCTTACCATCTACGATGATCGATCGGGTAGAGGTAGTGCGCGGCGGAGGCTCAGTTATGTATGGTGGGAATGCCATCGCGGGAACGGTAAACATCATCACAAAAGATCCCATCAAGAATGCTTTCGAGGTTGAAGTAAATCAATCGATGATCAATGGCGAAGCCCCTGATCGTACGGTGCACTTCAACGGCTCCATCGTTTCAGACGACTTGGATAAAGGCATCAGTTTCTTCGGATTCAATCGAACACGTGATCCGTGGGACGCGAATGGTGATGGATTTTCTGAGCTTGTTTTACTCGACAATAACACCTTCGGATTTGATGCATTCTGGAACTTGAATGCCCGGAATAAAGTGAAGCTTGGAGCTTACTACATCAATGAAAAGAGGCGCGGGGGCAATAAGTTCGACCTCTTTCCTCACCAAACCGATGTGACCGAACAACTCGAGCACCAAATCCTGAGCGCGAATATGTCTTACGAACACTTCAGCGCCAATTACAAACACAAGATCGCGGTATATGGCTCCGTGCAGACGGTTGACCGCCAGAGCTACTATGGCGGTGGTGGTCGTGTATTGGTGCCGGGCGATAGTTTAACCGAAGACGACCTGCTTGCGATCAATGCGTACGGCACTTCACAAGACATTTCGGCGGTGGGAGGATTGCAATACACCTATGACATAAGTCGGATGTTCATCTTAACCACCGGGGTAGAGTATATCTACAACGATGTGATCGATGAAATGCCTGGTTATGATCGCCTTATCGATCAACAAGTGGGTACTTTGGGCAGTTACGCACAGTTGCAGTTTACGCCGTCTGACCGCCTGACCTTTTTGTTGGGTGGCAGATGGGATCAGCTACGGGTAGATGGAGCCTATGATCTTGCATCAGAGACCTACACCAACGAGCGCAACCTGAGCGTGCTGGTTCCTCGGCTCTCCGGAATGTATAACATTACGGAACAGCTGAAATTACGGGCTTCCTTTGCGCAAGGCTACCGAGGGCCGCAAGCGTTTGACGAAGACCTTCATATCGAAACGGTAGGTGGGGCAGCGCGCTTTGTCCGTATCAATCCGGACCTCACACCTGAGCGTTCCAACAGCGCCACGCTTTCCTTGAATTATGACAAGACGATCAAGGGCAAGCAGGTGAACCTGATTGCAGAGGGCTTCTACACCCAATTGCTCAATCCTTTCATCTTCGCCAATCAAACAGAGTTACCCAATGGCGTAGCGATCATCGATAAGCGCAACGGTACGGGCGCACAGGTCTCTGGTGTGAACTTAGAGGCGAACCTCGCCCTTTCTGACGCCTTGATCATCCAATCTGGAGCCACCTTCCAAACAGCGCTCTACGACGAAGTAGAGGAGATCTGGGCTCCCGTGGAAGGAGATAATACGGTAGCTGCCACTACAACCGATCGCATCTTGCGTACGCCCAACAGCTATGGGTATTTTACGATCACGTACACACCCATCGATGTGCTTTCGCTGACCTACTCCGGTGTCATTACGGGTGAGATGTTGGTTCCACATGTGATCGACCCAGAAACAGAGCGTACCGTGCTGAAAACCACCCCAAGCTTCTTCGAGAACAACACCAAGATCAGCTACACGTGGAAAGGCAAGGACCGATTCGCCATCACTTGTTTTAGCGGCGTGCAGAACATCTTCAATAGCTATCAGTCTGATTTTGATCGCGGTGCGGACCGAGATGCGGGCTACGTCTATGGGCCATTGCGGCCAAGAACCTTTTTTGCTGGCATCACATTTGGCATGCAGTAAATTCCTTTTGTACTGAAAAAAAGCAGCTTAGGTCGAAATTCAACCCAAGGTATGGATCATGCGTCTTATATTTATCTTTCCACAATTTCTCGGATATGACCAAACACCTACTTGCTTTTTCGATGCTTTGCATCTCTTTCTCCCTCACAGCCCAGCCTGTGATTACTTCAAACCCTCAGAATGCCACCTTCTGTGCAGACAGTTGTGCCACCTTTGACGTTTCAGCGGTCGGCAATGGCCTCACGTATGAGTGGTATGCTACTTCGGCTGTGGGACCGGCCACCATGGTTGGTTCAGGTGAAAGCCTAGCACTTTGTGATAGCATTGCGGCGTTTGATGGACAGTTCTTTTATTGTGAGGTGAGCGACAACAACTGCGATATGGTGCGTTCGGATAGTGCGCTGCTCACGGTTTCAGATTGCTTCCCACCCCTAGCGGACTTCAACTTCGAATGGAATCAAATGGAGATCTGTTTTGAGAACATCTCTCAAAACGCGGAAACAGTTATTTGGCTGTTCGGCGATGGCAATACCGATGCCAGCAACGCCCAAGCGCCTTGCCATACCTACATGACGAAAGAACTTTACTTCGTCAAGCTCCGTGCCTTCAATGACTACGGAGAGGATGTGATAGAAAAGCCGATCGACCTTTTGAGCGCTGAAGCGGTGACCATGGATGACTTCCAATGGTATCCCAACCCAGCCAAGGATGTGCTCTTTTTGCAACACGGGGCTCCGTTAGACGATTATCAGCTGATGGACCTCAGTGGTCAGCTCATTCAACGTGGCTTGATCAATGCGAACACCGCTCAGATCGATCTTTCTCAGCTCAATGCAGGCGTCTACTTTTTAACCGTTCACACGGGTGATGAGCGCATCGTTGAGCGTGTCATTGTAGAGTAAGCCAACGTTGGTCTAGCGCTTACATTTGCGGTCATGAAGCATCTCTTTTTGACCCTACTCTTTGGTTCCTTTCTTTTAACCATCACTGCCCAAGAGAACACTGCGCTTACGAACGCTGCACCTGTTGATCTCGCGGGCGACACCCAAGTGGTGAACGAACTGTTCCGCTTGGCATTGACCGAAAGCAATGTCTATCCTTGGTTGGAACACCTGTGCTTGAAGATCGGTCACCGACTGAGTGGCAGTCCGCAAGCCGAACAAGCCGTTGATTATTCCTTCGAGTTGATGCGATCCATGGGCCTAAGCGCGTTCAAGCAGCCGGTGATGGTGCCGGCGTGGGAGCGCGGCAGCAAAGAGATCGGCTTCTACCGTAGCTCTTCCGGAACCCAGGAAGAAATGAACATCCTTGCCTTAGGGGGCTCTGTACCTACGCATCCAGATGGTTTGTATGCGGAGATTATCGAGGTAGAGGATTGGACAGAGCTGGAAGAGTTGGGCAAAGAAAAGATCGAGGGGAAGATCGTGTTCTTCAATGACAAGATGCCCGCCGAGAACATCTACACGTTTCACAGTTATGGGCATTGCGTAAAACACCGTTGGGGCGGCGCCGTAGAGGCTGCCAAGTATGGCGCAGTAGGCGCATTGGTCCGTTCATTGAACTTGCGGATTGACGACTTCCCGCACACCGGCAGCATGAAGTATGATGAAGGCATTGATAGCATTCCGGCAGCTGCGGTGAGCACCCAAGATGCTGAAACGCTTCACGGGATGCTGGAGCGCGGCGAGCAGGTGAACGTACTGATGCGGATGGAATGTTCCACTGGACCGGACAAGCAGTCGTACAACGTCGTAGGTGAGATCCGTGGCAGCGAAGAGCCCGAGAAGATCATCTTGGTTGGCGGACACTTAGACAGCTGGGACGTAGGCCATGGTGCCCATGACGATGGTGCGGGGGTGATGCAGTCGCTCGGCGTCTTGGAGCTGTTGCAGAAGATGAACTACCAGCCAAAGCACACCATCCGGGTGGTCTTCTTCATGAACGAGGAGAACGGACTGCGCGGTGCAAAGAAGTACGCGGCAGAAAGCGAGAAGAAAGGCTGGGAACACATCGCCGCGATTGAATCAGACCGCGGTGGGTTTACGCCACGCGGTTTCCACGTAGAAGGCAGCGAGGAGCAACTCAAGCAGATCCAATCCTGGGAGGCGGTGTTGGAGAAATTTGGCATCCATCAAGTAGAGGAGGGTGGAAGCGGTGCAGACATCGGTCCGCTTAAGACGGATGATAATGTGTTGATCGGGTTTGTGCCGGATAGCCAGCGCTATTTTGACCACCATCACTCGGCCAACGACACCTTTGATACCGTGAATAAACGCGAGCTGGAGTTGGGCACAGCTTCCATAGCGGCTTTGGTTTATTTGATCGACAAATACGGCATTTAGTCGGTCGAATAATATGTACGAGCCAACCAATGAAGGATTCGTGCGTTTCTACAAATAATGAACATTATATTTGAGGCACTGCCCCTATGAGTAGAGTACTTCATTTTACCACCATCATTCTTTTGCTCCTATCCTTTGAGGGAGTGAGTCAATGCGTGACCAATGTGGATTTTACCACTTGGAAGCGCACAGGTGACTCGACATTTGTTGGTAACAATGGTTGGACCGTTCTTAGCGGCGGAACAGTTCTACAATCCTCTCAGAACACAAATTTTCCGAGGATGTACGTAGGTCCGGACACCCTGATCAATGTCAAGATTACAGGAACGTTCAGGGTTAATGACAATACGGATGATGACTACGTAGGTTTTGTGTTTGGATTTAAAGAGACTTGGGATCAAGCATGGTGGGGAACCCAGAATATGACTCACGAATATTACTTGTTTGATTGGAAGCAAAACACACAGAATTATTTGGGTTGGATAGCACAAGAAGGCTTCAGCTTGAACAAAGTGGATGGAACCTTTGCTCGAACGAATGGAGCGGTCTTTCCGAGCTTCTGGGTGCATACCAACAGTGCACAGTTTGATGTACTACAAACCGACTTTCAGACCACCAACGGTTGGGTGTCGTTCACGGACTATGATTTCGTGCTTTATTACACTCCCACAAGGGCGGTAATTGAAATCGATAACGACACCATCTTTGACGAATCGGGTTGTTTTGAACCAGGACTCTTTGGATTCTACAATTATTCGCAAGCGAATGCGCGGTACGAAAACTTCAATTATGAATTGTTCGTTGACTACCAGATTGAATCTCAAAATGTTTGTCTTGGAGATACGGCCCGTTTCAACTTTACGGATACCAGTGGTTGTGCAGGAGCGAATGCCTTTTCGAACCTAACTTCTTTTTACTGGGATTTGGGAGATGGTACCATTTCTAACGATACAAACCCGCGCCATATTTATCAATCGGCGGATACCTTTTTAGTAAGTTTAATTGCCTCAGACATCAATGGATGTACCGATACGAGTCAAAAGGAGATTTATATTCAAGAGACCCCTCAAGCCGACTTCTTTTCTGAAGATGTTTGTTTCGATGACCCTATGAGTTTTCAGGACACAACCCAAATGACCATCGGCTCGGTCACGGGCTGGGAGTGGGATTTTGGTGATGGAAGCGGTACAGATACCGTGGAAAACCCGAGTTATGTCTATGGGAGTCCGGGCACCTACACGGTCCAGATGATCATTGAAACCAATGCGGGTTGCATTGACACGGTAGAGGAGGATGTAACCGTCTTGCCGAATCCGGGTATCGACTTCTTCATTGATAATGCATGTGCTGGTGATACGGTATTCTTCGAGGAGAACGTAGATCCTGCAGGAGCTCCTTTGGTGAATTGGTTCTGGGACATCAATAATGACGGCACCCAGGAATACAGTGGAACAACCGCTCATCACGTTTTCACAAACCACGGTAGTTTTCCGGTTGAACTTACAGCCATTAACCAGAATGGGTGTAGAGACAGTGCGGTCATCGATGCGCTTGCCCATCCGATACCGGATGTAAACTTCTTCGGACCTGGAGTATGCTATCGAGAGGAGACTCAGTTCATAGACAGCACCACACTACCCTACACCAATGCGGCTTTTTGGGAGTGGGATTTTGGTGATGGAAACAGTACCACCTATGGCATAGCGAACGCACCATGGCCTGGACCAACCAATACGTATGCGAGCCCGGGCACCAAGACAATCAATTTGACCGTGACCTCGGATAGTGGATGTACATCCGACCTTACCAAACAGATTGAGGTCTACTATCTACCGGTGGCCGACTTCCTTAATGATACGGTTTGTAACAATGAGATCACTACCTACACCCAGAATTCGAGCACGCAAAGTGGATTCTTAGTGAACTATGCTTGGGATTTTGGTGACGGCAATACATCCAACAGCATCAGCACAACGCACGACTACGTGCAGCCTGGCCTCTTCCAGACACAATTGATCGTTCAATCCAATCTGGGATGCTTGGATACCGTGGTGAAGCCGGTTCGTATCTATCCGATCCCACAAACGGGATTTGGCTGGAACAACAACGTTTGTGAAGGGGATGCACTGGTTTTCGAAGACCAGACCGTCATCACTCAGATTACGCCAGGTGGAGATGAGATCGTGGCATGGGAGTGGATTTTTAACAGTTCGGATACCCAGTATGTACAAGACCCGAACTTCACCTCTCCTGAGTTTGGAAGCGTAAATGTTCGCTTGACCACAGAGAGTAACTACGGCTGTGTTACTTCAACAGAAAACACGGCTACCATTTTCCCGGTGCCTAAAGCTGATTTCTCTTACATCGCGGCATGCGAGGATGATTCTACGCAATTTGAGAATCGCTCTTCCATCGCATGGGGATTGATTGAAGATTACTTCTGGCGCTTTGAGAATTCGGGCACGGCTACCGGACCTAATCCAATGCATCCCTTCTTGAACCCAGGATCGTATGCAGCCACGCTTCGTGTGGTTTCTGCGAATGGATGCTCGGACAGCGTCACCAAAGAGGTGATCATCCCAGAGACACCAGTGGCATCCTTTGATATAGATCCAGCGGTTGATTGTTCGCCGATGGTATTGTCCATCAACAACCAAAGCACCATTGATCAAGGTGATTTGAGCTACCAGTGGTTCGTGAACGACAGCATGGTAGCAGAGGGGGCGGATCCTGTGATCATCTTAGAGAACGATACCATCATACCGGTCAGGTACAACATCGATGTGATTGCATACAGCGATGAGGAATGCCCACATCGCTTTCGCTTGCCTGGTGGAGCTACCGTTTTACCAGCGCCCATTGCAGGTTTTTCCTTTGTAGACCCAGAAGACAATCCATTCGACCAGAGCATCACCTTCCAGAATACATCAAAATTCGGTGTGCAATGGGATTGGGACTTTGGCGACGGGGCAACATCCAATGCCTTCCGTCCTACGCACACCTACAACCAATCAGGCGTGTACCAAGCCAAGCAAGTGGTGATCAATGAATACAACTGTCCAGACTCCTTGATCGAGGTCATCGAGATCGAACCGATCACCACCTTGTTCATTCCAAAGGCGTTTACCCCGAATAACGATGGCGTGAACGACACCTGGTTTGTAAAAGGTTTCAATGAAGACAAGTTTTTCCGAATCAGGATCTACAACCGCTGGGGCGAGTTGATGTTGGAAGGTCAAGACATGCGTTTCGAATGGGATGGTAGCATGCAAAACAGCAACAAGACCGCACCCAACGGCACTTATGTTTACTTCATTGAATACATGAAGTCTGAAGGAACGGAGGAGTCCATCACCGGTACCTTCAACCTTTTGAAATAAACCTCAACGCGATCTGCTTGTTGCTACACCCATGAGCACGACGAAAAAGGAAGAATTTCACAACCCCATCGATCCAGACAAGATCACGGAGCACCCCAGTACCTTACCCTATGCCCACAACGTAGGAAGCGCGGTGATCAAACCCGAAGACAAAGGGAAGATCAAAGGTCGCGCGCTCTCCGCGATGTGCGAACAAACCGATCAGCAATTAGCACAGATCAAAGAACAGATTGATCTACTGGCTTCACAGGTACAGAAGATTGAGAAACGCAAACAGATCTCTGAGCAGATCTATGCATCGCGCATCGGTTTTGAACCCATCATCGGAAAGGTTTACCACCTGTATCAAAAGGAGGATGGCAATTACCAAGTGAGCATGTTATCTGATGCAGACTGGGGAAGAAGCAAGCCGAATTGGGAGTACCTTTCTGCCATCAAACTATTGGGCGACCATACTTGGGACATCATCGATGAAGGAGTGGATCTTTAGCATTTCAATGGCGCTTGTTCTGAGTGCATGCAATCCTACCGAACAGCAGGAGGTGGAGGCGATTCACGCAGTGATGCATGCACAGTCAGCAGCATGGAATGAAGGCGATATTAAAGGTTACATGAAGGGTTATTGGGAAAGTGAAGATCTTCAATTCAGCTCGGGCAGCAGCATCACTTTTGGTCATGCATCCACCTTGCAGCGGTACATGGAACGTTACCCCAATAAAGCGGCGATGGGAGTCCTAACCTTCAGTGACTTACGCACCAAACTACTCGATGGGTCAGCAGCTTACACCACAGGTGCGTGGCATCTGGCTCGCGAAGCGCAAGACCTGAGTGGGCGCTTCACCTTGGTATGGCGTAAGATCAGCGGAGAATGGCGCATTGTGGCCGACCATAGTTCATAAAAAATCCCGCACCATTGCGACGCATTCGTAAGTTTGGACGTTCACAACAGCCTACCTATGAAAAAGCTTGTCCTGTTCATTTTCCTCTCATTGGTTACCGTCCCTTGCGTGGTTTATGCCCAAGAGACCGTGGAAGAGGTCTTCGTTGCAGACGAGGATGAAGCCGATGATCTGTTCTTATATGAGAACTACAAAGACGCGCTGAAACATTACCTATCGCTGCTTCAAGAGGATCCTGAGAACCTGAAATTCAATTTCAACACGGGTCTGTGCTACCTCAACTCAGACTTCGAAAAGATCAAATCCATACCCTATTTCGAGAAGGTGATCTTCTACGATGAGGAAGCTTCAACAGTGTATTACATGATGGGGCAGGCCTACCAAAGTGATTTTCAATTCGACCGTGCGATTGACATGTTTAATAACTTCATCCAGTTCTATACCATGGGAGCTGACTTCAGTGTGGAAGATGCGGAACACCAGATTGAGTACTGTGAGAACGCATACGAATTGATGAAGTTCCCGAAGGAAGTGAAGTGGGAGAACCTTGGTCCAAAGATCAACAGTCCGTATCCTGATTACTTCCCCTTCGTTACCACGGATGAAAGCTTCATCGCCTACACCAGCAAGCGCGATGATGGAAGTAAGAAGCTGCCCGATGGAACCTACGCGTCCAATATCTATTATTCCCGTGTAGTGGAAGGGGAGTTCAGTGAAGGGATTTCAATGCCCGGTGCCGACAATGATCCAGCCGAAAGTGAGGTGGTGATCGGTATGTCTGGGAACGGCGATAAAATGCTTCTGATGAAGGGGCTTGAGAGCATCAGCGGTGACATCTACGAAGCAGACTTTGAGAACAATCGACTCCAGAACATTCAGCCGCTGGATAAGCAAGTGAACAGTAAGTTCCGTGAGATCGCGGCCACGCTATCACCAGATGGAAATACGATCTACTTTGTGAGCGACCGACCCGGTGGCTACGGTGGTACGGATGTGTGGATCATCAAGAAGCTTCCTACGGGGGCTTGGGGTGTGCCCTTCAATGCAGGTCCAAACGTGAACACCGATCGAGATGAAGACTTTCCAAACGTTTCTCCAGACGGTGATTACCTTTTCTTCAGTTCTAAAGGCCATTTCTCCATGGGTGGCTTTGACATCTTTAAGGCCAAGTGGAATGCAGATTCAAACCGCTACATGAACCCACGTAACCTCGGTTATCCGATCAACTCGGTGGACGACGATATGAACTACCGCTTGTCTCGAACCGGTCGATATGGTTACATATCTGCACTCCGAGAAGACGGCTACGGCGACTACGATATTTACCGCATCACCATCAAAGAAGTGGAATCGGAATACAGTGTACTGCGCGGTGTGATCTCAAGCTCTGAGCAAGGAATGGACGTTTCTTCTGCTGATATCACCGTTACCAACTTGCAAGATGGTAAGCTCTTCGGCCTCTACACGCCCAACCCGAACTCCATGCGATACGTGATCATCCTACCTCCAGGTGAGTTTGAAGTTTACGTGGATTCTCCAGGTTTTGAGCCGGTGAGTTTTGAGGTGAAGATCTTGGGCAAGAGTTCCTTCCAGCCAGAGATCGACAAAGACCTACAACTTGTTGTGCAGTAAGCGGTTTTATCCCTATGCAACACTTACTGGAGAAGCGTTATACCCTTTATGTTTCGAATGACTGCACGCAGTGTCCGAACGTGGTAGATTACCTTAAGCGGAAAGACATCGATTGCTTGGTGATCAATGTAGACGATGAAGGGGATAGTCCACCCCAGCGTGCGTTCATTTTCCCGGTCTTGTACAAGAACGATGAGCCATTGGCCTATGGTTTGGACATCATCGAGCATTTTCAGTTGCACGCCAATCGCCCTTGATCCGCCGTATTTCTTCAACAGGAAGCCCCATCAATTCTGTATGGTGCGTCTAGAGATGATGCTAACTTTGTCTTGTACCTTATGATCAAGATCCTCAATACCGAGCAAACCCGAAAGGCCGACCGAGAAACCATCGATCGTGAGCCGATCACCTCCGTTGACCTCATGGAGCGGGCAGCTGGTAAGTGTGTGGATTGGTTCAGTGCCCACTTCGAGACCGACCGTCCGGTATTTGTTTTCGCGGGGGTCGGCAACAACGGTGGTGATGCCTTGGTGATGTCGAGGTTATTATTGGAAGCAGGCTATCGTGTGGAGAGCTTCGTGGTGCGGTTTTCAGAGAACTTCTCAGAAGAGCTGCAGGTAAACCTTGATCGCTTGAAGGCAAAAGGACATGAAGTAACCTACATCATGGAGGAGGAGCAGTTCCCCTCGATCAGCAGCAAAAGTGTGATCATCGACGGACTGTTTGGAAGCGGCTTGAATCGTCCGGCGGAAGGCTTGGCAGAACTGTGCATCGAGCAGATCAACGCCAGCATCGCAGAGGTGGTATCCATTGACCTGCCGTCTGGTTTGTTTGCCGATGAAAGAACACCAGACAAGGCCAAGGTGATCATCGCATCCCATACCTTGAGTTTTCAAACGCCTAAGCTCGCCTTCTTTATTCCTGAGAATGAAGAGTTTGTGGGTGAATGGCACGTGTTGGATATCGGATTGAATCAAGACTACTTGCTATCCGTTAAGCCATCTTTCTACTACGTAGACGATATCGAGAGCTACCGGGGTTTTTTGGATCGCTCAAAGCATGACCACAAAGGAAGTTTTGGACATGGACTTCTGATGGCCGGTTCCTACGGAAAGATGGGAGCTGCCATCCTCGCCGCCAGGGCTGCACTGCGATCGGGTCTGGGAAAACTTACCATTCACGTTCCGCATTCAGCCAACAACATCATGCAAGTGGCCGTGCCTGAAGCGATGACCTCTGTAGACGACTACGATGAATTCATCGGAGAGCTGCCATCATTGGAAGGCTACGACCGATTTGCCATCGGTCCGGGCATCGGACTCGCCAAGAAGACGCGACGCTTCCTCAAGAATCTTTTGAGCTATGCCGAGCATCCGCTGATCTTGGATGCCGATGCGCTCAATCTACTTGCAAAATACCCTGAGCTGAAGGAGTTGATCCCAGAGAACAGCATCCTAACGCCACATGTAGGAGAGTTCGAGCGTTTGTTTGGAACCACCAAAACCGTTCACAAGCGTTTGGAGGTCCTCAGAGAGCAAGCCGTGAAATTGAAATGCATCATCATACTCAAAGGCGCGAATACGGCCATCGCTTCACCACAAGGGGAGATCTATTTCAATGCAACTGGTAATCCCGGCATGGCTACGGCCGGTGCAGGTGATGTTTTAACCGGGGTGTTGCTCGGATTCATCGCTCAAATCCCGGATCCCATCATCGCAGCCGTATGTGCGGTGTATGTACATGGCTACGCTGGCGACTTGGCAGCGGAAAAGAAAGGCGTGCATGGACTGATCGCCGGTGATATCGTAGATGAGCTTGGAGTTGCCATTCATCAAATCATGCGACAAGCATGAGCATGACCCTGTTCATACTGAGCACTAATTTGTTGGTGAGTATACCCGCATTCAACAACCGCGAACTGTTCTTTAAGCTCGACTTTCAACCCTACCTCATCATACGTAAACAGCAGTGGTATCGCTTCTTAAGCCACGCTTTTTTGCATGCTGACTGGGGACACTTGGTCATCAATATGTTCGTGCTGTACCAGTTTGGGAAGTTCGTGGAGCAATCGTTTGAAGCCTTATTTGCGGATCGATGGATGCTCTATTTTGGAATGCTTTACTTGGGCGGGATCTTGTTTGCAACGCTCCCTGGTTTTGCCCGAAATCGCGATAACTACAACTATCATGGTGTAGGTGCCTCTGGTGCGGTAAGTGCAGTGGTCTATGCTTTCATCCTGATCGAGCCGTTTGCGCCGTTGGGACTTTTGTTCATTCCCTTTCGCATCCCTGCTTGGATCTTTGGGTTGCTGTATTTGGCACTGGAATACTACTTGGATAAGAACAGCAACAGTCACATCGCCCATTCTGCCCACTACTACGGCGCCGTATTCGGCGTGATCTTCACCTTCATCCTGGAACCACAACTGTTGTTCAGATTCTTTTAGGGATGAGCGATGTTGCCCTTTTCCGCTTAGTCGACGATCGCTTTGAGCCCTACCTGCAGGTAGCCAGTATTACCCGTGCTACGAACTATGCGGATGGTTTATTTGATACCATCTTGATGCAGAATGGTTAGCCCACCTGCTGGAAGCAACATGTAGAGCGCATCCATGCAACGGTAGATTACTTGGGTTTAGGTGAAGTAAATACAGAACGTGTATTGAGAGCCTTTGATGCGTTGACCACCGCCACACCGGCTCCTTGGCAACGCTTGCGGCTGAACATTTACCGCGGTGGTCCCGGACGGTATTTCCCAGATCAACCTGGTGCGGTGGAGGTGGTAGCGCAGATCGAACGCTTGGCAACCGATCCTTGGCAAAGCGATCAAGCATTGCACGCTGAGCACTCTGAATTGCGTTGGACACCCCATCCCGGCGATCGATTTAAGCTGCTCGCCAAGCATGAGCATGTGCGCTTCGCGCTGGAGGCTCAACGTCGGAGGCTGGATGAACTGTTCATCATCAATCAAGCCGATCGCTTGGTAGGGTGTGTAGCTGGTAACGTGCTGCTGCGCTTAGCTGGCGCGTGGTACTCACCAACGCTTTCGGATGGAGCATTGGCGGGAACCGTACGTCAATTCATGCTAGAAGAAGGGTTGGTGCAGGAGCGAAGCATGGAAGCAAGTCTTGTAGACCAAGCAGAGGCATTTGCACGCACCAATTCGATCACCGGAGTGATGCCTATTGGGAAACAGTCTATCGATGCAATTCAACCGCTTAGAGAAGCGCTGAGGGGTTGGAGGAACTAGTTTAAGCCTGGGTTTTCAGGGAAATCGGCCATGATGGAGAACTTGGAGCCGAGTTGTTTCAGGCTGCTGCGCCACATTTGGTCAGGCGCCACATTCCAGATGAGGTCTTTTTCCAGGGCACTGAGGATCCAACTGCGTTCTTTCAGTTCCCCTTCAAGTTGTTGAGCTTCCCAACCTGAATAGCCTCCAAAGAACATTACTTCATCTTCAGTAACCGAGCCATTGAGTACCAATTGCTTCAATTGTTCAAAGTTTCCACCCCACCACAACCCGGGAGCAACTGGCTTGGCATCTTCCAAGGCTTCACCCAGTCGATGGATGTAGAAGAGGTTGTCTTGTTCCACTGGTCCACCATAGTGAAACGGAAAGCGATGGTTGGGTAAACCTTCTATGATGTCGCTCATGAACAATTCGGTGGTCTTGTTCAGTACCACTCCGAATGCGCCACCTTCGGCGGCATATTCAAGCAGCAACACCACGCTTCGGTTGAAGTTCGGGTCGCCCAGAAAAGGCTCACTGATCAGCAGCTTTCCTTTGGCCAGGTCCTTGGCGTCGAAAGAAAAGCCCAGCTTCAGGAAGAACTCATTCTCTATGTTTTCTGGACTGAACATCATGGCGCAAAATACTTGGAGGGGGTAAATATTCCAAATCAAATGTTGAGATGACGCAAGTCTTCTTATTGACTTGCCGTTAGGGTGATCCCATGTTTACATTTGACCAACAATGTGCATGAGCAAGCGTTTTACTTGAAAACCAAAGACAGATGAGTTACGAAGCGGTTAGAAAAGACTATGTGCGGCATACCCTCGAAAAGTCGGATTGTAAAGCAGATCCGATCGAGATGCTGGATGACTGGCTCAAACTGGCCTTGGAGGAGAGTTTAGATGCCAATGCGATGACCTTGACCACGGTGAATGCAGCGGGTAGACCATCGAGCAGGGTGGTGCTGATCCGAAACTTGGATGAGCGCGGACTGGTCTTCTACACCAACTACACCAGCAAAAAGGGGGCAGACCTCGAGGTAAACCCACAGGCAGCGGTCAATTTTTTCTGGCCGTGGTTAGAACGGCAGGTGAGGGTAGAAGGCTTGGTTGAAAAGCTATCCGCAGAAGAGAGCGACGCTTATTTCGCTAGCCGTCCGCGTGCCAGTCAACTCGGTGCCTGGGCGAGTGATCAAAGCGATACGATGACCACCCGCGATCAGTTAGAACGCGCATTGGAAGCAGTAGAAAAGCGCTTTGAAGGCAAGGAAGTTCCACGTCCACCGCATTGGGGTGGATACCTATTGAAACCCGATCACTTCGAGTTTTGGCAGGGAAGAGCGAGCAGGCTGCACGATCGCATCGTGTATACTCCGCTTAAGAACGGCTGGGAATTTCGTCGCCTGTTTCCTTAGTCTTCCTTCTTGTCCTTGGTAGCGGCCTTTTTGGTAGCAGCCTTCTTGGTGGTTGTTTTCTTGGCGGTGGTCTTCTTTGCCGCCGTTGTCTTGGTGGCGGTTGACTTGCTGGTAGTGGATTTCTTGGCAGTAGCCTTTTTTGGAGCGGCCTTCTCAGCCGTGGTCGAAGCTGCTTTTTTAGCGGTAGGCTTCTTTGCTTTGGCTGGTACAGCTGATGTGGTGCTCGACTTTCGTTTTCTCTTCTTTCCGTAGCTTCCAGCGAAACGCTTTCCTTTCTTCGATCTCTGATCTCCTTTTCCCATGGCTATTTGCTTTTGAGTTTGAGCAAATATAGAAATCGAGAAAAAAGCGGTTTTTGGGCAGGAGAATTGGGGTGAAGGCATTAGACGATAGACAGGGGTGTGGTTCTTTACTTGTACTACGATGTTCGTACAGCGTTGTTCGAATTGGCTTTTGGGTTCTAGCTTCTAGCCTTTGATACAACGGATGTAGCTGTCAGCTCGAGTGTCACGCAGAAGGCGTGACGTATCGAGATCGGCAGTGGAATGATTCCAACGGCACGCTATTCACTTACAGTATCCTGTCGTTCTCGATACATCATTCTCGATACATCGTTCCGCTTACAGCGGAACAATACTCGAACTGACAGAGAACTATCCTAGCTCCTAGTCCCTAACTCCAGCCCCCACTTAAGACTTACGACGCTCACTGACAGCTGATAGCCGACAGCCGAAAGCAAAAAAAAAGGCCCCGCTTAGCGAGACCTTCTTTTATTTCTTGTGCCGTTTGCTTAGTTAACAGCATTACCAAGATCAGCACCTGCTTTGAACTTAACAACGTTCTTAGCAGCGATCTTGATTTCCTTACCAGTTTGTGGGTTACGACCTGTACGAGCAGAGCGCTTCGAAACTGAGAAAGAACCGAAACCTACCAAAGCAACGCGATCTCCTTTCTTAAGAGCGCCAGTGGTGGTGTCAATGAATGCGTCCAATGCTTTCTTAGCATCAGCCTTAGAAATACCGGCTCCATTAGCCATAGCTTCAATCAATTCAGCTTTGTTCATCTTGAATGATTTTTAGGTTAAACATTAATTTTCGATCAGAACAAATATTAGTCGCAACCTTAGACGCTGCAAGAGATAGAGGTCGTTTTGTTGATAAAAGCGGCCCTTTGTTAATAAGTGCAGCCGTTTTTGGGGCTTTTCAACGTAAAAAGCAGGTCGATTTCTTGAAAACCGCGCTATTTCTGCGATACAAAGACCCGATCCTTGCCATCAAAACGAGGTGATTGCATGCTGATGACCTTCATCGGATGGGTGCTGCTTACCTCAACGGCGTGTCTCGTTCCCTTCGGAATGAAGATGTAGTCGCCCGCGCTCACGGTCTGCCACTCATCGTTCAGCTTCATACGTCCTTCCCCTTCCAGTATATATACGGTCTCTGTATGCTGTTTGTGGTAGTGCTCTTTCACACCCTCCTTCACCCAGATCATGAAGGTGCTCGATAGGTCGTGGTGGTCCAAGGCTTCCACATGGATGTTTTCGTAGCTATCTACCTCCACGGTCATTTCACTGATGTTGTCGATGCGCTGTGCTTCTGCTGCATGGATGTTTAAGAGGCAGGTAAAAAGGATGGCCATAAGGACGCGAAACGGGGATACAGATGGATGCATGTTATTGAGCTTTGAGACCAAATTATATATTGTCCGAAAGATTCGATGAGCCGATTCCCAATCAATATCTTTGACCAGAATTTGAGTGAGCGCATATGGAGACAACAACAATGAGTACGGCAGAAGCCATCGAATTAGAGAACAAGTACGGAGCACACAATTACCATCCACTACCGGTGGTCCTGGACAAAGGCGATGGGGTGTATGTATGGGATGTAGAAGGCAAGCGTTATTTCGATTTCTTATCGGCATACTCTGCGGTGAACCAAGGACATTGTCATCCACGCATCATCAACGCGCTTACCGAGCAGGCGAAGCGATTGACCCTGACCAGCAGGGCCTTTTACAATTCTAAACTCGGTGTTTATGACGCCTTCATTACCGAGTATTTTCAATTTGATAAGGTGCTCCCGATGAATTCGGGCGCCGAAGCCGTGGAGACAGCCATTAAGATCGCGCGTAAGTACGGCTACGAGAAGCGCAACATTCCAGAGGATGCAGCGAAGATCATCGTCGCCAACGATAACTTTCACGGACGTACCACTACGATCATCTCGTTCAGCAACGATCCAGACGCTCGAAAGAACTTTGGCCCGTACACAGGTGGCTTTGCATCCATTCCATACAATGACCTCGATGCGCTAGAAAAAGCGGTATCTCAACCGAACGTGGTTGCCTTCTTGGTTGAGCCGATCCAAGGCGAAGCCGGAGTGAATACACCAGCCGATGATTACATCCGAAAGGCAAAAGCGATCTGTGAGCAGTACGATGTATTGCTGCTTGCCGATGAGATCCAAACAGGGATTGCGCGCACGGGCTCGCTCCTAGCGGTATGCGGAAACTGTACCTGTGAAGGTCACTGTGAACGACAAGCAGAAACCTACACACGTCCAGACATGCTCATCCTAGGCAAAGCCCTCAGTGGAGGTGCCTACCCTGTATCTGCGGTGTTGGCTGATGATGAAATCATGAATGTGATCAAACCAGGTCAACATGGAAGCACCTTCGGTGGTAATCCATTGGCGGCGGCGGTTGCTACCGAAGCTTTAGAGGTGGTACGCGATGAGAAGCTGGCTCAGAATGCACGCAGACTCGGAAACATCTTCCGCACGGAAATGCAGCGCTTAGTGGATAAGCACGACATACTGAAGCTGGTTCGTGGTAGAGGCTTGTTGAATGCCTTGGTGGTGAACGATGCGCCAGAAAGCACCACCGCGTGGGACATCTGTGTGATGCTGAAAGAAAACGGACTCCTTGCGAAGCCTACCCATGGCAACATCATACGCTTTGCTCCGCCGTTGGTAATGACTGAAGACCAGTTGATGGATTGTGTCGCAATCATTGAGAAAACCATTGAACAGTACCTCGAAACACGCGGATGAACAGAAGCGGTGAAGCGGGGTTAATGATGATTAAGAATACAGAAGCACATGCCTAATCTCCTCAAGAATAAAGAAGACCAAGAAGTAAAGATCCGCAAGCCTGAATGGTTGAAGGTGAAGATACCTGGCGGAAAGCGTTATTTAGAAACGAAGCAGGTGGTAGAGGAGCGCAACCTCCATACCATTTGCTCGAGTGGTAAGTGTCCAAATCAAAGCGAATGTTGGAATGCGGGTACCGCAACCTTCATGATCTTGGGAAACACATGTACGCGCTCTTGTCAGTTCTGCAACGTGAACACAGGTGCTGGCGAAGAGGT
>CAJXNO010000046.1 GCA_913057205.1 uncultured Flavobacteriales bacterium
ACCAACCGTGTAGCGGATCGATGCATAGATCGCTGCGAGTCCCAAGATCAAAAGCACCCCTTTCCATACGAGTGTTAACGCGGTGAGGAGAATGAGGGCAACCCCACTCAAAAGTGAGAGGATCGAACAGATCCAGATCGCTCTTCGCATCTCAGCTTCTTGGAGCACACCAGACTGCAAGGCACGCTGGGGGCCAACCCGCGCCTCATTATCAGTACCATGAGAGAAATCGCCGTAGTCATTGGCTAAGTTGCTGTTGATCTGTAGTAAGATGGTGGTGCTGATCGTGAGCAATAAGATCGGTACGTCAAGGCTTACGTATTCCATCGCTATAAAGGCTCCCAAAAGCGTAGAGGCAAGCGCCAACGGCAGAGTGCGCAAACGCATCGCACTCATCCATGCCTTGAACTTACTTTTCGGCTGATTAGGTGTCTCTACATCCATTTCCCGTTTACTTTTGTTCGCCCATGGCGCAGCGCTACTTCATTCAACTTTCCTACGATGGTACGGACTTTCACGGTTGGCAAATCCAACCGAACGCCAAAACTATTCAGGAAAGCTTGAACCAAGCGCTTTCTACCCTGCTACGTAAGGAAATTTACTGCGTTGGCTGTGGACGAACCGACACCGGCGTCCACGCGAAGTATTTCATCGCACACATCGAACTCGCGCAACGTTTATCCCTAGCGACCAGTGAAGTGGTGTACCGACTTAACCGCTTACTTCCCGAATCGATCGCGGTACAAGATTGCTTCCCCGTGGTTCACGATGCCCATGCTCGATTCAGCGCAATTTCGCGTAGCTACGCCTACTACATCACCACGGAGAAGGATCCATTCAGCGTTGACCGGATGTGGGAGCTCCGGGAAGACTTGGATATCGCTGCCATGAATCAAGCCGCTCAGGAGCTGCTCGGCGAACAGGATTTCAGTTGCTTTTCAAAATCGAATACACAAACGGAGACGAACCTTTGTAACGTAAGCGAGGCTCGTTGGAAGGCGCATGCACATGGCTTGGTATTCCGTATCTCTGCAAACCGTTTCTTACGCAACATGGTAAGGGCGGTGGTAGGCACCTTGGTGGAGGTAGGTCGCGGACGAATGAGCAACGCGGATCTCGTGAAGATCATCGCATCAAAAGACCGAAGCGAAGCAGGAACATCAGTGCCTGCACATGGTTTATACCTGACCAATGTGGTCTATCCAGAAGGAATCAAAGCGAATGGCGAAGGATAAAGATAAATCAGTTAGCGGTAAGGCCTTTGATATGGGCTTGTTCGTGCGGGTCATGCGCTATGTGAACCCGTACAAGACCCTGTTTGTCTTCACCGGTTTTTTGGTGCTGCTCTCTGCTGCCCTCACACCGCTTCGTCCATGGTTGATTCAATATACCCTTGATCAATCGATCATCATTCCAAACGAAGATCTACTCCGCCTGATGACCATTGCGATCGTCGGACTGCTCATCTTAGAAGCAGTGGTACAATTCAGTCAGACCTACCTTGCCAACTGGCTAGGGCAATCCGTGATCCGCGACCTGCGCATCGACACCTACCGCAAGATCAGCAACTTCAAGCTCAAGTACTTCGATCAAACCCCGATTGGAACCTTGGTAACACGGGCTGTATCGGATATCGAAACGATCTCCAACATTTTTTCAGAGGGTGTATTGACCATCTTGGGTGAGATCATCAAACTCATCGTGGTGATCGCTTTCATGTTCTACATCGATTGGCGATTGACGATCATCTGTTTGATCCCCATCCCCTTGCTGCTTTGGGCAACGAATATCTTCAAGAACTACATCAAGCTGGCCTTTCAAGATGTTCGAAATGAAGTGGCCAAGCTCAACGCCTTTGTGCAAGAGCACATCACAGGAATGTTCATCGTACAGATCTTCAACCGCGAAAAGCAGGAGATGGACAAGTTCAAAACGATCAATGCCCGTCACCGCGACGCCCACCTCCGCACCGTTTTTGCCAATGCGATCTTCTTTCCCGTGGTAGAGGTGCTCAGTGCACTCTCGATTGCATTGCTCATCTGGTGGGGCAGCGGTGAGGTGATCAAGAGCACCGTTACCTACGGTAACTTGGTGGCTTTTCTGCTCTACATCTACATGCTCTTCCGTCCGATCCGGCAGTTAGCCGACCGCTTCAACACCCTTCAGATGGGCATGGTAGCCAGCGAACGCGTATTCCGGGTATTAGACACAGAAGCGCAGATCGAGGGAACGGGCAAGGACCTTCGGCCAGAGATCCAAGGCAATATTTCCTTCAAGAATATTTGGTTCGCCTACAATGAGGAAGATTGGGTATTGAAAAATGTCTCGTTCGACGTGAAGAAGGGACAAAAGGTGGCTTTCGTTGGCGCTACCGGAGCAGGAAAGACCAGCATCATCAACATCTTGAGTCGATTCTACGAGTACAACAAAGGGGAGATCAAGATCGACGGACATGAACTGCGCGATTTTGACCCGGCTTACCTGAGCCGACAGGTTGGTGTTGTGTTGCAGGATGTCTTCCTCTTCTCTGACTCGATCTACAACAACATCACCCTCAACAATCCAGAGATCAGCCTAGAGGAAGTGAAGGAAGCCGCCGAGAAGGTTGGCGCACAACGCTTCATCGACCGCCTTCCAGATGGTTACAACTATGATGTGAAAGAGCGCGGTGGGATGCTTTCTGTTGGACAACGACAATTGCTCGCTTTTATCCGCGCGTACATCTATAACCCTTCGATTCTGGTCTTAGACGAAGCCACCAGCTCAGTAGATACCGAGACAGAGCAAATGATCAATGAAGCCATTGGGTTCATCACTAAGAATCGGACTTCGATCATCATCGCACACCGATTGGCCACCGTGCAGCATGCGGATGTGATCATGGTTCTTGAGAAAGGCGAGATCATTGAAACTGGAAGCCACCAGGAATTACTCCGAAAAGACGGTCACTACAAGAAACTCTACGATCTGCAGTTTGCTTAATCAAGCTGGGCTTTGAGGTAGCGCGCCGTGTGCCCTTTGTCTGCTGCAACGATCTCTTCAGGCGTTCCTTCGGCCACGATCGTTCCACCCCCATTACCTCCTTCTGGTCCTAGATCGATGATCCAATCGGCTTGCTTGATGATCTCGAGGTTGTGCTCGATGACAATGATGGTATGTCCGAGCTCGATGAGCTTGTTAAAGCTGGCGAGCAGTTTCTTGATGTCGTGGGTATGCAAACCGGTCGTTGGCTCGTCAAAAAGGAACAAGGTGCCCCCATCATCTGCCGAGGAGCCTTTACCGATGAAGGATGCCAGCTTGATGCGCTGCGCTTCACCACCGCTAAGGGTGCTGGAACTTTGTCCGAGTGAAACATAGCCCAAGCCAACCTCTTGGAGCGGAAGTAGCTTTTGAATGATCTTCTTCTCCGCTGCCTTGCGTGCATGCAGCTCAAAGAATGCGATCGCTTCGTTTACGGAGAGATCGAGCACATCGCTAATGCTCTTATCGTGGAAGGTCACTTCGAGCACTTCTTCCTTGAAGCGCTTGCCTTTGCAGGTCTCACAGGTCAGGTGAATGTCTGGCATGAACTGCATCTCCACCGTGATCTCTCCTTCGCCTTGGCAAGTCTCACATCGACCGCCATCTACGTTGAATGAGAAATGCGCTGGTTTGAAGCCCCGCATCTTCGCTAGGGGTTGACTAGAAAACAACGCGCGGATATCATCAAAGGCCTTGGTAAAGGTCACCGGGTTGCTTCGCGATGAGCGACCGATCGGGTTCTGATCGATGAATTCGATGGACTCCAAGCGATTCAAGTGGCCTTCTAGTCCTTTGAACACACCGGTCTGTTCGGCACTGTGTCCGCCGATACGCTTTGCCAATGCCGGATACAGGATCTTCTTAATCAGGCTCGACTTGCCGGAACCACTCACGCCAGTTACCACGGTGAATACACCGAGGGGAAACTTCACATCGATGTTCTTCAAATTGTTCTCCTTGGCTCCTGTTACCTCGATGAAATATTTCCAAGGTCTACGTTTCTCTGGAACACTGATTTGTTCCTTTCCATTCAAGTAGCGTGCGGTAATGCTTGTCTCCTCCGTCTTGATCTGTTCTTGATCGCCTTGGAAGATCAGTTGACCTCCGTTCACGCCCGCTTCTGGACCAAGGTCTATGAGTTCATCGGAAGCCAACATGATGTCTTCATCATGCTCCACTACGATAAGGGTGTTACCTACCTTCTGCAGGTTCTTCAACACCGCGATTAATCGCTCCGTATCTCGGGGATGCAAACCAATGCTCGGTTCATCCAAAATGTACATGGATCCCACTAAAGCACTACCCAGCGAGGTGGCCAACTGAATGCGCTGCGATTCTCCTCCAGACAAGGTGTTCGAAAGTCGATTGAGGGTGAGGTAGGAAAGTCCTACATCACACAAATAGTTCAGTCGATTATTGATCTCGATGAGCAAGCGCTTCGCCACCTTCGCCTGGTAGTCATCTAGCGTCATGTTTGCGAAGAAATCACGCAGATCGCTCACGGGCATGAGCATCAATTCTGAAATGGATGCACCGCCTACTTTCACATAATTTGCATCCTTGCGCAGTCGGGTACCCTTACAGTCTGGACAGGTCGTTTTTCCGCGGTAGCGAGATAGCATGACGCGGTACTGGATCTTGTAGGATTTCTCTTCGAGGTAATCGAAGAACTTGTTTAAGCCTTTGAAGTATTTGTTACCGGTCCACAGCAGCTCTTTCTGCTTTTCGGTAAGCTCTTCAACAGGACGATGGATCGGAAAGTCAAAGGCAGAGGCATGATCGAGCAGGGCTTGTTTCCACTTACTCATCTTTTCCCCTTTCCAGCATACGATGGCATCTTGATAGACGCTCAAGGACTCATCCGGAATCACCAGGTCCTTATCGATCCCGATGATTGAACCGAAGCCTTCGCAGCGCTTACATGCTCCGCGTGGGTTATTGAAGCTCAAGAAATGTACATCGGGTTCCTCGAACTTCATACCGTCTAATTCAAACAGGGCAGAGAACTGTTGAAATTGTTGTGGGTCGTAATAATCACGAAGGCGCATTACGCCATGTCCTTCGTAGAATGCCAATTCAATGGAGTCTGCCAAGCGATTTCGGAAGCCTTCTTCCTCCTTTTTCACGACCACCCGATCAACGATCAGGTGAACATCTCCTCCTTTGATCGACTCCCTCTTTGAGAGGCGTTCAACCTTGTTGCCAACCAGCACACGGGTAAAGCCATTCTGTTCGAGCAGTTCGAGTCGTTGTTGCAGTTGCGCTTCACCTTCATAGGCAATGGCCGTGGTGATGAGCAAGCGTTTATCCTCTTCTTCTTTAAAGATCGCATCCAAGACATCCTGGGTGGTATGCTTTCTTACCAGTTTGCAGCTAACGGGCGAATAGGTCTTCCCAATCCGTGCAAAGAGCAGCTTAATGTAATCGTAAATCTCTGTAGTGGTACCTACCGTTGAACGCGGATTGCGGGTGTTTACTTTTTGCTCGATAGCTACTGCAGGTGATATGCCACGGATGTAATCCACCTTCGGCTTTTCGATCTTACCCAAAAACTGCCTGGCATAAGCTGAAAGGCTCTCGATGTAGCGGCGCTGTCCTTCGGCATAGAGTGTATCAAAGGCCAAGGAGCTCTTACCCGAACCTGAAAGTCCGGAGATCACGGTGAAGCTGTTCCGTTTGATGGCAACATCAACATCACGCAGGTTATGCATCTTCGCTCCTTTGATGACGATGTACTCCTTCGCGTCTAATCCATCTACTTCACTCATTGCCACGGGGTATTCACTTATTTTTAGAAAACGGCGAGCAAAGGTAACCTCCTGCTCTGTACTTTCGTAGGACAGAAAAAGATAACACAGAATAATAAAAGAACTAACCTTTCGTTATTGTTCTGCGTCTTATTAGCACAACTTAAAAATTTTCGGCCTATAGCATCATATCTACCTTGACACATTTTTACGCGTAACTCTAAAGGTTGATATTATGATGTATAAGAAGGAAGAAGACGACCAGGTCTTAGTGAGTCGTTATTTGGCCGGGGATGAATCCGCATTTGACGTATTATTGCGCAAGCACAAAAACAGAGTATTTGGATACATCAACATGATGGTCAAGGATGGTCAGCTGGCCGAAGATATTTTTCAGGATGTATTTGTGAAGGCTGTTCAAACCATGAAGCGTGGTGCCTACAATGAGGAAGGAAAATTCCTTCCATGGATCATGCGCATCGCCCACAACATGGTGATCGACACATTCAGAAGAAACAAGCGTTACCCAACGGTAGATGGTGGACCTGAATTCGACATCTTTAACGTGATCAAAGACGACGGCAAGAACGTAGATGAAGAGATGATCGAGGATCAGATCAAGCACGATGTTCGAAAGTTGATCGAGTTCTTACCAGAAGAGCAAAAGACTGTGCTAATGATGCGTCACTACAGCGGTATGAGCTTCAAGGAGATCGCGGAGGATACCAACGTAAGCATCAACACCGCACTGGGACGTATGCGCTATGCATTGATCAATTTGCGAAAGCTCATTGAAGAGCATAATGTAGCCTTGACGCGATAATTTTTCAAGTGATGCAATAAGTGTGTACGAGGTGCGTTTGACCTATATGTTAAACCAAACAGCAAGCACATATGCCGCACTTATACTCCCTTGATTCTTTAGCACAATTTTCTCAAGAAGAGGCTCAGCATATCGACGAGCTCGGTCTCAATGGCATGAAGGAATCGCCTTCAGAAACCAGTATTCAAAACATCTTGAACTACTCCAAGCAATTGAGTGTTCGTTCGTCTGAAGTACTTGGGCGCTACGAGCAGAACTTGAATTAGTAAGAACCCTTTGGCAAACGTTTCTTTACCGCAACGACTTGGTCAATAGGAGATTTTTCTAGTTTGAAGGCCCGCGCTGGACTGTATTCTCGTCCATAAAAGATGATTTGAAGGTGGAGTTTATTCCACTTCTCTTCTGGGAAAAGTTTCTTGGCATCGCGCTCGGTTTGTTCAACGCTCTTTCCGTTGCTCAAGCCCCATCGGTGCATCAACCGGTGAATATGGGTATCCACTGGAAATGCCGGTACACCAAAGGCTTGGCTCATAACCACCGAAGCTGTTTTGTGTCCAACACCGGGGAGCTCTTCCAAGGACTCAAAGGACTCAGGAACCTTCCCGTTATACTTATCGATCAATATCTCCGAAAGCCTCCTGATGGCCTTGGATTTCGCTGGAGATAACCCGCAAGGTTTGATGATTTCTCGGATCTCCTCCACACTCAATTTCACCATTTCATAAGGTGTGAGCGCCCTTCGAAACAAGATGGGCGTGATCTGATTGACCTTCTTATCGGTACTTTGAGCACTCAACAAGACCGCGATCAGCAAGGTATATGGATCGGTGTGATCCAAGGGAATAGGTGTGGTTGGATAAAGTTCCTCCAACTTTTCCATTACAAATGCAGCTTTCTCCTTTCTCGTCATCTATGAATGGCTTTGGCTCACAATGATACAAGCTTAATAAGGGAAAGAAGAGACTTGTATGCTCATTAAATCTTAACATGAGCATCAGTTACGAACAGCATCTATATTAGATCCATATCTTGTAGAGATCTAAAAAGAAAAAAATCTTAACCATCACAATTGCTAGTAGGCCAGAATTCCTCAACTATCTGAATCCATTATTCTAAAGTCCTTCCAACCTACTGCGGAACTCAATTGAATCAAGACCCCATCCACCTCTGCCTCGGGTGAACCTTCATGGCACCATTTCATGAATTTCTCCAACTGTTCTTCGAGGCCTTCTACGGAAATGCGCACACTTCCTTCAGCCTCGTTGCGCACCCAGCCAGTAAGCTTTAGTGCTTGTGCCGTTTGCTCTGTGTACTTTCGAAACCAAACGCCTTGAACGCGTCCAAAGACCTGTATATCGTAATGTTTAATCATCTTTTCAGAAGGACGTAAATAGGTTACGTTTTGACGCCCTTTTCTTTGTGGCCGATAAACAATTCAACAAGGATTTGTTTTTACATCTGAACCAATTATTTTGCAACATGAACAAAATTAACGAAGGCGACAAGGCTCCGGCATTTCAAGGAAAGGATCAGAATGGAAACACCATCAAACTCGCTGATTTTAGCGGCAAGAAAGTGGTGCTATATTTTTATCCGAAAGACGACACTCCCGGGTGTACAACTGAGGCTTGCAACCTACGCGACAACTACCAATTACTTCAAGACAAAGGATTCGAGATCATCGGCGTGAGTGCAGATACCGAGGCGAAGCACCAGAAGTTCATTGCAAAGTATGACCTCCCCTTTCCGCTGATTGCTGATACCGATAAAGCGGTGATCAACGCATTTGGCGTTTGGGGTGAAAAAAAGTTCATGGGTAAGGTGTATGATGGCATTCATCGTGTTACCTATGTGATCGGTGAAGACGGTACCGTGTTGAAGCGTTTTGACAAAGTGAAGACCAAGGCGCACACGGAACAGATCCTCGAGGCGCTCGATATCAATTAATCAACGAAGAAGAAGAATACCACTATGGCAGCAGAAGTATCAAAAGAGAAATTAAAGGCCCTACAGCTCACCCTCGACCGTATGGAGAAGACCTACGGCAAAGGAGCAGTGATGAAGCTGGGCGATAACGCCGTTGAACCTACCGAAGTGATCTCCACCGGATCCTTGTCGCTCGATCTTGCATTGGGCGTAGGAGGATATCCGAGGGGACGTGTTGTAGAGATCTACGGTCCGGAGTCATCAGGTAAAACCACCTTGGCGATCCATGCGATGGCTGAGGTTCAAAAAGCCGGTGGCATCGCCGCAATCATTGATGCGGAACACGCGTTTGATCGTTTCTATGCAGAAAACTTGGGCGTAGACATCCAGAACCTCCTGATCTCACAACCCGACAACGGTGAGCAGGCCTTGGAGATCGCCGATAATTTGATCCGTTCCGGAGCGATCGATCTTATTGTGATCGACTCGGTAGCAGCATTGACACCTAAGGCGGAGATCGAAGGTGAGATGGGCGACAGCAAGATGGGACTTCAAGCCCGATTGATGTCACAAGCTTTGCGTAAGCTTACAGCATCGATCAGCAAAACGCACTGTACGTGCATTTTCATCAACCAGTTGCGTGAGAAGATCGGTGTGATGTTCGGTAACCCTGAAACCACAACTGGTGGTAACGCACTGAAGTTTTATGCCTCCATTCGTTTAGACATTCGCAGAATCGGACAGATCAAATCTGGCGATGAGAACGTAGGTAACAATGTACGTGTGAAGGTGGTGAAGAACAAGGTTGCACCTCCGTTCCGTAAGGCGGAATTCGACATTATGTTCGGAACAGGTGTATCCAAGTCGGGTGAGTTGATCGACCTTGGGGTGAACCAGAACATCTTGAAGAAGAGCGGTTCATGGTTCTCTTACGGTGATACCAAGCTCGGTCAAGGTCGAGATGCTGTGAAGCAGCTGTTGGAAGACAATCCGGAGCTTGCGGCGGAGATCGAAGAGAAGGTATTTGACTCGTTCAAACCTCAAAAGGCCGAAGCCCCCGTTGAAACGGAGGAATAGCCTCACCAACCGTTAACGAATTCTAGCAAAGGCTGGACCTCCGGGTTCGGCCTTTGCCGCTTAAGTTTGTACCATGAAGCACTGGACAGGTATCATCTTGGTGAGCACCGCGATTTTGATCGCTGGATGTGATGAAAACAACACCGCTCGGTTGGATAACGGAAGCACACAGCAGGCGGCACAAAACGATCCGTTTGACAGCATCAACAACGTGATCAAAGATCGTCCGAACGATGCCGAACTCTATTTTGAGCGGGCTCAGATGCATTACGGTCAGCGCGATATAGCTTCGAGCTTAGCGGATGTGGGCCGAGCACTTCGACTCGATAGTCTGAACCCTTCGTACTACATGCTATTGGCCGATCTCAAACTGATCAACAAGGAGAGTCGAGGCTCGCGCGACGCTTTACTGAAGGCACACGCGATTGATCCGAGGAATGTGGATGTGCTTTTGAAACTCGGTGAATTGTACATGGTGGTTCAAGATGCCGAGAACTCCTTCAAGTACCTCAACTTGGCGCTGAAGGAAGATGTATACAATGCCACAGCCTATCGCTTGAAAGGATTCAACTACAAGTTCTTGGGCGACACCCTGAATGCCATTTCAAGCTTCCAAACGGCAGTGGAGCAAGACCCAGAAGATTATGACGCATACATGCAGCTGGGATTGATCTATGCGGAAGCGGGACAACCACTCGCAGAGGATTACTTCAACAACGCTTTGAAGGTTCGACCTCAAAGCATTGAGGCACTTTACGCGAAAGGACTCTTCCTCCAGACCCAAGGTGAACCGCGGGCGGCCATCGATGTCTACAATCAAATCCTTACCGTAAATGAAGACTACTTTGAGGCTTGGTATAACATCGGTTACGTGCACTTAGAGATGCTTCAGAATTACGATAGTGCTGCTTACAATTTCAACCAGGCGATTGCTACCGGTCCGAGGGACTATTTTACTGCGATCTATAACCGTGGCCTTAGCCGAGAACGGGAGGGAAACTTGAAACAAGCGGCAGAGGATTACCGAGCTGCGCTGAAGATCAACCCACAATTTGACCTTGCTGCACGTGGGTTAAGTCGGGTTTTGGGGGAATAAAAAACCCCGGATCACAAGTGATCCAGGGCCTCTCAAAGTAGTGATCGATTGAGAGCTTATTCAGCGTCTTTTCCGACGTAAAATTCTACGGTTTGCTCAGAGGTGTTACCCAACTTATCCTTGGCCACCACCTTCACTTCATACTTCTTGTTCTTTCGGAAACGGCTTACCTCAGACGCATCCAAGGTTTGAGGAGATGAGTAGAGCTGTAATGCTCCTCCATCCATTCCGTATTGAATGCTCTCTGTACCTACCTTCTTATCGGTAGCACCTACATACATACGTGTATAGTTCGGATAAACTGGCTTACCATTCTTCATCCCGATCGGCTCGATGGAGAACTTCACGAAGATCTCTGGGGCCGTGTTATCAACGAAGCAGCTTGAAGTCTTCTCTTGTTCTTGGTTGTTCACGTTATCCACCGACTTGAAGTTGATGGTGTGGTAACCTTCGTTCGGAATGGTGAAGGCATCATAGGTCTTGTACCCCTTGCCATCCACTTGGTACTCTGTCTTCTGAACACCAGAAGCATCATCACGCATGCGAAGGCTGATGGTACTCTTGCTGGTAATGAACAAGGTATCACGATCCATGAATTGTGGATTAGCATAAATGATTCCCGTCTCAGGAGCGTCGGCATCCATGAATACGTTGATGTACTTGTTTCCACTAAGGTTCTCCACTTGGTCGTTCGCGTCGTACTTCACACTGTGTACACCTCGGTCTGAGGGCATCTTGAATGAGCTTCCGTACGTATTACGCTCACCGCCATCGATGCGGTAGTAGATGTTCTTTACACCCGCTTTGTTATCGGTTGCCGCCAACTCAATGGTGGTTCGAGGCGAGATGTAGAGGTAGTTTCCTTTGTACTGGTCACCTACCACCTCATGGGTTGGTACCGGTGGAATCTTATCCATGTAAAACTTGAAAGTAGAAGCATTCGCACCATTGTCACCACCTTCCATGTTCTTCACATAGTCAACCGCGTAATAGCGGATGGTATGCTCACCATCGCTTAGACCGCCAACATTCACCGGTCCGCTGTACACGCGTCCAGAGCCATCGTCAAAGGCATAGTACGTAGTTCGAACGCCTGAAAGGTTATCTGAACTGGTCAATTTCACAGAAGCGGAAGGTGCGAGGATGGTTCCTCCCTTGTTGATGCCAACAACTTCATAGTTGGTCTTTGGTGCAGTAAGGTCAACCGTGAACGCCGAAGACTTCGTGTTCTCTGCATTCCCCACAAAATCGAAGGAATAGTAGTACAAGGTCTGCGCACCCTCTGTTGAGGCACTCACATCACTGCTATAATCATTGTATCCGCCTCCCAGGGCATACTGCGTTCCTTTTACACCAGAAACACCGTCTCTTGGTGTCAAGCTGAAGGTCAAACCCTTTCCATAGTAGGTCGTTCCGTTTCGAACGGCCTTTGGTGCGTTATCGAAGCGCAGCGTGGTCACAGGAGCTAATCCATCTGCGTTCACTTCGTACAGCACTTCGCGGGGTGGCTGAACGGTCTTGCCCGTTTCCGGATCTACGGCAAACTTGCTTCGGATGTAGTTGGGTCCCTCGGTATCCAGGTACATCGGCTCACCGTATTGAGGTTCCGTTGACTTTAGATCATAGTTCTCTCCACCTGGGGTGGTAGAGAATTTGAGGTACATCGGAAGTTCCTTCTGGACAAAGATGTCGCCGTCGCCGTTGATGTAGACTTGTTTCTCATAGCTCGGCTTTGACGGTTCGCTTTGTGCGTAAGAGAGGCTCGCTGATAAGATCGCAAGGCTGGTAAAGAGTAGGGTTTTCTTCATTTGTAGGGATTCAGATGAACTAACAATATTAACAAAAAAGGGGGCTTTCGCCCCCTTTAATTCTTCGGTAAGTGCGCTTCGGCTACTTTACCTTATCTACGATTGCCTTAAATGCCTCTGGGTGGTTCATGGCAAGGTCGGCCAATACCTTTCGGTTCAACTCGATCTCATTGGCATGCAACTTACCCATAAATGCTGAGTAGGACATTCCGTGAAGACGTGCTCCTGCGTTGATACGCTGGATCCACAATGAACGGAAATTGCGCTTCTTGTGCTTACGACCGGTGTATGAGTAAAGCATTGCTTTCTCTACCGCGTTCTTAGAAACGGTCCATACGTTCTTTCTACGACCAAAGTATCCTTTGGCCTGCTTCATTACTTTCTTGCGTCGTGCTCTTGACGCTACACTGTTTACTGATCTTGGCATTTCTTTTTTGTTTTTTGGTGTTAAGCGCTTGCATTCACTGCAAGACTTTGAGGCTCAAAACCGGGTTTAAACCTTGCCCTTTCGGGCAAACCATTACTTCATCGCCATGAGCTTCAAGATGTTCTCACGGTCTGCTGGATGCACCAACGTTGCTTTGGTCAATCGACGTTTACGGTCCGTAGACTTCTTCGTCAGAATGTGACTCTTGAACGCGTGCTTCCTTTTGATCTTTCCGGTACCGGTAAAGCGAAAACGCTTTTTAGCACTGGAATTGGTCTTCATTTTAGGCATCGCTTCCTGTTTGTTTGTATAATTTGAATTAACGTTTACTTTTTCTTCTTGGGGGCAAGCATCATGATCATGCGCTTACCTTCCAACTTTGGCATCTGCTCCACTACTCCTAACTCCTCCAACTCAGTTGCCAGCTTCAATAACAGGATCTCTCCTTTGTCCTTGAACAAAATGGATCGTCCTTTGAAGAATACAAAAGCCTTGATCTTAGAACCTTCCTCGAGAAACTTGATGGCGTGCTTTTTCTTGAACTCGTAATCGTGCTCATCGGTATTGGGACCGAAACGGATCTCCTTTACCACCACTTTCTGAGCCTTGTTCTTGATCTCCTTTTGCTTCTTCTTTTGGTCGTAAAGGAACTTCTTGTAATCCAAGATCTTTACCACCGGCGGATCTGCTTTCTCTGAGATCATGACCAGGTCTAGTCCATCATCTTTCGCCTGCCGCAAGGCCTGCTCGGTTGACATCACTTGGGGCTCCCCATCGCCAACCACACGTACTTTCGGAACCCGAATGCGATCGTTGATCTGGTGCTCAGGCTCTACTCTTCTCGGTTTTCTGTAAGGTTTTCTAATAGCTAAATCGCTTTTGTTACACTTCTAATTGTTCGTTCACTTGATCCTGTACCCACTTTGCAAATGCTTCGATGTCCATTTGTCCTTGATCGCCTTCGCCTTGCTTTCGTACAGAAACCACTCCATTTTCGAGTTCTTTCTCGCCAACTACCAGCATGATGGGCACTTTTTCCAGCTCCGCATCCCTGATTTTTTTGCCGATTTTTTCTCCACGCTCGTCAACGGAGGCGCGAATATCGTAATTTTCAAGGGATTGAGAAATCTTTTTGCATCCCTCATTGAATTTTTCACTGATCGGTAAAATGCGCACTTGCTCGGGTGCGAGCCACAACGGAAACTTACCCGCATAGTGCTCGATCAAAAATCCTAAGAAACGTTCGTGGGTACCCAACGGAGCGCGGTGGATCACGATCGGGTGCTCTTGCTCGTTGTTCTGATTGGCAAAGGTCAGATTGAAGCTCAAAGGCTGTGCAAAATCCACCTGATTCGTAGCCAAGGTGAACTCACGCCCGATGACACTGTAGATCTGCACATCGATCTTTGGACCATAGAAGGCTGCTTCATCCGGCACCTCCTTGAAGGGAACACCTGACTCTTCCAATACTCCACGCACCATGTCTTCGGTCTCCTTCCAAAGCTGCGGATTGTCTACATACTTCTTACCTAAACGCGCAGGATCATGGGTAGAGAAACGCATGATGTACTTATCGATCCCAAAGATTTTGAAGTACTTGATGTACATCTCATTCACCGCCTTAAACTCGGCCGCAAACTGCTCTTTCGTGCAGTAGATGTGCGCATCGTTCATCTGCAAGCTGCGTACTCGCATCAAACCAAACAGCTCGCCCGATTTCTCATAACGGTAGCAGGTACCGTACTCTGCCAAACGCAACGGCAGGTCCTTGTAGCTGCGTGGGAGTGCATCAAAAATCTTGTGGTGGTGCGGACAGTTCATCGCCTTCAAGTAGTAGGTAGTTCCGTCCAACTCCATCGGTGGGAACATGCTGTCTTTGTAGTATGGCAAGTGACCGCTGGTCAGATACAAACTCTCTTTCGCGATGTGCGGAGTGCGCACGCGTTGATAGCCTGCTGCACGTTCCGTCTTCTTTGCCAACTCCTCGAGCTGGTCGATCAAGAAGGCACCTTTTGGTAACCAAAGTGGCAAACCTGGTCCTACCTGATCATCAAATGTGAAGAGCTCCAATTCCTTTCCGATCTTTCGGTGGTCGCGCTTCTTTGCTTCTTCCAACAACGCGAGGTATTCATCGAGTTCCTTTTGTTTTGGGAAGGTGACGCCGTAGATACGGGTCAACATCTTATTCTTTTCATCACCCCGCCAGTATGCTCCTGCAACAGAAAGCAGCTTCGCCGCTTTGATGTAGCCGGTATGCGGAATGTGTGGCCCGCGACAGAGGTCCGTGAAGTTACCTTGGGTGTAGAAGGTGATCTCTCCATCCTCCAAGTCCTCGATCAACTCAATCTTATACGGATCGTTGCGTTCCTTGTAGTAGGCCATCGCATCGGCCTTGCTGATCTCCTTTCGGATGTATTCGTTCTTCTCACGTGCCAACTCGAGCATCTTCTTCTCGATCTTCGGCAGCTCCTCTTCTGAGAACTCGTAGTCTTCGAAATCGATGTCGTAATAGAAACCGTTCTCAATGGGCGGACCGATTGCTAGTTTGATGCCTGGGTAGTAGAATTCCAATGCTTCTGCCATCAAGTGCGCAGAGCTGTGCCACATGGTAGACTTACCGTCCTCATCGTTCCACGTCAACAAGGTCACCGTAGCGTCTTCTGTAATCGGACGGTTGGCATCCCAAACCTTTCCATTAACCTTGGCCGATAGCACGTTACGCGCCAGGCCTTCGCTGATCGACTTCGCTACCTCCATGGCAGTAACTCCAGCTTCATACGCTCTGGAACTACCGTCGGGTAAGGTGATGTTGACGTTGCTCATTGCTCAAATAGTTCTTTTAGTTGCTTCAAATGGGCGGCAAATGTAGCTAATTCATCGTCGTTGAGCGGTGCGAAAACCCGCCTTTAGCGCAGGACTTTACGGACGAACGCAACGGAGAAGTAACCCATCAGAAATACGCCAACGTAGCCTTCAACGCTGGACAAGATCCTCAGCCAACCTGCCGGATAAAAGTCGCCGTAGCCGACCGTGAGAAAGGTGATCGCCGAGAAATAAAACGCCTTGGTAAAGGGATGCATACCTTCTAGGGTCTCTCCCGCCCCTGTATCGATGTAGGATGATTCCGAAAACAGGGGAATGATGAGGTAGGCAAAACTGAAGAGTGTGTAGATCACCGAAACGGAAAACAGCACCCGCAAGGGTTCAGTCGCATACAAACCGATCTTATCGAACAGCAACCACTTGAAGAAGGCGGTGGAATATGCCCAAATCATCTTAACGGGTCCTTGACCTTTTGCAGCTTCCACGTCAGCTCTGAGCTCGTAGCGCTTGTACCAAATGTAAGCGCGGTCTTCATCGGCGTACCGACCCGTGAGGTTGCAGGTCTCTTTGAGGATGAGGAACTGTTCTGATTTTTGTCGATTACTGGTATCTGCTTGGTCAGCGATGAGGCTGAGCACATCATTGGCCTCCCAATCGATGTAGAGGCTGCCCAAGTTCCGCATTCCATTCAGGGTAAGTTCTTCCAAATGCACCGGTGCGCTGTTGGTGGGCATCATATCTACCACATCCCGAACGATGGTATAGGATAGATCGATGCGGTGTGCTTTCTTGATGCGCAGGTCAACGTAGTTATCGAAGTGGCAATAATGAAAAGAGAGGGTACGTGCGGATGACTTTAAGAAGGAAAGACTCCCCGAGCCGAACTCAGCATTGTCGAAAATAAAGTCGGCCTCAGACATCAACTCCTGAAAGTTCAAGTGACCCTTACCGAAGATGCAGGAACGGAACAAGACCTTCCCGCTCTTGAACGAAGCCTCAGAAAAATCGATCTCACCGTCGCCAAAGTCGATGCGCTTGAAGTCTACTTTTCCATGTCCGAAATCCACCCGTTTGAAGCTTACCTCTCCTCCGCCGAACTTAGACTTATCGAAGGTCAAGTTGCCATCGCCGAATTTGGTATAATGGAAGTCAGCCTTTCCGTGTCCGAAATCAACCTCCTTGAAGCTGACCAGGCCATCACCGAAGGTGGAATTGACAAAAAAGATGTCGCCCTCTTTGAAGTGAGACCCATCGAAGCGCACCGTTTTACTCATGAACTCCGCATACTGGAAGTTGGTGGTTCCAGCACCGAATTGACAAGCTGAAAAATCGGTTTCATCGGCCCGGAAAGCGGCCGAGAAAAAGGTCAACGGACCATCACCGAAAACACATCGTTTGAAGGAGGTTTTGTCGCCGGTGAACTTGGCGTGGCTAAAGTCCGCTCCGTCTTCGCCTTCCCAGTAGCTCTGCTCTGCGGTGAGGTTATGCAATTGAACCTCAGCGGTCTCAGGCAGTCCCCTAGATGTTCGGTATTCAGCCAACGAAAAGGACTCAATGTAGCGCCGATCGAAGGTCAGCGGTTCTTTGGCGTCAATCGCTTTATAGATCTCTTCGGCAGAGAGCACACCCAAGGTATAATGCTCCTTTTGTTTGCGATGGGTATCGGTAAGCGTGATTTCCACGCGTTTGGAACAGCCTTCAAACGGCTCGTCGCCAAAGACTAGGTTGATCTCAGATGGCACAGGTCAGTAGGTTTGCGACTAAATTGCAAAATTTCGGAAAACTGTGACTACTGCTTTCGTTTGCGCATGCGCATGTTGAGGACCTCAACGCCCAGGGAGAAGAAGACAGCAAAATAGATGTAGCCCTTTGGAACGTGGATGTCTTCCATCGGTAAACCTTCTACCACCAGCATGAAGCCGATCAAGATCAAGAAAGACAAAGCCAGTACCTGGAGGGTCGGTTGGTTATTGATGAAATTACTGATGCGCTCTGCGAAGATCATCATGACGATGATGGCGATGATCACCGCTGCAACCATGACCGGTATGTCGTCACTCATACCCACTGCAGTCAGGATACTATCAAAGGAAAAAACGATATCCAGCAGAACGATCTGCAAAATGATGGAAGCAAAAGCATTCGTTTTCTTTGTTCCTACGCGCTCTTCATGGTCCTCCCCCGCAACCTTGGCATGGATCTCAGACGTACTCTTCGCCAAGAGGAAGAGTCCACCGCCCATGAGGATCAGGTTTTTACCGCTGACTGGAATCTCGAAGACGTGAAACAGGGGTTCGGTCAATCCGATCAACCAAGAGATACCCAGCAACATGAAGATCCGCACCACCAGTGCCAAGGCCAAACCGATAAACCGCGCTCTAGGCTGCTGCTCTTTCGGCAACTTATTGGCGATGATGGAAATAAAGATGATGTTATCGATCCCGAGTACGATTTCGAGGAAGGTCAGCGTCAACAGCGCGATCCACGATTCAGGTTGAAGAAATACCTCCATCATTCCGAGTTATCGGCACTCGCAGCCGTTGAGGGTTTCGTAGGACTTGACGTCCTGTCGCCATTCCTGCCTGTTGCGGTAGTATGGTCTACCTTCATCGTAGCAGATCTCTTCCACATCGTTTGCTGGATCCGTGCAATTGGTGCACTCTACACATTGCAGGCAGCTGCTGAAGCTCAGCACACAAAGGAAAAAAAGCAAGGTTTTGATCATGGTCTTCATGGATGGACGAAGGTAAAAGATTAGCGTGACGTGTGGAGAACGTTGGATCAATCCTTTGCATTGTGTCAACATCCCAAAACCCTGGTGGCTGCGCCACGGTGCTCTTATTCCGGATTACCTCGCTTTGCTCGGTGATCCTGCGGGGGGGGCTCCAACATCCCAAAACCCTGGTGGCTGCGCCACGGTGCTCTTATTCCGGATTACCTCGCTTTGCTCGGTGATCCTGCGGGGGGGGGCTCCAACATCCCAAAACCCTGGTGGCTGCGCCACGGTGCTCTTATTCCGGATTACCTCGCTTTGCTCGGTGATCCTGCGGGGGGGGCTCCAACATCCCAAAACCCTGGTGGCTGCGCCACGGTGGTCTTATTCCGGATTACCTCGCTTTGCTCGGTGATCCTGCGG
>CAJXNO010000047.1 GCA_913057205.1 uncultured Flavobacteriales bacterium
GGTCACGGTACTGAGAGATCGGTTTGCTGATATCAGCCATGCCGAGCACATGACTTTCGGAAATGGTTCCTAAAAAGGCACCATCGTTCAGAACGGTAAGATGCATGATCTTGAACTCATCCATCCAACGCAATGCAGTCTCACCTGTATCGGTGACCTGCAGTGGGGGAATATTATCTACTATGAGTTCTTCGGCTAACATTTTTTAGAAGGGCTTCTAATACTAAAGACGCGTAAAACCGTTCATTTGTGAGGCAAATGTAAAATTTTGGATGACCAAGCTTAGCGTTAATATCAACAAGATCGCCACCCTCAGGAATGCGCGTGGTGGACAAATTCCAAACGTTCTTCTCGCCGCTGAACGCATAGAATCATACGGAGCCGAAGGCATCACAGTGCACCCTCGTCCGGATGAGCGTCACATCACCTACGAAGATGTCCGCCAGCTCGCGCCACGGGTGAAAACGGAGTTCAACATCGAGGGTTATCCAAGCCGAGATTGGCTAGACCTGGTCATCGCTGCGAAACCTGCACAAGCCACCTTGGTGCCAGATCCACCCGAAGCGCTCACGAGCAATGCTGGATGGAATACGCTACAACATGGCGCCTTTTTGAAAGAAGTGCTTCAGGAATTGAAGTCGCACGGGATTCGAACCTCCATCTTCATTGAGACAGACCTGCAACTGATCGACGGCGCCAAGGATGTTGGTACCGATCGCATCGAGCTTTATACCGAGCCGTATGCAGCGGGCTTCGCTGGTGGATCAGAGGCTGCAGTTGCGCCTTTTGAAAGAGCTGCTGCACATGCCCATGAGATTGGGTTGGGCGTTAATGCAGGACACGACCTCAGTTTGGAGAACTTGGCCTTCTTTGCCCAGCACGTGCGGCCGTTGGATGAGGTATCAATCGGACATGCGCTGATTTCTGATGCCCTTTATTTCGGCTTGGAGAACACGGTGCAGATGTATTTGTCTAAGTTATCATGAAACTGAACTACAAGATTTTCGGAGAAGGGACACCTTTATTGATCATGCACGGCTTGTTGGGAATGCTAGACAACTGGCAGGGACCAGCAAAGATGTTCGCCGAACATTTCAAGGTATACATTATCGATCTTCGAAACCATGGTCACTCGCCGCATAGTGAGCAGCACGACTATGATTCAATGGTGGAAGACGTGCTGGAACTTATGGACGAGCTATCCATCAATCAAGCACATATCCTCGGTCATTCGATGGGCGGAAAAGTAGCCATGAAGCTCGCACAACATTGTCCAAAGCGGGTTTTGAAACTCGTAGTGGCAGACATCGGGCCGAAGTTCTATCCCATTCATCACCAACGCATCCTAGCTGCCCTTCGTGCGGTGGACCTGGAAGCCTTGGAGCGACGAACCGATGCAGAAGACTACATGAAGCCGCACATCCAGGAGGCAGGGATACGCTACTTCTTGATGAAGAGCCTTTACCACCCAGAAAAGAATAAGTTCGCGTGGCGCTTCAACTTAGACGCCATTGAATCCAACATCGAAAAAGTAGGTGAGGCGATGGATACGATGGATTACGAAGGAGAGACGCTCTTCATCCGAGGCGGTGCCTCGGACTATATTCTCGATGAAGACTGGCCGGATATCAAGCTCATATTCCCGAATGCCCACCTCGTTACCTTAGATGGCGCCGGTCATTGGCTGCATGCCGAGCAACCGGACGCGTTTGTGAAGGAAGTATCGGAGTTCTTACTCGGGTAATCGCTTACGCACTACTGTTTGATGAGCTGAAACGAAACATCATTCATCCGCTCATCATCCCCCCCACGTATGAGGTAGAGACCGTTGGGCAATTCGCTCAAGTCGATCTGTTCAGTGCCATTGATGGTGTAGCTTCCAACGCGTTGACCTGAAGGGTTGAATACATCTACACGACCCTGCTCTAAGCGCTCATGTCCGATCCACAGCGGTCCAGTGGTTGGATTGGGGTAGAACAACCACTCCGCTTTATTCGGCTGGTATCCGGTGGAGATGGTGGTATCATTTCCGGTTGTGTCGGTAGTATCGTTTACGATCACCTTGGGCCAGGTTGCCTCCAAACACGCACTGTCTGGTTCAGCGATGTAGTTCATCGTTCTGAAGTTGATGTAACATGCCCAATGCGCACTATCGATGAATGGATTCCGGTTCTGCTGCAATGAATCCAAATAGTCGTTACGCGCCAATTCAAAACCACTTGGGAGATCCTGGATGTGCCATTGAAGCAATACGTCAGCGCGTTGATCTGGGCCCTGCGTCTGGAGGTCTTGCAGTGCCCAGCTGTTGCCATCCACCATGTGATAGGCGGTGAGCATGTAGAAGATGGCACGGGCAGCATCTCCCTTTTGTGCTTCCTGGGGTTCATAGACCGTGTTGCCATTGGCGTCCGTTCCTCTTTTCCCTTCGCCGAAGGAGCTGGTCACATTCACCACCTCACCCAAGGGCTCATTGCTGCGCTGGCTGTTTGCGGTGGAAATGGTAGGGAAGAGGTGATGATAATCTTGGTATTCTGGTGTGCTCGAACTACCCGAAGTCGGCATCCAGCTTGATGGCAAGGTGTGTTCACGATTCATGCTCGTGCCTGGCCAACCGAAAGGTGGTGCGAAGACAACATCGTTTCCGCTGTACACGCAGTTCAGTACATCTTCATTGTTGATGGTGTCTCTTGCGATCAGCGGCGGAATCATGTCTGGGCCGTAGTTGCTGTAGAAGCGTACCATGTGTGGATTGATGACAGCATGAAGGTCGTCAATGAAGCTGTTGTGCCGTTCATCCACACCCGCATAGTAGTTCGCCTCACGGTAATTCGATCTTGGGGTGATGATGCTTTTCTCCAGCGCATCCGAAGTGCGGTAGTTGATGAAGTTGCCGCTGCCGTTGAAGGCGATCACGCGCACGTTGAAGGTGTCTTCCGCTGTTGCTTCTTTCAGCCAAAACTCCGTATTGGTGCCGATGTAGGCCACCTTTGCGTTGCCCATACCTTGTCCAATCTCATATTCTTGGTTGTCATTGATCGTAGCTTGGATGGGCTTGTTCTTAGCAAATAGAACCAGGTATCCATCGGCCGTTACGGCATCAAAATCAGCACGGACGCGATAACTCTTACGTAAGGGGATGTTTAACGTGCTCGGGTTAGCCGATGGTTCGGATGCATTTGTTCCTCCAATGCCCGAAAGGATGATCTCGTAAGGATTTTCATCGCTATCGGAGTTGTCAATACTCAACGTGGCCGTTCTACTGCCGGTGGCTGTTGGGTTGAAGGTGATGCTCAGGCTATCACTGCTCAGAGGTGCAACACTGGATGGAATAGCACTGACGCTGTAGTCACCTGCGGCAGCTCCAGTGAAACTTGCTCCGTTGATCGTCAAAGTGCCAGCTGAACCCAAGTTCTCGACACCGAAGGTGACGGTAAGCGGATTTCCCACTCCTGAAGCAAACTGAACGCTAGAACCACTTGGCTGGTTGTTGCCTTGGTAGCGCAGGTTGATCTCTTCATCCACAGGTGTAGATTCGGAAACCGTAACATCGTCTAAGCCTACATTGATGCCGCTTATCTTGTTCGCAAAGTAGAAGCGGATATAGCGCGTGGTAGATGCAGGGATAGCCGTGAAGGGCTCCCAAGCGTTGCCAAAATCATCGTTCGTATACGTTTCCAGGGTGAACCATAAGGTGCCGTTGGTGCTTTCTTGCACTACAAAGGTTCCCGTAAAGTTGGCTCCGTTGCTGCTGTAGGCGCGGAGGTTGTAGCTTACGCTGCTGGGCTCGTCAAAGAAGTGAATGGTGAATTCGTGCGCAGTTGCTTGAAGCTTTCCTGCTCTGCTTGTTCCTCCGCCTTGGTCTGGGAGTCCACTTGAATAGCTGCTGCTGGTGTTGGTAGACCAACCGGTAGGCAGGTTTGAGGGTGTTGTAGCAAAGTCCCAAGAAGTGGGTAAGGTAGCTTGAGCGAGTACCGAGGTACCCATCATCAAACCGAAGAAAACAAGTAAAAGTGATCTCATAGAATAGTTAGTCAATGTCGGTCGTGAGCTTGAAACGCAAAAGTCGACCATTATCGCGATCCGTAACGTACAGAATTTCATCGAGATAGGCTACCGCTGTAGGGTTGTTGAACTGGGTAGGGCCTTCTCCCGTGCCGCCGAAAGAGGCGATGATGTTCTTTTTTTCAGACGAACCCGGAGGTGGGTTTACCCCTTCAAATCCCCGCGTAGTGAACTGGAAGATGGAGTCCTTTGCCTGATCCACCAAAAAAAGATAGTTGGTTCCATCACCCGTTAAGGTCATGTCAACCGGACGCTCAAATCGATCTGGTCGATACAGAAAGTCGTTGGCTTCTGAAGTGTCTGTGAAGTCCAAGATCTGCACCTCGTAAGACGAACCAAACTCCGTTTCAAAGAACTGAATCGACTGTACCTTGATCGGCACTTCAGGATCGGCCATGGCAACGAAGAAGTTGCTCGACATGCTCACGGAAGGACTCTGCCTTGGCTTGGCGAAGGTGGTGATGCACATCGGGTCCCTAAAGTATCCCCTGAAGAAGCCTACGTCCGTACTGATGAAGACGTTGGATACGTACTCATCATCCTCGTTGAACAAGACCACGCCATCGTCTGGACCGCCCACTTGGTTTTCGTTTTCCCGCGGACCGATGCGCGTAGCATAGTAGGTGTTGTCGCCTTTCACATCCAGGGAAGTGAACCTCACCTCAGCATCGAGGCTGGAGAAGCTTGTCTTGAAGTAGAATGGGTGGATGATTTTCTCAACGATTCGCGCATTGGAGATGTTGTAGCCCAACGGCGAGTTCAGGTTGAGTCGGTAGATGGTCGAAAGGGTATAGTCAACCTCGTTGATCGTGGTATCCAAGGTGCCAATGGCCAAGATGTTCATTTGTCGATCCTGCGCGATTTTGACCACACCAGGTAGGGTATAACGCCCTTGTTCTCGGCCACTTTGATCCAATGCGATGATCTCTTCCGTTCCTGCATCCACCATGTAGATCAACTCATCATAACCTGCGATCACATCGCTCGGCTCGAAGAAACCGTCTAAGATGGGCTGGATCGGAACATAGGCCACATCGCGTGCTTGAAACTGTGGCGCATCGATGAAGCTCAGGTCGGTCTTCCTGCCAAAGAAGCCCTCACAAGAAACGGTTCCCAATGCGATCGCTAGGATCAACAGGTATGTGCTCAATTGCTTCATTCTCGCTTGTCGTTATTGATGCTCACATCCAAACCAAAGGCATGCAAGGTGCCGAGGTATTGGGTGGCGTTTACCGCGTAGTTCACCATCATGGCGCTCCGACCTACCACTACGCGATAACCTACACCAAAGGTGGGTAAGGTCTCACCTTGTACGTTGAGTTTATAGCCCGCGCGTACAAAGAGCATGTTTTTGAAGTTGTATTCTCCACCCATACGGATGTTCTCGCTATTGTCGTTCGGGTGTTCCAGCTGAACCGCTACCACAACGCTCTGTTGCTCGGTTTCCCAAGGCTTGATCGATGCTCCGAGGCGGAAGATCGTTGGAACGGAGTACTTATCGAGCGATACCGGCTGGCGGTTGAAGTCCTGCGCCATGAAATCGCCCCGTAGGATGGAGTTACCACCAAAGTTTTGCACCACGATACCGAATTTCAGGTCCTTCACGTCTGTGGTGTACAGAAATCCAAGATCTGCAGCTACCGTCGTGTTGGTGAATTGTGCCAAGCGCTCGTGCACTACCTTGATGTTGGTTCCGAAGCTGAATCGGTCAGACAGCAGTTGGGAGTAGGCCACGCCGGCTGCCATTTGATTGGCGTAGAAAATCTCGCCAGTGCCCTGTGGTTGAAATTCTGTACGCACCTTCATCGCGCCAGAAGAGAGGTAGTTCAGGTTTAGTCCAATTGCGCTGTTCGATGACTTGATCGGCAATACGCCGTTTACCCAAGATTGATGGATGCCTGCACCGAGCATGAGGTCTGATGCGGCGATGTGGATGTCTTCTGTTTGTGCCATCAGTGCCGTATTGTGAACGGCGGCCATACCATCTGCGGTCAGGGCAAGGTTGGCCCCGCTCATCGCCATGGAGCGGGGACTGATATCGTTCTTCAAAAAGGTCAGGGCAGAGACGCCCGCGCGTTGGCCGCCGAGGTTGGTGAGCAACTGGGCAAATCCGCTGGTGCTGATCAAAAGGGTCGCTATGAGGATCAAATGCTTCATACCACTAGAATCGGAAGGATAGCCCATAGAGGATTTGACGAGGTTGTGTGAAGCGCGCCGGGTCGGTGGGTGGTACACTGCGATCGAGCGGATCTGGATAGGCGAGGTCACGCCAGCTCTCTGGCACGGGATCGCCGATCTCATAGGCACGCCCGGTAACCGGATTCACGATCTGTGCATTCCTGCGGTTGAAAATGTTCTTCACTTCGATGCTCAAGGAAACACCTCGCCCTTTTTCTGTGACGAAGTCGCGAGATAGCTTGAAGTCTACCCAGTGCCACGCTTCGCCAATAGCAGCATTCGGTTGACTCACATCTGGGAAGTACAGCGGACGACCGATGTCGTTGTTTCCGTTCTGCTCGTGAGGGGTATAGCGCAGGCCAGACTTGTACGTACCGGAAAGGAAGACACGGAAACCATACAAAGAGAAACGTCCGATCTTGATGGAGCTGTCTGGGGTGAAGATCACGCCTGCTTTGAAGTCCCAAGGTCTATCCCATGCTAAGAACTGTTCTTTGGTGGTATTCACAAAGCCGGTCTGACGAATTTGTAACAAGCTCTCTGCAGCGGAATTCGACTTACCGGTGGCTACTTGGTAGGCTCCGTTGAAGAAGGTGCGGAGGTACTTGCCAAGGCGGTAGTTCAAACCGAGTTCTAAGCCGATGATGCGTGCATAGTCTTGGTTGATCGAGGTAGTGCGATCTACCAATCGACCGGTTTGGTCTTCCAATACGATGGTCCGCGTTACGATGTAGTCGTACTTGTCGTTGTTGAAAGCAGTAAAGGTCAAACCGAGGTTCTTGGTCACCTGAGATTTCACTCCAAGTTCATACGAAACCGTTGTCTCAGGCTTCAAGTTCGGGTTACCAATGCGTGATAGGTAGCCTCGGTCTTGGTACACGGGATCTAGTCCAGCATACACGAAGCGCGGGTGAGGGAGTCGCATCGCGTGACCGTAGTTGAAGTACAGTACGTTGTTCTCGGTCACTGGGAAGGATACGTTGATCCGTGGGAGCAATCGAGCCTGGAAGCGTCTGCCCAAGACAGGAATGGTGCGCTCGGTGTATTGTCTACGCACTTCATCGATGATCAAGGCATCAGGATCTTCGATGGCGTCATCCACAAAGGTTCCGAAGGCCCAGTAGTTTACACGTAAACCGAGGGTAGCATTGATTCCCTTGTAGTTGATGTTGTCTTCCACAAAGACACCACCGTTGGCGGCGTTAGCTGCCCAAATGTCGTTGCTTGACCCTACGCTGATCGCAGGTGTAGTAAAGGTGTCGTTGATCTGGATCGGAGCGCCTACCCACGGACTGTAAACGTCTGCCCACTGGTATTGGGTCTCCTTGTGCTCTTGACCGAATTTCCACTCGTGGATCTTGTTTTCAGCATAGTAGATCACGATGTTCTTGATGGTGTATTCCTGCACGTAGTGGTCGTGCCAAACGGTGCTGATACCGCCGTTGTTGACCAGTCCGGAAGGAGCGTTAACATAGACAATGGAATCCTGTGGATTGAAAAGCGTCACTGGGTCCGTGATGATGCTCTGCGGATCATAGATCTGATCGATGGTCTCTTCCCGGAACGGACGACCGTTCGCATCTGCACGAAGGTTGGTAAAGAGGCGTCCAACGTTCGATTTCAGCACCCACTTGTTGTTCGGGAAGCTGTAATTCATGCCGAAAACGGTCAGGTTAGACTGGTGGGTATAGGTGGTCGCGTTGTCTAGGCTGTCTGAAAACCGGTATTGGAATCCAGGCTGAACGATGGCGTCGAAGCCTACGATCTGCAGGGATCGCGTATTCTGGTTCACACTCAGCGAGTGCTGATTGGTAAGGAAGATCTTGAAGCCCGCCCGAACGGTGTAGGCGAGCTTGATCGTGTTTGACCAATTGTTGTCTTGTCTGGGCGCCCAAAGCGAGTCGTTCTTGGTGAAGAGCGACGAATGAAGCTGATCTGCCTCTGCGCCGAAATAGGTATCGGTCAACCGAGCCGTAGCGGAGGTAAAGAGGGTGAGTTTTTTCTTGGTGAAAGGGATGGGGGTAGAGAGTGAAGCCTCCCAGATATCGGTATTCCAAGCACTGCCGTCGTTTCTATTGGTAAGGTAATTATCGGTGAGCCAACTGCCGGCCACCTCGAGCTTATCACCACCCTCTCGGATCTGGGTAGAGATCACCCCCGAAGAACCATCCCCAAATTCTGCGCCGGCGCCTCCCGTCACTACTTTGATGTCTTGAATCGAATTGGAACTCACATTCACCCCGAAGCCTGTTCCAGCGAGTGGATCTTGTGCAGAAATACCATCAACTACATACTGTGTTTCATACACCCGACCACCACGTATTTGCAGTCCATCTGGGTTTTCGCTTACACCGGCCTGCATACGCACTACATCTTGTACCTCCCGCACCGCCATCTCCTTGATGTCGTCGCGCGAAATACGGATCTCCGATTTCCCACTTTCGAGGTCGATCACCTGCTCACCCACAACGATCACCTCTTGCAAGGTGTTGGAACGGAAGGTCATTTCAGAATTCAAAGTCTTCGTTTCGCCCTTCTTTATTCGGATGCCGTTGTAGAGTTTATCGCTGTAACCGATGAAGGAGATCTTTACGGAGTAGTCACCGGGTTTGATGTCGGTGATCTCATAGTTTCCATCAAAATCGGTACTGGCACCTTTATAGGTACCAACCAGCACAACCGTTGCACCGGGCAGGGTCTCGCCGGTTTCTTGATCGTAAACCGTCCCTTTCAAAGTGGCGTTCTGGGCCAGCAGATCAACCGCGATGGTCAGCAAAAGCGCTATGAGGAGGACGAGCCTACCAGTTGAATTCATCGTTCATCACTTTATTGAAGAGGAGTTCAATGTCGACTGGGTCGCTGTTCAGTTTGTGCAGCTCAACACTGAAGAAAACGAAATTCGTATTGCCATTCAGTTTTCTTCGAACGCCTACTGTATTAGGACCTTCCCAACCGTTATTCTTGGTCAATTGTGCTTGGTAGATCACCTCAGCATCCGATGCTGGATAGATCGGATCGAGTCCAGAAATGAATGAGTTGCAAGTAAGATCGGGGTACCCTGATGCAACACCAACAGCGAGCGAGTCAATGGGTAAACGTGCTTGACCAACTGATGTACTTAAACTGTCTATAGGTAATATGCCGAAAAGCGCACTACCAGTGCTAAAAGCATTCGGGAAACTAGCAGAAAGAAGGAGCTTCCCTCCGTTATCCACGTAGTTCTGAATGGAGGTTGAGGCGTATTCCAAAACGATATCTTCTGCATTTGTCTGCAGGTTGGTGAAGTTGACATCATTGGTATACATCACAACGGTCTCGTACTGCTGTAACAAGAGCTGAAAGGTCGGGAACCAAACAGGCGGTTGATGTACGGCATCGTCCCTCACGTAATCTATGAAGTCAAATGGCTGATTATTGACTGTAAGGTTGTATTGATAGAAAAAGTTTGGTTGAGATGAGTTTGCTCCGATAAGTAAGACGTCATTGGTCTTTCCACGAATGAAAAGGTTGCTTATGGTGTCTTCAGCACTGTATGATCCGGCAATATCAACGGCTCTGATGTAGATCTCATTCACCTCGTTCAATCGCAGGTCATCGATCACCGGGCCTTCGCTCGCATCGTCGTAATACAATTGAGCAGATGTCGACCCTGATGCTAAAGGGTCCTGTGGCACTACTGCGGCAAGGCTCCGGCCTGGACTGATGCTTACCCAATCGCCTTCGTTCAACTTCAGCTCAATCTGCTCAATGGTTTCAAAACCGTCCAAGTCTGAGGCTTCCCAAAGCAGGGTCACCAGGTTGAAGCTCGTATCTACGGGGATCAGTGCTCGATCAAAGCTCACTTCCGGTGGCGTGTTTTTCAATGGAATGCTCAAATAGGCCGGCGAAGGGTCTACCACATCTTCCAAGTCTACCGCCCGAACCCAGAAATCAATATCGATGGTATCGCTTCCGGCATCAATCGAAAACAGAAAGGTGCTGTCTTGCTCTTCTGTGAAGTACCAATTGGTTTCGTCGAAAGAGAATTCGTAGCCTTTCACAACCCCATCGGGATCGGTACCCCACCAGCGCAAGGTGACCAAGCTATTCAGGCGATCCTCACCGCTCAAGTTGATCGATTGAACCGACGTGAAGGTCAAGGGTGCCTCATTGTCTTCCTTGGTACCTTCTTTACAGCCGTTGAGGAAACAAAAAGAAACCACCAACCCGAGGGCAATGCTTATGTGAAGTGCGTGCTTCATGGATTGGTGGCTCCTTGTTTACTTGTTGTTGATGTGCTTATTGCTTGATGATCGGCATTACATCTAAAGTGCGCTGGTCATTTCCGCGTACTTCTAAGAAGTAGTTGCCTGGCTCAAGGCTGTTCAAGTACAAGGTTTCATTGCTGCGACGGGTAACACGACGGAATACTTCGCGGCCCTGGATATCGATGATGTGGATGCTATAAACGGTTCCTGCTTCCAATCCAGACTCGATGGTGATCATGTCTGGGGTTGGGTTAGGATACACCTTGCTTTCGATGCGCGCTTGCTCACGAACGCCCACGGTGATACAGCTCTCTGAGGTATCCGCAAAAATGGCATCAACCACGGTTGCAGTGTCTGCATTACCATCGTAGGAGTTGCTTGCGACCAAGCTCACGTCGTAGCTACCGCCTTGTGTGTACACATGGAAAGGATCTTCATCTGTAGAAGCACCACCATCTCCAAAGCTCCAATCAAACTCATCTGCGAACAGCGTAGAGAAGTTTACGAATTGAATTGTGTCATTCACACAAACCGTATCTGCAGCGAATTGGAATGCCGCGGTAATCGGTGCGTCGCCATAGCCTACAATGTCATCGTTGTTGCGCGGAAGCAACTTCATGTTACCGAAGCTGTAGTAAAGAATACCCGTCATCGACTCCATGCTATGTGGGTAGTCAACAATGTAAGGCTCAACAGACATAGAACCGCTTGAGCTCACCCAAAGCGAATCGTTTACGTAAGAAACATACAAGGAGCTGTTTCCTCCTGAGCGACCTGCAAGTACACGAACGCCTGAAGAAGGATTGAACTGGTCTGTTCCGATGCGGTATTCGCCATAGTTGTTGCTTGTAACAGCATCCGCATTTTGCTCTACTACATAGATACGATCGCCAGCGGTTGGGTTCTCCATCGTTACCAACATACCTTCAAACTGCTCTTGACTTCCGCCGTAAACGCTGAAGGAGTCAGGATTCAAGGTAAGCGGATCAATGGTGCCTGTTCCCAGAACGTTGATCGATGAAATGTCGGTCAAAGCGGTCATACCGAAACTCTCGGTAACGGTTCCTTCAACTTCGATGCGGTCGCCGCGCTCCAGTTGACTCAAGGTTGAACCTTGCTGCAACCAGATGCCTGCGTAGCTCAATTGGTTCTCTTGTTGGATGTAGACATAGCCGAGGTCGCCAGGCATTTCGGTGCTCAAGCTCGCGGTAACTACACCTTCAACACTTACGGTTTGGTCTACGTATGGACTGATTCCATTGTTGAACGGAGTGAACTGAAGGTCGAAGATGGTAAGGCCATTATCTCGAACGCGGTAGAGGTAAGTGTTGATGCTTGGGTCGCTGTTTGGTAGCGTCGTAACCAAGCCACTATCATCGGTAGCGCTGATGTACCAGCGAACCAAGGTACCATCTGCTTGAGCAGGAATATCAGCGGTGTAGGTCTCGCCACCCACAAAGCTCATGGATACATTGCTGAAGTTGCCACCGGTTGCTCCGGTTGCGTAAAAGAGGGTAGCAGAAGCGATGTTACCATCGTTATCTGTAATGTCTGCCTCAACGGTTACCGTTTGAGAAGACGATGGTAGAGTTGGTGTTCTAGTGATGTTGAAGATACGTGGAGCAGCAGCGCCGTACACATAGTCGCCTTCAGCAAACGGGTAGATCTCATAACCACGTCCGTTGAATCCAGGACAGTTGTTCTTGCTGTGGGCTACAACACCTCGAAGGGTATCCAATTGGTCACCCACGTTTGGTGCAACAAAGTTTCCACCTTCACCAGGTAGCTTTTGAACGATGAAACGATCTGAAACATTGGTGAGGTTACCAAATTGATCTTCAATGTTGAAGCTTACGCGGCTTCCACCTGAGAAGAAATCCACAGATGCAACAACAGCGTTGTGGATCTCGACATAGGATCCTTCCCATTGCTCACCTGTCCCTAACAGGTTGTTTCGGTCTTGATCGTTCAAGTCAGCAAGGTCGATCACTGTTGGTGTGATCGTTTGGTTCTGACCCAAGATCTCAATTGAAGACCCTTCCAATGGCATCAGCTGGGTTTCGCCGTTGTAGTCATCGATCAAACCAGTAACACGCACAGAGTCGCCCGCAATCAGGTTGTGTGGATCTTCGGTAACGCTGGTGCCAGAAAGGTTAAATAGGTTGATGCCTTTGTAAGGACCACCATCGCCTTGTTGGAGCCAAAGGTTCTTGTGTCCGTTAGGGTTTCCTACACCGCTCGGTACGGCTAGGTTACCATCCATAACCACTTTGGCTTCAATGATTACGGTATCACCAAGGTAGAAGGTTTGATCATCACAGTTTCCCAAAGCAGATTGGGTAACGGTTTGCACTTGCTCGATGGTCACCACCGGATACTGCGCAAAAGCAGCACTTCCGAGGATCAACACCGAAAAGAGACTGAGTATAGACTGTTTCATAATGAGATGTGTTAGCTTATTTGATTACGACGAATTTTTCTTTCCAAATTTCTCCTGAGTCGAGGTCCTCCACCGAAAAGATGTAGGTTCCTCTTGCAATGATCTGTTCACTTTCACTGAGCAGGTCCCAGCTGTGCTCACCACCAGAGAAAACGGTATTCTCAGGGTCGGAGTAAGTGCTGAACCATCGGATGTCTGAACCATCATAGGCCGCATCATGCTCCAGTACTTTTACCAAATCCCCTGAAAGGGTGAAGATGCGGATGACGCATCGCTCGGGCAGATTAGCAAAGGTGATTTTGCGGTCTTCTTCAAACGTAGAAGCCCCTTCCCACGAAGCACCAGCATAGTAGGGATTCGGGTAAGCGAAAGGCTTGTAGCGATCCAGGCTGTCTTGCAGGTCCTGATCTAACGCTGCTTGCAAAGGCGTAAGGGCCGTTGCATACTGGTCGAAGCGCTCGTTGACGCCCGTTCCTGGGAAGACGCGCCACGTATTGCTCAACAGTGAACTCTCTAACGATTCTAGGTTATTGCTTTCATCACCCTGGTCAAATGCGGTCAAGGCGAAGGCGTACTGCCAACCATTTACCAAGCCTTCGATGGTATATTTGTAAGAGTAGGCATTCGAGTCGCCTTTGAAGGTGATGGGTTCTTCCAGGATAATGTCTTCCAGACCGGTGTCATAGAACAATCCGTTTTCAGGGAGGTCATAACTCGCGATCAGCTTCAGGTCACTTGCTAGGTCGGCAGATTGCGTAACGTCAAAACCAAGCTTGGTCAAATAAAGGTTATAACCTTCAAAATCTTGCTCTTGGGTGATGGGATCAACGCTGAGCTCCGCATTCTTCGTCCAGTAGATATCAATCGCTCCGTCGCGTGCAACCACCTTGGCATTGGGAATGTCTGGCGGTGTGGGTAGGATGAATCGGGTGATTTTGCCGTCTCCATCGGTATCCTCTCCTGAATCCAAAACGCCATTGAAGTTCACATCTTCTCCATTATAGGCTGTCTGCGCCCAACGCGCGTTTTCGATCAAGTTTGCTTGCTGGGTCGGGTTGTTTTCAGCGGTCGGTTTCCCATCCTCGTTCTTCTTTGCAAAGACCCACGCCCAGGCAAAGTCGATGCTCTCTCCAGGCTCCAGTCGCTCGAATGGGCCCACACTCACCAGATCACTGCGGTTTCCGGCCTGCTTAATGGCTTCTTGAATGGTCTGTGTTTGAAATTGTCCACACCGCGGATCCACAGAGCCTACCTCATCCCAACAGGGCCATTGATTTAAGCCGGTCTGCATCTTGTCGTAGCGTTGGAGTTCACTGTTTGGGAAGAAGAATACGGGCTGACTCACCGAGTTAAATTGCCAGGTCTGATAGTTGACCTTGAAGGCCGTGTCGATGGAAGGATGATGAAATCCGTTTTTGTCTTCGGCGCCCAGAAACTTATGACCGATGTAGCTTTCGGTGTTCCCAATGTCACCGGCTGCATCAAAGCAATAGGCTAAAGAGAGCGAATCGATGAAACCGTTACCGCCCTTGTCATAAAATGCGCTTCCACCTTGTCCGGCCGGAGTGATGTTAATGTTCCGCACCACTTCATTGCCCCACATGCCGATGTACACATCCTCCAGCGGTTGATCGCCGTTATTGGTGATGCTATAGTTGCAGATGAGCATGAAATCAGAGAAGGCGTAGTTCCAGTTGTAAGATTCAAAATGAATATCGATGTTCATCGGGTTATCGTGTCCGCTGATGGGAATCTGCGTGCCCGGAACCAAGATGTTCTTATCGCTGAAATCTGCAACAAAGTCTTGGTGGGATACGGCGGTTGAGGAGAAGTTGGGATTGTCGATCAAAGAGGAACGTTCCAAAAAGGAAGCGCCTAGTTCTGCCGTCATTTCATACCCTGCACGTCCTGCACTGTAGCCGGCTGATTGATCGTAGGCAGCCGTAGAAACGGCCACAAGTGAACCATCGATCAAAGCTCCTACCCAGATACCCGCCTCGAACATGTGCTCAATACCGGAATTGGCGGGGAATTCAGCCGACGGGTAACCTAAGATATCGAAGCTGCCTCTAAACGCGTTACCAAAGGTTCCAACGTTGTTGATGGTCATTCGAACGTTACTGACGGTGGTGAGTTTTTCGTCGAATGAATCCTGGGCAGAAATTCCAATGCTTATGAGGCTAGATAGTAATGTAAACCACCGTTTTTTCATGCAGCAGCAAAGGTAAAAAGGGGCTGCTCGCCTGTAGGTTAACTATGGGTTAATTAACAAGGATTTCTAAACGGCCGATTCAATAGTACTTGGCACGACGATCCTCAACACCAGCAGACTTTTGAAGTGCTTGAAGCACACCTGCATTGATGCGGCTCGACATGTTGCTAGACTCTTCGCGCTTGATGCTTGTGATGTCGATTTCACCCGCTGGTTGCTTCGCGGTTACCTCGATCATGTAAACACCACGGTCGCCTTCAATCGGAGAAGAGACTTCACCTGCTTCCAATGCAAATGCAGCTCCCATCACCTTCATTTCGCGTCCAAGTCCGCCAGGAAGTGCTCCTTGAGCGAAGTTCACGTTGTCCGCTGTTCTTACTTGAGCTCCCAGCGCACTCGCTGCATCGTTCAAGCTGGCTGCTGAACCCAAGCTTCCTTTGATCTGCTCCGCTTTCTTCGCGTTCATCGCTTCGGTGTAGATCATGGACTTTGCTTGTTCAAATGCCATGGTTCCTTCTTCATTAATGCTCACGAGACCAACGATCACGAAGAAATTCTCTGTTTCGATCGGATTAGACACTGCACCTTCTTCTGCATCATAAGCCCAGCGCACAAGCTCGCGTGCACTCTGGATCGGGCCAAGAACGCGCTCACCAAGTGGCACACGCTCAAGACGCTCCACTGTAACACCGAGTTCGCGATCATCTTCCAGTTCGCTTGCTTTCTCATGAGACAAGGCATAGCTGCTTGCATTCTTGTACGCAGCATCCGTTGTTGCTTTACTTGGTTCGATTACTCGATCTACCATTGCAAGCAAGTACTTTGGCTTAGCGGCGGTTTGATCTGTGATGTTGATCAAGTGCATGCCGAATTGTGATTGTACGATCACCAAGTCACCCACCTTGTTGTCAAAGGCTGCCTTTTCAAATGGCGCTACCATGCGTCCGCGGGTAAACCAATCGAGGTCACCACCCTTGGCTGATGAACCGAAATCTTCCGAATATTCTTCCGCCAACGCAGCAAAGTCGCCGCCCTTTTCTACAACTTGCTTCAGAGAGTCGAGCTTGGCTTTTGCTGCTGCGACCTTAGCGGTGTCGCCGTCTTGAATGTTGATCAAGATGTGGCTTGCCTTCACAGAGTCTGGTTCCATTTTAATGGAGGTCAGCTTAGCGATGGCCATGCGATCATTCATGGCAAACGGACCGAATACGCTACCCACAGATGCATTCGGAACGGTGTCGCGAACCGCTGTTGGAAGGTCGTTCTCACTGAAGTATCCGATCAACTGTTGGATGCGGCTATCTGCGTTTTCACCTACGAATGCCGTGTCATTCGAATCAGCAGCCAAAGCAGGCTTGATGTCTTCCAGTTCCATGCTGATCGCCTTGATGTCTTCCTGAGTAGGTTGAATGCTGATGTATGCAACGTTCAATGAACGTGTTTCTTGGTCGTTCTTGAAGCGTTTTTCTTGCTTGTGTGCATCATAGTAAGCCTTCAACTCGTCTTCAGAAGGTGTTGCCTCTTCATCCGGAATCGAAGAATACTCCTTCAATACATACTTGAAGCTCACCGTTGCGTTCTTCTCCTTGCCGATCTGTTGGGCTTGAACGCTGTTCGCCATCAGACCTTTGGTCAATAGATTCGTGTACTTGTTGATGATCACATCCTGCTCGATCGCACGCTCGATCGGTAGCCAATCTTTCGCGTTCTCACTGTTCAATAGGTTCTGAATAGCACCCAAAACACGCTGAGAATTCAATCCGCCCGTCTGTGGATCACGGAACTGCTCGATGATTTGTCCGGTGTTCGGATCGGTGAAGTACTGGTAGAGCACTGAGTTGGGCTGAACGTTCTTCACTTGATCCAACAGCTCTTCTTCACTTACGCCAATGCCTAAGTTTTCCAGTTCTACATTCAATACACGCTCGCGGATCATTTCTTGCCACACACGCTCACGAATACGCTCGCGCGCTTGCTCGTTTGCACCTTCTACACCGAATTGCTCATCGATGGTGTTCTGTACGCGGATCTCAAACTCCTGCCAGGAGATTTCGTTACCTGCTATGGTGCCCACGGTCTGCTCTTCTTGCGTGAAGAAGCTGGTTCCGTTGCTGAAAAGGTCGCTGAGAAGGAAAAGCAACATCGCCATACCGATAAGTGCGATGAGCAGTCCTGATTGCTTTCTAATTTGTCCGATTGCTGCCATGAAATACGAGCGTTTTACAAATGGGTCGCGAAAATACAGTTTGAAATGAAAACAAGGCTTCTAATTTCCACTTTCTGAGGGACGTAGCACTACTTCTTCGATCTTGTTTTCGCTTACTTTCTTTATTTCAAGTACATAGTCACCTACTTCAACGAGGTCGCCTACCTCTGGAAGGTCCTCATTCCGGTCGATCACCAAGCCTGCAAGCGTCTCGTATTCATCGCTTTCGGGAAGCTTAAGGTCATAGGTCTCGTTCAAATAGTCGATCTCTAAACGTGCACTGAAGTAGTAGTGGTCATCGCTCAATTGCTGTTCGATCAATTCTTCTGAATCGTGCTCATCTTCGATTTCCCCGAAGATCTCCTCCACGATGTCTTCCAGTGTAAGCATGCCCGAGGTGCCGCCGTACTCATCCACCACTAAAGCTACATGCTTCTTTTGTTCGATTAAGATCTTAAGGACTTTGTCTGCCGTAGCCGATTCTGGAATGATGGCCAAGGGGCGAAGGATGTTCTTGATGGCTTCGGGCTTCTTGAACAGTTCAAATGAGTGCACATAGCCGATCACGTTGTCGATGTTCTCCTTGTAGATCAAGATCTTGCTGTAACCGGTGTTTACGAATACCTCACGAAGTTCTTCCACACTGTCTTCAAAGGAAAGCGCTTCGATCTCGTTTCGTGGAACCATGCATTCACGTGCCTTGATCTTGGAGAAGTCGAGGGCGTTCTGAAAGATCTGAAGCTCGTTTTCCATGTCGGTTTCTTCCCTGGCGTTGCCCGCCGCGGCTTCCTTTACATAGTGATCCAGGTCTACGCGTCCGAAGCTGTATTCGTTCTCTTCAAATTGCACGGAAAATACCCGAAGGAGGTAGGTGATCAGTTGAAAGACAATCCATACCAAACCATAAAGCGGAGCACAGATAAGCAAAACCGGAACGGTGAAGTATTCCAACTTCTTATTCGGATTGATCCGGAAGATGATCTTCGGGAGGAATTCTGCGAAGGTGAGGATGACGATGGTGGAGATTACCGTTTGAATGAACAAAACCAAGGCTTCAACCGTGCCGCCGCTTGGAATGAAACTCATGGCACTTCGGATGGGAGATTCCAATACCTCTGCCATGAAGATACCATAGACCACCAGTGCGATGTTGTTCCCCAGCAATAAGGCACTGATGAACTTCGACTGGTGCTTCA
>CAJXNO010000048.1 GCA_913057205.1 uncultured Flavobacteriales bacterium
CGTACTTGGTTCCAAGGCTCTGGGTTACGATCGCAAAGAGCAACAGCCAGAAGAGGATGAGCACCAGGTTCTTCTTGAAGTGCACGAACAACAGCTGCACCGGGAAGAAATAGATCATCCGCTCCCAGCGGTTGGGTCCCTTCCGGTCACCCGTAGATTGGTCTTCTTGCTCGCTCACTGAATTATTCGTCATGACTTATTAAGAAGACGTTTGAACCAAGACCGCAGATGGTGATGGCGATCAAAAGCCCTATAACTTGCTTTCAACCATCTGCATGATGCGCTCTTCGAGTTCTTGCGCTTCTCTTGCAATGTGGTCTGCCTCTGTAAGTACTTCTGAAACGTAAGCCTTATCCTCCAGATCAGCAGTATTGATCTTAACGTTCAGGTGCGCACCCCAAATGCCTGCTCGCGCGCACAACACACCAACACCGGCATCACTGATGGAAGCGGGGAGACCGGAATCAGCCATCTCCAACATCACCTCAATGCTCGCTAAGCAGGTCTTCATGACCTCAAGCGGCACCTGGATAGCGCCCTTGGTAGCATCTTGGATCGCCTGTTTGCGTGCTGCTTTCTCTTCATCGCTGCCTTTGGGCAAGCCGAAGGCCTCCATGATGGCATTGAAAGATCGTGTATCCTCATCCACCAACCAGAGCAGCTTGTCTTTGTAGGCCTGTCCTTTAGCCGCCCAATCTGAGTAGTATTCCCATTTCTCGTCCCAACCGCGCTTGTGGGCACTCAAGTTCGCGACCATGGTTCCTAAGGAAACGCCCAGCGCACCTACATACGCAGCAATGGACCCTCCGCCTGGAGCCGGACTCTCAGACGCCGTTTCATTCGCAAACTGGGTCAAGTTCATGTCTACCAGTCGCTTTCCATCATTCTTGCGATCTTCCAGCACGTATTCAATAACGCGTTCGCGGACATTGAATGGTGCCAGTTCATCCAGTCCCAATGACTTCACCGCAATCTTGATGATCTCTTCTTCGTGGATGCCCAAGGAACGTTCTTGCTTCTTCAAAAAGTGCTTTCCAGCATCCAATAAGGCCTTCTTTGGTACAAGTCCGATCAATTCAGAACCCGTCACCCGCAAGCCCCGGGCTTCTGCGCGCTGGCAGGTAACATCAAATGCTTCATGGATTGAAGTAACACTGATGTTGGTTAAATTGTAGGAGATCTGCGCCACGCCATATTCCTCGATGAACCATCCGATGCCTTTTACGCATTTCAGCAATCCGGGCTCGTTCACTGGCTTCCCGATCTCATCCTTGATGATCTTGCCCGTGAGGGTTCCGCCTTCGCGCTTTACCCGTCCGCGTTCACGTACATCGAAGGCAATCGCATTGGCACGCCGTGTACTGGTGGTGTTCAAGTTGATGTTGTATGCAACCAGAAAATCGCGGGCACTTACTGCCGTTGCACCGCTCCGTTTGGCTTGATCGTTGAAGGTGGCCGGACCGTGATCAGGTTTCCAATCGGCTTTTGCGAGTTTGTCTTTTAATCCTTCGAATTCCCCAGAACGCACAGTAGCGAGGTTTCTTCGCTTTTCTTCTTTGGCGGCATTCTCGTAGAAATAAACGGGAATACCCAATTCTTCTCCGATCCGTTGACCAAGGCGATGGGCGTAGGTAACGGTTTCTTCCATGCTGATACCAGAAACGGGAACGAGTGGACAAACATCCGTAGCCCCGAAACGCGGGTGTTCGCCTTGGTGCTTGCTCATATCGATCTCCTCTGAAGCCTTCTTCACCAAACGAAAAGCTGCTTCAATCACCGGTTCAGGTTCACCCGCAATGGTGATGACCGTACGGTTGGTAGCTTTTCCTGGGTCCACGTTCAACAACATAGCCCCCTCAACTTCCTCTACTACAGAGGTAATGCGCTTGATCTTAGCGCTGTCGCGTCCTTCAGAGATGTTCGGAACACATTCAATGATCTGTTTCATGCAGCTTGTGATTTATGAGCAGCAAAGCTATGGCTTGCACTGATTGCACAATGGATGTGTTGATAGGATTTCAAGAAAAAGCATTACCGGATTGGAGGAGTTAGATGCATGAAACTGTTCGCTTCCAAGCATCGACATCCTCTGAATGCATCGGAAAAAGGCAAGGAGCTCAGGCTGCTGGCTGAATCCGTACTGGATGATGGTCCTTCTTTTTTACTGTCTGGGCGGTAGGATCGGTTAGAAAAGTGATGAAAGATGTGAATAGAAATTCAAGATAATGTAAAGCTCTCATGAAATCACCGTATCCGTTGCCTACTTTTGACCGAAATCTTTAACTCAAATCACATGAAAAAAGTATTACTTGCTTTGGGATTAGTGTTCGCTACTGGTGCTGCCAGTGCGCAATACATCAATCCCAATCCTTTTGTTTACGCGGGTAACCCAGGTGGGATCAATACCGACGACGAACAGCCTTATGCGTTCATGGCGGCTAATTCAACCGGTTACACTGAAATCCTACCTCCAACATCTACTGGATGGTCTACGCCTGTTACCATTCCGTTTCCATTTGAATTTGATGGTGGCGTGGTAACTTCTTACCAAGCAGCTGCAACCGGTGTTGTTTCTTTTTCTTCTAACGTAGGAGCGGCTCCAAGTTCAGCAAACGTTGACCTTCCAACGACCAACATTCCTGATAGCTCAATTTGTGCTTGGGGTTTGACCTTGGCTGGTGCCAACGATGCAGTAATGAACAAAACCTTCGGTACTGCACCTAACCGTCAGCACTGGGTGATTTGGGCATCTGCGTCTTCTCCTGACAACGTAACCTGGGCTTACTGGGCAATCGTTTTGGAAGAGACTACCAACAACATCTACATCGTAGACATGCGTACGTTCGGAAACAATGTATCGTTGACCTTGGGTGTACAGGTGGATCAATCTACGTTCTGGTCTTGGGGTGACAACGTGCAGTCGTTGAACACCGCAACCGGTGGTAACTCTGACATCAGCGACAACTCTTACTGGGCGTTCTTCGCAGGTGCACAGCCTGATTACGATGTTGCGAACGAAGCAATTTCAATTGATGCATACGTTGAAGAGAATATTGCAGTAGTTGTTTCTGGTGAGTTCTTTAACAATGGCGCGCAAACCGTTACTTCATTGGATGTTGAGTACACCATTGATGGTGGTGCTGTTGTGTCTGAGACCATCGGCGGTTTGAACGTAGCTCCATTCTCTGGAGGATCGTACACCTTCACAACGCAGTGGACACCAGTAAAAGGTACTTCTGCTTTGATTGAAGCACAAAACGTAGAGACCGTGATCACACAAGTGAACGGTAACAACGACGTGAATCCAGGTGACAATACCATTGACGCAGACGTTAATGTACACGTTCCTGGTACTGATCGTAAGCCTGTATTGGAGCAGATCACCAGCTCTACTTGTCCTCCATGTTTGCCAGGTAACGCCAATGTATTGGCGATCTTAGCTAACTATCAAGGAGAGTTCTCAAAGATCAACTACCAGGCAGACTTCCCAGGTACGGGAGATCCTTACTACACCAGTGAGGGTGGTGCACGTCGCGCATTTTACGGAATCAACAGTATTCCTTCTATGCAGACCGATGGAAGCATCGCGTTCTTGAACAGTAACAGCTACACCGCTCAGATCTTTGAAGATGCGTTGGCGGTACCTGCGTTTACTGATTTGACTACTGAAGGTTCTGTAACCACCTATGTTAATGCAAGCGTAGTGGATGGTGCCATCGTGCTCGATACTACGTACCGCGTGAAGGTTTCTGCAACCATCAGCCCATTGGTTGATATGCCTGCTGGCTTACGTCTTCAAATGTCAGTTCAGGAAGACTTGACCTTCAACAACGTTAAGACAAACGGCGAAACGGAATTCCATGATGTACTCAAGAAAATGATTCCAAATGAGAATGGTACTGTTTTGAGCGCCATCACCTCTGGATCTGACTTGACTGTTACAGATTCTTTTGATTTCCAAGCTCCTTACATTCTTCCTCCTAACGCTAACAACCCTGTGGACCTTACAGAGAATCACACCGTTGAGGAATGGGATGATTTGCGTGTGGCATCTTGGGTACAAGATTTCACTACCGGTGAAGTATGGCAGTCTGAGAACGCTTCAATTACTGTAGTAGCTGAGCCGGTGTTGAACTGGACAGAGGAAGTGGTTGATGGCGTTACCATCTACACCATCGACGGTGTGGAGTACGAAGACTTCAACGGTGTAATTGCTCCACTTGGAACGACCGATATCTTCGGTGCTACTGTTGCTGTATTCCCGAATCCTGCGAAGGATGTATTGAATGTTACCGGTGTAAGCAGCAATGCTACCGTTGCTATCTATGATGCAATAGGTCGTATGGTGCGCAACCAGGCCATTCAGAACAACGGTATCAACGTAGCTGACTTGAACACTGGGGTATACAACCTGGTGATCATCGATGGCGAGCAGCGCACTACGAAGCGTGTGTCTGTGATCCACTGATCAGCATACCAACCATGAAATGAAAAGCCTTCCCATTGCGGGGAGGCTTTTTTATGCTATTCGGTAAAGCGTTCGCCGTTGATGTAGACCGCGTCGATGGCGTCATCTCCAAAGGCGTAAGGGAGGAAGGAGAGGTCGTTGATGGGCTCAGTGACGATGAAGTTGGCCCGTTTGCCAACGGTGATGCTTCCCACCTCATCTGTTGCATCCATCGCGGCGGCAGCGTTCAAGGTCAATGCGTTCACCGCTGCCTTGGGCGACATTTTCATCTGCGTGCAAGCGAGCGATAAAGCAAAATTCAAGTTGCCATCAGGCGCGGAACCTGGGTTGAAGTCAGAAGCCAACGCAACCGGTATATCCGCCGCCATCAGCTCGCGAATCGGGGTGTAGGGAATTCCCAAAAAGAAGGAACAGCCGGGTAGTCCGACCGCGATGGTCTCACTCGACTTCAGTGCCTCGATGTCTGCTGGGTTCAATACTTCCAGGTGGTCTACACTTCGCGCTCCATAGCGCACACAAAGTTCAACGGCGCCAAAGGCATTGAACTGATTCACATGCACCTTGGGAACGAGTCCATGCTGAACCCCAGCTTTCAGAATGCGTTCCGTTTGGTCGAGGCTGAAGTAGCCTTGCTCACAAAATGCATCCACATAGTCGGCTAATCCCTCCGCCGCCACAGCAGGTAGCATTTCGTTGATGACCTCATCGATGTAGGCGTCTGGATCGTTCTTGAAGCGAGCGGGAAAGGCGTGTGCGCCGAGGAAGGTTGCTTTTACGGGAATGGGCGCGGCTGCTTTGATGCGATTGATGACCCGCAGCATCTTCAGTTCTGTTTCAGTGCTGAGTCCGTAGCCACTCTTGATCTCGATGGCACCGGTACCTTTCGCGATGAGCTTGTTCAGTCGCTTCATCGCCGCTTCAAACAGTGCGTCCTCATCGGCTTCGCGCATGCGCTCCGCAGAATTCAAGATGCCGCCGCCACGTTCAGCGATTTCTTGGTAGCTCAATCCATTCAATCGATCCAAGAACTCATGGTTACGCCAATCTGCAAAGACCAAGTGGGTATGGCTATCCACCCAAGTAGGAAGTACCGATTTACCTTTCAACGAAATGCGTTCAATACCTGAGAAGGCTCCGGCTTCTAAATCACTCATCGGACCGAAGGCTTCAATCTTGCCATCGCTCACCATGAGGTAGGCTCCTTCAACACATTCCAGCGCATTCATTTTTTGTCCGCGCACAATTTTCTCTTCTTGGCCTCGTATTTGGTAGAGATTAGCGATTTCTGTAAATACCTTCATATCACTTCGAATGAACCACAATATTAGAACTTTGACCAAAGGGCAGCTCGCCTTGTTTGTCCTGCTTGCATCACCGCTGTTTTTACTGTCTAGCCTACAGGCACAAGACATCACGCCAGCACCGCAAGAAAAAGACAGTGTGCACTGGCAAGTGAACACGATTCTCAATCCTTTCTTACCTGTACTGATTAGTAATGTGAGTCTTGACGGCCATAATAATTTTATGGGATTCCAATTCAAACGTTTCAATGGCAATAAAGCGCTTCGTTTGAACATCGAATACGATCACTCACGTGCTAATCTCTTGAATAATTCAGGTTTAGGTAGTATTCGTGATCGTACTGGTGATACCGTAAGACTTTTGGGGCGCGACTATAGAATGCATCAGGTTCGCTTAGGGATGGGTTTTGAACGAGGAAGCCAAAGAAAGATCGGTAGGATTTACGCTGGTTTTGATTTTTCACTGTCGTACCGTTATACCCATCAATGGTCCTATCAAAGCTTCTTTGACATAACAAAACAGGAGTATTTGAACACGTTGAATGGCAGTACTGGTCCAATGAATAATCCTAGTCGTCACATTTCAACTTTCGGAATAGGTTTCAAGCCAATCATCGGCATTGAACGACCTTTGACGGACCACCTAGGATTCAATTTGGAAGCAAAACTTGACCTTATGGCGGAGTATTCAGAAGGGGTTACGTTAATGGACGATGGTTCATTCCAAGCTGCGCCTGATGTCATCAATTTGAGTACTCTACCTTTATTTGAAATCCGATTCTACTATAACTTCTAAGTCCAACACAATCCACTAAGCAATTCCACGCATTAACTGTTTCTTTGTGGTATGGCAGGAAACAGCATTGGCGAACTCTTTCGGTTGACCACCTTTGGTGAGAGTCACGGCGGAGCCATCGGTGGCATCATTGATGGTTGTCCGGCCGGCATTGCGCTTGACCTGAACGCCATTCAAGCAGAACTGGATCGACGCAGGCCTGGACAGAGCAAGTTGACCACCCAGCGCAAGGAGAGCGATGAGGTGCAGTTCCTTTCAGGAATTTACGAAGGCGTTACCCTGGGCACGCCCATCGGTTTTCTCATTCCAAACAAGGATGTGAAGTCTGCGGACTACGACCACTTGAAGGACGTCTATCGTCCATCACATGCCGATCAAACGTGGCAGGCCAAGTACGGCGTGCGCGATCACCGGGGTGGTGGAAGGTCATCTGCCCGTGAAACTGCGTGCAGGGTGGTGGCCGGTGCCATTGCGCGCCAATTCCTCGCTCAGCACGGCATTCAAGTTTGGGGCTATGTGGACTCCGTGGGTGAAGTGGAACTCTCCAAGAATTATCTGTCTTTGGATCCTGCTCAAGTAGACCAACACATCACCCGTTGTCCGGATCCGGGTACCGCCGATCGCATGCAGGCATTGATCGAAGCGGTACGCAAGGAGGGCGACTCCATCGGTGGCAGCATTCAGTGCATCGCTAGTGGTTTGCCGGCTGGACTCGGAGAACCTGTCTTTGATAAGCTGCACGCTGATCTTGCCAAGGCCATGATGAGCATCAATGCGGTGAAGGCCTTTGAACTGGGCAGTGGCGTAAAGGCCTCCAAAATGCGCGGATCAGAACACAACGACGTGTATAACGAAGTAGGGAAACGCACCACCAACCAAGCGGGCGGACTCCTGGGTGGCATCAGCAATGGCGATGACATCACCCTACGGGTGCACTTCAAGCCGGTGGCTACATTGATGCGCGATCAGTCGGGCGTAGACAAGGATGGCAATGCTGTTACGGTGAAAGGAAAAGGCCGACATGACCCATGTGTGGTACCGCGCGCCGTCCCCATCGTTGAGGCGATGTGTTTATTAACAATCATGGATCATTATTTGCGACAGCAGGCCTACCGATGATTTTTCAAGTTCGGTAAATTCGAGGTCGTGAAGAGGAGGATTACGCTATACTTATTGCTTTGTTTTGCGTTCGCATCGTACGGCCAGCGTATGGTGAGCACCAGTTCTTTTCGCATCACTCCGAATGAGGAGTGTCCCTGTTCAGAAGAGAAGAAAGCCCTCAAGAAACTCGAGGAGGGGAAAGACCGCAAGAACGACAAGGAAGATCGGGTAGAAGCCTTGCGCGAAGCCATCGAGATCGCACCGGAATGTGCCGAGGCGCATTACTTGTTGGGACTGGAGTTATTGCGCTCAGCGATCAGTCGAGGTGCCTCCTTCAAATCAGCCGAGAATGAACTGGCGGAATGCGTGCGGATCTGTCCAGACTATCACTTTGAATCCTATTATTTCCTTGGAGCCTTGGCCTTGGGTAGCAAAGAATACGAGCAGGCTGTAAAGTACTACGACCGTTACTACGAGCTGAGTGGGAGCTCCACCGAACCCTTAGACGATGACCGCGAAGCCGAGATCAAGCTCGATTATGAATACGCCAAGTTCTTCTTAGATGCTTACAATAACCCGGTGCCGTTTGAGCCCATGCGGGTAGAAGGGGTGTGCACGGAAGACGATGAATACCTGCCACTGATCTCGCCTGACAATGATAAGATGCTGCTGACGCGGCGCTACTCCATCGAATCAGAAGTGAAAGCATCGCTGCTGAGTGGCGATGTGACCTACACAGAGAAGTTTGTGCAAGCCAAGCGCTTGAAGGGAGAAGACTTTGACGAAGGCGATCCCTTCCCGGCACCCTTCAATGAGAGCGACGCCTTCAAGTACGGGGGGGCAACGATGTCACTGGACAACAAGCAGGTCTACCTCACCATCTGCAAGCCGGCGAGTATGGGCTACACGAACTGCGACATCTATACCTCGCGGTACGTTTACGGTACCCATCCTGAAACCAAGGTGGTGGGCTATCACTGGACCCCCTTGGAGAGCCTGGGTGAGAAGATCAACACGCCCGACGGATTTGAATCACAGCCGAGCTTGTCTGCGGATGGCAAGACCCTGTACTTCGTAAGTGATCGCGGTGAGAACCGTGGTTTGGAGATCTACTATTCCGAGCAGAATGCCAACGGACAATGGCAAGAAGCGAAGAACATCGGTGAGCCCATCAATACACCCTACAACGACAAGACACCCTTCATACACTCGGATTCCAAGACGCTCTATTTTGCGTCCGATGGTCACCTGGGCATGGGTGGTTTGGATGTGTTCTACACCCGACAGAACGACGATGGCACCTGGCAAGAACCGGTGAACCTGGGTCACCCGATCAACTCCGAATTGGATGAGCAGGCCTTTGCGGTGAGTACCGATGGTAAGCGGGTGTACTATTCTGCCAAGGACCGCAGCAATCCGCAGAGCATAGACATCTGGTCTTTTGAACTCTACAAAGAGGCACGTCCGGAGCAGGTGTTGTTTGTAAAAGGTACCCTGAAAGACAAGAACGGCGACCCACCGAAAGATACCCGCGTGGAGTTGAAGACCATGGACTCCAAGAACATCACCCAGGTGGATGTGAACGAAGACGACGGTAGCTATGCGGCGGTAGTTCGGGTGAAAGAGGAGGAGCCGGTGTTGTTGAACGTGAAGTCAGAGGAAGTGGCCTTCCAATCCAAACTCATTGAAACCGCGCCGAAGGACGAAAAGAAGATGCGAACGAATTTGGATGAAGAAGAGGTAGCCCCCTTTCAGGAGATGGACCTCGAGGTAGCTGCGGTAGAGGAGGGCGGTGTGTATAAGATCAACGACATCTTCTACGCGACCAATTCGGCTGAGATCTCTGAACCTTCTAAGCTCATCCTGCAAGAGTTTGCGTTGTACTTACAGGAGCACCCTGGCATGCGCATCGCCATCCACGGTCATACCGACGACGTGGGTAAGGCAGACGCCAACCTGGCACTATCCACGGATCGCGCGTTTTCGGTGAAGCGCTACTTGGAGACGCAAGGAGTGGAGGGCAGCCGCATTGAATACCGGGGTTTTGGAGAGACGGTGCCTTTTGCCTCCAACGACACCAAAGAGGGGAGGGCATTGAACCGACGTACGGAGTTCCTGATCCTCAGCAAATAGAATTCGGCGGGAGTAAGGCTACTCTAAATTTTGCTTGAAATAGCCCTCATTCTGGCTTAAAAACGACGCATAAGAGTCCAGGAGCGACTGCTCACTGTCGATGACGTCCGCCAGTAGGTAGCGAAAACGCAGAAAGGTCTCCGGGTCCTTTGATTGGATTGTAAAAAATTAGAGTTATCTTTTAGGAGCTTCAATAGCAGAAAATTGGATTTGTTGTCTAAATGTTGTCTAGGTAGTGGAAAGAAAAAACGCAATCATCAGTAATTTAGATGATTGCGTTATCCTGTTGCGGAGAGGAAGGGGAATGAACCTAACGCTCCAATATGCTCAAAATCAGTTATTTACGAGAACTCTTTTCGCTAAGTCAACCCGCTAAGCAACCCAATCGGCCTCGGAGGGCATTTCGCCCAATTGCTTGACTTAACAAGGCGAATATAAAGGATTTCACCTAAAGGTTCGATTCTCTATAAGCTCGTTCTTCAGATAATCAGTTAGGTTCGAAAAGTCTCGAACCCGGTTTGCAGAACCGTCAGAAGTTCTGTCAAGGTTGAATTCATCACAGATGACGTGGTATTTCGCTATGCTGTAGGGTCAGAGGTTAGGATTGAGCAAAAATTGAAAAATATTATGTATCTTTTCTAAAGTGGGAAAAGCAATCGCAAATAGCATGTAATTGCACGGAGTATAGCTTTTAGGATTAGCTGCCAGGTTCCACTAGTGGGAAAAATCCGTGCAGGGTAGGGCGCACTTAAAAAACATCCGGCGTAACATCCTTCTGATGGATGCCTCCGTAATACCGCTCTGTTTGTCCTTATACGATTGGGCACAGTACCGCTCTAAAAAGGGAGGAGTTAAGCTCCATGCGGTACTCAACTACGATGGGTTGCTCCCCGTTTTTTGTGATCTGACAGACGCTAAAACACACGAAGTGACGGTGGCACGTGAACAGGTCTACCCCAAGGGCAGTGTACTGGTCTTTGATCGTGGCTATATGGACTTCTCTTGGTGGAACGTTTTGGACAGCACCGGAGTGTTTTTCATCACAAGGGCGAAAAACAACCTAGATTACCGCATCGTCAAAGAGCACCCCATACGCCCTAAGGATCGCGAAGAAGTGCTGGGTGACTACAACGTGGAAGTAGGCTCTCCACGCGCGAAGCAGGTAGGGTTGAAGCATCTCAGGCTCATCCGGTATTACGACAAGGAACAGGATCGCATTTTTGAGTTCATCACCAACCAAATGTCTTGGACAGCTGCCGACGTCGCGCTAGCCTACAAGGAACGCTGGCACATCGAAGTGTTTTTTAAGTTCATCAAGCAAAATCTGCATATTAAATCCTTTGTCGGAACCTCTCCTAATGCTGTGCTAACACAGGTGTGGACAGGGCTCATTGCATTCTTGCTCCTGAAGTACCTTCAGCATAAAGCGGCCTTCAAATGGGCATTAAGCAACCTAGTCAACTTCATTAGACTTGCATGCTTTACTAAGGTGCCTCTTATGCAATGGTTAGATTATCCTTTCCAAGTGGAAAAACCACCCCCAAAGGATGGAGTTCTGACCCTGTTTTAAACAGAGAGGTGGTACTTTTGGAAAAACGGGGCGTTGAAAGTATTAAGTTCCTGACTTTCAGCAGGAAGTTTTTGTCTCAACAAACGTTTTGGACGGGTGTGAGAATCCCCTTTGTTTTGTTATCTTTACGGCTCGTGAAAAAAGTCATTTCCATATCGCTTGCATTACTCATGTTGGTCTCCAACGTGGGTTTTACCCTGAACACCCATTTTTGTGGTGGTGAGGCGGTGGAGACCTCTTTTTCAATCGGGCTTCATAATCCTGATTGTGGTATGCCCGACATGGATAGAGAGTGCGAATCCATTCCATCCAAAGAGAAACAAATAAAGCAGAAACCTTGCTGCGAAAATCAACATCAGTTATTGCAGTTGGATGAAAATGCAGATGTACAAATCACATCTATTGAAGTTCACCCTGTTTTCTTAGTTGCATTCATCCATTCGTTTGTTCAGCCTATTTTATTCGCTGATCAATCTCTTATTCATAACACCTATTATTCTCCCCCCATTCCTGACAGGGACATTCAAGTCCTTTTTCAAACGTTTTTGATTTAAGCCATATACTACATTTTGATGTTCCTTGTCCTGTGACTCTGGAGCATAGTGGCATTTATTGCCATTGAACAATCTATTTCTGTTCAATCAAACTCAAATGTATTATGCTTAATAAAATCATTAAATATTTCTTAGAGAATAAGTTAGTCACTATTCTCGTTCTCACAGGTTTTGTAGCCTGGGGAATTGTAACCGCACCATTCGGGTGGAAAGTTGGTGCATTGCCTTCTGACCCTGTCCCTGTGGATGCTATACCGGACATTGGCGAAAACCAACAAATCGTTTTTACCCAGTGGTCAGGCCGTTCGCCACAGGATATTGAAGATCAAATCTCATATCCATTAACTACCTACTTATTAGGTATACCTGGTGTCAAGTCGATCAGGAGTTCATCCATATTCGGATTTTCCAGCATCTATATCATCTTTTCAGAAGATGTCGAGTTCTATTGGTCTCGATCCAGAATCCTCGAAAAACTCAATTCCCTGCCATCAGGGCTTTTACCTGATGGAGTACAACCTGCTTTAGGTCCCGATGCAACAGCTTTGGGTCAAGTCTATTGGTACACCCTCGAAGGAAGGGATAAAGACGGCAACCCCACTGGTGGTTGGGATTTACATGAAATACGTACAGTACAGGATTTCTATGTAAAGTATGGCCTCAATGCAACCGAAGGGGTATCAGAAGTTGCTTCTATTGGTGGTTTTGTTAAAGAATACCAGATAGACGTAAATCCTGATGCCCTGAAAGCCTATAATATACCGCTTCACAGGGTGATGCAGGCAGTACAAAAATCCAATAAAGATGTAGGTGCCAAAACCATTGAAATAAACCAGGCCGAATACTTAGTACGAGGTTTAGGTTATGTCAAAAAAGTACAAGATATAGAGAAGGCCGTAGTTGCGGTACAAGATAACGTTCCGATTAGAATAAAGGATATAGGAGTTGTAACACTCGGTCCTGCGACAAGGCGTGGTATCTTAGATAAGGATGGCGCAGAAGTAGTGGGTGGTGTAGTGGTGGCCAGGTATGGAGCAAACCCTTTACAAGTAATTAATAATGTAAAAGATAAAATCAATGAAATTGCGCCTGGTCTTCCTAAGAAAACATTAGCTGATGGTAGAGAAAGTCAGTTAACAATTGTTCCGTTCTATGATCGCTCAGAATTGATTTACGAGACCTTAGGCACACTGGAAGAAGCCTTATCTCTAGAAATCCTCATCACTATTTTGGTGGTAATTGTGATGGTTTACAACCTAAGAGCTTCATTCCTCATTTCCAGCCTTCTTCCTATTGCCGTACTCATGGTATTTATTGCCATGCGCTATTTTGGTGTAGATGCAAACATCGTGGCACTATCAGGAATTGCCATTGCTATCGGTACAATGGTGGATTTAGGAATCATCCTTTCTGAAAATATCATAAAACATATAGACGAAGCTCCTCCCGGTCAAAAACTTATTGAAACTATTTACAACGGAGCATCAGAAGTAGCCACTGCAATTCTAACTGCTGTATCTACTACCATCGTTAGTTTTATCCCTGTATTTACCATGCAGGCAGCCGAAGGTAAGCTGTTTGGCCCATTGGCATTCACAAAGTCATTTGCACTTTTAGCTGCTTTGATCGTTTCCTTGCTGATTCTGCCAACCCTCGCTCATTGGTTTTTTGGCTTCAACATCAAGAACAAGTTTTTAAAAAAGTATGGCCATTATGGTTTAGCATTACTTGGAATTGTTAGCCTCATTTTAGGGCAGATTTGGGCTGGTGTACTGCTCATTCTTTTCGGTGCTATAGGTATTATCAAAAACTTGGAAAGGATTAAGAGTAAAGAACTTTCAGGAATCTGGAAATTCTTACTGGGCTATGCGGAGTTAATTGTTGTACTAATTGGCGTAGTATGGCTTTTGGCTAAATACTGGCTGCCTTTAGGGGCTTCTCAGTCTCTATTCATCAACTTCATTTTTGTATCCTTACTTGTGGGTTGTATTCTGGGTGGTTTCACCTTATTAGAATATCAGTACAAACAAATACTCAATTGGTGTTTGAACAACAAGATCAAGTTCCTGATCATACCGACAATTCTGATTTTTCTAGGGGCGACTATCTGGCTTGGTTTCAATAGCGTTTTTGGTTTTTTTTCAAAAGGCTTTGAAAAGGTAGGATGGAATATCAATCAAACTAAAGGGTGGTCAGCAATGGTACATACCTTTCCGGGTATTGGTAAAGAATTCATGCCTTCTCTTGATGAAGGTAGCTTTTTATTGATGCCTACATCAATGCCTCACTCCGGGGTAGAATACAATCGCAATGTGGTTGGCCAATTAGATATGCTGCTCACAAATATTCCGGAAGTTGAATTGACCGTAGGTAAACTTGGACGTGTGGAATCTGCGCTTGATCCTGCCCCCATATCCATGTATGAGAATATTATCAATTACAAATCCGAATACATTCTCAATAAAAAAGGGCTCAGAAAGAGATTCAAGGTATATAAAGAAA
>CAJXNO010000049.1 GCA_913057205.1 uncultured Flavobacteriales bacterium
TTGGAGCAGACCACCCCCGGCAAACTACCCACCAAGCAGTGTCTCCGTATAGGATTAGAATTCAAACAATTATAGGGTGGTATTTCAAGGACGACTCCACACCAGCTATTTTTTTAATGATACGGCGACCACCGAGATCTACACAATAATTATCCAAATTCAATGCTAAGCTGTAGTGAAGGTTCACGGGGTCTTTCCGTCCCGTTGCGGGTAAGCGGCATCTTCACCGCTACTACAATTTCACCGAGCTCATGGCCGAGACAGTATCCAGATCGTTACACCATTCGTGCAGGTCGGAACTTACCCGACAAGGAATTTCGCTACCTTAGGACCGTTATAGTTACGGCCGCCGTTTACTGGGGCTTCGATTTAGAGCTTCTCCCGAAGGATAACCCCACCTCTTAACCTTCCAGCACCGGGCAGGTGTCAGGCCTTATACGTCATCTTTCGATTTAGCAGAGCCATGTGTTTTTGATAAACAGTCGCCTGGATCTATTCACTGCGGCCTCCCACCGAAGTGGGGAGGCGCCCTTTATTCCGAAGTTACAGGGCTAATTTGCCTAGTTCCTTAGCCATGAATCACTCGAGCACCTTAGGATTCTCTCCTCGACTACCTGTGTCGGTTTAGGGTACGGGTTGTATATACCTGAAGCTTATTGGCTTTTCTTGGAACCAATTTCCCTACTTCGCTTCGTCCGAAGACTAGGCTCAACGTGCATTTCCGTCAGCACGTAGCAAGTACGTCGATTCGTCCCCAAATCGCAGTATATACAAGTACAGGAATATTAACCTGTTGTCCATCGACTACCCCAACGGGTTCGCCTTAGGTCCCGACTAACCCTGATCTGATTAGCATTGATCAGGAAACCTTAGTCTTTCGGTGTTAAGGTTTTTCACCTTAATTATCGTTACTTATGCCTACATTTTCTTTTCTAGTTACTCCAGCATGCCTCACAGCACACCTTCAGCGCGACTAGAATGCTCCCCTACCATAAATCCACAGTTTCGGTGATATGCTTATGCCCGATTATTATCCACGCTCGACCGCTCGACTAGTGAGCTGTTACGCACTCTTTAAATGAATGGCTGCTTCCAAGCCAACATCCTAGCTGTCAAAGCAGTCGAACCTCGTTTGAACAACTTAGCATATACTTAGGGACCTTAACTGATGGTCTGGGTTGTTTCCCTCTCGGACATGGACCTTAGCACCCATGCCCTCACTCCCGGACATATGTCATAGCATTCGGAGTTTGTCAGGGGTTGGTAGGCGGTGAAGCCCCCTAGCCCTATCAGTAGCTCTACCTCTATGACACTCATTCCGAGGCTGCACCTAAATGCATTTCGGGGAGTACGAGCTATTTCTCAGTTTGATTAGCCTTTCACCCCTACCCACAGCTCATCCCAAGACTTTTCAACGTCAACGGGTTCGGTCCTCCACTCTGTGTTACCAGAGCTTCAACCTGGCCATGGGTAGATCACTAAGTTTCGCGTCTACCCCCAGTAACTAAGCGCCCTGTTAAGACTTGCTTTCGCTTCGGCTGCATCCATGAAGGACTTAACCTTGCTACTGAGGAGTAACTCGTAGGCTCATTATGCAAAAGGCACGAGGTCACCCGAAGGCTCCCTCCGCTTGTAAGCAAACGGTTTCAGGTACTATTTCACTCCTCTGTTCGAGGTGCTTTTCACCTTTCCCTCACGGTACTTGTTCACTATCGGTCTCTCAGGAGTATTTAGCCTTACCGGATGGTCCCGGCAAATTCAGACAGGATTTCACGTGTCCCGCCCTACTCAGGATACTGCTAGGTACTATATTTTTTTCGTATACGGGACTATCACCCTCTATGGTAGCGTTTCCATCGCTGTTCTACTAAAAATATAGAGTCCACATTGCAGTCCTACAACCCCACAATTGCCGAAACAACTGTGGTTTGGGCTATTCCCCGTTCGCTCGCCGCTACTTAGGGAATCACTATTGTTTTCTTTTCCTCTCCCTACTTAGATGTTTCAGTTCAGGAGGTTGACCCCACTTACGTGGTAACTGATCTTCAATCAGCTGGGTTGCCCCATTCGGAAATCTGCGGATTGACAGTTATTTGCACTTACCCGCAGCTTATCGCAGCTTATCGCGTCCTTCATCGCCTCTGAGAGCCAAGGCATCCACCGTTTGCTCTTGATAATTTTCTATTCTATATTATTCAAGATTTCAAAGAACTTTAATCTCAATTGAATGAGTTTGTTGTTGGTAATGGAATCGCACCACTATAGAACTATTCCAACAATAGAAAACTTGTGTGGAGAATATCGGAGTCGAACCGATGACCTCCTGCGTGCAAGGCAGGCGCTCTAGCCAGCTGAGCTAATTCCCCAGGAATGTAGTCCCGGGCAGACTTGAACTGCCGACCTCTACATTATCAGTGTAGCGCTCTAACCAGCTGAGCTACGGGACTATTTGTGAGCCCGAGCCCTACTGTATCCCAGAATGGGATTCGGGACGCACAACTCAGTTTTCTAATTAAAGTATAAGAGTTGAAAAAATAAATGAAGCCAGCATGCATCGACTGTATTTCTCTAAAAAGGAGGTATTCCAGCCGCACCTTCCGGTACGGCTACCTTGTTACGACTTAGCCCCAGTTACCGGTTTTACCCTAGGCAGCGCCTTTCAGCAACCGACTTCAGGCACCCCCGGCTTCCATGGCTTGACGGGCGGTGTGTACAAGGCCCGGGAACGTATTCACCGCGCCATGGCTGATGCGCGATTACTAGCGATTCCAGCTTCATGGAGTCGAGTTGCAGACTCCAATCCGAACTGAGATCGGCTTTCGAGATTTGCATCCAGTCACCTGGTAGCTGCCCTCTGTACCGACCATTGTAGCACGTGTGTGGCCCAGGACGTAAGGGCCGTGATGATTTGACGTCATCCCCACCTTCCTCACCGCTTACGCGGGCAGTTTCTCTAGAGTCCCCGGCCGAACCGCTGGCAACTAGAGATAGGGGTTGCGCTCGTTAAGGGACTTAACCCGACACCTCACGGCACGAGCTGACGACAACCATGCAGCACCTTGTAGACCGCTCAAAGAGAAGATCTGTTTCCAGATCGGTCGTTCTACATTTAAGCCCTGGTAAGGTTCCTCGCGTATCATCGAATTAAACCACATGCTCCACCGCTTGTGCGGGCCCCCGTCAATTCCTTTGAGTTTCATTCTTGCGAACGTACTCCCCAGGTGGATTACTTATCACTTTCGCTTAGCCGCTGACAGTGTATCGCCAACAGCGAGTAATCATCGTTTACGGCGTGGACTACCAGGGTATCTAATCCTGTTTGCTCCCCACGCTTTCGTGCCTCAGCGTCAGTATTGACTTAGTAAGCTGCCTTCGCAATTGGTGTTCTGAGGCATATCTATGCATTTCACCGCTACATGCCTCATTCCGCCTACTTCAACCAAACTCAAGAACATCAGTATCAATGGCAGTTTCTCAGTTGAGCTGAGAGATTTCACCACTGACTTAATGTCCCGCCTACGCACCCTTTAAACCCAATGAATCCGGATAACGCTTGCACCCTCCGTATTACCGCGGCTGCTGGCACGGAGTTAGCCGGTGCTTATTCATATAGTACCTTCAGCCCCGAACACGTTCGGGGGTTTATTCCTATATAAAAGCAGTTTACAACCCGTAGGGCCGTCTTCCTGCACGCGGCATGGCTGGTTCAGACTTTCGTCCATTGACCAATATTCCTCACTGCTGCCTCCCGTAGGAGTCTGGTCCGTGTCTCAGTACCAGTGTGGGGGATAACCCTCTCAGGCCCCCTAAACATCGTTGCCTTGGTAAGCCGTTACCTTACCAACTAGCTAATGTTACGCATGCCCATCTTTAACCGCCGAAACTTTAATATATAAACCATGCGATTCACATATATTATGGAGTATTAATCCGAATTTCTTCGGGCTATCCTCCAGTTAAAGGTAGGTTGCATACGCGTTACGCACCCGTGCGCCACTCGTCATCAATCAGCAAGCTGATCATGTTACCGTTCGACTTGCATGTGTTAGGCCTGCCGCTAGCGTTCATCCTGAGCCAGGATCAAACTCTCCGTTGTAAAATTAATAATTACAATCAGATCTACATGAGATCCCGTGGATACATGCTGGCTTCATTTATCTTTTCAAACTTCTCAAAGAACTACCCTTTCTTTCAAAGGGAGCGCAAAGATAAATCCATTTTTATTCCGTGCAAGCCCATCCGATAAAAAACTTCAAGAAAATTCAGGGTAAATAGCAGTTTTAGTCTTAACGCACTGATTATCAATACTAAAAATTTAGGCATTAGGATCAGAATTTGTTGCCTGAATCAACCTTCCGTTCATGATTCCACCAGAATCAAGCAAAACAGAGGCGATCAATTTCGCCATGTTTTCAGGATTCACCGGTGCAGAATAGCCCGGAAATGCCGCTTTCAACATCTCTGTATTCACCGCCCCTAAGGCTAAATAGTTGAAAGACAAACCTTCACCCCTGATCTCTGCAGCCATGGCCTCCGTTAACGACGCTAATGCCGCTTTGCTAGCACTGTAATTGAACAGTCCCGGAAACTTGGAAGCACCTTGTATACCACCCATACTTCCAATGTTCAGTACATGGCTCTTCGATGCAAAAACTCCTTCTCTATATAATGTTCTGAATAATTCAAACGGATACCAAGTATTCACCTTCATGTGCTCTACAAAGTCATCATAGGTCGATTCCATTAGATCCGCCGCCTTTAACATTCCCGCATTGTTCACGATTCCATCTACTTGAAATGCTCCGATCAGCTCCGTGATCACCCCCACCAACTGATCATAGTCTACCCAATTGAAGGCAAGCTTCAATTCCCCAACTGTAAGCACCCCGTCACAAACCTCTCCCCTCGATATACTCACAACAAATCGCCCCCGATTCTTCAGCTCATCTACTACTGCTCTGCCTATGCCTCTTGATGCTCCTGTAACGATAATGCAATGCTTCATACCTTCCTATTTGATTGACGATGATAATAATCTTTAAATTTACCGCTTTTATGAGTCAACTTAACTGAGTGTTTTTACGTCTCAGGCATTAGAAAAGTCAATTGACACCTATGATAAAAGCATTTCTCGGCCTCATGATGTTGCTGATGGTTTCAGCTACAACCACTGCACAACGCGCTACGTGTCCTCAAGACACGCTGAAGTACATCTACTTCGCAAAAGCGACTGATTTCGATACCACGAGTTTCGATCCAACCTTCACCAGCGCCCTTTACCAGTACTATGCCGCTCCGCAAGACATAACCTTAAAAGGCGTTCGTTTCTATGGCTTTAAGACCGACAGCCTTGATACGAATGGCTTGTTGGATACTGTAATGACGGTTTACGTTGAAGTGCGTAATGCAACCCTCGATAGCCTGCCTGGAGGTAACTTACTCGCATCGGATACAATTGAAATCTATTATGCCGATACCACGGATACGGTCTATCCGTTCAACTATTACTCGTATGTTGGGATGTTCGATACCCCGGTAACTACGGCCAACCCTTATGTGGTCGTTGTACGAACGGAGGAATCTGAAGACGACTTCTCCCTCCTCCATACCGAATACGATGAAGTAAACGGCGGTGGTGATGGCAACCAAGAATGGCTCTGCGGCGCCTTCCAAGGAAGCGGCTGGGTGAAGTCCAATGTCTTCGCTCCGAACATGAATAACACACCGTTTGATGCTGATTTCTTCATTGAACCAATCTTGAGCTACAACCTCAATGCAAGCTTTATAAATGATCCGGAATGCTTGTTCGATGAACTGGGTGATACGGTAGACTTCTTCAATGATGGCACACAGATCGTAGACCATCCTATGTATAACCGTTTTGCTGCGTTCAACCTGCCGAACCGTCAAACTTGGAATTTCGGTGATGGTTCTCCAGTGATCAACTCGGTGAACCCGCAGCACTTCTACCCGACCAATGGTCCGTTTGCTGCCACCTTCACGGCGACTATCCTTAGCTGGGCACAGCAAACTTGTTCAGATAACGTAACACAGATCATCAAGGAACAACCGGAGCAAGATTTCAGCTACACTACCAACAACTTAGACGTTGACTTTACGAACTTAACCTTTGGACTCTTCACCAATATCTCTTGGGACTTTGGTGACGGGAACACAAGCTCTACAGAGAACCCTCGACACAAATATTCTGAAACTGGAACGTATTGGGTTTGTCAAACCATGATGACCTCGTGCGGTGAAGTAACCCAGTGCAAGAACGTGGCGGTAGCTACCAACACTTCGCTTAGCTGTGGTAAAGACAGCGTGCGGTACCACGCAGCTCGTGGAACAGATACCCGTTCCATCACGCTGCGCAACCCAGTTGCCGGTCAACGCTTACTGGGTGTAGGAATGCGCTTTGACGCTCCACAACCTATGATCGTACACGGTTTCTCTTTCTATGCCAACCATGATGGCCTCTTCCGTGATAGCTATCCTGTTAAGTGCCGAATCTGGCTCAGAGGCAATGGTGGACTTCCAAACGACAGTATTGGCCCATTGGCTGAGTCTACGGTGCGCATCAATAAGTATGAAGTAGATAGCTTCTATAATGACACCCTTCGCTATACCGCGATCTTCGATGAGCCGGCAAACCTTGATGGAGAGGATGACTACATCCTTACGATAGAATATGACAGCACCACACGCATCTTCGTGGGTACGACCGATTGGGAAGAAGGTGATGGTGACCAAGACTTCTTGGCCTATGGAAAGATCAACGACACCACTTGGGTGACCGCACAATCCGTGGCTGCGTTCAACGTGAACGGACAAGCCTTCAACGCGGATGTGATCATGGAGCCACTCATCGAACACACCTTCGATGCGAACTTCAGTTGGCCATTTGAATGCATGTCATTTGACCAAAATGGAAGAGCTGAAGTACAGTTCACAGACCTGTCATCCCGCATTGCGCGCAGCGAGATCTACAATCAGATCGCATTCTACTCATCTAACAACGAAGCATTCGAGTGGGATTTTGGAGATAGTTCAGGCATCAGCAACCAAATCAACGCGCAGTATGTATTTGAAGCCCCAGGGCCATTTGATGTGCGCCTTCGCATCTTGATGGAAGGCTGGACCAATAACTGCCAGAATGCGCAGGTGCGAAATGTTCCTGTACCTCCAACCGGAGGATTCAGCTTCGAACAGGTGACCTCTGCTGTACAGTTCTTTGATGAATCGCACAATGCGGAAGAATACCTCTGGTTGTTCTCAGATACTGCTGTGAGTACCCTTCAGAACCCGATCCGTTACTTTACACGTGTGGGCACCTATGAGGCCTGCCAGTATGTTTCGAATGAGTGCGGTTCTGATACCGTATGTGACAGCATTACGATCAACATCATCGGTATCCCTGAACAGGTAACGGAGCAATTCCAGGTCTTCCCTAATCCATCACGCGATGTAATCAACGTGAGTGCGAACCTTGATGTAATTGGTACGTTGACCTTGAACATCCGCGACATGAGCGGACGATTGGTGCGAAGCGTGCAGCACAATGACGCAAGCCTTCAAACACAGATCAACGTAAGCGACCTCGCAGCAGGTGCCTACATGATGGATATCATAGCCGGCGATTATCGAGGCACGCGAAAGCTGGTGATCAGCAGGTAAGCTGACACCACAGAAAGAGGTAAATGAAAAGCCCCGTCAGTTGATTCTGACGGGGCTTTCTTTTTATATCGAAACCGACCTTAGTTCGAGGCCATCATCTTGTGCAAGGCGTTGTTGAACAACTCATCCAGCGCCGAGATGCGTCCAAAGTCTTCTCCGTTGATGATCATTGCATCACCTTGAGATGATCCAAGCACTGCGTACGGCTGTTGGGATGCGTTCAGCTTCTCTTCTACCTTATTCAGCTTCTCGTTCTCTACGGCGATTATCACGCGTCCCTGTGCCTCTCCAAAGAGGTAGCAGTCCAATCGACCGTCGCCTTCTATTTTCACATCTACTCCGATACCGTTCACACGCCCCATCTCAAAGAGGGAAGTAAAGAGACCACCATCAGCAACATCATGTGCCGCAGCCACCAAACCAGAACGGATCAGATCCAACAACCCTTGTTGCATCTTCAGTTCAGCATCCAGATCAAAGGCCGGAGCAGGAGAAAGCTCAACCTTGTGGTAGTGGATCAAGTACTGGCTGCTTCCCATATCGTCACTATGCCCTCCAAGCAAAATCAAGGTCAGACCTTCTTTATCCAAGGCAAGCGATGTAATGTGTTGCTTGTCGTCGATTAGTCCAATCATTCCGATGGTAGGAGTAGGCAGTACGGGCACCGTCTTCCCATCGATCGTAGATTGATTATAGAAGCTCACGTTTCCTCCGGTCACCGGTGTCTTGAAGGTTCTGCATGCCTTACCCATGCCTTTGATCGCACCAACGAATTGCCAATATGCTTCTGGACTGTATGGATTACCAAAGTTCAAGCAGTTGGTGATGGCTGAAGGTTGAGCGCCGGTACATACCAAGTTCCGAGCGGCCTCAGCAACAGCCATGGCACATCCCTCTTCCGGATCAGCGAATACGTAACGGGCATTACAGTCTACCGTCATCGCAATGGCTTTGTTACTGCCTTTGATGTTGGCTACACCAGCATCCGATGGTTTATTGGTAGACATGTTCAAGGTACCCACCATGGAATCATACTGATCGGTCACCCAACGCTTAGAAGCTACGTTCACATGACCGAGGATAAAGCGACCTACCTCCTTAAGGTCTGCAGGTACCTCTACGGTATTCTGATCAAATGCCTTCGCCTTTGCGTAATATGCTGGCTCCTTGTATTCTCGTTCGTAAACGGGAGCTCCACCGCCTAGGACAAGGGAGTCTGCTGGGGCTTGCGCCACCAACTCACCATGCATGAAGTAGCGTAGGTCTGGTCCTGCTGTTACCTCACCGATCTGCACACAATTCAGATCCCACTTCTCGAAAATGCGAAGCACTTCATCCTCCTTTCCCTTATGCACCACAACAAGCATACGCTCTTGTGATTCACTCAACAGGATCTCGAATGGAAGCATGTTCTCTTGTCGCGTAGGCACCTTGTCCAAATGGATGTCCATACCGCATCGACCCTTCGCGCTCATCTCTGAGGTGGAACAAGTGATGCCCGCTGCACCCATGTCTTGCATACCTACTACACAGTCGGTTTCTGCCAACTCAAGCGAAGCTTCTAACAACAGTTTCTCTTGGAACGGATCTCCAACTTGAACAGAAGGCAGGTCATCTGCACTGTCATCGGTCAGATCTCCCGAAGCAAAGGTTGCTCCGTGAATACCATCCTTACCTGTGCTCGACCCTACGATGAAGACAGGGTTACCAACACCTTCTGCAATAGCAGAGATGGTGCGGTCTGTTTTAACAATGCCAACCGACATCGCATTCACCAAGGGATTCTGGTTGTAAGACGCATCAAAGAATACTTCGCCACCTAGTACTGGAATACCGAAACTGTTACCGTAGTCTCCAATTCCTTTCACAACGCCTTTGAGCAACCATTTGGTTCGCTCAGACTTGGGGTCTCCGAAGCGCAAGCTGTTCAATTGAGCGATCGGACGTGCGCCCATCGTAAAGATGTCGCGGTTGATACCTCCTACTCCTGTGGCTGCACCTTGATAAGGCTCAATCGCAGAGGGGTGGTTATGCGACTCGATCTTGAAGGCACATGCCAATCCATCACCGATGTCAACCAACCCAGCATTCTCCTCACCAGCTTCTGCTAGGATCGCTGGTCCTTCTTTGGGCAAGGTCTTCAACCACTTGATGCTGTTCTTGTACGAACAGTGCTCTGACCACATTACCGAGTAAACCGATAATTCCGTGAAGTTGGGTGTGCGACCTAAATAGTCAACGATTTGCTCGTATTCTTCCTTTAAAAGTCCAAGTTTTTCAGCTGTTTCCAGCGGATCATAGTTGGCGATTTCGCTCATATTTCAGAATTGAGCGTCAAAATTAGTTTTTCATTACCGTGTTCAAGGCATAAGTATTCCATTTGTTATCAAGAAGAGTTACTTTGAAGCATGGAATGGATCGGGATCGTGTACGCTAGCATCACCGCCGCCTTATTTGGCTGGTGGATCCCGAAGACATTCAAGCAATTCGATCGCGGAGCGCTGCTTTTCGCCTGGGGGATGAAGGTCGTTGGCACCTTCGCATTGGTTACGCTGTTTACCTACCACTATACCGATCGGTCGACCAGTGACATTCATCGCTTTTTTGATGACGGAATGCGCTTGAATGCCGTTGCCTTTGACGCACCGCTAGATTTCTTGCAGATTCTTTTGGGTTGGAACATCGACCAAGAAACGTTTCGAACCTTAAACTTTGAACAGTTCAATGCTTGGATCAAACCTTATGATTCTGGCTATAACGATAATCACGTGATGATCCGCTTGAATGCGATCATGGCGTTCATCAGTGGCGGTTACATTGAGGTGCATTCTATATGGTTCTCCATGCTCGCATTTGTGGGATTGCTTTGGTTGATTGCTACCTTCTTACCTGCCCATCATCGCAGCTTTGCCTTGGTGTTGGTTACGCTCTACCCCTCTCAATTGATCTGGTTATCGGGCGGATTGAAGGAAAGCTTATTGGTATTCGGCTTAGGTATGTTGCTCTTTGGACTCACCCGATTGCGTGAAGCTAGAAAAGCATTGTGGATCGGAATGGTGCTTGTTGCCTGCCTCTTGCCAACGCAGGTAAAGGTGTATTTCCTCCTGTTTCTTTTGCCGCTGCTTGTCTGGAGTATAAGTATGGATGGCATGAAAGTTCGCAAACCAGCATCCTTCGGAGCATTGATTGCTCTTCTGATTGCAGGTACGATGGTTTTAGAATTGTTCGGAATATCGCCCATGGAATATACCGTGCGGAAACAGCATGAGTTCATCAACCATGCTTCAGAGATCCAAGCCGGGAGCACGTTTGATGTGGAAAAAATGGCATTCAGCTACACCAGCCTAGTCGCGCATCTTCCACAGGCCTTTTCGAGCGTCCTTCTTCGGCCTTGGCCCTGGGAAGACATCGATCTACCAAGCTTACTCTTGCTTGCAGAGAACATCTTGTTTTGGACACTTGTAGCCATAGCGATTCGGCAATATCTAATAAATGAAATCCGATTTGAGTGGCCGCGCTGGTTGATCCCTTATGGACTCAGCATCGTACTATTGATTGGATTGATCACACCGGTATATGGTGCCTTGATGCGCTACCGAGCTCCCATTCTATTGCTGTTGATCATTGCCCTATCGCCTTATATTCGAAGCCTCAATAAGTCCACTTGATCATGATGCATCACCAACACATCATCCGTTTTTCAACCTTCATTGCCTTGGGCTTTTTGATGGCTTGCACACCAAGTGAACAGGTTGATTTGATCGTACGAAATGCGAATATCTATACGGTCAACGAGCAATTTGAAACGGCAGAGGCCTTGGCGGTAAAGGATGGACGCTTCATCGCAATTGGAGCCGAACACGAGATCCTGAACAAGTACAGCGCTGATCAAGTTTACGATGCCAAACGGGCGTATATCTATCCGGGATTTGTAGATGCTCACAGCCATCTTTTGGGCTATGGAATTGAACTCCAACGCCTCAATGTGGTAGGTACGCAGAGTTTTGATGAAGTCATCGAAGCGATCAAAGCCTACATCTCAGAAAACGAAGTAAGCTGGGTACTTGGCAGAGGATGGGACCAAAACGATTGGCCTGAGCAGGAATTCCCGAATGCAGAAACCTTGAGTCAACTCTTCCCGAACCACTTCATCGCCCTCAAGCGAATTGATGGCCATGCTTATTTGGCTTCGCCGAATGTGCTGGAATTGGCCGGAATCATTGGTAAGGAAGAAATTCCGGGTGGAAAAGTAGTTGTGGACGATGCTGGGAAGCCTACTGGCATCCTGATCGATGCAGCAATGGAACGCATCAATGCAGTGATCCCACCGGTGCAACGCAGCCAGAAGATCAAAGGCTTACAGTTGGCCCAAGAGCAATTGCTAGCGGCCGGACTCACAAGCGTATGCGATGCAGGATTATCCATTGAAGACATCAACTTGATCGATTCCTTGCAACCGGAAGAATTGAGGCTTCGGGTATACGCCATGTACGCTGCCTCCGAACAGGTTTACGATGAACTCGGCTCGCTAGGCATTCAGACCGATCATCTGAGGGCCAAGTCGGTCAAGCTCTATGCAGATGGTGCATTGGGTTCTCGTGGGGCTTACATGCTTGAACCCTACACCGACGACTCGACTAACCGGGGCTTGCTCATCACACCTGAAGACAGCATAAGGTCATGGGCAAAACGGTGTTATGATGTAAACTTTCAACTGAATGTTCATTGCATTGGCGACGCGTCTAACCGGGTCGTACTAAAGGCGATGGGCAGTGTTCTTCAAGGCACGAATGACCGCAGATGGCGCATTGAACACGCACAAGTGGTTCATCCAGAAGACCGTAGCATGTATGGATCCTACAACATCCTTCCTTCAATGCAGCCTACGCATGCCACTTCTGATATGCTTTGGGCAGATGAGCGCCTTGGTGACAGGATTACCTATGCCTACAACCTCATGAGGCTGAAGGAAGAAAATGGGCTGATCCCGCTTGGAACTGATTTTCCGGTAGAAGGCATTGAACCGATCCAAACCTACTATGCAGCCGTGGTCAGAAAGAATGAAACAGGTATGCCCGAGGGTGGATTTCAAATGGAAGAAGCCCTGAGCAGAGCCGATGCCTTGAAAGGAATCACAATCTGGGCTGCCATCGCTAACTTTGAGGAAGAGAAGTATGGAAGTATAGATGTTGGCAAATTCGCAGACTTTGTCGTTCTGAACCGAGATTTGCTCAACTGCAGTGAAGATGATATCTTGTCGACGAAAGTGTTGTCGACGTGGATTCAAGGAGAGCAGTTATATGAAGGGAAATAGTTGGAATACAACCCTGAGGTTTCTGAGCATCGGAGTATTGCTGATGCTGTCGACCACCTTGTTTGGACAAGACGACATGTTCCAACTTTGGCCAGACTCCACGCTAGCAAAGGCGAACAGCGCGGCTGAAGTGACTTACATGAGTGAAGAGGAGAAGGAAGCGGTGTTCTTTACCAATCTGGTGCGGATCAATCCACCGCTCTTCGCAGAGACTTATTTGAAAGATTACCTCAAGGAGCATGACATCAAGAAGGATAAAGATGTAAAGGGACTCATCCAAGACCTAGAGGCAGCGCCTAAGATGCGCATATTGCTTCCTTCTGAGCACCTCACGACGATGGCCCGAAAGCATGCTAAAGACATGGGCGAAAGCGGACGAACCGGACATCAGTCGTCTGATGGCACCTCCTTCCGGGAGCGTTCAAAAGCCTATGAACAATATTTTGCAGCCATCAATGAGAACTGTAACTACGGCAATGATAAAGGTGTCGACGCCCTCATCGATTTACTGATCGATCGAAAGGTGCCGAATGCTGGACACAGAAAAAACATTCTCGACCCTGAAATGACCCATATCGGTATTGCGCTCGAACCTCATGTTCGCTGGCGACACAATTTTGTTCAGGACTTTGGTGCGCGGAAAAAGTGAGCAGGTATTGCTCTCAATGCGCTAGACGATTAAATTTGATACGTAACCCTTAATTCAAGGACATGGAAGTAGCTCGCCTTTTTGACATTCCGTATTACCAACTGAAGCAATACCCAAAGGAAGACTCGCTCTGCGCGAAGGTGAACGGTAAATGGGAGAAGACCTCAACCAAATCCTTCATCGATCAAGGTATGAAGGTTGCCAAGTCACTGGTTTCCATTGGCATTAAACCCGGTGATAAGGTGGCGATGATCTCCAACAATCGTCCGGAATGGAACATCACCGACCTTGGGATCATGATGGCTGGCGCGATCAACGTGCCCATCTACCCTACCATTTCGGCTAAAGACTACAAGTTCATCTTCAACCATGCCGAAGTGAAGGTATGTTTTGTGAGCGACCAGGAATTGCTGGATAAGGTGAACGAGATCAAAGATGAAGTAGCCACTCTTGGGTCTATCATTTCCTTTGACAGGCTCAATGGCATCGAACACTTCAGCGAGTTCCAAGACCGGGGTAAGGATGTACCTACAGAGACCATCGATGAGATTAAGGCGAACATTAAAGAAGATGATCTGGCAACTTTGATCTATACCAGTGGAACCACAGGAGATCCAAAAGGCGTGATGCTGACGCATCGAAACATTGTTTCCAATGTACACGGTTCCAGAGAACGCCTTCCCTGTGATGAGAACTCAACTGCCGTAAGCTTTCTTCCGCTGTGTCACGTTTACGAACGGATGGTGCTCTATCTGTTTAT
>CAJXNO010000050.1 GCA_913057205.1 uncultured Flavobacteriales bacterium
ACGGTAACCGATGACAACGGGTGTACCGATACCGAAACAGTAACCATCACCGAACCAGCTGCTTTGATCGCAACTGCAGTGGTTGATCAGAATGTAAGCTGTAACGGCGGCAATGATGGAGAGGCTACCGCAAGTGCTACAGGTGGTACGGCACCTTACAGCTTCGCATGGAGCTCGGGAGGAACTACCGCAACAGAGACCGGACTTATGGCCGGAAGCTATACCGTAACCATCACCGATGACAATGGATGTACCGATACCGAAACCATTAATATCACAGAACCTATTGGGCTAGCATTGGGAATAACCGGGGTGAATGTCACCTGTTTCGGTGCTGGAGATGGTAGCTTAACCGCAAATGCTTCAGGGGGAACGCCACCGTACAGCTATGCTTGGTCGAATGCCTCCACCATGATGACCATTACCAACATGTCTCCTGGTAACTACACCGTTACAGTGACGGATGACAACGGTTGTACGATCACGGGAACAGAATCCATTACGCAACCGGTAGCGCTTATCGCGAGCACAGCGGTGGATCAGAACGTGAGTTGTAATGGTGGTTCAGATGGTCAGGCTACAGCAAGTGCCTCAGGTGGAACAGCTCCTTACACTTACACTTGGAGCTCAGGTGGAACAGCGGCAACGGAAACGGGCCTTGATGCAGGAACTTACACGGTTACCATCACCGACGACAACGGCTGTACCGATACCGAAACAGTAACCATCAGCGAGCCGGCATTGCTAACCGTTTCAGCATCTGTAGATAGCAACACCACATGCGCTTCAAGTGCGGTGGGCGTGGCCTCTGCTTCTGCCATTGGTGGTGTAGCTCCTTATTCCTTCGCGTGGAGCAATGGGTCATTGAATGCAACCGCCAATGGGCTAGGAACAGGCACTTATACCGTAACCGTAACCGATGATAACGGATGTACGGATACAACTTCAATCTCCATTGTGGTAGAAGACACCGTTGCACCAATGGCAGTGGCGATTGATACAGTACTCTATTTAGGCGCCTCCGGATCGATTGATATTACCGGGTTCCAAATAGGCTACAATTCCAGCGATTCATGCGGTATCGATACCATGACATTGAGCCAAAGTACCTTCGATTGTTCGGACATTGGTCCGGCCATTGATGTGACGCTTACCGTGGAAGACGTGAATGGAAATGTATCAGCAGATACGGCTTCTATTATCGTGCTAGATACCATGGCTCCAACTATCTTAGTGAACAATGGAACCGTGTACCTGAATAATATTGGACAAGCTACGATAACACCAGCTTTTGTAGATGCGGGCACCTTCGATAACTGTACGCTTGATCTTACCATGCTGAGTCAAACCTTCTTTACATGTGCCGATACCAGTGCACCTGTACAGGTGATGTTCTATGCTCAGGATGAAGAGGGAAATATGGACTCAGCCGCTGTAAGCATCACCGTATTGGATACAACCTCACCGATCATCAATGTGCAAAACGTGACTGCTTACCTAGATCAAACAGGTCAAGCCGTGGTGAGCGCCAATGAAGTGGATAACGGTAGCTTTGATAACTGTACCATTGACAGTATTTGGTTGAGCGATACCTTGTTCAATTGCGCAGATACCTCAGCGCTTCAATCAGTGACGTTCTTTGTGCAAGATGCCAGTGGAAACATCAGCTCAGCTTCTGCTGATATAACGGTGTTGGATACGGTTTCCCCTGCACTTCTGGTGCAGAACACAACGATCTACTTGGATGCAAGTGGAAGCGTAACACTTTCTGTTCAAGATGTTGTTACAGACACTACAGAGAATTGCGCGGTGGATGCGGTTAACCTGAGTCAATCCGCTTTAGCTTGCGCGGATACAGGAGTGAATGCGATTGATGTGACGGTGTTTGATGTCAGTGGAAACAGCGCCTTCTACACGGTGAGTGTTACCGTGGAAGATTCTACGAGTCCATCCCTAGAACCATTTGCACTCACTACCCTTTACTTAGATAACACGGGAACAGTGTCCATCTTGCCATCAGCAGTGGATAGTGCAAGTTCCGATAACTGCTCCATAGCGTCGTTTGACCTGAGTCAATCTTCTTTCGATTGTACTGATCTTGGTTTGAACGTTGTGACCTTCACCGCAACGGATGTCAGTGGAAACAGCAGTAATACCTTGACCAACATCTTGGTCTTGGATACCTTGTCAGAAATTGATATTACACTCGACTCAGCTCTGCTTTGTTTTGGAGATTCCAATGCAGTTGCTACAGCGTCTGCCACAGGCATGCTTGCTGCATCAACCTATGTCTGGAGCAACGGAGCTACCACGGCTCAGGTGACTGAACTGTTTGCCGGTACCTATTTTGTGACCGCAACAGACGCCAACGGTTGTTCAGCGGTAGACAGCATCACCTTGGTGGAACCATCAGCCATTGAAGTAACCCTAGCAGCGAGTGACATCACGTGTAATGCAGGGAACGATGGATATGTTGCCAGCTCAGTTTCAGGTGGAACACCAGGTTATACCTACGCGTGGAGCAATGCAGCTGTAACCGATTCGATAGGTGGATTGGATGCCAGTACCTATTCACTCACCCTGACGGATGCCAACGGTTGCGATGTGATCGTAGATACAACCCTAACACAACCCACGCCACTGTTGATCGATGTCACAGCCTCTGATAGTTCACTTTGTATGGGTGACTCAAGTGCGTTCATTACGACCAGCTTCAGCGGAAGCAATGCGCCTTACACCTTTGTTTGGGATGTTGGGTTCACCAGCACCAACGATACGGTGTTTGGACTCGGTGCAGGCACATTTTTCATTACGGCAACAGACATCAACGGATGTACTGCTGACACCAGCGTAGTGATCGCTGAGGATACCTTGCCTGTGGTAAGCTTGACGATTGCAGAAGACACCGTTTGTGCGGGTACTGTTGTTGACTTGAGCAACGTTTCACCTGTGGGAGGTACCTATGCAGGAATAGGTGTCGCCGGGGATTCATTGGTGACCACCGGTTTGACCGGAATGCTAGAAGTGAATTACAGCTTTACCGATAGCAACGGTTGCTCTGCTGATGCCAACGACTCCGTGTTCGTATTGCCACTGGCTGATATCAACTTTGATCAGGATCCATTGGAAGTTTGTGCAGGCGACGCTGTAGAACTGAATTTTGCGAGTCCAGCAGGCGGGGTGTACAACTCACCGTTTATTGTGGGTGCACAGCTTATAGCACCTGATACAGCTTACAGCGGATTAGGAGGTGTCTACACCTTCCAGAACAGTTGTGGGGCTGATACCGACACCTTCAGTTTGGATGTGGCGCCACTGCCTTCCTTAGATCTCGGAGTGGACACCCTACTTTGTAATGCATCGTTGTTGACCCTTGATGCAGGTGAGCAAGATGCCTATCTGTGGTCGACCAACGAGACCTCGCAGACCATTGTGATCAATGGAGGAGAGGAGCCATTGGTAGATGATCAAACCGTATGGGTGACCGTGAGCAATGCCCAAGGCTGTGAAGCAAGCGATACCATCTTCATCGAAGTCGAAGATCAGCCGGTATTCACGCTAGGAGAGAACATCTATGCGTGCATGGATTCTGTCGTGACCCTCTCCGTTCCGAATGTGTACACCACTTTCACTTGGAGTACAGGTGAGACTGGAACATCGATCGTTGCCCACAACGGTAGCATCACACCTCCTGGAGAGTATGACTTCTGGGTTGAAGGTAGCAACGATGGGCCGTGTACCTATGCTGACACCATCGTGGTGCGCATCCTTGATTGCGACTCGATCTTTGTAGCCGTGGAAGAAGTGCTGTCTGATGTTGAGCTCAGCCTCTATCCGAACCCTGCACGGGATGTGTTGAACATCACTTGGACCGGAGGAGGAGTGGATCAATTGGATGAGATCCGAATCCTATCGGCCATGGGTGAGCTGGTAACCGTGCGCACAGCGAACGATTGGGTACAAACCAATAAGGTGGTTACCCTACCATTGGGTGATCTGGCAAATGGATTATATTTCCTTGAAGTGATCAGCGGAGACAAGCACAGTACCCGCAGGTTCATCGTAGGAAAGTAAGCAGGTACTTAAACCTCCTCGAGCACAAGACCGACTTCCATGACCAACGGGAGTCGGTCTTGTTGCATCGTATGGCTTACCTCGAAGGTATAGGTGCCTTTGGAGAGGGTTTTCGACTCAAAGATCAGGTGCTCTACATCCCAAAGGTCTACCGAGCCCGCGCCAACATAATCTCCATTCTCATCTTTGATGGGGATGGCGATGTGTTCATCCATCCAAAGCTCCCCATCTTTCATCGATAACAGGTGAACCGTAAGGTTGTTGTGCTGATAACCTTCCACATGACGGATAATGAGGTGCCCATCCAATCGCGTTGGGTTTTCTATAGGTACCTCGAAGCTTTGGGTGTCTGTCTTGAACCATTGCATTCCAGCGAGCTCATGGATCTTACGGTAGAAGTACATAATGCTGCAGGCGGTGATGATGGCAGCTGCAGAAAGCAGTTGTGCGGTGCGGATGATGTTTCGGCTTGAGATATTGATGTGCATAAACGTAGTTTTGTTCCTCAAAAAATACGCATAGAAATGAGTTTAGCGAATCAGATCAACGATGATATCAAGAAAGCCATGTTGGCCAAAGACAAGCAACGCCTGGATGCTTTGCGGGCCATCAAGAGTGCTATTCTATTGATCGCCAGTGAGAAGGCAGGAAGTGAAGTAGATGATGAAATGGCCATACAGGCCATGCAGAAACTGGTGAAGCAACGCAAAGATTCTGCTGCCATCTATAAGGAGCAAGGAAGGCCAGAGATGGCAGAAGAAGAGGAGTTTCAAGCGAATGTGATTGAGGAGTACCTACCCGAGATGATGGGGGAGGACGAGATGCGCTCTGCCGTGCAGGCACAGATCAACGCTGTTGGTGCCAGCGGACCTCAGGACATGGGAAAGGTGATGGGGCCGCTCATGGGTAAACTCAAGGGAAAAGCCGACGGGAAGCTGATCTCTCAATTGGTTAAGGAGGAGCTGGGTAAGCTATAAGAAGCAAGCGAAAGGATCGCGCTAGGGATTGCAGCGGCATCTTCTGGCTTGCCAGAAATATAGCGGAAAGCCCGCCCGGGCGCCCAGATTATAAAACATCGTGCAAAAAAGAAAGCCCGACCAAATTGGCCGGGCTTTGTTGTATATGGACCGTAACGGATGATTACATCATGCCGCCCATGCCTCCCATACCGCCTGCTGGCATAGCTGGCATATCTTCTTCTGGCTCGTCTGCCAACACACACTCAGTGGTCAACAGCAATCCAGCGATAGAAGCTGCGTTCTCAAGGGAAACACGTGATACTTTCTTAGGATCGATCACACCTGCTGCGTAAAGTGCTTCGTAAACGCCTGTGCCTGCGTTGTAACCGAAATCGTCTTTGCCTTCGAGTACTTTTTGTACTACGATGGAACCCTCGCCGCCTGCGTTGGCAACGATCTGACGCAATGGCTCCTCCAATGCACGTCGAACGATGTCGATACCGGTGTTCTGATCTTCGTTATCGCCTTTCAGCTTGTCAAGGGCAGCGATCGCGCGAATGAAGGCAACACCTCCTCCGGGTACGATTCCTTCCTCAACAGCTGCACGGGTTGCGTGAAGGGCATCGTCTACGCGATCTTTCTTCTCCTTCATTTCAACCTCGGTAGCAGCACCAACATAAAGTACAGCAACACCGCCGCCCAATTTAGCCAGACGCTCTTGCAACTTCTCACGATCGTAATCGCTGGTTGTACTTTCGATCTGTGCTTTGATCTGTCCAACGCGTGCCTTGATGTCTTCAGACTTACCTGCACCGTTGATGATGGTGGTGTTGTCTTTGTCGATGTCTACTTTCTCTGCGCGACCAAGGAACGACATGTCTGCCTGCTCCAACTTATAGCCACGCTCTTCGCTGATCACGTTACCACCGGTAAGGATGGCGATGTCTTCCAACATGGCCTTGCGACGATCACCGAAACCTGGCGCTTTAACAGCTGCTACTTTCAATCCACCGCGCAGTTTGTTTACCACCAAACCAGCCAATGCAGTTCCTTCTACATCTTCTGAGATGATCAACAGCGATGAACCTGCTTGGGCTACTTTCTCTAGGATCGGAACGATGTCTTGGATGTTGGAGATCTTCTTATCGTGGATCAAGATGTATGGATTCTCCAACTCGGTAATCATCTTCTCGCTATCGGTTACGAAGTAAGGAGAGAGGTAACCACGATCGAACTGCATACCTTCTACTACGTCAACCGTAGTTTCAGTACCCTTTGCTTCTTCAACGGTGATCACACCTTCTTTACCTACTTTCTCCATCGCTTGAGCGATCAACTTACCGATGTTGGCATCGCTGTTCGCAGAGATGGTACCCACCTGCTCGATCTTTCCGAAATCGTCTCCTACAGACTCAGACATATCGCTGAGGAACTTGGTTACGCTTTCTACGGCCTTGTCAATACCACGCTTCAGGTCCATTGGGTTGGCTCCAGCGGCAACGTTCTTCAAACCAGCATTAACTATGGCCTGTGCAAGAACGGTTGCCGTAGTGGTGCCGTCTCCAGCAAGATCAGCGGTTTTTGAAGCCACCTCTTTTACCATCTGCGCACCCATGTTCTCAAGGGCGTCCTTCAATTCTACTTCTTTCGCTACCGTTACACCGTCTTTGGTGATGGATGGTGCACCGAATTTTTTGTCGATCACCACGTTTCGACCTTTTGGTCCGAGGGTAACCTTTACTGCATTGGCCAACGCATCAACACCGCGTTTTAGGCCGTCTCTTGCTTCTGCGTCAAAATAAATGTCCTTTGCCATTTGATTTCAAGTTTTTAATGTTTTACTGAGGGTTCTTAAATGCTTCCGAGGACGTCAGAAGCCCGCATGATCAAATAATCGGTTCCATCGATCTGGATCTCCGTTCCCGAATACTTGCCATAGAATACGCTGTCTCCAACGTTCAAGGTGATGGGCTCATCTTTCTTGCCTGGCCCAACCGCTACTACGGTACCACGCTGTGGTTTTTCTTTTGCGGTATCAGGGATGATGATTCCCCCTGCGGTCTTTTCTTCTGCTTGTGCTGGCTCTACCAACACACGGTCTTCATTCGGTTTAAATTTCACTTCTGCCATTTTTGAAGATTTTGATTACGCAGCCCATTGGTCAGATTTTGTGCCAAGTCATCGTTTTGGCAGATTTTGGGTAGAAGACAAAAAAAATGTCAGCCTGTGAATGACAAGCTGACATTTTCAAAGTTGTAGTGACGAGTCTTTTTATTACTCTGGAAGGGGAACCGCGTTTTCGTCCAAGCCTTGAACAGGTTGAACCGCTTCTTGCTGAATGATGCCATCCAACTTACTGCCCTGCTCCTCTACGGTACCACCGCCGATCATGGCAGTAGATAGCAAACAAAGGGCAAGCAAGCCCACTGCGAGGATCCAGGTGCCTTTCTCCAAGAAGTCAGTGGTACGCTGTACGCCGGCGATCTGATTGGAAGAAGAGAAGCCCGCAGCCAAACCTCCACCCTTAGAGTTCTGGATCAACACGATGCCCATCAAGAGCAGGCTGACCAACAGAATGAGTATTGAAATGATGATCATGGTATATTGTATTAGTCGCTTTTCAGATTTTGAATAAGGGCGGCAAAATAACTGCTTTTTTCAGGATGCAGCAAACGCAATTTCTCGTAGGTGTCGATTGCCTTGGAAACATTGCCTTGTTCGGCGTAAATGCGTGCTAAGGTCTCGGTGACGATACTGTCATTGTCTTCCAAGCTCGCTTTGGCCGCTTTGGCCGGTGAGAAGAAGCTCGCGCGCTTTGGAACGATCTCATCTTCCTGCTCAATGAAGCGATCGATGATGGAACTGAGGTCTTCACGTGGTTTGCGAGGTTCAGCAGGCTTCGGAGGTGTAATTGAATCGTCTGGGTGTTGTTGTTCCGGAGTGGTCTGTTCTTTTTCCGTCGGTTGCTCAGGAATGTCTGTGCTTGACGTTTCTTCATCGCTCAAAAAACTCATCCATGCACTGAAGCCAAGTTTTTCCGGTGCACTTGTCTCCGGTTGTATGGTTTCGTGCTCAGGTGCTTCAGCCGAAGAAGACTCGTTTGACGTTGCTTCTTGTTCCGCATCCGCCTTGGGATCTTCAATGGAAGCCTCTTCCTCTTCGCCGGTTTCCGCTTGTTCTTCGTTGTAAAGCTCAGCAAGCACACCGCTTGAGAGTGCTTCAGACAGGTACTGCTGCGTAAGCAACTCATCGGGGTCTCTACTGATACCCGATGCTTCTTCACGTTCTGCTGTTTCCTCGCTTTCAGAAGCAGAATCTTCTTTTGGCTCTGCTGATGCTTCAAGCATCTCCTCTGCTTGAGAAGCGTCGGGAGTTTGAGGGGTCAATTGCTCCGATTGTTTAGGATCTGCGGTTGAAGCGCTCGCTTCTTCGACCTCCTCAAGAGTCGTTTCCTGAGGTCTGACGGCTTCTGGCGCAGCGAGTACCTCAGGTTCTGCTTGCATCATTTGATGAACAAAGGCATGCAGGTTCTTGCGTTCTTGGGTAAGCAGCGCGCTTCTGCTCAGCATATGCTCAAAGCGTACGTCGTTCCGTTCTGTATAAGCTTTGGTCAGCAATACCGCCAAGGTAGGAGAGTAGGGATGTTCTTGTAGGGCAAGTTCCAACTGCTCAACGGGCGTTTGCTCATCGATACCATGTAAAAGGATATGTGAAAGCAGCGGTTTCATGGCGTTTGTACTACCAGTTGCCGAGGGAGATGTTGAAGATGTCCTGAGCGAGTTTCTCGTTGATCTCTTCGATCAGTTGTGATTCAACACTGGACAAGGTCTGGGTTCCATCGAACTGAGCGAAGTTAGTAAAGGACTTCTCATAGCTGTTGTCTTCGTTCTTCGTGTCGGTATAGATCACGTTCACCACGATGGTCAATCTACTCACGGTAGAAACATCATTACCGGTCACCGCTTCATCGGAGGTGCGGTATTGGGTGATCTCTCCTTCAATGATCAGGTCGCCATTGCTCTTCACCAAGGTCAGGTTGGTTTGACGCAGGAAGATGTCCTTCAAGTTTTCCGTAAAGCTTTGTCCGAGAGAAGGTGGTGCCAAAGGGGCCTGATAGGAGGGGAAGGTGGCGATGGAGATGGTCTTCACATCTGGCGAAACACTTGCTCCGGTAAAGGAATAGTTCACCTTACAACCCGCGAGCAGCACCGCAACGAGTGCGAGGAGTGAAAGTCGCTTAATTAAGTCCATACTCCTTGATCTTTCGGTAAAGGGTGCGCTCCGAGATGCCGAGTTCTTGCGCGGCGTTCTTGCGTCGACCGCGATGCTTCTCTAGGGCTTTCTGAATGAGTTCTTTCTCCTTCTCTTCAATGCTGAGCGACTCTTCTACCACTTCATGATCGTAGATCGGGTCTTCGTCGCCGTATCCTTGATCCACCCGTTGGATTTCGAAATCATAGCCACCCGCGGTGACTTCTTCCGCGTGGCTTTGGCTTGCCCCTTCACTGATCGCTGGGAAAAGGCGTTTCACCGTCTCAGGGTCAACGGAATTGTTGCCGTCACGCAACATGTCCATGACGAGCTTTTTCAGATCGTTCATGTCGTTCTTCAGGTCGAAAAGCACCTTATAGAGGATCTCCCGTTCAGACATGTTGCTGTCTTCTTCCTTGCGTAGGACCATGGGGAGTTGGTTCGCCTGTGCGTCGGGTAAATACCGACTTAAGGTGCCCACGTCAATGTCCCGATCGCTTTCGATCACCGAGATCTGCTCGGTCACGTTCTTCAATTGACGTATGTTTCCAGGCCAGCGGTAGGCTTCCAACATCCGCACAGCATCATTTTGTAAGCGTACAGGTGGCATTCGGTACTTCTCACCAAAGTCGGATGCGAATTTTCTGAACAGCAGGTGGATGTCCTCCTTCCGTTCCCGCAAGGGAGGAAGATGGATCGGTACCGTGTTCAGTCGATAGTAAAGGTCTTCCCTGAATTTTCCTTTTTGGATGGCTTCCGGGATGTTCACATTCGTAGCGGTTACGATGCGCACATCGGTCTTCTGAACTTTGGAGGATCCTACTTTGAGGAATTCGCCTGTTTCCAAAACACGCAGCAAGCGCACTTGAGTAGAGACCGGAAGTTCGGCCACTTCGTCCAAGAAGATTGTACCGCCATCGGCTACCTCGAAGTATCCTTTGCGGGTTTCGTGTGCGCCGGTGAAGGAGCCTTTCTCATGCCCGAATAATTCAGAGTCGATTGTTCCTTCTGGGATAGCCCCGCAGTTCACGGCAATGTAGCCGTTGTGTTTTCGCGTACTGTTGTGGTGGATGATCTGAGGCATGCGCTCTTTACCCGCACCACTTTCGCCGGTGATCAAGACAGATAGGTCAGTAGGCGCTACCCGCAGGGCCGTTTCAATGGCGCGGTCCAATGCCGGACTCACGCCGATGATTCCAAAACGTTGCTTTGCTTGCTGGATCGTCATGCTCAGGCGTCGATTACTTCGCCGATCAAGGTGGCGGATGTGCAGTCGGTTACTTTAACGTGTACATAGTCGCCCGGCTTGTGCTCCGTCTTCGGGAAAACGATCATCACGTTCTGTGTATTGCGTCCGCAGTATTGCTCTTTGCTACGCTTTGAGAAGCCTTCGATCAGTACCTTGTGGGTCTTGCCAACGGCGCGCTTGTTGCTTTCAAGGCTGTGTACCATTTGCAGATCGATGATCTCGTTAAGCCGGCGCTTCTTGTCTTCCAACGAAACGCTGTCTTCATACTTTCTTGCGGCCAAGGTCTTCGGACGCTCAGAATAATAGAACATGTAGGCAAAGTCGTAGCGCAACTCTTCCATCAAGGATAAGGTGTCTTTATGCTCTTCTTCCGTTTCACCACAGAAGCCTGCGATGATGTCGGTCGATATCCCGCAATTCGGCATGATGCGGTTGATCGCTTCGATGCGGTTGAAATACCATTCACGGGTGTAGCCACGGTTCATGCGCTTCAGAACATCAGAGTTTCCAGACTGCACTGGGAGGTGGATGTACTCGCAGATGTTCTCGTACTTCGCCATGGTATGCAGTACCTCATCGGTCATGTCCTTTGGGTGAGACGTAGAAAAACGGATGCGTAGGTCAGGATGCACCAAGGCGACTTTTTCTAAAAGCTGCGCGAAGTTCACCGTCTCTTTTGCTGGGTCGATGATCTCGCCTTTTTTGTTCTCGTTCCATCGGTAACTGTCAACATTTTGTCCAAGCAAGGTAACTTCCCGGTAGCCTTTGTCGAACAAATCCTTAGCCTCAGCTACGATCGATTCTGGATCTCGGCTGCGCTCACGTCCTCTGGTAAACGGAACCACACAGAAGCTGCACATGTTGTCACAACCCCGCATGATGGAGATGAATGCGCTTATGCCATTGCTGTCTAACCGTACCGGAGCGATCTCCGCGTAGGTTTCCTCTCGTGAGAGCAACACGTTCACGGCTTTTTGACCAGACTCCACTTCAGAGACCAAGCCAGGTAGCTCGCGGTATGCGTCTGGACCCGCTACGAGGTCAACCAACTGCTCTTCTTCCAAAAGCTGTGATTTCAATCGCTCTGCCATGCAGCCTAAGATGCCGATGACCTTATCGGGGTTGTTTCTTTTGTCTTTCTGGAATTGGGTCAGGCGATTTCGAACACGCTGTTCTGCATTGTCACGGATCGAGCAGGTGTTGATGAGTACCACATCCGCTTCATCCGAATTGCGAGTGGTTTGATAGCCCGCCTTGGTCATGATCGATGCTACGATCTCGCTGTCAGAAAAATTCATCTGACATCCGTAGCTTTCTAAGTAAAGTTTTTTTCCGTTCGAAAGATCGCTCTGTGCTTCCACCAAAGTAGCCTCTCCCTGTCGTTCTTCCGCCAACAATTCTTCCGCCATAAATCAAAGATTTAAAAAAGGAGAGCAAAGGTACAGAATAGGTCCGTCTGCAAAAATGTCAGGTGGTGATTTCACATGAACTTCACATGGTCTTGCGTGTCAGTGTCAACCATCCCATTTTATTTTGCGTTTTATTTGCACTGATCGAAAAGGCAAGAACAATATGAATTTGGTGATCGTAGAGTCTCCGGCAAAAGCCAAAACCATTGAAGGATATCTTGGAAAGGACTTCGTTGTTAAGTCCAGCTACGGCCATGTCCGAGACCTTCCAACAAAAGGGCTTTCGGTTGAGCTCGACAATAATTTTAAGCCGGAATACACGATCATGCCAGACAAGAAGAAGGTGGTCGCTGAGCTCAAGAAGTTGAGCAAAGACGCTGAAATGGTTTGGCTGGCAACGGATGAGGACCGCGAGGGAGAGGCCATCAGCTGGCACCTCTTTGAAGCGCTTGGATTGAAGGAAGATAAAACGAAACGCATCGTTTTCCACGAGATTACAAAGCCGGCCATCATGCGTGCGATCGAGAATCCGAGAATGATTGATACCGCATTGGTAGATGCCCAACAAGCCCGACGTGTGCTTGACCGTATTGTGGGCTTTGAACTGAGTCCGGTGCTCTGGAAGAAGGTGAAGCCATCGCTCTCTGCCGGACGTGTGCAGAGTGTGACCGTTCGCTTGATCGTGGAGCGGGAGAAGGAGATCGAGCAGTTTCAGTCGGAGACCTATTATCGCGTTAAGGCGGTATTCGAATCGAAGGGAAAGAGCTTTACGGCCGACCTGAATAAGCGCTTGAAATCTGAAGAGGAGGTGAATGCATTCTTGAAGAAATGCGAGGGAGCCAACTTTTCTGTTCAGGCGGTGGATAAGAAACCAGGGAAGAAAACCCCGGCCGCTCCGTTCACCACTTCTACCTTACAGCAGGAGGCGGCAAGAAAGCTAGGCTATTCGGTAGCACAAACGATGCGATTGGCACAGGGCCTCTACGAAGCAGGTAAGATCACTTACATGCGTACCGATTCTGTGAACCTCTCGAATACCGCGATCGAGGGCGCCAAAGCAGAGATCCTTTCGCAGTACGGCGACGAGTTTGTGAATCCCCGAAAGTATTCCACTAAAACGGCCAATGCGCAAGAAGCCCACGAAGCGATCCGTCCGACCTATTTCAATCGCCAGCAGGTTTCATCGGATCGTCAAGAACAGCGTTTGTACGAACTGATCTGGAAGCGTGCGATCGCATCTCAGATGAGTGATGCTAAGCTCTTGCGTACTACGATCCGCATCGG
>CAJXNO010000051.1 GCA_913057205.1 uncultured Flavobacteriales bacterium
ATCTTTTCTCTTTTGTCTAGAGCACACCTCACTTCCATTTTCAAAAATTCAATACTTTGCGGCTGCTTTTCGAAAAAAGCATTCGATCTTTAACCAAACCTTACCAGAACAAGTTTTATGCGACATCCACGTATACTTTTCGTCCTGCTCGCTTTCATCACGGTATTGAGTTCTTGTAAGACGAACAACGACGTCGTCTCCAATGGCATCCTTCAAAAGCGGAAGCACCTAAGCGGCTTTCATTGGAATGGAGGAAAGTCAAAAGTGAATCATATAGCCCAGGTCAAAAGGGGAGACAACATGGAAAAAATGTCGGCACAAACGGAGGCATTAACGTTGCGATTTCCTGCTACCGAAGCCAAGGTTTCGCCTGCAACCGAACGAACTTCTCCTCTGCTTTTGGCTTCAACATCAAACACATCAGGAAAAGCTGATCAGGTCATATTCGAAAACCTAGAAACCAAAGCGATCGAGCCCGTACAGCTGGCGCGATCAGACTGGAACGATCCAGACACTTGGGAAAAAGCCGATTGGAAGAAGAAATCAGCGGTTAAGCGCCGCTCGGGATGGGCACTCTTTCTTTCGATCATGGGTTCGGTGCTTTTCGCCTTTCTTGCGGCTAACTTTTTTGTCGGAATTCTTACCTCAGGCGTCTTATTGCTCACGCTCACCCAATTAGCTCTTCTGCTGGGAGGGTTGTTGCTGGCATGGAAACATAAGGACACCAATGGTGCCTCAAATGCCGCCCTTATTCTCTCTTGGATATTCCTTGGTCTAACGGCACTCTTTTACTTCGGACTGATCGTATTAGGCCTGCTGATGTAGCCTTAAACCATTTCACAATAAAAAGCCCCTCCGGATTGTCCAGAGGGGCTTTTCATTTACTGTACTGCTTGAATCACTTCAAGTAGCGGAAGTCATGCTTGTCTTGGATCTGCTGCAGCGCATTGTAAATCAATCGGATCACGTTCTCCACATCGTTTCTGTGCACCATTTCTACGGTGGTATGCATGTAGCGGAGCGGTAACGAGATCAAAGAAGAAGCCACACCACCTGCACCGAACGCAAAGGCATCCGTGTCAGTTCCAGTCCAACGGCTTGCCGCCATACGCTGGAATGGGATGTTGTTCTTCTCTGCCGCTTCAATGATAAGCTTACGTAAGTTGTTCTGCACAGACGGTGCATAGCTGATCACCGGTCCATCGCCTGACTTGAAGTCGCCTTGTTCCAGTTTCTTGATCATCGGCGTGTTGGTATCGTGACATACATCGGTTACGATGGCTGCATCCGGACGAAGGCGCTCAACGATCATTTCTGCACCGCGGAGTCCTACCTCCTCTTGCACCGCATTCACAATGTACAAGCCAAATGGAAGCTTCACCTTGTTCTCATGCAGCATGCGCGCTACCTCGGCGATCATGAAACCACCCATTCGGTTGTCGAGTGCGCGTCCCACGAAGTGATCCTTGTTCAAAATCATGAATTCATCTGGATAGGTCACTACACAACCTACGTGCACGCCCATCTCCTCTACCTCCTTCTTGGAGCGAGCACCGCAATCCAAGAAGATGTTATCTGCAGTTGGATTGGTTTCTTTTCCAGCCTTTCGCGTATGGATCGCAGGCCATCCGAAAACGGCCTTTACTACGCCCTTATCGGTATGAATATTCACGCGCTTCGAGGGTGCGATCTGATGGTCAGAACCGCCATTGCGCTTCACATAGATGAATCCATTGTCATCAATGTAGTGCACGAACCACGAGATCTCATCTGCATGTGCTTCGATCACCACCTTGTATTCGGCCTTCGGGTTCACTACGCCTACCACTGTACCATAGGTATCAACCATGTACTCGTCAATGTAGGGCTTGACGTAGTCTAACCAGATCTTCTGTCCCTCCGACTCAAATCCTGTTGGACTTGGGTTATTCAGGTAGCTCTCTAGGAACTTCATCGACTTGCTGTTCAGCACTTTTTCTGGCTGTGCTTTGGCCTTTTTTGCTTTATCTGTCTTTGACATATGCGTTGTTTATGGGTCGAATGTAATAAGCTTCATCAGATGATGAACCGTCGAGAAAGATATCTGTTTTAATTGCAGATTTGCAACCATGTTTACTACCGGACGTATCATTTTCGCCGCCCTCTTTGCCGCCACCTTCATTGGGTATCTGGTGTGGGCTTATGCTAAGGACGCGAAGCTCTCCAAACGATACTACAAAGGTGCTGGCTATATCCTCCTGATCCTCATCGGAATATGGCTTGCGTTCTACACCTTCGTGAAGCTCACCTAAAACCCTTTCGGTTTTTTTTGCGTATTATTCCATGTGATTCGACTTTCAGAAATCTTCTTGGCCTTACTCCTCATCCTTGGATCTTGCTCGCGCAATTCTGAGCGAAGAGAGGGTATGGCAAATCGTAAAATGCAACTGAAACCGCGCGACCTAAAAGAGATCATCGAGGACGGTAAGTTGGTGGCGCTCACTGATTTCAGTTCGAGCAGTTATTTCATTTACAAGGGCGTTCCGATGGGTTTCGAGTATGAGCTCCTTTCTCGGTTCTGTGATGAGATCGGTGTGGATCTGCACATGAAGCCCGTAGCAGATCTGGATAACATCATCGACCTACTGCAAGAAGAGGAAGGTGATATCATCGCGGCCAACTACACGGTCACCAACCAACGAAGGCAAGAAGTGGCCTTTACGAAACCGGTCTTACAAACGCGCCAAGTACTCGTACAGCGCATGCCCGATAATTGGTGGAACTATAACCGAGAGCAATTGGACCAGCAGTTGATCCGAAACCCGGTAAACCTGGTGGGCAAAGACATTCATGTACGCCGCCACAGTGCATTCTACACGCGCTTGCTTAACCTCATGGACGAAGTAGGCGGGGTGATCAATGTGAAGTTTGCGGAGGGATTGGGCACCGAGAAACTCATTGAAATGGTTTCTAAAGGTCAGATCGAATTCACCGTAGCAGATGAAAACGTCGCGGTGCTCAACAAGACCTATTACCCCAACATCGACGTGCGTACGCCGTTGAGCTTTGCCCAGAACGTAGCTTGGGCCTGTAGACCAAACAGCACGGCATTGGTCGACACCCTTAACAATTGGCTGAAGTCATTCAAGCGTACCGAGGCATTTGCGGTGATTCACATGAAGTATTTCAAGGCACGCACCCAGCACAAACAACGCGTATTGAGTGAATACTCGTCTTTGAGTGGTACCAAGATCTCACCGTTCGATAACATTATTCGAGCACAGAGTAAACGGCTGAACTGGGACTGGAAGCTCCTTGCAGCTATGATCTACCAAGAGTCGAAATTCATGCCGAACGCACAAGCTTGGACCGGCGCCAGTGGCTTGATGCAATTGATCCCCGAAACGGCTCATCGCTTTGGTGTAGACAGCAATGTCTTTGACCCACAGCAGAACATTCAGGCTGGTGTTTCCTTCTTGGAACACCTTCAAGATTATTGGCTGGATACTCTAGCCGATACCAATAGAGCTATCCCCTTCATCCTTGCTTCGTACAATGTTGGTCTGGGTCACGTATTGGATGCTCAACGATTAGCAGAAAAACACGACGGTGATCCGTTTAATTGGGACCACGTATCTACGTTCTTGGAGCTAAAATCTCAGCCGCAGTACTATCAAGATGAGGTGGTTCGGCATGGATACTGCCGAGGAAGCGAGCCCGTTGCCTATGTGCGAGACATCCTCTTGCTTTGGGAGCACTATAAGAACACGCCGCTTGCTGCGAAAGCGGAGAGAGAATCAATCCTTGCGCATCCAGCTGGGCATGGTTGATGGATCCCGCTCTTCTACCTTCTTTTTCTTCTCCCGTGGTTCTTCATGGAAGAAATACCTGAAATCAATGGTCAAGTAATTCCCTGTGATGGGAATGCTTCCTTCGTCCAATTGGTTGCCGAAAATGTAGTTGAACTGGGTATCATAGATCGGTGAGAAGGGTCTGTGGTAGGAAGCTCCGATGTAGAAATAACCTGACTCTTCTGTGCGGTACTCAAATCCGATGTTGACCAATAAGCCCAGCTTCAGCCAATTCAAGTAGCTGTTATTGGCACCGTAGCCTCTGCGAAAACTGCGCTGAAAGAAATCTCCGTTGCCTTCGCTTCCAACCTCAGATGGAAACATGTCCATGGCCATTCCAAACGAAGTATTCATGTAGATCTCGTCTGACAACCGAACAAACACCAGACCTGAAATGGGGATCTCATAACCAATAATGCCGTAGTTGGCTGTATCAAAGTTCGCAAGCTCTTCATGCGCCAATAATAGGCTGTAATTGCGCCGAGCAAAGCTGATGCCCGACTCCAATGAAAGCCAATTGGTGATCCCAAACCTCAACACTCCGCCGAAGGCGAAACCAATCCTTTGATCAACGGTATAGTCAATACCGTTTTGACTCAGTTCTTCGCTGCCCGCGTTGAAGAGGTTGCTTGGGATGATGGGTTTGACCTGGAGTCCAAACGTCGTAACCCGCTCTTGTGCCGTCCCATGAGTAGACAGCAACACGGCAATGAGTGCGGGTAAAATGAAACGAATGGACATACTGCAAAGGTCGGAAATGAGGCGATAACCTCATCTAAGATTGAGATTTCGGCATCAGGCGCTATCGAGCATCGCCCCGAGGATGGCCAACAATAGCACTACCAACGCGATTGTGATGATGATCCACCGCATGGGAGCGGCTGCAATGAATTTATCCCTGTGCTTACCAATGGCTAAGTAATTCAAGCGATCGGTTTGAGACTCCAGGGTGCGTTTTATTCCAAAGTAGGTCGGCTTGCGCTCATCGTCTTCATCCACCTGAGCTTCAAAATCGATGCCGGCATCTACCAGCAGCTCGGTGAAGGTTTCAGCCTGCTTGCGGTCAAAGTACCGGTAAACGATGATGTGCTCTTGGGTCGGATGCTTGAGCTTGTTCGTGAAATTGAACTGTTCTTCCAGGTCCATCATAACGCGAGGAAGGAATTAAATGACCCGCAGCTTTTGTCCAACGTAGATGTAGTCATTCCTGCGGATCCCGTTCAACTTCGCAATGCGATAGGTGGTGGTACCATACGTACGAGCGATCTCAAAGAGGTTGTCTCCGCGCTTTACGGTGTGGATCAGCGTGCCCTTCGGGTAGGAAACGTAGCCGTTCTTGGTACGCTTCAGCTCCAAGGTATCGTTCACCAATTTCTGTTCATCAAAGGCGATGAAGCTAGATGGATTCAAGGGTTTCCCTTTGAACCGCACCTCGAAATGTAAGTGGCTTCCGGTGCTTTTACCCGAACTCCCCCCCAAGCCAATGATCTGTCCAGCTTCCACACGCTGACCTTCTTCAACCTTGAAACGATGCAAGTGAGCGTAGAGCGTTTCGAGGCCATTGTAGTGACGGACCACAACCACTCTGCCGTAGCCCCCATAGTAACGTGCAACACGCACCACACCTGAGAAGGCCGACACCACAGGATCCCAGACTTCTAGGTCAATGTCAACGCCATTGTGCATGCGCCCATCCCGCCAGCCAAAGGTGCTGGTCATGGTATTGATCACGGGAACATGAAAGTGACCGAGTTGCTCTGCATCGGTGAGTAAAATGCTGAGGGAAGTATCCTCTGCCCCTAGATTCCATTCATAAGGATTCGGATTGGTCTGATCCCAAATCGGGTAGAACTCTTCAGCTGGTATGCCTTCACCCGATGAGCCGATGTAAAGGTTCGCCGGTAGTTCTGGAATGGCCTTTTCAGGACGATTCGCCAAAAAGAGGTTGATCTGATTGATCAAGGCGTAGGGTACATCTTCTGACTCGAAAAGCGAATCGATGTAATTGATCAACTCGTCTTCGCATTTTGAGGTTAGTGAGATGTATTGATCCAGGTAATCGGTAAAGCTACTCCTCCCGTGAAAACGGAGCACGGAGTCGCGGAGATCGCGCACTTGTCGGTCGTTGAGCTCTTCCACCACGTCAAAGAGCACCTCTTCGCCGTACATGACCACGGCTTTTACCGTATCTCGCTTAACCTCAGCCGGCTTGTCGCCCGGACCTCCAGCCAAACCGATGGTGGCCCATAGCAATCCTATGATCAATAGCAGCGGCTTCATAGGGGGTAAATTTAAGGAAAGCAGTTATCCAATGGCACATGAAGCTTTAGGAGTTCTACCAAGGAATCAACAATTTTGACGAACGAGATGTCTAGACCGATAATCTTCATTTTAGCAGCGCTCATCGTTTCGGTGGCTTATTTGATTGCGCGGAATGCTCGGCAACAGGGCTATCATTTTTGGCGAACATGGGTGATGAGTGTGATCGGACTTACGGGTGTGTTATTACTCTTCTTGAAGCTCATCTCTTGATCAACGCCATTTGATGTTGCACCCCATGCTCGGGTGTTGTGGGGCGATGGGTGCTTTACCCTTCAAGCCAGCGTCCAAAGCGCTGCGTAAATCCTCTCCAGATACAGGAACGTCATTGCCTGGTGTACTTCCATCCAATCGACCACGATAGATGCATTTTAACTCGTGATCAAACACACTGAAATCAGGGGTGCAAGCAGCATGATAGGCCTTGGCAACGGATTGGTCTTCATCGAAGAGGTAAGGAAAAGGAAAGTCAAGCGATTCTGCCAATTCCTTCATCTTGTCAGGGGCATCATCCGGATACTTGATCGGGTCGTTTGAGCTTATGGCAATGAAACCAACGCCCTTTTCATCGTATTCATTTGCGAGCTTGATGAGTTCTTCTCGCACGTGGATGACATATGGACAGTGATTGCAGATAAACATGACCACCGTTAGGTGTTGCCCCTTGTGCATAGACAAGGTTTCCATTCTACCCGTTCGAACATGGAGTAGCTTAAAATCAGGGGCTGTGAACCCAAGTGGGATTGCAGTTGTTTCAGTTAGAGCCATTTCAAAAGGATTGCTTTAAACATAAATTTGAAAAAATATAACATTTATATGTACCTACATTTATTGTAGTTACATACTTTAGCGGTCTTAAATTCAAACATCATGAAAGTATATCAAACAATCACTGCACTGGGACTAGGAGCAATCATCCTGGCCTTTGCTCCTGTAAAGAAAGAAGAAACCTACGTAATCAAGCCTGAAGCAAGCAACATCGAGTGGTTTGCCGAGAAGGTAACCGGAAAGCACAACGGAACCGTTGCTTTAAAGTCTGGAAAGATCGCTCTGGAAGACGGCATGCTGAAAGGTGGAAACTTTGTAGTTGACATGACCAGCATTAAGGTGACTGACTTAGAAGGAGAATATGCTACCAAACTTGAGGGGCACTTGAAGTCGCCAGATTTCTTCAATATTGAAGATCACAACACCGCTAGTTTCGAGATCACCGATGTAAAACCAGCAGATGAGGACAAATTCAATACCCGCATCAAAGGAAATCTAACCATCAAGGGCATTACTCATCCGATCGACTTTCCTGCGAAGGTGGAGGTGAAGAATGGCAATTTTGCTGCTTACGGCGAAATGATCATCGACCGTGCTAAGTATGACGTACGCTACGGATCAGGAAGTTTCTTTGATGACCTGGGCGATAAGACCATCTATGACGAGTTCACCATGAAGGTGAGCATCGGTGCCCAGCTTTGATCCGCTTAAAGAAAACTTCACAAAAGATTGAAATCCCCAATATTTGGGGATTTTTTTTTTGATTGTTTATTTTGGTAATATGCTACCTACTAGAATCAACCCCACTCGCATTGAAGTGGGATGTGATGAGGTTGGACGAGGATGCCTCGCAGGACCTGTCGTTGCTGCAGCCGTTTTACTTCCTACAGACTTCAAGCATCCCGACTTGAATGATTCCAAACAGCTCACCCGAAAGAAACGAGAAGAGCTGCTCAAAGTGATTGAGGATGAAGCAGAAGATTACGCTGTAAGCTTTGTTGAACCTTCTATCATCGACCGCACAAACATTCTAAAAGCAAGCTTCAATGCCATGGAGCGCTCGGTAAACCGGTTGAAAGAAATGCCCGAACATCTGCTGATCGACGGTAACCGCTTTCAATCAAACCTCAACATCCCTTATACCTGTATTGTTAAAGGGGATGCAAAGAATGCCTCCATTGCGGCGGCATCGATTTTGGCAAAGGTCTACCGGGATGAATACATGTCGATGATCCACCAAGAATACCCGATGTACGGATGGAGTCGAAACGTAGGATACCCTACACCAGACCACCGCGAAGCCATCAAAGCGTTTGGCACTACGAAGTACCACCGCCAAAGCTTTAATCTGTTGCCAAGTCAGCTGCATATCCCTTTCGCGCGCTAACTAACACCCACTTCCTCAGAACTAGGCGAACATCGACTTTCCGCTCCTGATCGGGGTCGTACTTTTGTTTCATGAGATGGATCATTGGTTTTGCTGTTGTCATGATGCTGGCCGTAGGCGCTTGGTTCTGGCATCCACGCTTGATGCAAGAAGAACAAGTAGCTGCAAGTGCTTTCTTACCTAGCGACACCTGGGCCATGCTGCATTTGGATGAGCCCGGAGACCACGATCGATTGGTAGATTCTTTGGCTACGCTTCGCTTCATGCTGCCGGAGGCCATCAGTAATACGGTTGCTGAGCTGCCTAAGGAAGGAAACTATTGGATCTATTTATACGGATCGGAATCGGCAATTCAATGGGGCCTGCTGAGTGATGAACCCTTGCCCGCATCACCCAACCTAGCTGTATTGGCAGATCAAACTCAACTGGAGCCTTATCATCGCTACCAGACCAAAGCAGCTGAAGTGGGCATCGTAGAATCTGAAGCCCTTGAGGCTCTGTTTGAGCTCGAGTCACCTGAAAAGCGTTACGTCTACCTACGCCCCCTATCCCTGCTAAAAAGCACACTCCTTCAAACCAGCAACAGCCTCACCAAGATCATTTCGCAGAATTTTGAACGCGACGCATGGATCGGGCTGGAGTTGGAAGATGAAGATGGACTATTCCGTTTAATGGGCGTTGAGCAGCGTAAGACTTCAGCTAGCAGCGGCGATGCTTCAAACAGCAGTTTATTGAATTACCTGCCCGCACAAAGCGGTGCCGGATTGATCGAATTACACGATTCCATCGCCTATGCAGTGGCCTACTGTCCATATCAACTCGACGACACCACGAACGACTTGAACCTTTTTCTCTTCACAGAAAACCTAGGTAGCACGCTCAAGCCCCTCGAGGCACAACAAGATTATCAGTCGATTCCCGTCTCCATCACCTCACTCGATTCCCTCCCCATTGCTGTACAGCCCGCATGGATGAAAGAGGCTTATGTTGCCCAGCTCAGTTCACATATTCGTGTATATGGAGCGAGTTTTCAAGCCATCGCGAGCGTCATCGATGATTATTTGGCAGATGATCGCTTGATCAGCTCCCCATACTACCAACCGCTTGAGCCCTACATTTCAGATGCCAGTTTCACGCTCTTTATGCGTCCAGACATCTTAAGAGTAAGCGACGCATATGTTCTTCAAACCCGGATCGATGCGCCAATTAACACGTTGATCTATCAAAGCTTTGAAGAACTTCCGTTTCAGCAATTCCATTCCTTATCCATGCTGCACGATCGACAGATCAAGGACTTAGCACCAGTAGCTTGGAACGTGGTATTGGATACGGTGGTAGCCCGCGGGCCTTGGCTCTTTAAAAACCATTACAATCAAGAACCCGAGATCTTAGTACAGGACGCTGATCAACAACTTTACTTGATCAACAAAGACGGAAGGATCCTCTGGAAACGAAAGTTCGATGGCTTGATCAATGGGAAGGTTGATTTCATCGATGGCTTTGACAACAACAAGCTTCAAATGGTCTTTGCCACGCCAAAATCCTTGCATTTCGTAGATCGAAATGGCAATGAAGTGCAGGGCTTCCCAATCGCTTTGAATCAGGAAAGCTCGGCAGGAGTGCTCTGTGTGCGCTACAACAACGAAGGAGATTATCGACTCATCACCAACAGCGGAGGGTCTTTGGTAAACTACAGCACAGATGGCAAGCCCGTGAACGGCTGGACCAAGGCGAAGATCAATGGAGGCCTGGATGGTGAGGTGAAGTACTTGCGGTATGGAGGGAAGGATTACCTCGTGGCCATGGACTTGATCCATCGGGTGCACATTCTCGATCGGGCGGGGAATGTTCGTCAAAAGGCCTTTGATATCGACACGAATGTTTACGAGATCTCCTTGGTTCGAGGAGAGCGTTTGGAGGATTGCCGCATGATCGGGCATGATTCCTTGGGCAATCTTTACAGCTATGACCTGAATGGAAAGTCGAGCAATGAGAACCTGTTGCCGTTGGGGAGTGACGTTGGATTGAGCACCACGGATCAAGATGAATTCCGCTACATCACCAACAAGGCTGATCGCGTGATCGCTCTAGATAAGTCGCGCGACGTAAGCTTAGACTTCCTCATGCCCGAAGCACTATCTCGGAACATCTATACCCTGCGGGAAAACAAGGACTGGATCGGACTTGAAAACAGCGAGCGAACTACGTTCTACCTCCTTGACCTGAACGGTCGACTCCTGGATAAGATGCCATTGAGCGGACAAGGTCCGGCCGTACTGGTAGACCTCGATCAAAATGGGAGTACGGAATGCGTCCTCTCCTCTCCTTCTAAAGGATTGGTGGCCTACAAATTGGCAGATTAAAGTCCGAGGAAGAAAGTGCGGATGGGGCCAACATCCTGCAGCTTCAATTGCTCACCTGGCTTGGGAAGATAGCTTTCGTCAACGCCGTTCATCTTGGCCAACTTATTCATTTTAACGCCATGCAGCTGAGAGATATCGCGCAAGCTTTCCCATTGCTGAACGGTGTGCGACGCTTGCTTGGCGTAGTTGCGCTTCGGCTGAAGGTATACCACCTCACCGGGCAATAGGCGTGCATTCTTAGCGATATCGTTGTACTTCGTCACCTGCCAAACACCCATGTTGTGTCGCTCTGCAATGCTGGCCGGCGTATCGCCTTGTTCTGCTTGGATGTAACGAATGTTGTTCTCGCTCACCTCTACCCGGCTCACCGCCATCAGTTGCGGCACTTGCTCTGCTTCTTCTCGTCGAGGTTCACGTTCAACTTCGGCTACTTCCTTGCCCTCTGGCAACTTCTTCACTTTGTCGTACTGGTGCAACTCATTGTCTTCGATTATCTTGATGAGCAGGTCTGCATACTTCGGATTGGTAGCATAACCCGCCTTCTTCAAGCCCCTCGCCCATCCCTTGTAGTCGGTTGCCTTGAGCTCAAAAAGAAAGGCATAACGATCCCGGGTCATCAGGAATTCACTGTGATCATGGTAGGAATCGTCAACCGAGTAGTACTTCCTGAAGCACTCGTTGCGCTCATCATCGTCTTGAATGAATGAAGGACCCTCCCAACCCTTGTGGCATTTGATGCCGAAGTGGTTCTTGGCATATTTTGCAAGCGGACTGTTACCATAATCGCTTTCCAGCATGCCCTGTGCCAAGGTGATGCTGGCTGGAATACCCGTTGCATGCATCTCGCGAATGGCAGGGTCGCGATACGTCTCGATGTACTCCTGCTTAGACATGCGCGGTTCGGAGGGTTGTGATTGCGCGGTCAAAACAAAGAAGCTGCCGAGTAGTAAGAATGTGGTGAGAATGTTACTTTGCATCGCAATTAAGGCTTTGTAGCAAATCTATCGAGTTATTAACGGAGTTATTAACAATATACTTGGGGTTATCAACAATCAACTTGTTAATTACGCATGACAGGGATCGTTCTGAAGAGTACCGGTAGTTGGTACAGGATCCGCCTAGAGAATGGCGAAGAAGTGGAAGCACGTGTGCGTGGAAAGCTGAGGACCTCTGGCAGCAGAAATACCAATCCGGTTACCGTTGGCGATTACGTGGACATGGACTTGACAGGTGAAGACTACGCCATCACCAAGGTGCATGAGCGGAAGAACTACATCATCCGTAAATCCACCAAGCTCTCCAAGGAAACCCACATCATTGCGGCCAATCTTGACCTGGCTGTGATGGTGACCACCCTGAAATCGCCGAAGATCAAGTTTGGATTCATCGATCGTTTTTTGGTCACCGCGGAAGCCTACAATGTTCCGGCCGTCATCGTATTCAACAAATGCGATCTATTGAACGACGAAGAATTGGAATACCTCCTAACCTTGCAGGGCGCCTACCGCGACATCGGCTACGACAGTGCCTTGATCTCGGTACATGCTCAGACGGGCCTTGAGGACATCCGCACCTTGTTGGAAGGAAAGATTGCCCTCTTCTCGGGCCACAGTGGTGTGGGAAAAAGCTCCCTTTTGAACGCCTTGAATCCAGCCATCGATGCTCGGGTGACCGACGTTTCAGACTTCAACGAGAAAGGACAGCACACCACCACCTTTGCGGAGATGCACCCACTGGATGGCAACTCCTACGTGATCGACACTCCGGGTTTGCGGAGCTTTGGCTTGATCGATATGGAACCTGAAGAATTGAAGGACTTCTTTCCTGAAATGGTGCGCCTAAGCGAGGGATGCAAGTTTCACAATTGCCTCCACCTGAACGAACCCGGCTGTGCGGTGAAACCCGCCTACGAAGAAGGCGAGCTGCCTTGGTTCCGCTATGAGAACTACTGCTACTTTCTGGATGAACTCAAAGACATGAAGCAATGAGGGCGGTGATCCAACGATGCAGCAACGCCTCTGTGGAGGTCGACGGGAAGACAACGGGCGCCATCCAGCAAGGCCTATTGATCTTGCTGGGCGTGGAAGACACCGACACGAACGAAGACATCGAATGGCTCGCCAACAAAGTGGTGAAGCTCCGGATCTTTTCGGATGCCGAAGGTTTGATGAACCTGAGTGTGGAAGATGTGAGTGGCGATGTATTGGTGGTGAGTCAATTCACCCTCCACGCCAAATACAAGAAGGGTACACGTCCCAGCTTCATCCGCGCCGCTAAACCCGAGAAGGCAGAAGCGGACTACGATGCCTCTTACAAACGACTGGCTTCATTGCTCAACAAGAC
>CAJXNO010000052.1 GCA_913057205.1 uncultured Flavobacteriales bacterium
AAGCCTCTTTGGTGAGGTAGAAGATGCCGACATTCCGGAGCCGGATATACCTGATTGTCCACCCTGGCGCACCTTGGAACAACTGAACCGAGAAAAGGAAGTAGTTGGGGTTTACATCTCTGGGCACCCCTTGGATGACTTCCGCTTTGAGATCGACCATTTCTGCAATGCAGACACGAGCATCCTAGAAGATTTGGATGAAGTACTGAAGCGCAAGGAAACGCGGATTGCGGGCATCATCACTTCTGCTGCCCACCTCACCTCCAAGAACGGTTCGCCTTACGGGAGGTTTGTTTTGGAAGACTTTGCAGGAGCGCATGAATTTGTGGTATTCAAGGATGACTACATCCGCTTCAAGAGCTACATCACGCAAGACTGGTTCGTCATGGTGCAAGTGGGCGTAGACAGCTGGTTCAATAAGAAAGAGCAAAAGGAATTCAAGCGGTTGAAGGTCCGCAATATTGAAATGCTCTCAGACTTGCGCGAGAAGCGGATCAAGACCATCAACATTGACATTCCGCTGAACAAGTTGGATGATGCATTGATCAGCAATATCAAGGCCTTGTGCAAGGAGCACCAGGGCGATGTTCCGATCCAGTTTCACGTGCACGATACCGAGACCAGCATTGAGATGCTGAGCCGATCGGTTAAAGTAGAAATGTCGAGGGAGATGACAGAAGCGCTTGAATCCTTTGACGCATTGCGGTGGCATATCAAGAAAGCCTGACATATTGGCCGCCAGCATGGCTTGGTCGAACATTTGTTATGTTAGATTTGTAAATAGATTATTAATCATCAATAAGAAGTAATGGCATTAGAATTAACAGACAGCAACTTCGAGACGGAAGCGTTAAACTCAGACAAGCCAGTAATGGTAGATTTTTGGGCAGAATGGTGTGGCCCTTGCCGCATGGTAGGTCCAATCGTTGAAGAAGTAGCGAACGAATACGGAGACAAGGCATTGGTTGGAAAGGTCAACGTTGACCACAACCCAGGTGTAGCGCAGAAGTACGGCATCCGTAGCATTCCAACGATTCTATTCTTCAAGAATGGAGAAATTGTTGATCGTCAAGTTGGAGCTGTTCCAAAAGCTGCATTGGTAAAGAAACTGGAAGCACATTTGTAATTCCGGTAACCTAACTAAACGGTTGAAGCCCTCTCGATATCCTCGGGAGGGCTTTTTTATTGATGATTGTTGAAGTCCTTAAGACCACCTCTCATTAACTTCAACAGATCCCGATAGGCAGCGGGAGAGTGACAAAGAGAGCGAGAGTGAAGAAAAGGAGTAGACTCATCGCACTTGATCTACGCTCTCACACTCTGCACAGCATCAGGGTGGGAGGCTTTGATGAATGTGTCTGATCGGAGGCATAGACATGAAGCTTTATCCGAAAATGTGCGCTGGCTTGGAGAACTCAGCGCGGCAGCGTTGCGGGAGTGAAACGGGGGTGTTTAGCCGAATAGCGATGGGGCCTTGCGCGCAAAACACCGAAGGGCTTGAGTTCTCCGATTTTTTGGATACTTTTTTCTAAAAAAAGTATCGGAAAGAGGATAAAACTTTGAAGGTGTTGCAAGGTAGGCCGCGATTGACATTGATTCTAACTGCGGTTCTTCCTTGAAGGTCAACAAATCCCGATGGGCATCGGATGGGCGTTTCTTCATTACGGCGTGGCTAATCGACCACAAATCCGTAGGAAAATAGATGCCTAGATTTAGAAGCACCAAAATCATTTACTGCACCTCCCCTTCATAGATCACGGTGGTTACATTTCCGCTGTGATCCTCTGCCCTTATGCGGATCTCAAATGGTCCGGCTGACGCGTTGAATGTGCTGAATGAATAGGTGAAGTCCTGCTCATCATACCATGGAAGAAACGGCTCGTTCTCCACTTCGTCGAACTTGAACAACGGAGGGGATGCAAACTCAGACGCAAAGAACTCAGCACGAACATAGGTCAACGCACCTGGGTCTTCAATGGCAAGCTCAAGCTCAATGGATTCACCCTGCTGCACTTGTTGAGTGAAAATCTTCTGCCGAATCGCTGGACCATCAGTATCTGTCAACTCAAAATCCAATCCTCGTTCCCGCGTATTCCCAGCGCTATCAACGCAGGTAACCAAGATGTAATGGTTTCCAACAAACGGCTCGTCGATCAAGTTGACCGTGAGTTCCACCTCGTCTTCCTCTCCCCTTACCTCACGGGTAGTGGAATAGTACAAGCCAGGTCCATAGGTATCAGAACTGAGGTTGAAGGTGATTAAACGTAGTTCCTCGTTATCCGTCAATCGAAAATGTAGATCAAGCGTTCTGCTGATGGGTTGACTAGCGGTTGGTAGCAAGATCTCAATTTCAGGCTTCTCCGTGTCGATCTGATCTTCCAGATCTTCGTAAACACAGCTCCCATCATCGTCTTTAGCTGCTTCGTCGTAATTGATTGCCCTAGGATCAGTGCACCCGTGACCTCCGAAAAAACATGAACTCAAATTCATCATACCCAGCAAGCAGAGCGACACAAAAAGCGGAGTGCATACCTTTTTCATTCGTAGGATTTGGTTCAAAAATACACGCTATATGGATTTATCGGGTTCTTCCTTGAACGTCAAAAGCCACCGAATAGACCTCTAGAGAGTGAGTCCCGACAGCTATCGGGAGAGAGCGAAGAATAGAATGAGAATTATCCTTCAGGTTTTCCTTCCTGAACCTCAACAGATCCCGATTTGCATCGGGAAAAGCGGGTTATACTCATAGCTTGAGTATGCATTTGCACGGACTACTAGTCCGTGCAAGGTTCTTTGTTGGGTATCTAGATCATGATCATTTTTCGTAACATCGCGTATGCCCATTAATCACTTTCAAGCACAGCGTTTTGGTCGACTTGAACTGCTTGCGAAGCAGGCCGTAGAAGGCTTCATCACGGGACTGCATAAGAGCCCCTACCACGGCTTCTCTGTGGAGTTTGCTGAACACCGGGCATACAACACCGGTGAAAGCACGCGACACATCGATTGGAAACTCTATGGGCGTACGGACAAGATGTTCGTGAAGCGCTATGAAGAAGAAACCAACCTGCGCTGCCAGATCTGCATCGACCGTTCTGGGTCTATGTACTACCCGAAAGAGCGTCAGAAAGATCAACTCAACAAGATCCAGTTCAGCATTCAGTCGGCGGCTTCGCTCATCTACCTGCTGAAGACACAGCGTGATGCGGTGGGATTGACCTTGTTTGGCGATGGCATTGAATGGTCGTCGCCCGTTAAAAGTTCATCTACCCACCACAGCTACCTCTTCAATGAACTCGAGCAGGTCTATGCGAATGAGGAAGGCAGCAAGACCTCCAATGTGGTGGAATCGCTCCACGCCATTGCTGAGAAGGTGCAGAAGCGATCTTTGGTGGTGATTTTCAGCGATTTCCTCGACTCTATGTTTCGTGATGCCCACGAGCAAGACCAGCTATTTGAGGCCTTGCAACATTTGCGGTATAACAAACACGAAGTGGTGCTTTTTCACGTCTTCGACCGATCTACGGAGTTCGACCTTGAGTTAGAAGACCGTCCGTATACCTTGGTAGACATGGAAACGGGTGATAAAGTGAAAGTACGACCTCACGAAGTACGGCAGCAATACGAGCAGCGCAAACGCACAATGATGGATGAGGTAAAACTCCGTTGCCGGCAGTTCAACATCGATTGGATCGAAACCGATATTCAGGTGGGTCCACAAAAAGTATTCGAACACTTCCTAGCCAAGCGTGCTCGCATGGTATGATCAAGCCTGGTTCATCAGCTTGAGGATACCTAACAAGTAGCTTTCCATCTCAAAACCGGAGATTGAACCGATGCAGTGCTTGCCGATGTAAGATACATGACGGTATTCTTCGCGTGCAAAGATGTTGCTCATGTGCACCTCGATGACCGGACGCTCGATCGCCGCCACGGCGTCTGCCAAAGCCACAGAAGTGTGGGTGAATCCGCCACCATTGAGCAGGATGCCTTTTACCGACTTATCCTCACCGTAGGTGTGCAGCCAATTGATCAACTCCCCTTCTACGTTGGATTGATGGTAAATCAACTCCACCTGCGGAAAACCATTCTTTAGGTCGCCGATGAATTGATCGAAACTTCGTTCACCGTAGATGTCTTTTTCTCTTTTCCCTGTAAGGTTCAGATTGGGGCCGTTGATGATCACAATTTTCATGCTGCGAAGCTACACGCAAAAATGAACAATCCACCTTTGAAGCATCTGTTGGTGTGCAAGTGCTGGCAGGTGAAAATTTACCGAACTTCATCCCATGATGTGGGAGAGCTATTTGAAAGGGTTCCGCTCGTACTTGAAACTGGAGCGTTCGCTGTCTGACAACAGCATCGTGGCCTACATTGAAGATGTGAAAAAGCTCATCCGCTTTTTAGCGCTTGAAGAAAAGGCCGCTGCCCCATCCAACATTCAAGCCAAGGACCTGGAGGAGTTTTTGAAGCACGTGCATGAGCTCGGACTGTCTGCCCACACCCAAGCCCGTATCATCAGTGGCATCAAAGCATTCTTTCGCTTCTTGGAGATCGATGAAGTCATCAAGGATGATCCCACTACGCTGATCGAATCACCTAAGCTGGGTAGGAAGCTTCCCGACACCCTCAGCAACGAAGAAATCGAGGCCATGATTGCTGAGATCGACCGCAGCAAACCAGAAGGCGAACGCAATCTAGCCATCATTGAAACGCTTTATGCCTGCGGGTTGCGTGTGAGTGAATTGGTGAACCTGAAGATCAGCAACCTCTTTCTGGACGAATCCTTCATCCGCGTCATCGGTAAGGGCGATAAAGAACGATTTGTTCCGATTCATGCCGGCGCGGCGGCAAGCATTGAACGCTATGTGCAGGAAGTGCGTATTCACATTCAACCGGCGCTTCACCACGAGAATTTCGTTTTCCTCAATAGACGTGGTAAGCAATTGAGTCGCGTGATGATCTTCTACATCATCAAGGAACTGGCAGAACGCGCTGGCATTCGTAAGAACATCAGTCCGCACACCCTGCGCCACAGTTTTGCTACGGAGTTGGTAGAACACGGAGCTGACCTACGGGCCGTTCAAGAGATGCTCGGACATGCATCCATCACCACCACAGAGATCTACACGCATTTGGATCGATCGTTCTTGAAGAAGACCATTCTGGAGCACCACCCGCTCTACAATGGCTCGATGCGCTAGTTGGCTATATTTGAACATGCCAAGCGCACAGACCATCATCCCTTACATCATCGGAGTACTTCTGCTCTCTACCCCCATGCTGACTGCACAGGAAGTGGACAACAAAGCCTTTGACTTAATGCTTCGCGGTTTGTTGGATGCGTCTGTTGATCCCGTGGATGTGAAAACCGTGCATCAACAGCTGAACGAGGTAGAGCTGCTCGATGCGCGTGAATGGGATGAGTACGCGGTGAGTCACCTACCCAATGCACGCTATGTGGGCTATGACGATTTCTCCATGGACCGATTGAAGGATATTGACAAGGATACCGAGGTGGTCGTCTACTGCTCCGTGGGCTACCGAAGCGAGCGCATTGGCGAACAACTGGAAGCAGCGGGATATTCCAATGTAAGAAACCTCTACGGCGGCATCTTTGAATGGAGCAACGCCGGTTTTCCGTTGCAGTCGCCTAGTGGAGATGAAGTGAAACGCCTGCATGCTTATGGCGCTGTTTGGGGCATTTGGGTAGATGGAGACCAGGTAGAGAAAGTATATTCGAAGGACGAGTGATGAAAGTAAGGTCCACATCGGCGTTTTTCGATAAGCCCCTCCTCTACTGGTTACCGATCGTATTGGGATGCTTGCTCTACGCTGGCACCTACGAGCACGGTTTTGTGCTGGACGACAACCTGGTGATCACCCGCAACGTACATGTGCAGGAAGGCGTTTCTTCGATCCCTACCCTTTTAACAACCAACTATGCCCACGGTCATCAGGGCCTCGCCTTCAACGATGGCTTATACCGACCGCTTTCCCTTGTGAGCTTTGCCATTGAACAAAGCATCCACAACCTGAACCCTGGCGTTTCTCACCTGCTTCAGGCCTTGCTTTATGGCTTACTCTTGGTGGCCTTACGCGCATGGCTGGAAGCCTTGTTTGGCCGAAAAGATTGGGTCTGGTGGGCCTTGCTGTTGTTTGCGCTGCACCCAGTACATGTAGAGGTGGTCGCCAACCTCAAAAGCAGGGATGAGCTTTTCGCTTTGCTCTTCTTTGCCCTCTCTGCGCGGCAGTTTGTGCTTTGGGTGGATATGCAGGAGTGGAAACACCTCCTCTTCTCTGCGGGGTTGTTCCTGTTAGCCCTGTTTTCCAAAGAAAGCGCCATCACATTTTTGGCTGTGTATCCCATGATGCTGTGGCATTTGAATAAAAACGCGTCCAAGCGCAGCTGGATGCTGACGGCTAGCCTGCTTCTTCCTGCTGCATTTTTCCTTGGCGTGCGTTCTTTGGTGCTTACGCAAATGGGAGAGGTAGATTCTGGTGTAACCGGAATGCTGCAGAATGTACTAACAACCTCAGATTCCATTGCAGAGCGCATCGCCACTGCCGCAAGTATTCAATGGCTCTATTTTGAGAAGTTATCCTTCCCTTTCCAGCTCTCCTCTGATTATTCGTTCAACGCCATTCCGCTCGCTCAGTTGACCGACCTTCCAGCCTTGCTCGGACTGATTGTCACCGTAGTGTTGCTTGTGCTTGCGGTGAAATTGGTGCGGGAACGATCTGCAATCGGTTTTGGAATCAGCTTCTACTTCGTCACAATCAGCGTGGTTGCCAACCTGCTCATCCTCATCGGTGCCATGGCTGCTGAACGTTTTCTCTTTACTCCTTCTTTGGGATGGTGCATAGCGCTCACAGCCTTCTTGAGTGAATGGAAGGCCTCGACAAAAGCGCGTACGTTCGCATTAGGTGGATTTACCCTGCTTTTTTTGGTGATTAGTTTCAATCGAATTCCTGATTGGAAGGACGAGTACACGCTCTTTGCTGAGGATGTGAAGTACGTGGATGAGAGCGCTCGTGCCCACTACAACGCCGGAAGTGCAGCCAATGATCGTGCGAAAACCCATCCGCAACAAGCGGTAGCACTTCGAAGTGATGCGGTGAAGCACCTGCGTCGTGCCATCTCGATCTGGCCGGATTACCAAGATGCTTACAATAACCTTGGTGTGGTTCACTTGGATGCCGGCGATCTGTCCGCTGCCTACAGCAGCTTCAAACTGCTTACAGAGAAGTTTCCGGGTTACACCAAAGGTTTGTACAATTTTGGTTACACGTGCTATAGAATGCAACGCTATGGCGAGGCAGAGATGGCAATGGAGCGCTATTTCGATATGAAGCCGAACAACGATGTGCTCTACCTCATTGCTGAATGCGAAGGTTATCAGAACAAGTTCGATGAAGCGAGGGCACACCTTCAGCAGCTTCTCGAACGAGAGCCCAACCAAGGAAGAGGCTACCTCAAACTCGGAATGGCGCATGCCATCACCGGAAACCTACAAGCAGCGGAAGAAGTATTGATCCGTGGTTGCAACGTGGCTCCACAGGAACCAGAATTGTTCTTTAACCTCAGCCTGCTCTACTTCAACTCTAAGCGCTATGGCGCAGCCATCTCACCTTTGCAGCAAGCACTTGCTGTGAATCCGCAACACCAACGTGCTCAACAGTTGCTACAGCAAGCCCGTGCCATGAGCGCACAAACCATGTCGCAGTGATCTGGATGCTCTCTTGCGAGCACTACAGCAATGGTGTGCCGCTGAAGTACGCCCACCTGTTCACCAAGGCGGTGGATGTGCTGGAATCGCACCGTGGATATGATGTTCGCGTGGCACCGGTCTTTATACGGATGGAGCCCCTGTTCGATCAAGCCTTCTTTTTTCGCTACAGTCGACTGTTGATCGAGCCCAATGCGGCTATTGGAGATGCTCATCTGTTCTCCCCCTTTACTACCCAGTTGTCTCAGCGCGACAAAGCCTTTATCATCAGCACCTACTACATGCCTTATCGCAAGCAGCTAGAAGGGTTCATCGAACAATACTTATCGCAAGAGGTATTGCACATCACACTACACACCTTTCACCCGAAACAAGGAAACAGGAACTTGAAGTCGAGCATTGGTATTCGTTTTCATGCGGGAGACAAACGGACACGTAAGCTGGCTGTGCTCTTGAAGCAATGCCTTATAGACCAATCCAGTGCATTGAACGTGCGCTTCAACTATCCGTATCGCGGTGAACAGAACAACCTGGCAAGCTACCTCTACCGGTGCTTTCCGGAGGGTTATTCCTGCCTTGAGTTAGAAGTACGAAACGACCTTGCTTTGGAACTTCGGCCACTCCTCTACGCGGCGCTTGCCTCCATGCGCGGTATCTTAGAATGAGAAAGGTCCGCTTTCGCGAGCCTTCGTAGTCTGTTTTGTGCTGAAGTAGTTAGATGCGATCTTCCAAGCGCGTACCGTCTACGACCACTTGGTGGGCTTCTCCATCGGCGTAGAGCTCGTTCACCGCAATGTTTTCGGCATCAAGGCCCTTCACTTTTGAAAGCACTACCTCTTGCGATGCATCGCGGTAGCTCCATGTTTGATCTGCTGCGTCAAACTCCAGGTAAGCAGTGGCGCTTTCCTCCGCTCCAAGTGGAATGGCTGAGAAGCCCTTGTTGGATGCAGTTAACAAGTAGGTGGTACCATCCATGGTGATGGGCTGCTGCTCTGTTTCACCATCCTGCATGGCCATCGGATTAGAACCGGCCCAGAACTCGATCAAATTGAGGATCCAAAAATCAGCCGCAGCGGCAACACTATAAACGGGAACTACGTTCAGTGCATAGAACACGATGGTTCTTACGAACTTGTTACTGATTCATTGATTAAAGGTATAGACCTTACGCACCAGCGCGAATTGACCAAAACATCCGGCTTGTAGGATTCCGGTACCTAACATCAAGGCCAACAGATAGCAAACGCTTCTTCGTAGATTGAGATTTTAATTAAAGATTTGGTTTTCGATTAACATCCGAGATTTACTCTTGATTGTGCGCTATTCCTTATCATTTATTCGGTTTTTATTCACATCCTGACCGAAGATTATGTTCAAAAAAGACTTGGTGATGGAAAGGATAAAGCTGAAGAAGAGGGCCCACCAGAATCCATCTACTTGAAAACCAAGCACCATCCAGTCTGCCAACAGAATCACAACCGCATTTATCACTAAGAGGAACAAGCCCAAGGTGAGGATGGTAGCAGGTATGGTGAGCACCACCAGAAGCGGTTTAATAAACTGGTTGAGCAATGCCAGGGCAAGCGCTACCAGGAGTGCGCTTCCATAGCCACTCACATGTATACCGGAGAGCAGGTATGCACCGATGAGCACAGCTAGTCCAGTAATGAGGGTTTGAATGAGAAAGTTCTTTACGTTCATCTGAATTTTATGGTTTTAGGTGAGCTATTCGTTGTTCCAAGGCAGATCGCTCTGCGGCAGTCCAATGCCTGTTAAATGCAATGGTATCGCGATAAGAGGAGCGAATCTTCCGCACTGCTGCTTCATCTTGGCTTGCGTAAGCGAGCTTCAAGTTGAATTCCTGAAACAACAGGTTCTTTGGAAATGCTTTTACGAGTTGATCGCAGTAGGCTTGGGCTTTTGCATTATCTCCTTCTAGGTCAAGGTAGATCCGCATCAAAAAGTACCGTGCCTCGGTTTGGAGGTACAGGTCATCATTTCGTGCGCAGTATTCAAGGTCGCTTATTCCCTTCTCGCGGTCGCCTTCCGGTAGAAAGAACAGGTATGGTCTGAGCAGAGGGTAGTTCTCATAAGCATGAGCCACGAAGTAATGGTAGATCCCAGACGTCAGGCGAAAAGGGTCGTAGTCATCTGCCAAGGCAAAGCTATGCTCAATGAGATCAATACAGGCGTTGAGTTGACCGATTCCATTGACGTAATGACCTTGGATAAGCTCAAATCTAGCCCTGTAAGCATGGATTAGAATACGTTTAAAAAGCACAGGACGGCTTTCATCATTTGGATCAAGCGATGCGGACAACTTCTTGGATAAAGCGATGAATTCTGCTTCTTCAGTGGCATCGGAGGTTTCCAACAGCACTTCCCACCAAATACTCAGCAATACAGGAAAGTCTCTGCCCCAATCACCCTTTATCCTACCAACATCATCCAGCTCCGGCCTTGAGCTTTGTTTCCAATCGTTCGAATAAATGGTTGAAAGGAGGTCTTGACCTAAGTCAACACTGCCGGTTTGCGACATGCAAAGGAATGAGGCGAGGATGCATGCCGCTGTAAGGAATATACGTGAGGTGGTCCTATTGATCATGACTTCCATCACTACAATACAACTTTTCGTGTTGAGCACAAAAAAAGGGGAGCATTTCTACTCCCCTTTCGGATTTCTTGTAAAAGATTGAAGTGCTTACTTCATCTTACCCAGTTTAGCTGTTACTTCAACCGTGCTGATGGTGAAGATTGGCAAACCAAGCAATGGCTTCTGAATGGTAGTCTTGTATGAAGGATACATGATCACATCATAGCCAGCATTCGCTTCCATTAGGTTGTACAATGCGTACTGCGCTGTTGGATCGTTCACAAAGCTTCCGATCACAGGAACTGAAGCGATCAAGGCTGTAGGGCTTAGCGCAATAGCACCACCAACAACAGAACCAGTTTCTTGCTTGAACAAACGCTCGAAATCAAGTCCGAAGATACGGGTTGACTTTGCTGAAGCGCTTACTTGAGAAGAAAGATCGAAGTCATCAGCATATAACTCGAGAACAGTGTTAGGCTCACGCATGCTTCTGTTCACAGAAGTACAGCTCGCCAAGAAAAGACCGACGATCGCGATCGCTAGGAGGATTGAATTTTTCATGGTAATAAGTGTTTAAATAAAAGATTACCACGTCAAATCTAACCGAATTTTCTAATCGCCAACCGTCTTCCTAAACATTCAGAATGATTAGTATCAACAGGCTTCTGTTGATGTTTGATTACACCAAGCTGCTTCAATCCTTATCGAACAAGCGAATCAAAACCGGTAAAATGAAAAGATCCGCGAGCACAGCGGCAGCCAGGGTAATGCTAATCAACAGTCCAACGTAGTATGTGCTTGTAAAGTCAGAGCTAACCAAGGAAAGAAAGCCAGCGCAAAGGATGAGGCTGGTCAGCATGATGGCTTTTCCGGTTGAAATGGAACTCCTGCGCAGTGCCCAGATCACAGACCTGCCCTTCCCCCTTTCCAGACGATACTTAGAAAGGTAGTGGATGGAATCGTCTACCGCGATACCGAAGGCAATACCGAAAATGATCGAGGTAGAGACCTTCAGGTCGATGCCTGTAATTCCCATGAAGCCACCAATCACAAGTAAGGGGAGAATGTTCGGCACCACAGACACCAGGGCCATGATTACCGAGCGGTACATGATGCCCACAATGGTAGCCACCACCAGCAAGGCAAAGATCAATCCGCTGAGCATGTCCTTGGAAAGCGACTCATTGTTCTGGTCGATCAACAGAGCCATACCCGTGAGCTCATAATCCAGCACATCCAGCGGATGTTGATCAAAGTAAGCGTGCATCACTTGGTTCATCTCCTTTGTGCGCTTACCACCTTGGTCATGGATCTTTCCAGAAAAGCGTGCCGCACGTCCTTCATCAGCAATGATGCTCGCAAACTCCGGCCGCTTCTCAAAGCGTTTCAATACTCGCCTCAATTGAACAAGCTCTTCCTTGGTCTCTGGCACGCGATAGGCAGAATCCAAGCCACCGTTTAATGCTTGATTGGCACTGCGCAACAGGTTCAGGGGCGATATCATGAAGCCAACCCCATAGTCGTTCTTCAAGTAATCTTCGAGGCTCAGCATATCCTGTACGGCATCGTAACTGAAGATGTTGTCTGTGCTGCCTTTTGCTTCGATGTAGAGTTCAAATGGTCGCGCACCGGCAAAGTGTTCTTCAAAGAAGGCAAAGCTGTAGCGCAAGGGATCGTCTGCACCAACATCTTCAAGCAAGTAGTTGTCTACTTCTACCCTAGACATGCCGACCACCGCCCAAACAATCACTACTGCCGTAATCCCCAACACCCACTTTTGCTTACGCATAGACACAAAGAAGAACATGCGCACGAGTTTGTTCCAGAAGATATTGGAAGGTTCCTTGTACGCCAGTTTAGGCACGCTGATCAATGAAAGCACCGCGGGCAGTAAGGTAAAGGCCAAGATGAAGGCGATGAACACCCCCGAAGCGGCAAAGATCCCGAGCTCACGTACCGGTCTAATTCCACTGCTGATCAGCGTTAGGAAGCCCAGCGCGGTGGTAAGCGATGTAAGAAAGGTCGCCATTCCCACCTGTTTGTAGGCCACTGCAAGTGCATCGCGCTTTTGTTTTCCGTTTCTGATCTCTTCAAAGTAGCGACTGAGCAAGTGAATAACATCGCTAATCCCTACAACGAACAAGATCAACGGCAGCAAGGCCGTCATGATATCGATCGGTTTTCCTACGATGCCCATCAATCCGAGCAGCCACACCACAGAAAGCAATACCACCATCAAGGGCACCAGTACCCCCCATAAGGATCGGTAGACCAGAATCAGGATGATGACCACCAACAAAACGGCGATGGAAAAGAACAAGGCAAACTCAAACTTGATCTGCTCGATGTAATAGGCTTGACCGATCACCTTCCCCGCCATGTGCATCTCATCGAATTCATATTGATCGATGACCGCCATCAATTTGTAATAGACCGTATCCGTTTCCACCTTCGAGAGGTTGGGTTCGATCTCGATCATCATGGAGATGCTTTTCCCATCCTCTGAAAAGAGGGAACCAACTTGCTTATTGT
>CAJXNO010000053.1 GCA_913057205.1 uncultured Flavobacteriales bacterium
GATCTGCAGGTAGCTCTTTTGTTTCAAGTAGAATTGCTCTACGCAAGCTTGCTGCAGGTCTTTTAATTCTTTGAGGCATCGCTCCAATTCAGTCAGCTTCACTTCCTTCTCATCAATAGGATGCACTTCTTCCGCCAATTCCATATCTCGATCGGATATTTCTATGGTTTGAGGCTTTTCACCTCGCTTCTTCATCAGGCAATGATGCTTGCTCATGACATAAATGAAGGGACGAAACTTCCGTATCGGCTCCTTCGGCTCGTGCATCAACAAACGCTCGAAGATCTCCATGGTGGCGTCTTGTGCGGCATGCTTCTCATGCAGGTACTTCATGCAAACGCCAAAGACCAGAGCCATGTACTTTCGATACAGACTGGCCATTACCGATCGGTCGCGCTTTTGTAAATAGGATGCATAGAGCTCTTCATCGCTCAGTTCTGGAGCGTTCACAACATCTATGATCTGGTGCTTTTTCAAATTTTTTCAGCGGATTTTATGGAATCCTGTGGATCCCTGCATCCTATCGGTGAACATCAAATTTAATGGACAATGAAAAAGCTCAGTATTTTATTCCTCTTTTCTCTGATCTGGATCGGAGTACAAGCGCAACCATTCACGCTAAAAGGACAGGTCAATGATTCGAATGGAAACCCCATAGTGAACGCAACCGTTATGGCGGCGCATCACACCAAAGCGCAAGCCCAAACGGATGCACAAGGACTCTTTCTCTTGCGATCGGAAGATCCCATCAAGGAGGTGATCGTCAAGGCGAATGGATACCAAGATCAGCGAGCAGCTGTGAACGGAAGAACCTTCCTTACCATAACCCTGCAACTTGGTCAATCTGTCCCGATCATTCAAAAGGATATCATGATCCAAGAACGTGCTTTGGCGCCAGCGTTGGACGCGGTTTTCTCGGGTGCCCCCATGAATTATAAACAGAGCATCGCAGTTGGAGAATCCATGCCGGGTAACTTCAACACGGAGTCGTACGCCGGGATAGAAGAGAACGGTTATCAATTGGTCAAGAATAACCCACTCAGTACCTTCTCCATAGATGTGGATCGCGCCTCTTACAGCAATGTGCGTCGCTTCCTCAACAACGGGAGCCTACCTCCGAAAGATGCCGTGAGGGTAGAAGAGATGATCAACTATTTCGACTATGACTACCCGGATCCTATCGGAGAATATCCGATTGCCATTCATACAGAACTCACTCGTGCACCATGGGATGAGGAGAAGCAACTGCTCCACATCGGAGTTCAAGCGAAGCGAATTGATAAGGAGGAGCTACCGCCGAGCAACTTGGTTTTCTTAATCGACGTATCTGGCTCCATGCAAAGTGCTAACAAGTTGCCCTTGTTGAAGTCATCCCTGAACATGTTGGTGGATGAGCTGCGTCCAGAAGATCGCGTGGCCATGGTGGTGTATGCTGGAGCGGCCGGACTTGTACTGGAATCAACACCAGGAAACCAAAAAGAGAAGATTAAGGCTGCCATCAATGCACTAGAGGCTGGAGGTTCAACAGCGGGTGGAGCAGGGATCAAACTGGCCTATCAAGAGGCGCAAGCCAACTTCATGAAGAAGGGCAACAACCGCGTGATCTTGGCATCGGATGGCGACTTCAACGTGGGTGCTTCAAGCGATGGCGAGATGGAAGACCTGATCGAGTTGAAACGCGAAGAAGGGGTCTACTTGACCGTTCTTGGCTTCGGGATGGGTAACTACAAAGACAGTAAGATGGAAACCCTAGCAGATCACGGGAACGGAAACTACGCCTACATCGATAACCTCTCTGAGGCGCGCAAGACCCTCATCGGTGAGTTTGGTGCCACCCTCTTCACCGTTGCCAAGGACGTGAAGATCCAAGTTGAGTTCAATCCAGAGGTGGTTGCAGAATACCGTTTGGTAGGCTATGAGAACCGGTTGTTGGATGAAGAAGACTTCAATGATGACAAGAAGGATGCAGGCGAGATGGGTGCTGGTCATACCGTCACAGCCATCTACGAGATCATCCCAGTGGGGAGCAGCTCTGGAAGGTCAGTGGACCCGCTTCGCTACCAAACCGAAAAGGAACAGTCTGTGAGCTTCGTTCAGCGTCCCGATGAAACCGCTTGGGTGAAGCTCCGCTACAAACAGCCGGATGAGAATACCAGCACACGTATGGAGCATATCGTGTCGAACGAACCACAAGCGCTAGAAAATGCTTCTGAACGCGTGCATTGGTCGGCAAGCATTGCAGCTTTTGGCATGAAGCTTCGTGATTCGGAGTACGTTCAAGAGATGGATTACCGATCGATCATCGAGCTAGCTAAGTCTGGATTGGGTGCTGATCCAAACGGCTATCGAAGTGAGGCGATCCAGTTGATGCGTAACGCACAACGCTTGTCTTCAAACAGGAGCATGCCTTGATACAAGTAAAGTAGGACATAAACAAGGAAAGACCGGCTATTGCTGGTCTTTCTTTTTTGCTTCTTGGGCCTTTTTGGCCGCTTCTTCTTCTGGAACGGTAATGCTGCTCCAGTTCTCACCTGATTTGATGCGATAGAGCTGCATTTCAGAAATGCCAAACTGCTTGGCAATCATCTTTAAGCGGGTCTTGCGGTTGGGATCCCAGATCTTTTTCTTGATGCGGATTACATTGGTAGAGGAGAGCTTGTGTGCAAAGCGCTCAGGGTAGAGTTGCTGCTGCTTTCGCGATTCGATGTAGTTCGGATTCTTGGCCAAATGGGCCTCCACTTCTTCCTTCGTGGCATAACGGAGATTGTACACGTAATTATTCTCCTTGTCGTAGTCCAAATGAATCACATGTTTGTGCGCCTCCGTTGGTGGCTCTCCGATGAAATGTTGTGCTACGAGTTTGTGCACAAAGCGCGACTTCACATTGCCTTCTTTGTAGTCCTCATCTGGGCCTTTTCGATAGTTGAACGCTGGGTAGCCATCAACCAGTCCGGTTTTGAGGATTCGTCCATCTTTTTCGACGTCTTCCAAGTAGCTCAAGACCCTCCCATGATTTGAGATCATGTAAGAGCGTTTCTTAGGCTTCAATGAGGTCATCATTGGCTTCCACTGTTCGCCGGGATGGTGCTTGATCATTAAGGTAAGTTTCGTGCTTCAGGATAGCCAAGAATGTAAAGAACTATCACTCAGACAAATATGCTAACAGATCAGCTACCACGAAGGTGCTTCCACCTACGAAAACCATGTCATTCACAACACTTTTGGCCATTGCAGCCTCAAATGCGCTGGCAACGTCCTTAAATGCTTCATGTTCGATGCGTTTTTCGTCGGCTGCTTGTTGCAATCGATCAATGGGGAGGGCGCGTGGAATATTCGCCTCACAGAAGTAAAGGTGCGCCTCTTTCGGAAGCAGATCCAGGATGTCTCCGATGTTCTTATCGTTCACGAATCCGAGAACCATGTGAAGCTGTTCCTTGGATTCTGCCATCAGCTGCTCCATCAAGCGCTCCAAACCTTCTACGTTATGGCCTACGTCGCAGATCACCTTTGGGCTTTCCTGCAGGATTTCCCACCGTCCTCTGAGTCCGGTGTTCTGCAGTACCTGCTCAAATCCTTTCGTAATGTGTTGGTCTTCGATCTTCCAACCCAGTTTTTTCAGTCTTTCTAAGGCGATCAGTACGCCTTGGAAGTTCTCTTTCTGATAACTGCCCATCAGCGGACAATTCGGAACATCCATCGGGAACTGCTGGTCTGCAAAGGTGATCGGTGCATCAACTCCAAGTGCCGTCTTGCGGAAGACACCTTCCGTTTCGCGTTGTGATCGACTGACCACCACCGGGATGCCGGCTTTGATGATTCCGGCTTTCTCCTGCGCGATCTTCGATAAACTATCACCCAAGAACTGGGCGTGATCCATACCGATGTTTGTGATGAGCGACAATTCGGGCGTAATGACATTGGTGGAATCCAAACGTCCACCCATACCGACTTCTATGATGGCGATGTCTACCTCCTCTTTTCTGAAGTGGTGAAATGCCAAACCAACACTCCACTCGAAGAAGGAAAGCTGCAACGGCTCGAAGTGGTCTTTGTAGGTTTCTACAAAGGATACAACCTCGGATTCGGGGATCATCTGGCCATTGATACGGATCCGTTCCCTGAAATCTACCAGGTGCGGGGAGCTGTATAATCCTGTCTTGTATCCGGCTGCTTGAAAAACAGAAGAGAGCAAGTGAGAGCTCGAGCCTTTGCCATTCGTGCCGCCCACGTGTACTGACTTGAATCCCCGTTCAGGGTGATCGAGGGCTTTCATCAACGAATGGGTAGAGGCGAGGTCGGCCTTGTAGGCTGCCTGTCCAACCCGTTGATACATTGGTAGCTGGGCAAAAAGATAGGCTAAGGTGTCTGCGTAAGTCATTCCAAAACGAACTCGAAGGTCATCGTGCCTCGCTGCTCTTCAGGCGCATCGGCCTTCGGAGTGAATTTCGCCTTACGAGCAGAAGCCACTACCCGCTGGATCAGGTCAGCATTGGTGATGTTGGTACCGCGAGCACCTGGAATCACCCGGACCACATTGCCTTGACGATCAACGATGATCTCTACCACAATGCGACCGCTTTCCTGCAAGTTCCCTTGGATCGGTGGCGCACCTTTGAATCCTCGTCCACCTAAGCTATAGGATACGCCTCCTCCTGTTTTATCGCCGTACAAGGAGTTGCCTTCTGGTGAGCCATCGGGCTTGCCGTGATCTCCTGCTTGCTCGGTATCGCCTTGGCCTTTGCTGCTGTTGTCTTGCTTGGTCTGGAAAGGATTGGCCTGGATGACCTTTTTCAAGCGTTCATCCATTTCGGGTTTCTTTTCTACGGGTTCCTTCGGCTTGGTTTCCTCAGGAACACTCATAGCCGATTCAGCATCCTGTGTAGCCACCTCTTCTGGGGCGTCTACCGGACTGCTTTCCACCGGTTCTGGTTCTGTGATCGGCTCAGCTACTTCGGGTTCTGAGGTGCTCTGCGGTTGCTCATCACCTGAACCGAAGTCGGTATTACCAAGGTCGAGCTGAACGGGTAATCCTTCCTCCTCTGGCAAGGGAACCGGTATGGTTAATCCCATGAACAGGAATACGATTAAAAGCACCAAGTGAAATACAATGGTGCCGATCAAGCCTTTGCGTTTATTCCTGTTGTCCAGTATGTCCATTACTTGGGTTTCGTAGCTATAACGACGCTAAAGCCATATTCTTTTGCGATACTCAAGAAACCTACCGTTTCGCCGGTTGGGACTTCCTTATCTACCCGCAATACAATGCTTGGCTTGTCTACTTCATCCTTCCGCTTCACCAAGATGCCTTCGATCATCTCTTTGCTCACATCCTGACCATCGATGTTGTAGCTGAGGTCCGGACGGATGGTTACGGAGATCTTCGGGTGCTCCTTGGTGCGTGCCTTGCCTGTAGGCAGATCCACCTTCGCCCCGAACGGAGAAACCAGGGTGGAGAGGATGATGAAGAAAATGAGGAGCAAGAAGACGATGTCTGTCATGCTCGACATGCTGAAGCTTACACTGACCTTATTTCTTGAACGGATGCTCATTGGTCAGCTGGTTCTTGAAGCAAGTCCATGAATTCAATGGTGGTAGCCTCCATTTTGTACACCACCTTTTCAACCCTTGCCACCAATACGTTGTAGGCAATGTAGGCGATGATTCCGATCACCAGTCCTGCTACGGTGGTTACCATGGCTTGCATGATACCTCCGGAAAGTTGTTCAATCTCAATACCCGTAGAACTGATGCGCATTTCGTGGAATACCACGATCATCCCGATCACGGTCCCCAGGAATCCGATCATCGGTGCAGCGCCCGCTATGGTCGCTAAGGTGCTCAAGCTTTCCTCCAATTTATACACCTCCAGCTTGCCCACATTCTCGATCGCCGCACTGATATCGCCCAGCGGCTTACCGATCCGGCGAACACCTTTGTTGATCATGCGCGCAAAGGTGGTGTCGGTTTGCTTACACAAATGATTCGCTGCATCGATCTTCCCATCGTGGATGAAGTCCTTGATCTGATCCATGAACTGCGGATCCTCTTTACCCGCCTTCTGGATCGCCATGAATCGCTCGATGAAGATGTAAATGGCTACCACCGATAAAATGGCCAGTGGGATCATGATGTACCAACCACCGCTCGCAAGCAGTTCAAGCACTGACAAGGTTTCTTCGTGTGGCACGACCTCTTCCCCTTTCGGTAGCGCACCGTCTGCAGGAGTTATCTGTAAAAGCAGTTGTAAGAGCATAGACTTGGGATTATTAGAAGGCTAATGTAACCCCCTTCCGAGCCTAAACGCGGACGCCCTTGTCGTAATTGTGAATAGCTCCCTGTTAATTTAGTGCAGGTAGGTTTCCATCAAAATGAAGGTTCCTGCTCCAGCAAGGTATCCAGCCAATGCCAGTAAGGTAATCTTCTTGATGTACCAGATGAAGTCGATGTTCAGGATACCCATCACCGCAACACCAGCTGCAGAGCCAATGATCAAACAACTTCCTCCTGTACCCGCACAATAGGCCAAGAACTCCCAGAAGGAGTGGTCCACCGGGTAAGCAATGCCCGCAACAGCCTCCGCTCCGGCAGGTAGAAGGTCATACATACCCATCGCACCCGCTACCAATGGAACGTTATCCACGATCGAGCTTAGGAGTCCGATTACGATGTTGATGGCGTACATGTTTCCAATCGACTCTTCTAAGAAGCTTGCCATCACGCGCAGGTGTCCCGCTGATTGTAACGAACCTACCGCAGCAAGAATACCGAGGAAGAAAAGCACACTGGGGGTATCAACTTTCTGCAACACGCCGATCACCGTGAGCTTTGATTTATCGCTCTTGTTCTTTGAGCGGTGCATGATCTCGGTTACGGTCCAAAGGATACCCAAACCAAACAAGACACCCATGTATGGAGGTAAGTGGGTTACGGTCTTGAAGATCGGAACGAACAATAAGCTACCTACCCCTAAAAAGAGTACCAACTTCTGCTCGCCCGGTGTGGTACGATCCTCCAAGTGAGCACGGTCTACCATGCCCAGCTTGCGTGTTACCTCGCCTTTCAACGTGAACGATAGGATCGCCAACGGAACCAACATGGCCACCAAAGAAGGAATCAGGAGCTTGATCACGATGTTCGCAGCAGTGACCTGTCCGCCGATCCAAAGCATGATGGTGGTAACGTCACCGATCGGCGACCAGGCGCCCCCTGCGTTCGCAGAGACGATCACCATACCGGCGAACAGCCAGAGATCATCTTTGCTCTTGATGAGTTTCTTCAATAAGGCCGCCATTACGATGGCCGTGGTCAAGTTGTCTAATACTGCAGATAAGAAGAAGGTCAATACACTCAATATCCAAACCAGTTTCACCTTATTGGCAGTGTTGATGCGGTCTGTAATGAGTGCAAATCCCTCGTGCACGTCGATCAGCTCTACGATGGTCATCGCTCCCAAGAGGAAGAAAAGGATCTCTGCGATTTCGGATAAGTGGTGGCCCAGCTCATGCTCTACATAATGCATGGGGTCTGTGGTTGCGCCATTGTTGAGTAGGGCGTATTCCTTGAGGTATTCCTCAAAAAGCACACTACCTTCTAATATTTGATCCGCTCCTAAAGCGAAAATGGTCCAAGTAATAGAACCGATCAGCAATGCACTTGCTGCCTTATCAATCTTGATCGGATGCTCCAGCGCGATCGCTAAGTAACCGAGAACAAAAACCACTACCATCAACAAGTACATATTGCCGCTTATTTATTTTGATTTTCTAAATGAATTGTTTGCGTTGGGAAGGCGAAATCTGCACCATGGTGCTGAACGATCCGCATGATTTCAAAGTTGATCTCCTCTTTGATCCGCAGGTAAACACTCCAGTCCATCGTATCGATGAAATAAAGCACCATGATATCCAGTGAGCTTGCTCCGAACTCCATGAAATGGATCTCTCCATCCTGATTGGTGTTGGGGTGCTCATCAATGTATTTCTGAATGTCGGTAACAATGTTCTTCAACTGTTCCTCCGTGCTGTCATAGGTTACGCCGATGTTGAAGTTGACGCGTCTAAAGGTTCGCATGGATAGGTTATCTAGAACATTGTCGATCATCAAACGGTTCGGTAGCGTGAGGTAACTTTTTTCCAACGTTCTTATCCGAGTACTTCGGAAACCGAGTTTTTCTACCACACCAACAATCCCATTCACCTGAACCAAGTCGCCTATTACAAAAGGCTTGTCGAAAAAGATTACGAAGGAAGCGAGCAAGTTTTCCAGGCTTTCTTTCGCAGCCAGGGCCAAGGCTAAACCACCAATACCCAGTCCAGCGATCAAGGCCCCGATGTCTACCTTGAACACTGACCCCATGAAAATGAAGATCGCTAAGGTGATGACAACGATCTTCAGGATCTCAATCAGGAAAGGAATGATCTGGTCGTCGGTTTTTGATTCGGTCATCTCCGCCTTGGCGAAAAGCAGGATGCCAACAAAACGAGTCAATTTCAACGCGATCCAAGTAACCACAATGATCAAGAACGCGACGTAGATCCGGTTCAAAACCATTCGAATACCGAACTCATCCTTGGGTGCAATGTCCCATGACTCAGGATAGTTCAAGTGACTTGTTCCGATGTAAATGACCAGCAACATGATCAACCACTTCAATGGTGTGGCGATCAGGTTATAGAGTTCGTCCTTGTCGAGTCCTTCCGTGTTTCGGGTGAGCAGCTTGAAGATCAGGTTGCTGATGCGATGCGCCAGGAAACGCAGGAAAATGAATCCTCCGATAACAGCACCAACTACCCATAGGTAGTCCTGTACCGTGTTCCCAAGATATATGTCGCTTAACTCAATGCTCATAGCTGATCTACTGCGGAATTACACCAACTGCTGTAATGCGATCTCAAATGCCGTCTTCGCGATCTGCTTGTCTGAAACGTGCTTCTCATGCACCCGTTTTAAGGCATGCTTGATGGTTTGAGAGGCATCACCGAAGATGTGCTTGTCTGTTTGCTCATATTTATCGCTCATGCAGTAAGCAAATACACGTGCCATACCGCAGTTGGCGATGAAGTCAGGAATCAAACTGATTTGGTTATCAACGTAGTCGCCGATCGGACCAAAGAAAATCTGTGGATCTGCAAACGGAACGTTAGCACCGGATGAGATCACCTCCAAACCATTGGCGATCATGGCGTCGCTTTGCTCTTTGGTGATCAAACGAGATGCAGCACACGGTAAGAAGATCTCTGCACCTATATTCCATACTTTCTGATTGATTTCATCAAAAGAGATCATATCGTTCGAACGCAACGCATTGCCTTCTTTGCCTAGGAAGAGTTGACGGATCTCCTCAAAGGTGAAGCCATCTGGGTTCATAAGCCCACCATCGCGATCGATGATGCCAACCACCATCGCACCGGCCTGCGCCATGTAAAAGGCTGCAGCTGAACCAACGTTACCCCATCCTTGTACGATCACACGCTTACCACGTACATCGCTGTTCTTCCAGATCTTATAGTAGTGCAACACGGCTTCAGAAACTCCGTAACCCGTGATCATGTCAGCAACCACATACTTACGCTCTACCGAAGGAGAGAAAAGTGGATCATCCAATACCTTGGATACACCCTCGCGGAGATGGGTTACTTTTTTCAAGTGAGCCCCAGCATCAGGCTGGAAATGACCGTTCACAATACCTTCTTGTGGATGCCAAAGGCCGTAACCCTCCGTGATCGGGATCACTTCATGGATCTCGTCTACGTTCAGGTCGCCACCAGTGCCGTAGTAATTCTTTAATAACGGATAGACTGCTTTATACCAGCGCTTAAGCACGCCTTCCTTTCTTGGATCGTTTGGATCGAAGTTGATACCTGATTTGGCGCCTCCAATCGGAGGACCTGCAACGGTGAATTTCACCTCCATCGTCTTGGCCAATGATTCCACTTCGCGCTTGTCAAGGCCTTTTCGCATGCGGGTACCACCACCAGCAGCACCTCCACGAAGGGAGTTGATTACTACCCAGCCTTTCGCTTCTGTTTCAGCATCGCTCCATTCAAATACAACCTCGGGGGTCTTGTTCTCAAATTTGTCCAGCAGATCTTTCATATACAGGTGATTTTTACCCGCCAAAAAGGCGCTGCAAATGTATAAAAACCGCGACGCGACGGTGATAGAATTAATCACCCTTCGAGCGGGGGTAAATGCAGGTAGCCTGAACTGCTCGATCGGCGTGCGCCGGTTACACTGGATGCCGTGTTCTGTTCGCTTCGCCAGCGTAAGGCGCCCAATAAGGCAAAGCAAATCGCTTCCTTGAATTCGATGAGCTCATCCGCTGGAAGGATCAATTCGGTCTTGCACCGTTCGTTCAACACCTCCATCAAGAATGTGTTGTATGCTCCGCCACCCGTTACCAAGCACTTTCCTTTAAAGTCGAGCACCTTGCCAATCTGCTCCGCGATGTGAAGCACTGCTGTATGAAGGAGGTCTTCGGTTGCGTAAGATTTGGTATATGCCTTATTGAGTATCGCTTGGTCTAGCCATTCCTTGCCCAGTGATTTTGGAGGAGGCAGTTGGTAGAACGGGAGTTTGTTCCATGCTTCCAATAACTCCGGGATCACCTGTCCTCGTCGAGCACGTTCTCCTCCTTTATCATACGTAAGCTCGATCAAATCGGCGAAATGGTTGAGCAAGAGGTTGGCTGGACCCACATCGAATCCCAATAGGTGCTCTCCGTTGAGGAGGGTGACATTGACGAAACCACCTAAATTCAAGGTAGCGTCATAATCATGAAACAGCAGCTGATCGCAGTAGGGTACAAGCGGAGCCCCTTGTCCTCCAAGTGCTATATCCTGTTCTCGAAAGCCATTGATGACGGGAAGCCCCGACCTTGTAGCTATCTTAGCTCCACTACCCAGTTGATGCGTAATGCCTGCTTCGGGCTGATGAAAGCTGGTTATGCCGTGGGAGGCGATGAATTGTGCGTTTGAGCCGGATGATTTCAAGTAGGTAGAAACCGCATCTCCAAAGAACTCGCCCACTGCCTGATCGAGTTGGAGGAAACTCAGGATGTCCATCGTCAACGCATCCCTTATCGCCGCTTGAAGGGTGTCTGGAAGATCGAAAGAATGCTTGCCGGTCACCTCATAGCAGATCTTCCCTTCCTGAAAGGTGAAACGCACATCTGCAAGGTCGAGCCCATCTTGCGATGTGCCGCACATTAAACCAATTCCTTGCAGTGATGTTGATTTCAAACCAAAAGCTACTTTTGTCGGCCACCACAAAGTTTAACAGGAAAACCCGAATTAGAAGATGTTTTTTGAATTAACAGAAGAACAACAGGCGGTGAGAGATGCGGCAAGAGATTTCGCACAGAATGTGTTGAAACCAGGAGTTATCGAGCGCGATGAAACACAAACGTTTCCAAAGGAGCAGATCAAGCAACTCGGTGAGTTGGGCTTCATGGGTATGATGGTATCTCCAGAGTACGGAGGTGGCGGAATGGATACCGTTTCCTACGTCCTTGCAATGGAGGAAATCTCTAAGATCGATGCAAGTACATCGGTATGTATGTCCGTAAACAACAGCTTGGTATGTTGGGGACTGGAGAAATTCGGAACGGAGGAGCAGAAGCAGAAGTACTTGGTGCCACTTGCAAAGGGGGAGATCATCGGAGCTTTCTGTTTGAGTGAACCGGAAGCAGGTTCTGATGCAACAAGCCAGAGAACAACCGCGATTGATAAAGGAGAACACTACCTGCTGAACGGAACCAAGAACTGGATCACCAATGGCAGCAGCGCGTCCGTATACCTTGTAATGGCTCAAACAGATGCTGAGAAAGGTCACAAGGGTATCAACTGTTTGATTGTTGAGCGTGGCATGGATGGATTTGTGGTAGGAGCGAAAGAGAACAAGCTCGGTATCCGTGGTTCTGATACCCATACCCTTTTGTTCAATGATGTGAAAGTGCCTAAAGAGAACCGCATCGGCGAGGATGGATTTGGATTCAAGTTCGCCATGAAGACACTGGAAGGTGGACGTATCGGAATCGCTGCCCAAGCGTTGGGTATCGCGTCTGGCTCACTGGAATTGGCTACGGCCTATTCAAAGGAGCGAAAAGCCTTTGGCAAGACCATCAACCAACACCAAGCGATCGGCTTCAAATTGGCGGATATGGCCACAGAAGTGGAGGCGGCACGTTTGCTTTGCTTG
>CAJXNO010000054.1 GCA_913057205.1 uncultured Flavobacteriales bacterium
TCCTCAAGGTTTACTTAGAAGGAACCGATGACGAGGATCAAGAGGAAAACAACGCCAACCTTCCGAACGTGAACGAAGGCGATGCCTTGAACCACGAGAAATTTGAAGCCACCCAACGCTTTACGCATCACCCGCCTCGCTACACAGAAGCGGCCTTGGTGAAGAAGCTGGAAGAATTGGGCATCGGTAGACCGTCTACCTACGCACCTACCATCAGTACGGTGCAGAAACGCGGCTATGTGGTGAAGGAAGATCGAGATGGGGTAGAGCGAACATTCAAGGTAATCACCTGGACACCCAACGGGCTTTCTGAGGAAGAAAAGACCGAGACCACCGGCGCAGAACGCAATAAGATGTTCCCAACAGACATCGGGGTTGTGGTGAATGATTTCTTGGAAGAGAACTTCATAGAGATTATGGATTACCATTTCACTGCAAGTGTGGAGGAGGAGTTTGACCACATCTCACGAGGTGAGTTGCAGTGGACACAGATGCTCGATAAGTTCTACAAGCCATTCCACGCCACGGTAGAAGACACGTTAGAGAATTCAGATCGTGCCACTGGAGAGCGGGTCTTAGGTGAGGATCCGAAAACAGGTAAACCGGTGCTTGCAAGGCTTGGAAAGTACGGTCCGATGATTCAGATCGGGGATGTAAGCGACGATGAGAAACCGCAGTTCGCGAAGTTGCGCGATGGTCAGAGCATCCAAACCATTGAATTGGAGGAGGCCTTGGAACTCTTCAAGTTGCCGCGCACCCTTGGTGAGTGGGACGGAAATGAAGTAACTGCCTCAACCGGTCGATACGGTCCATTCTTGCGGTACGATGGAAAATTCTACAACATCGGTGAACGAGATCCATTGGAGATCTCCCTTGAAGAGGCTATTGAGGTCATCAAGGAAAAGATCGAGGAAGCAAAGAAGGCGATCATTCATGAGTTTGATACGGATCCTCCGATCAAGGTGTTGAAAGGTAGGTACGGACCCTACATGACCCACGGTAAGGACAACTACAAGATCCCAAAGACCGTTGAGCCTGAGACCTTGACAGAGGATAAGTGTTTGGAGATCATCGAGAACTCGACACCTACGAACAAACGCGGACGTAAATCCAAGAAGTAAGCATGGAACTGGCGTCATATTTTGAACCGATCGATTTTAGTGCGGAACAAAAGGCGTCCATAGCAGGTAGCATGTTGCGCCTGGAGGATGACCCCGATTGGTCTGACGTACAGATTGCCATCCTTTCGGTGGATGAGCGCCGCTTCGATCAGGAATTCAATAAGGGAACGGAGTCGTTTGATACTAGCCTGCTTCAAGAATTGGATCATCACTATGTTCATGGAGACGGGGCCCAAGTGGTTTCCTTAGGAAGATTCAAGAATGGGGCAAGCTTGCGCGATACAGAGAGTGGACTTGCCGAAGTACTGGCCTTTCTCATTCAAAGAAAGGTGGTTCCAATCATTTTGGCTTCTGACAAACGCATCACTTACGCAGCCTACAAGGCTTATGCTCGACTAGAACGCGTAACCAATATCACGGCGCTTGACCCTTATTTGAATATTGATGAAGCTCAAGAGGGCTATATCGGTAGAATAATCAAAGAGCAGCCCAACTTCTTATTCAACTATGCGAACCTGGGTTACCAAACTTATTTGGTACAGCCAGAGGAATTACAATTGGCTGAAGACCTTTACTTTGAGGCGTACCGACTCGGTACGATCCGTGGAGATATCTATGCAGCCGAACCGATAATCAGGGGAGCAGAAGTGTTGTCGTGTTCCATGAGCTCCTTGAAACACTCAGACTTTCAGTCGGCCAAAGAGCCACAGCCTAACGGAATCTTTGCAGAGGAGGTCTGTCAACTCATGCGATACGCGGGCCTGACTACATTGAACGAGGTGATGGTTGTTGGTGACGTTGATTTTGAGCGATGTGCGGATGCCCCAGTCGATGTCCGCTTACTTGCGGAAATGATCTGGTGCTACATCGACGGTTACCAGTACCGAAAGTCAGAACTACCAGGAGGTAAGAAGGAAGGATTCTTGAAGTACCGCGTTCCCCTCCGTGATGATGAATTTCAATTGGTGTTTTACAAGAGTTTGAACACCGATCGGTGGTGGATGGAGGTCCCAGTTCCCCCACATTTTGCGAATAAATACAGAAAACATCACCTCGTTCCGTGCGATTATAACGACTACATGATCGCGACCTCAGATGACTTGCCTGAGCGGTGGTGGAAGGCTTACAAGAAGATGTTGTAAGCTGAATTGGTCGGGAAAGTGAACCGATTCATGTTGAAAAAAACGGTCCTTCGTGGAAATTTCTTGACACCGTTTGATTTTTAAGTAATTTAGCCAGTCTCAAAAAATCTAGACCTAGATAACTGTATGACGTACTTTAAACCGATCATAGGGGTACTTGTTTTGACCCTGTTCATAGGCTCCACTGCTTATGCTCAGCAGGATCCTCAGTTCAGTATGAACATGAACAACAAGCTGTTTTTCAATCCTGCTTTTGCAGGAATGAATGACGGAATCTGTGCCTATACGATCGGCCGACAGCAGTGGGTGGGCTTTGAAGGCCGTCCAGAATCCTACCTTTTTGGTGCACATGGCACCTTTACGATTCCTTTCATCAACTTGAGAAGCGGAGGGGGGTTAGTCGTGTTGGGTGACGCGCTAGGTCAAATGCACTTTACCACCATTAAAGGTAGTTACAGTGCACACATTCCTTTGAATATCATTGATAGTGACCCAGGTTTCTTAAGTATTGGAGCTTCGTTTGGATTGCTGCAATTCGGACTCGGTAACAACTGGCGTTCTGTGAATCCTTACTATTCAGATCCGTCTATTCCAGATGGCGGTTTCCAGGCCAGTTCATTTGATATGGACTTTGGTGTGTGGTACCAGACTCGTCGTTTGTACTTCGGCGCTTCTATGACGCACCTGAACGGAGCATCGTTTGAGGCGGAAGGACTTGGTCTTGGTGGAGGTTTTGAAGACAATCAAGATGTAGTGAACTGGAATACGTCTTTCAAAATGAAGTCGCACTTGATCTTTACAGCTGGATACGATTTCCCGCTGCCTAATCCGCTCTTCGTATTGAAGCCTTCGGTGTTCGTGAAGACCGATTTGGTTTCAGCACAATATGATCTAAATGCATTGGTTGAATACAATAATTTCATCTGGGGTGGGTTAACTTATAGATGGATCGATGCCGTAGTGGCGATGGGAGGTGTGAATTGGGCCCCCGGAAATATCCCCGGAACGCTGCGAGCGGGATATGCATACGACATCACCACCAACCAACTAAGAACGGGTAGTAACGGATCGCATGAGATCTTCGTACAATACTGCCTGAAGTTGAAACAGAAGTCCCCAGTAACCAGACATAAGAGCGTACGATTCTTGTAATCGAGAATCGCTTACTTTTGTAACTCTTTGATAAGAAGCGTCATTAGAACGATATAAATTAAACAGGAGGAATTATGAAACACTTGCTCAAATACTCGCTAGCGCTGATTGTTGCGCTACCCTTGCTGCTGAGCAGTTGCGGAAGCTCCGGAAATGGACAGTTGATCGGTGTACAGAATCGTATCGCATGGTACCAACCCGATCCTTATGGAATGCTCTATCTACCGATGGGTTCCTTCAACATGGGACCTAGCGACCAGGACGTTCCTTACGCTACTACAGCAAAGTCTAAGACGGTTTCTGTTCAAGCATTCTACATGGATGAAACAGAGATCACCAATAACGAGTACCGTCAGTTCGTTTACTGGGTGCGTGATAGTATCGCTCGTCGTATCCTCGGTGAGGAAGTAGATGAAGAGGAATACTTGATCACCATCAACCAGTATGACGAGGACATCGATCCTCCGCATATCAATTGGAATTCTCGTATCGAATGGGATGACGCGGAACAACGCGAAGCGCTGGAAGTGATGTACTATCCAGAATTCGAGCGCTTCCGTGGTCGACGTGAGATCGACAGCCGAAAGTTAGACTATGAGTACTTCTGGATCGATTACCGCGATGCGGCGCGTAAAGGTGGACCTGGTGCTCCATTGCGTCAGCGCGGTATGACCGACCGTAGTATCTTCATCAAGCGAGATGTAATCAATGTTTATCCGGATACATTGTGCTGGGTTCATGATTTCACTTATTCCTTCAATGAGCCAATGACGAAGATGTACTTCAGTCACCCCGCTTATGATGACTATCCAGTAGTAGGCGTTACTTGGAAGCAAGCGCGCGCCTTCGGTATCTGGAGAACGGAATTGTTGAACAGCTACCTCCGTGCGATCGGTGGTGGTGTGGTTCAGGATTTCCGTCTGCCTACCGAGTCTGAATGGGAATACGCAGCACGCGGTGGATTGGATTTAGCTCCATATCCATGGGGTGGACCTTACATCCGAAACACACGTGGTTGCTTCTTGGCTAACTTCAAGCCGATGCGCGGTAAATATGTAGATGATGGAGGTTTCCATACCGTACCGGTAAATTCTTACTCTCCTAACGACTATGGTTTGTACTGTATGTCAGGAAACGTGGCAGAGTGGACCAGCAACGCATTTGATGAGTCAGCTTACGCATTTGCGCATGACTTGAACATGGATTACGTATACGAAGCGAAGGATGATGATCCACCCGTATTGAAGCGTAAGGTGATCCGTGGTGGTAGCTGGAAAGACATCGGTTACTACTTGCAAACAGGTACAAGAACCTATGAGTATCAGGATACGGCGAAGAGCTTCATCGGCTTCCGTAACGTGATGTCGTTCTTGGGTCGTGCTAAAGGCGATGACATTTAAAAAAGATAAATAACCAATCACTCGAACTTTTTAACTTAATCAATAAACCCTATTAGTTTTTCATTATGTCGAAGGAAATCACAGGATTCAGACCAGGTAGTAAGAGCTGGAAGAAGTTTATGGCGAAGCTCTACGGATTTGGAGCAGCGGTTGTAATCGTAGGAGCCCTTTTCAAGATTCAGCACTGGCCTGGAGCAGGTCCTATGTTGATTGTAGGTCTATCTACAGAAGCGATCATCTTTATCTTCTCAGCATTTGAGCCGTTGCACGACGAGCCAAAGTGGGAGTTGGTTTATCCTGAGTTGGCAGAGCATGAAGGTGGCGATGATGATCACGATGATCTAGCTGAGATCGCTGAAAGCACTACTGACGATGGAAAAGAAGAGTTGCCGATCACCGAACAGTTGGACAACATGTTGGAAGAAGCGAAGATCGGTCCAGAGTTGATCGAAAGTCTAGGGTCAGGCCTGCGTTCGCTTTCTGACAATGCCAGCAAGTTGACAAACATTTCTGACGCGTCTGTTGCAACCAATGAGTACGTTGAAAGCGTTCGTGGTGCAGCACAGAATGTGTCTACCCTTTCTCAGAATTACAGCAAGGCTTCTGAGAGCCTAGCAAGCATCAGCTTGTCAACGGAAGATGGAAACAACTATGCAGACAGCTTGAAGAGCGTTTCTAGTAAGTTGCAAGAATTGAATAACATTTACGATCAACAGCTTCAGGGAAGCCGTGAGCAAATGGAGTCTACCAAGCAGTTCTACGCTGGTATTTCAGAGCTGATGTCTAACCTTCAGGAGTCCGTAGAAGACACCAAGCGTTACAAGGAGAACATCTCTGAATTGTCAAATAACTTGACAGCACTGAACCGCGTGTATGGTAACATGCTTGCAGCGATGAACCCTGGTGGAGCAAACGCTTAATTTCCAAACCACCTTAACAATAACCTGAAAAGACAGAAGTAAATGGCAGGAGGTAAGGAAACCCCGCGGCAGAAGATGATTGGTATGATGTACTTGGTACTCACCGCTCTTCTTGCAATGAACGTTTCGAAGGACATCCTCGACGCTTTCGTGATCATCAACGAAGGACTTGAGACGACCAACACGAACTTCATGCAGAAGAATGAGTTCACGTACACCCAATTCGATGCCGCGAAAGCAAACGACCCTGAGAAGGTGACGAAGTTTTGGACCAAGGCCCAACGCGCAAAGTCACTTTCAGATGAGATCTACAACCACATCGAAGAGCTCAAAAAGTACTTGATTGCTGCAACCAGTGGTAAAGCCTCTATCGAAGAGGTAGAAGCAGATTCATTGTTTGAGCTGAAGAATGTGGATTCGAAGGATAACTACGACATTCCTACGGAGAAGTTGATTGGCGCTGAGCCAGCCAACCCAAAAGACGGGGAATGGTCGGCAATGGAGCTTAAGAAGAAGATCGACAACTTCAAGGAAGAAATGTTGTACCTTTTCGATAATGAATCAGAGCGGGAAGCCCTCTCGCTAGGATTGAATACAGACATTGAGTTTAAGAGTGCTGGCGGTACCAAAGAGACTTGGATCACGGCGAACTTCTACCACTTGCCTTTGGCTGCGGTAGTAACCAACCTTTCTAAGATGCAGGCTGACATCCGCAACGCGGAGGCCGACATCATTAAGGCGCTTTACCGAAACATCAGTGCAGATGACTTCAAGTTCGATACATTGGCGGCTAAGGTTATTCCACGTTCTACGTATGTGATTCAAGGAGATAGCTTCATCGCAGACGTGATCGTTGCGGCATTCAGCACAACACAGCCACCGCGTATGCGCTTGGCAACTGAATTCAGCGATACAAACGACATGCCTGTATGGGAGAATTTCGAAGACTTGGATAGCTCGAACATCAGCATCGTAAATGGTGCTGCTCGTTACGCAGTTGCTGCATCGAGTGAAGGAATCAAAGAGTGGGGCGGTGTGATTCAGATCAAGGGCCCAGATGGTTCTTACCGTTCTTTCGAGATTCCTAAACAGACCTATACAGTGGCTAAGCCGGCATTGGTGGTTTCCCCAACGGCGATGAACGTGTTCTACCGTGGTTTGGATAACCCAGTGGAAGTATCCGTTCCAGGTGTGCCAACGGAGAAGTTGGAGGTGAGCATTTCCAATGCGAGCAAATCTGGTAGCAACGGTAACTTCCAAGTGCGCCCAGGCCAAGGAACTGAATGTGTGGTATCCGTAAGTGCTGAGATCAACGGCAAGAAGCAGAACTTCGGTAATAAGGAGTTCCGTGTGAAGAACGTACCAGATCCTAAGCCATATTTTGGTGGTAAGACAGGATCTGATGTGATTCCTCAGAAAGACCTTCTTGCAGCTGGCGGTGTTATCGCGAAGATGGAGAACTTCGAGTTCGACCTTCGATTTGATATCGTGAGTTATGTTGTTTCGGCGACCATTCGTGGAAACGTTGTGGAAGAGCCTTGTAAAGGTCCCGCACTTTCGCCAAATGCTAAGAAGATTCGTGCAGAATTGAAGTCTGGACAAAAAATCTATTTCGAAAAGATCAAGGCTAAGGGTCCCGACGGTACCATTCGTGATTTAGGTACGGTCGCACTCAAGGTGATCTAATTAGAAACCAAAACAAGAAGACATGAAACGATTGATGCTCATAGTGATTGCTGCAACCATGTTGATGGCAGCACCAAAAGAATCCCTCGCACAGGATGTCTTGGATGGAATCTACCGTCCGGAGCATACCTTGGAACGACGGGTGATTCCTTATGCACCATTGCGTGAAGCCGACATCATGTGGCTGAAGCGTGTGTGGCGTAGGATCGATCTACGTGAGAAGATCAATCACCCCATGTACTTCCCAGAGAAGCCGGCGCAAGGACGTAAATCACTCTTCGATGTGATCAAGGATGCTATTTTGAACGATGGTACCTTAACGGCGTATGATCCTGGAGCGCTTGGAGACGACGATATGTTCACCAAGCGAATGACCACGGATGAAGTTCGCTCCTTGTTGGTGCGTCAAGACACAACCTACACGGAAGACCTTTATACCGGAGAGATGAGGCCTGAGATTGTAACGATCGAGGTGAAGTCTACCGATGTCAAGTGGTATGAAGTAAAGGAGGAGTGGTTCTTTGATCGTCAACGCTCTGTTATGGATGTGCGTACCATCGGTATCTGTCCGATGAAGGCGAATAAAGATGACTTGACTGGTGAGTTCCGAGGACTCCAGAAATTGTTCTGGGTCTATTATCCAGAGGCCCGCTATGTGTTCGTGAAGTCGGAGGTGTTCAATCGTTCAAATGACGTTGAACGTCGAACCTATGAAGACATCTTCTGGAAACGACAGTTCGGTTCATTCATCACCAAGGAGTCTAATGTCTATAACCGTGCAATTGCCCAGTATAAGAAAGGCCTAGACGCTTTGTTAGAGGCAGAACGCATTAAAACAGAGATCACCAACATGGAGCATGATCTTTGGAGCTACTAAGCAACTATTAGGAATTTATTATCAAAGGGAGGCGAAAGCCTCCCTTTTTTTATGCAATAGATTCGGCGTGTTTTCGTTTGTGAGCTATGCGAAGATTAGACAGGAAGCAAGCACCCCTGTTCTTCGGATTTCTCTTGATCGTCTTTGGTAGCGTTGCTCAACCCGGCACGCGGAATACGACCTCTCAAATCGATGATCATCCTGTTCCCAAACAGCACGTTCGCATAGACGATGTGCTGTGGATGAAGACCGTATGGCAACGCGTAGACTTGAGAGAGAAGAACAACCAGTCCCTCTATTTCCTAGAAACGCCAATGGAACACCGGGCCGCCCTGTTTGACTTGATCGCGCAAGCGGTTTACGATGAGCCCGAGTTGAAGGCATATGATCTTGGGCCGCTAGGAATGAACGATATGTTTGATGACCCGCTCACTCGATCTGAATTGGAAGGGATCCTGCTGAGCAGAGATACCGTGCGCTCTGAATCCATCTATGAGGATGGCGTTTGGGAGAATACCGTGGTAGAAAAGCGTATCTCTTCAACGGATGTGATCGCATACGACATCAAGGAGCATTGGTTCATAGACCGCAACAGAAGTGTCATGGAGGCGCGGATCGTTGGAATATGCCCAGTTATTGCTGTTTACGATGATTACGGAACGTTTAAGGGCACGAAACGACTCTTTTGGCTCTACTACCCCGAGTTGGTCCAACAGCTGGCGCAATGGCCCGCATACAACCGCCACAATGATGTAGAAGCCATGTCTTATGCGCGCTACTTTGATGACCACCGCTTCAGTAGTCACATCACGAAGGTGTCGAATACCTACGATCGGTCCATGTCCAGCTACCTTGCACCGGAAGATGCCTTGGTGAAGGGTATAGAGACCAAGGAGTTTTTGCGAAATATGGAACAAGATATGTGGAACTACTAGCGGCCAGCGTATTGCTGCTCGTAGTAGTCCTGATAGCTCCCAGAACGAACGCGGTTTACCCATTCTTGATTGCTCAAGTACCAGTCGATCGTCTCGGCAAGTCCTTGCTCAAATTGTCGACTAGGGCTCCAACCGAGCTCATCCTTGAGCTTGCTGCAATCGATGGCATAGCGGAAATCATGACCCGCACGGTCGGTCACATAGGTAATCAGCTGGGCTGAATCACCCGCTGAACGCTCAAGCTTCTCATCCATGGTTGCGCAGAGCAACTGGATCAAGTCGATGTTGCTCCATTCATTCTCACCGCCGATGTTGTAGGTCTCCTGAAGCCTTCCTTGGTGGAAGATCAAGTCAATGGCCTCGGCATGATCTTCTACATAGAGCCAATCGCGCACGTTCTCGCCCTTACCATAGACAGGAAGTGCCTTGCGCTCAACGATGTTACTGATGAACAGGGGAAGCAGCTTCTCTGGAAATTGGTTAGGGCCGTAGTTGTTGGAACAATTGGAAATAACAACAGGTAGCCCGTAGGTGTGTCCAAAGGCCCGTACCAGGTGATCGGAGCTCGCTTTCGATGCACTGTACGGACTCTTCGGGTCATATGGGGTCTCTTCAGTAAAGAAGCCCTCATCGCCGAGTGAACCGTACACTTCATCCGTGCTCACATGATAGAAACGATGTCCCTCAAATCCATCTATCCAGGCTTCGCGTGCTGTATTCAATAGGGCCGCAGTTCCTACCACATTGGTTTGAATGAATGCTAACGGGTCAAGGATTGAACGATCCACGTGCGATTCTGCCGCAAGGTGGATCACGTCGCTTACCTCGTATTGTTGGAAGAGCTGCTTGAGCCCTTCCATATCACAGATATCGAGCTTCTCAAAGCGATAGTTCGGCTTTCCCTCAACATCAGTGAGGTTTTCTAGGTTTCCTGCATAGGTGAGGGCATCTACATTGATGATCTGGTAATCGGGAAAGCGATTAACCAGCCTTCTGACCACATGCGAACCGATGAACCCAGCACCTCCAGTAACGACTATGCGCTTTGTGAATCCCATTACAGACTCCAGTATTGCAGTTCCTTGATGTCATTGCGGAAGACGCCCTTTACATCCACAAGGATGCCTTCATTGTCCTTCATCAGGCCTTTGAAGTCTGCTTCGTTCATCTTCACATATTCATCATGGTTCACTGCAACAATAACGGCATCATAGCTCTTCGGCTTGATCTCTGAAAGCTCAAAACCATATTCATGCTTGAGTTCATTGCTATCGGCATACGGATCGGCGATCTCAACATCTACCATGAACGAGCGAAGCTCCTTCACCACGTCTGCTACCTTAGAGTTGCGGATGTCGCTCACGTTCTCCTTGAAGGTGGCCCCCATCACCAAGACCTTGGCACCCGAAACGTTCTTACCCTTCGCTAGGATTTTCTTCACCGTGGTCTTTGCCACGTAGTTACCCATGCTATCGTTAACGTATCGACCAGAGTTGATGATCCGTGCATGATAGCCTAGTTTTTCTGCCTTGTAGGTCAAATAGTATGGATCCACGCCGATACAGTGACCACCAACCATTCCAGGAGAGAACTTCAAAAAGTTCCACTTCGTACCTGCTGCTTCCAGCACCTCGTAGGTGTTGATGTCCATGCGGTTGAAGATGATCGACAATTCGTTCATCAATGCGATGTTGACATCGCGCTGTGTGTTCTCGATGATCTTGGCTTGTTCGGCCACTTTGATGGAAGAGGCCCTATGCACGCCCGGC
>CAJXNO010000055.1 GCA_913057205.1 uncultured Flavobacteriales bacterium
GCTGATCCAGCGGCGGGCACCGACCCCAATGGCGGCCAGCTTGCGGCCCTCCAGCCAAACCCCCGTAAGCCCCTCCATGCGACCGGCCTCCAGGCCCAGCTCCGCCAACAGATCGATCACCACCCCCGAAATCCGGGATGCTCAGTAATTCATCTTGCACCGCCTTGGCAGCACCCAAGAGGTCGAGTTCACCTTTCATGGCCTTCTTCAAGATCATGTCTACGGTCAACATGCGGTTGATCTCATTGGTACCCTCAAAGATCCGGTTGATGCGGCTGTCGCGATAGGCCTTCTCAACAATAGTCTCCGCTGAGTAACCCATACCGCCATGGATCTGCACACCTTCGTCTACTACCATATCCAACACCTCTGAACCATAGACCTTCATCATGGCACACTCCGCTGCATACTCCTCGATTCCCTTCAAGGTAGCCTTTCCTTTTTCCATTCCTTCAGCTGCTAGTGCGTCAATGCGGTCTTGGATGTTCTGAGAAATACGATACACCGCACTTTCCAGTGCGTAGGTCTGCATCGCCTGCTCACCCAACTTGGCTCTGATCGCACCATACTTTGAAATCGGTCTGCCGAACTGGTTGCGCTCATTGGCATACTTCGCGGAGACGGTAACCACTTCTTTTGCCGCACCTAGCGTAGCTGCAGCGAGTTTGATACGTCCAACGTTGAGGATGTTTAACGCGATCTTGAATCCGTTCTCCCGGTCACTGAGCTGACCATCCTTTGGAATCTTCACATCATTGAAGAAGACCTGACGCGTAGACGAGCCTTTGATACCCATTTTCTTTTCCTCGGGATTCAAGCTCAAACCATCCGCTCCTTTGTTCACGATAAAGGCACTGAGGGTATCATCATCATCGATCTTTGCAAATACGGTGAAGACATCGGCAAAACCACCGTTGGTGATCCACATTTTCTGTCCGTTGATCTTCCATTGATCGCCTTCCAAAACAGCTCGGGTCTTACCTGAATTGGCATCCGATCCCGATCCCGGCTCGGTCAAGCAGTAGCATCCCAGCCATTCCCCGCTGGCAAGCTTGGGAATGTACTCCTTCTTCTGTTCCTCTGTTCCGTAGTACAGAATGGGCAGGGTTCCAATCCCTGTGTGCGCGCTGATGGCAACACTGAACGAGTGTCCACCGCCAACGGCCTCCGCGGCCAACATGGATGCCTTAAAATCCATTCCCATTCCACCATACTCTTCAGGAATGGAAATCGCGAGGATACCCAGTTCACCCGCCTTCTTCAACAGGTTCGGCATCAACTCAGGATCCTCCATGGAATCCAACTTATCTACATTCGGTATGACCTCCTGCGCCAAGAAATCCCGGCACGTTTGTGCGATCATACGCTCTTCTTCACTCCACTCCTCTGGAGTAAATATTTCCTCTGGTTTTGTTGGGCGAATTAGGAACTCGCCACACTTTATAGCATTTTCCATAGTTTCTAGTTTTTCTTCTTGACAAAAGACAAAAGACTAGCAGTCTAACTTCCTAATCAATCCTGTGATCATCTTCTGTATTTCTTGACTTTTTATTATCAGTTCATTTGTAGTTTCTCAGGAAATGTATTCGAAGTCTTGTGCAAGCAACAGCTGTGTTTCCAGCTCGAAAAGTGATCCAAGTGCTGTCTTAAGGTACTGCTTGAAATGCTTGTCTGTGCCCCGCGCTGAACCTTCGGCTATGTTGGAAGGAACAGACACCACACATCTAGAAATCTGAGACCTCAATCCAAACTTTTCCTCATTTGGCAGCTCAGACAAAGACGCATAGACCATTTTGGCAAGCTCCATGGAAGTCTGCCAAACCGTAAACTCTCTGAAGTTATGTCTAGGCATATCAGATTATCTTTTGTCTTTTGTCTTTTGTCTTTTGTCTTTTGTTTTTCCTCTTTTATCTTTTGTCTCCAACTAAAGCATCTCCACCACCCCTGCAGCACCCTGTCCGGTTCCTACACACATAGTTACCAAGCCATGCTTCTGCTCACGCTTGTGTAATTCATTTAATATCTGAACGGTTAACTTTGCTCCCGTACAACCCAGCGGGTGACCGATCGAGATGGCCCCTCCGTTTACGTTAACGATGTCAGGATTGAGTTTCGTCTCTCGTATAACGGCTAAGGACTGTGACGCGAAGGCTTCATTCAGCTCCACGAGATCGATGTCATCCTGTTTCATGCCCGCTTGCTTAAGCGCCATCGGGATAGCCTCTACCGGACCTATGCCCATGATGCGCGGTGGTACACCTGCCACAGCATAGGACTTCAGTCGGGCTATGGGTTCCACGTTCAATTCCTTGAGCATCTTCTCGCTCACTACCGCTACGAAAGCAGCACCATCACTGGTCTGCGAAGCGTTTCCTGCCGTAACCGTTCCTTTTGCATCAAATACCGGACGTAGGCGCGACAATGCTTCTATGTTCGTATCCGGACGCGGCCCTTCATCCGTATCAAACGTATAGGTGCGGGATTGCTTCTTGTTGTCTTTCACGAACACCTCTTCCACTTCGATCGCTACGATCTCATCCTTGAATGCTCCACGCTTAATCGCGTCGATGGCCTTCATGTGCGATTGGTATCCGAACTCATCCTGATCCTCGCGGCTTACCTTGAATTCACGTGCTACGGCTTCAGCGGTGAGGCCCATGCCCCAATAGTAATCGTTGTGTGCATTCGCCACCTTGGCGTTCGGCACAATGCGCCACCCACCGAAGGGGATCGGACTCATCGTCTCAACTCCACCGGCGATGATGAAGTCAGCCATACCCGCATGAATCTTGGCCGATGCGATCGCGATGGTTTCTAAACCCGATGAGCAATACCGATTCACCGTCATTCCAGGCACCTTATCGGTCTTCAACCCCATCAAAGAGATCATGCGACCAATGTTCAAGCCCTGCTCAGCCTCTGGTGTAGCATTACCAACAATTACGTCATCAATCAATGCACGATCAAACTCCGGGAGCCCTTCCAGCATCTTCTCAATGATCGTAGCCGCCAGATCATCTGGCCGCGTAAACCGCAAACTCCCTCGAGGAGCCTTACCAACTGCGGAGCGTTTTCCTGTTATTATGTATGCGTCCATTACGTAGTCTCGTTGTTTGTTTTACTTGTTCGTTTCTATTCTAATTCTTCGTAAGCATGTATGAGGTATTAGGAATTAGGTATTAGGGCCTGCTAAGTATTGTTCAGCATCTTCCCGTACTCTACCTCGACTAGACCTGAGGCTTTGTTGTAATTTAAATATCATGTTGCGAATTGAAAGTAACTCGGCTTCCAGATCATCTAAGGTCTCTTGATTGATATAACCCTGATCGAATGCTATAATAAGGACTGTTTGAACCTCATTGGCTGAACCGACAGCTGCATCAAGAAACCGAGCAAAATCCAATCCAGAAGACCTACCTGCACCTTCTGCTATATTAAGCATGACTGAACTTGCAGCTCTTCGTATTTGACTCTGGAGCCCGAATCGTTCCTCCTCAGGAAATGAGGAAGAAAGGGTATAAACGTGGCGTGTCATCTCACGTGACAACTGCCATACCCGTAAATCTTTGAATCGATGCATACCTATTTCCTTGTACCTAATACCTAATACCTAGTAATTAATTCCTCAACACTTTCCCCTTCTTAACCATACTCTGCAAGCGTTCTAGGGTTTTTCTGGTCGAGCAGAGTTCTAAGAATGCCCTTCGTTCGAGGTCGAGTAGATACTTCTCACTTACTTCTTGTGGGTAGCTTAGGTCACCTCCGCTCATCACCCAACCTAGTTTTTCGCTGATCAAACGGTCGTGCTCGCTCATGTAGTTTCCGGCGGCCATCGTTTCTGCACCAACGTAGACCAAGCCGAGGCCTTCGTTGCCGAGGACCTTGATGTCTTCACGTTCCTTCGGACGGGTGTAGCCTTTCTCTGCGAGGCTCAAGGCTGCCTTCTTGGCGATCGTCAATTGCAAAGAGCGGTTGGTGACCACCTCGTCGATTCCTTCCCGCAGGTAACCCAATTCAAATGCCTCGTGGGCCGAGGTGGCTACCTTGGCTTGCGCGATGGTCATCAAGCGTGTGCGGAACTGGTTGCTGCGGATGTCACCATCCCGAAGCTCGTCGGCTAGGCGCAAGGTGAACTCCTTTGTTCCACCACCACCTGGGATCACACCCACACCGAATTCAACGAGTCCCATGTACAGCTCTGCGTGTGCTACTACCTTATCTGCATGCAGGCATAACTCACAACCTCCACCAAGGGTGAGTTGATGTGGTGCAGCTACCACTGGAATGCTTGAATAGCGCATGCGCATCATGGTCTGCTGGAACTGACGAACTGCAAAATCCAGCTCGTCCATCTCCTGCTCCGCAGCCATCATGAAGATGAGTCCTACGTTGGCCCCTGCACTGAAGTTTCCGCCTTCATTATATACCACCAATCCTTCATAATCTGCCTCAGCCATGTCGATGGCCTTGTTGAGTCCGGCCAAGACTTCACCGCCGATCGTATTCATCTTGGTGTGGAATTCTACGTTCAGGATGCCATCGCCGAGGTCGGTGATGGTTGTACCTGCGTTCTTCCACAACACGCCTTTTTCCTTTGCAATTGAAAGGGACGTAACCCCTTCTTGTCCCGGAATATCTTGATACGCTTTAGAGGCTACATCATAGTATTGCTTCTTGCCATCGTAGATGCGATAAAACTGTTCTACGCCAGAAGCAATCATTTCATCGATCCACCCGGCATAAGCGATTTTCTTTTCCTTCATCACGTCCACCGCATCCTTCACATCAATTGCATCCCATGTTTGGAAGGCACCGAGTTCGTATCCAAACCCTGCACGCAGCGCATCATCCATGCGATACAGCTCATCGCTGATCTCCGGTATCCGGTGCGAAACATAGGCGAAGAGGTTCAAGAAATGATCACGATAGAAGTCTCCGGCCTTGTCTTTGGCTTGAAAGAGCATTTTCAGGCGCTTAGCTAGGTCATCTTCGGCCTTCGCCATTTCCAGCGATGGGAACTTTGGCTTATCGCGCGGCTCATACTCCAAGGTGTCTAGGTTGAGTCGGAGGATAGTTGATGAACCATCTTCGCCCTTGACCTTCTTGAAGAATCCTTTTTTGGTCTTGCTACCGAGCATGTTCTGCTCCACCATCTTTTGGATGAAATCAGGCACCTCGAACAGCTCTTTGCGCTCATCGTTCGGCACGTTCGATTTCAAGCCATTGGCTACGTGTACCAGGGTGTCGAGTCCAACAACATCTGTAGTGCGGAAAGTGGCGGATTTTGGCCTTCCAACAAGCGGACCAGTCAGACGATCTACCTCATCTACCGTATATCCTTGTTCCTTTACGTAGTGGAACAACCACATAATGGAGAATACACCGATGCGGTTAGCAATAAAGGCCGGCGTATCCTTACACCAAACGGTGGTCTTACCTAGGAAGCGCTTACCATAATCCATCAGGAAGTCAAGCACTGTTTGATCGGTATCCGGACCAGGAATGATTTCCAATAGAGGAAGGTATCGTGGTGGATTGAAGAAGTGGGTACCGCAGAAGTGCTTTCTGAAGTCTTCACTCCTGCCTTCATTCATCATTTTGATGGGAATACCCGATGTATTTGACGTGATTAGACTTCCCGGTTTACGGAATTGTTCAACTCGCTCAAACAGCTGCTGCTTGATATCGAGTCGCTCTACCACCACTTCCATTACCCAATCGCAATCTGCGATTTTCTCCAAATGATCATCAAAATTCCCTGTCTCGATGAGTTTGCTTACGCTCTTCTTGTAAACCGGCGATGGGTTGCTCTTGAGGGTGCTGGTCAGGCTGTCGTTCACAATGCGGTTGCGCACCGCTTGGTCTTCCAGGCTTAGGCCTTTCGCTTCTTCCTTCTCGTTGAGTTCTTTCGGTGGAATATCGAGGAGAAGCACTTGAACGCCAATGTTGGCGAAGTGACAAGCGATCCTCGATCCCATAATGCCCGATCCTAGAATGGCTACTTTATTGATTCTTCGTTTACTCATGATGTTTTAACCGTATGTTGATCAATGACTTGAATAACTTCTTTAAAATGTTCCAGCTTCTGCTTCGGTATGCCTGAGAGCACCTTCTTGTTGAAGTCCATCACCGTCTGTCGACTTACCGCGCGCAGCCGCTCACCTTCTTTCGTCAGTACTACCCGCGTTACCCGTTTATCCGAAGCGTCCTTTACCCGTTCGATCCAGCCGCGCTCCTCCATCGTTCGCAATGTTCTGCTCAAGCTCGTTGGCTCCATCCCTATCATAGGTCCAAGCTGGGTGGATGGCGTGCCTTCTGCTGGATCAATGTTCAACAGAACAAATCCAATGGTCTGGGTAATGCCATGCTGTGCAGCTTCCTGGTTGTACATCCTCGCGATCTTCAACCAAGCCCATCGAATATGAAAGTCAAGTGTCTCTTCTGGTTTCATGGAACTGAACGAATATATAAATTTTACTATGCATGCATAGCTTTTATGGATTTTTTTAATGTTGCATCAACTTACAATAGCGATTAGATAACGTGATAACTACCGTTCACCTGAACAATATGACGGTTCATCCATTTTATTCCACAAGCACGAAATGGGCTTTTACATTCGTACCGCAATAAACATTGAGGATGAAAGCATTATTGACCACCTGTCTCCTTGCATTGATCAGCATCAGCGCCATGGCGCAGAAACACACCATTTCTGGCTACGTGAAGGACCTGGAAACAGGTGAAGGGATGATCGCAGCCACGGTATTGGTGAAGGAGCTGGGCATGGGAACCACCACCAACGAGTATGGATTCTACTCGCTCACCCTAGACGAGGGAACCTACACCATTGAGTGGAGCTTCATTGGTTTTCAGAAGGTCACCGAAGAAATTGAGTTGACCAAGGACATCACCAAAAGCGTAGAACTGGGATTCGGACAACAGATTCTCGAAGAAGTGGTGATCACAGGTGAGCGCGAAGACGAGGCTTTGACATCAGTAGAGATGAGTGTGGAGAAGCTCGACATGGCGCAAGTGAAGAAGATTCCGCAGCTGCTCGGAGAGGCAGACATCATTCGATCCATACAATTGCTGCCCGGTGTGACTACCGTGGGAGAAGGCGCAACCGGCTTCAACGTCCGCGGTGGAAACATCGACCAGAACCTGATCCTGTTGGATGAGAGTCCGGTGTTCAGTTCTTCACACCTGTTCGGATTCTTCTCGGTATTCAACGCAGACGCTATCAAGGATACGAAGCTGTATAAAGGCGGTATTCCTGCGAAGTACGGTGGACGACTGTCATCTGTATTAGACATCCGCCAGAAAGAAGGAAACATGAAGCGCTTATCCGTTAGTGGCGGAGTTGGACTCTTGTTCAGTAGACTCACCATTGAGGCTCCAATCATTAAAGACAAGGTTTCTTTCATCGCTTCTGGTCGACGGAGCTATTTTGACATCTTCTTACCCCTTGCCAATCAGGAGGCGATCCGTGATAGTCGTTTGTATTTCTATGACCTGAACGGAAAGATCAACTGGAACATCAATGAAAACAACCGCGTATTCCTATCTGCTTACTCCGGGGATGACGTCTTCAACTTCTCTGAGTTGTTTGATACCAGATGGGGAAACCAAACCGTAACGGCGCGTTGGAACCACCTGTTTTCTGATCGCTTGTTCTCCAATTTTACAGCCGTTTACAGCAATTACAACTACGCCCTCGGAGCGGATGCCAATGGTCAAACCTTCGATTGGGGAGCGGGTATTGAGAACTACACGGGAAAGGTTGATTTCACCTTCTTTGCCAATCCGAACAACAAAATCGAATTTGGGTGGCACAACACCTACTACAACTTCGCGCCCGGCGCTGCTGAGGCCAGTTTTGAGGTGGGTGATGATCGCGACACCTTCAATTTTGAAGTCCCCACAATCCCTGCGTTCGAGACTGCACTGTACCTGAGCAACGAGCAGAAGATCGGTACGCGTCTTACGCTTGCCTACGGATTACGTTGGAGTGGGTTTGCGCAATTGGGTGAGGGCACGGTGTACCAATATCCAAATGGTTCACCCGTGGATCCTGAGGACCCAACCGTTGAGCTCTCGCCGATCGATTCAACCGTCTTTGGACCAGGAGAGATTGTTCGAGCATATCATGGTCCGGAGCCCCGCTTTTCGGCCAATTACCAGATCGATGAATTCTCTTCTATAAAAGCGAGTTACATGCGGATGCGCCAGTACATCCATTTGATCAGCAACACGACTGCAGCTACTCCGGTCGACATCTACATGCCAGCGGGTCAATACATCCGTCCGGCGCTTGCTGACCAAGTGGGATTGGGTTATTTCAGAAACTTCGCCAGCAACAAATATGAAAGCTCCGTTGAGGTGTACTACAAACTCTTCCAAGACCTGGTAGATTTCAAGGATGAGGCTGAACTCTTATTGAACAACACCTTGGAAACCGAGCTCTTCATTGGAAACGGTCAAGCCTATGGAGCCGAATTTCAGATCAAGAAGAAGCGCGGTGCATTCACCGGTTGGGTCAGCTACACCCTTTCTCGCGTAGAGCGTCAGGTAGATCAGATCAATGGCGGCGATCCATATCCAGCCAACTGGGATAAAACCCACGACGTAAGCTTAGTGATGAGCTATGACATCACCCCGAAATTCAACATTTCTACCAACTTCGCCTACATGACCGGTCGCCCGATCACCTACCCTGATGGTCGCTTCCAATGGGGTCAAGTGGCTGCACCCATCTACACCAATCGAAACGGAGCCCGCACTCCTGCCTACCATCGTTTGGATGTTTCAGGCTACTACACCATACCGATCAAACGTAAATGGATGTATGCGAGTCCGCTGTTCCTATTCCAATACCTGTGGAAGGAAACCGACGATAGCTTAGAAGAGCAATCCGGTGAACTGGGTATCGCCTTCGGGGCGTACAATGTGTATGCGCGAAAGAACCCATACTCCATCTTCTTCCAGCAGAACGATGAAACGGGCAGAACGGAAGCTCAACAGCTTTCGATCTATGCAACCATTATTCCTTACCTCACCATCAACTTCAAATTCTAGGATGATGCTACGAACGATCAAACATACCGTCCTTCTCCTCATGGTGATTTCCCTTGGCGCCTGCCAAGAAGTGATTGAACTGGAGCTCCCTGAGAACGAGCCAGAATTGGTGGTGGAAGGCTACCTCACACAACGAGACTACTACATTCCAGAAGGCGACTTGGACTGCTCTGGGGTAGTGACGATTCCAAAAAGCGACATCGAGTTTGGGGTGGCTTTGGTGGATGCTTTCATCAACATCGATTCAATCGAAGCAGAAGCAGATTACTTTCCGTTCAATAAGGTTCAGCTCTCTACCTCAGTGGGATACTTTGCAGAAGGTGGAAATCCACCTGTGCGCAACGCGGTAGTGAAGCTTTTTGAAGATGGTGATGAAGTGGAAACATTGGTAGAGGACGCTAGTTTACCAGGCACCTATCGCATCACCTACCTACCAAAGGTGGGCTCCGCCTATCACCTTGAGATCGAGGCTTTGGGTAATTTCTATGAGACCACACCAGAAACCTATCAGTCGGTAGCCCCATTGCTCGGTGTGAATGCGATCTACAATTCCAACTTCATTGGTGATACCTGCGCTTTCTACTTGGGAATTGACACCTATGAAAAGCCCGGCAAGGGTGATCACTACCGTTGGATGTTCTACATCAACAATGAGTATGTAGACGATCCGGTCTTCATCAGCACCTTTGATGACGCTGACATCGATGGACTTTGCCTCTTTGAATTTGACGTTTACGGAAACGAGCTAGAGCTTGGAGATACCATTACCGTTTTCCAGATCAGAACCAGTCCGGGCTACTCCAACTTCATCAACTCGCTGCGGAATCAGACCGCATTTGTCGGTGGACCCTTCGATACGCCTCCGGCACCCATCCGTGGGAACGTGAAAAACGTAAGCACCGGAGAAGACGCCTTCGGATACTTCATGGCCGGCGGACTCTCCGCCAACGCTGGATTTGTTCCGAATGAGATCCCGGAAGGGGGGTGTGATTGATGAATTGGAATTAGGTACAAGGTAT
>CAJXNO010000056.1 GCA_913057205.1 uncultured Flavobacteriales bacterium
TTACGCTCGCATTTACATTCGCTGCGAATATCAACATTGAAAGTCATGAAACAGTTCTTGAAATACATGTTTGCTTCCACCATCGGTACGGTGCTGGGATTTATCCTGATCTTCTTCATCGGAGGAGTGATCATTGCCGGACTCGTTAGCTCTGCCGTGATGATGGCTGGGAAGGTAGATGAGCAAGTAGAAGTGAAGCCGAATACCTTGCTAACGATCGATCTTACCACAACCATCAAGGAGCGCACCAAGAAAAACCCATTCGAGCAGATCCAGATCGAAGGCTTCCAAGGTGAGAATGCCATTGAACTGAATGATTTTGTGCGGGCGTTGAACTACGCTGAAAAGGATAGCAGCATCCAAGGCATCATGATCAAAGGTCCGTTCTTTAGCGGCGGACTAGCAACGATGCAAACCGTTAGAGATGAGTTGCTCGAGTTCAAGAACAACAGCGGTAAATTCATCATCGCCTATGATGAAGCCTACACCCAGGGAGCGTACTACGTAGCCTCGGTGGCAGATGAACTGTATATGTTCAATGAAGGTATGCTTGACTTCCGTGGACTTCGTTCAGAGGTGATGTTCTTCACCGGAGCCATGGAAAAGCTGGGCATCGATGCTACCATCATAAAGGGACCTGATAACATCTACAAGAGTGCAGTTGAGCCATTCTATCGTAAAGACATGAGTGAGCCGAACAAAGAGCAGATCTCACGCATCATCAACAATGTATGGTCCGATATGCTGGCCGATTTGAGCGAATCGCGCGGTGTAACACCCGAAGCGTTCAATCGCATCGCCGATGAATTGGCGATCAAAGCTCCAGAAGATGCGGTAGACCTCGGCTTGATCGATGGCTTGAAATACTACGACGAGATCCTCGCTAACCTTCGTGAAAAGCTGGGCTTGGAAGAAGATGAGGATATCGAGCAGATATCTATAAAAAAGTACGCCAGTGTTGCTGCTCGAGAGATGAACAAAAACGAAGAGAAGAGCTGGGAGCTCAAAGATGAAATCGCCGTGATCTACGCGGTAGGAGGAATTGATTCGGGTGAGGGCGATGAGGAGAACATCGGTTCTGAAACCACCGCCAAAGCGATTCGTGAAGCACGCTTGGATGAAGACGTTAAAGCCATCGTGCTGCGGGTGAACTCCCCCGGTGGAAGTGCTTTGGCCAGTGATGTGATTTGGAGAGAGACCATCCTTGCGGGTGAAACAAAACCTTTCATCGTATCCTTTGGCGATGTAGCTGCCTCTGGAGGTTATTATATCTCTGCCGCTGCTGACCGCATCTTCGCTATGCCGAACACCATTACGGGTAGCATCGGCGCCTTTGGATTGATCCCAGATGTGCGTGGATTTGTGACCGACAAAATGGGATTCACCTTTGATGGCGTGAAGACGAATAATTTCTCAGATTTTGGGTCGTTGTCGCGCGACATGGCGCCAGAGGAAATGGCCTACCTAGAAGGTTACTTGGATCAGGTGTACAATGAGTTCATCGAGAAAGTATCAGAGGGACGCGGCAGAGACGTCGCCTACATCGATTCTATTGGTCGCGGACGAGTTTGGACCGGTCATGACGCACTGGAGATCGGCTTGGTAGATGAGATCGGTGGATTGGAAGATGCCTTGGCTTATGCAGCTGAACAGGCGGAGCTGGAAGACTATGACATCAAGGAGCTTCCTAAGAAGGACGATCCATTTGAGCAGTTCATGAAGGAGTTTGCTTCCAACGCAAAGATGACCGTAGGCTCTTGGGTCTTCGGCGACGAGCTGATGTACATCAAGAAGATCGAGGAGATCAAGAAAATGGAAGGGATGCAAGCGCGCATGCTCTATGATATTCGGATCTATTGATCCGCACTGACACCTTTAGTCAGGTTTTCGTAATCTTTTCAAATGAACGGCCGGATGACTCCGGCCGTTTTTGTGTTGATGCATTTTCAACCGTACTTCCTACATTCGGAGCAAGTGAAGAAGCAGTATGGAGAATAAGGAGATCGCAAGTGTGTTTAAGCTGGTTGGTCAGCTATTGGAGATCCATGGAGAGAATAAGTTCAAGGCACGTTCTTATGGCAACGCCGCCTTTCAAATCGGTAAGTATCCTACTCCAATCCGGGAATTGGATGTGAATGACTATGAACAGATTCCTGGTATCGGTAAGAACCTTATTCCCAAACTGGAACAGTTGGTAGAGACCGGTTCAATGGATTACCTCGAACGCTGGCTCGATCAAACCCCGGACGGCGTCATCGAGATGCTCAAGGTCAAAGGGCTCGGACCAGGAAAGATTCGCACGATTTGGCAGGAGATGGAGATCGAGAGTATCGGCGAACTCCTGTATGCTTGCAATGAAAACCGCTTGGTAGACCTCAAAGGCTTCGGAGCCAAAACCCAACAACAGGTAAAGGAGGCTATCGAGTTTTTGTTGGAAAACAAGCATCGCTTCCTTTACGCATCCATTGAACCCTTAATGAACGATATCAAAGCGTGGGTGGCTGATCGGTATCTCGATGCACGCATTGAAGAAACGGGAGCAATGCTGCGCAGGGAACCCATCGTTGAACGCCTGGAGTTTGTAGTGACCGATGATGTTACTTCCTTTCCAGATACTACAGCAAACAAGATCGAAGTGATCTATCATTCCACCTCGCTTGGGGAGTTCGATGAGAAAGTGCTAGCGCATTCCGTTGAAGAGGGCACATTAGAAGATTGGAAGGATGTGGTTCCGGAGATGCGCGGTGAGCCATGGGCGAAGGCATGGTACACGGAACATAGCGATGCTGAATTGCTTAAGTGGGACGACCTCAAAGGCTGCCTTCACAACCATTCCACCTACAGCGATGGGATGGATCCATTGGAAGATATGGCGAACTACCTGCAAGAAGAGGGGTTTGAATACTTGGGCATTTCCGATCACTCAAAAACGGCGGTTTATGCAGGTGGACTCAAAGAAGATGATATCCTTCGTCAACACGAGGAGATCGATCGGATCAATGCGAACAAGGCGCCGTTCAAGGTGCTGAAGGGGATCGAAAGCGACATCCTCACCAACGGTGATCTTGATTATTCGGATGACATCTTGGAGCGCTTTGACTTTATTGTAGCGTCTGTACACTCCATACTGAAAATGGATGAAGCGACCGCCACCGCGCGCCTGATCAAAGCCATCGAGCATCCTGCCACCAGCATTCTTGGTCACCCAACCGGCAGATTGCTGCTCTCCCGGCCCGGCTATCCGATCGACCATAAGAAGGTCATCGACGCCTGTGCAGCCAACAAGGTCAGCATCGAACTCAACGCCAACCCGATGCGCCTGGACATCGATTACACCTGGATCCCCTATTGCATGGAAAAGCATGTCATGATCGCGATCAACCCGGATGCACACCGCATCAATGGGTTCGCTCACATGCGCTACGGTGTCATGGCGGCGCGTAAAGGTGGCCTCGTCCGATCCATGTGCCTGAATGCCCTCTCGCTGAATGATCTGGAAACTTACCTTCGTCGACAACCACCCATCCCACTGCAATGACGATCATTAATTCCATTTTCGGCTGGTTCATCAAGAAGCGCATCCATCAGATCGAGCTCTTCATGAAATACCCGCATGACGTGCAAAATGAGTGGCTGGAAAGACTCATCAGCACCGCGAAGGATACCGAATGGGGCAAGCGATACGGCTACGGAGACATCGATCACATCAATACCTTCAAGGAGCGTGTTCCAATCAGCACTTACGAAGACCTTGAGCCCATGATCCAGCGAGTGGTGAAGGGAGAGCAGAACGTGCTTTGGTCAAGTGAGATCCGGATGTTTGCGAAATCGAGCGGTACCACGAGTTCCAAGGCGAAGCTCATCCCGGTGAGTCAAGAGTCATTAGAAGAGTGCCACTACAAAGGAGGAAAGGACCTGATGTCGCTCTATTACAACGAGTTCCCTGAGTCGAAACTCATGACCGGCAGGGGACTGGTGATGGGTGGAAGCTCTGATTTTGTGCCGCTCAATGAAGAAAGCTACTACGGAGATCTATCTGCCATCATCATCAAGAACTTACCATTCTGGGCTCACTTGCATCGTACCCCCGATGCTGAGGTAGCGCTCAACCCCAAATGGGAAGAAAAGATCGATCAGATCGCTAAGATCACGGTAGAACAGAACATCACCAACATGTCGGGAGTGCCAAGCTGGATGTTGGTGCTCTTGGAACGGGTGCTGGAAGAGGCAGGGAAGAAGCACGTGCTAGAAGTTTGGCCGAACCTGGAATGGTATGTCCACGGCGGCGTAAGCTTTGAACCCTATCGCGATCGCTTCAAGTCGATCATCGGAGGTGCCGGGATCAACTATTCTGAAACCTACAACGCCTCGGAGGGCTTCTTCGGTATTCAAGAAGACACCAAGCGCGATGACCTGCTGTTGATGCTGGACTACGGCATCTTCTACGAGTTCATTCCGATGGAGGAATTGGGGCGTGACCATCCGAAGACCTTATCCTTGGATGAAGTGGAGGTGGGCGTCAATTATGCAATCGTAATCAGCACAAACGGCGGACTTTGGCGCTACATGATCGGTGATACCATCCAGTTTACCACACTCAGCCCTTACCGCATAAAGGTGAGTGGACGAACCAAGCACTACATCAATGCCTTTGGGGAGGAGCTCATCGTGGATAATGCCGATCGTTCCATTGGCATTGCTTGTGAGAAAACGGGCGCCTTGGTGAAGGAATATACAGCCGCGCCGGTTTACATGAGCGAGAAGGAAACCGGAGCACACGAATGGCTCATCGAGTTTGAGCGCGCACCCGAAGACCTGGAATACTTCGTTGAGATGCTCGACAATGCACTCAAAAGCGTAAACGGTGATTACGAAGCGAAGCGCTACCACGATAAAGTTCTACGTCAACCCATTGTACATGCTTTGCCATCAGGAACGTTCTATGATTGGATGAAGGCAAAAGGCAAGCTCGGCGGACAGAACAAAGTACCAAGGCTCTCGAATAAACGCGACTACTTGGACGACATCTTAAAGTTCTACCAGGCATGAAGCACCTCCTCATCATCTTGTTTTGCGTTCCGTGGCTGGGTGTTGCCCAATCGTGGACCAAGGTGCAGGAGATTGAAGATAAGAGCCTCCATGTTCGTGTGGATCAATTGGGGAGCGTTTACGGCATCCACAATGGAGAGGTAGTGAAGTGGGATAAAGGAGGCAAGGAATGGACGCGCTACAGCAACAAGCTGATCGGGAACGACATTCAGTTGGATGTGACCAACCCGATGAAGGTCCTGCTCTTTTCTCCAGACCAGATGCGTTTGATCTTCCTGGACTCCCGTTTGGGGGAGTTGAGGGAAGAGGTGAACTTGTTTCGGCAGGACTACGAGCAGATCAGCTTGGCCGCAACCTCCCACAGCAACGGCTTTTGGCTGTACGATCCCATCAACTTTCAGCTCATCCGCTATGACCAGTACTTCAAGAAGGAACGAAGCTCGTTGAACTTGGCGCAGATCCTTCGTATTGAGTTCTTTCCTACGGCTTTGATCGAAGTAGACAACATGGTCTACTTGAGCGATCCGGCCCATGGAATCTATGTGTTTGATGTGTTCGGTAACTATGTGAAGCGCATTCCGATCAAAGGAGTTGAACAGATGATGGTGGCAGACGGGCGGATCTTTTTCCGGCAGGAAGGCGTATTGAAGGCGCTACAGTTGCGCACCTTGGATGTAGAGGTGGTTCAGGTAGAGTTGTTTCCGAAGGATGCGATCGACGTGAGCAAGAACCGAATGGTGATCGCACGCGATGACGCTGTGCTTATTTTGAAACCTGAGGAATGAGTCCTTTTTATTTTCAATGGGTTTGTCTTAATTCGTAACCTCAAACTCCAATCTACAAGATGGCAAAGAATTTAGAGGAGAAGAGCAGTAACCTGCACGTGGCGGTGTCTGGAAATATCGGGTCTGGAAAGACCACGCTTACCGGCTTGCTCGGAAAACATTACGGCTGGGAGACCCACTACGAGGATGTAGACGGTAATCCGTACATCAACGATTTCTACTCTGAAATGCAACGATGGTCGTTCAACATGCAGATCTACTACTTGAACAACCGCTTCAACCAGATCATGGAAGTGCGTGAAGGCAAGAAGAATGTGATCCAAGATCGTACGATCTACGAGGATGCTTACATCTTCGCTCCCAACCTCCACTCAATGGGGTTGATGACCACCAGAGATTTTGAGACTTATTTCTCACTGTTCAATTTGATCGACAATTTCGTGCAGCCGCCGGATCTCCTAATCTACCTGCGCGCAAGTGTGCCTAGATTAGTGAGCCAGATCCAGAACCGCGGACGCGAATACGAAGAGGCGATCCGCTTGGATTACTTGAAGCGACTGAATGAGCGCTATGAGGCGTGGATTTCTACCTATGATAAGGGAAAGCTATTGATCATCGATGTGGATAACAACAACTTCATCGATAACCAAGAAGATCTGGGTGAGATCATCCGCAAGATCGATGCAGAGTTGCACGGACTTTTCTAGCGATAGACGAGTTTAAGACATAAAAAAAGGCGCCCATGAGGCGCCTTTCTTATATTCTGTTGAGCGTAAGGTCTTATTCAGACAATACGATCACTCTATTCTTGAATACCTCTACCACACCACCGTTGATGTCGTAGAAGCTGTCTTGTCCACCAGTGGTAACCTTTACCTGACCTTTCTGAAGAGAAGAGATCAGCGGAGCGTGGTTGTTCAAAACACCCAATCTTCCATCTAAGCCAGGAAGCTGAATAGCTTCCGCTTCTCCTTGAAAGATCATACGGTCTGGTGAAAGGATTTCAATCTTCATGGTTATGCATTTGCTTCAGCAAGCATCTTCTTACCTGCTTCGATTACGTCTTCAATGCTTCCTTTCAAGTTGAACGCTGCTTCAGGATATTCATCCACTTCACCGTCCAAGATCATGTTGAAGCCTTTGATGGTCTCTTCGATTGGTACGAACACACCCCTCAAGCCGGTAAACTGCTCTGCTACGTGGAATGGCTGAGAAAGGAAACGCTGTACACGACGTGCGCGGTGTACCACCATCTTATCCTCTTCACTCAATTCATCCATACCCAAGATTGCGATGATGTCTTGAAGCTCCTTCATGCGCTGTAGGATCTCCTTCACGCGCTGAGCTGTGTTGTAGTGCTCATCACCAACGATGTCGGCAGTCAAGATACGAGAGGTAGAATCCAACGGGTCAACCGCAGGATAGATACCCAGCTCGGCGATCTTACGGCTCAATACCGTGGTAGCATCCAAGTGAGCAAACGTTGTTGCTGGAGCAGGGTCAGTCAAGTCATCCGCAGGTACATAAACCGCCTGAACCGAGGTGATCGAACCACGCTTGGTAGAGGTGATACGTTCCTGCATCGCACCCATTTCAGATGCCAACGTAGGCTGATAACCTACCGCAGATGGCATACGTCCAAGAAGTGCAGATACCTCAGAACCCGCTTGTGTAAATCGGAAGATGTTGTCAACGAAGAAAAGAATGTCGCGTCCACCGCTCTCCTCATCTCCATCACGGAAATATTCTGCTGCCGTCAAACCGGTCAAGGCCACACGCGCACGTGCACCTGGAGGCTCATTCATCTGACCGAAAACGAAGGTCGCTTTGGATTCTTTCAATGCTTCTGGGTCTACCTTACTGAGGTCCCATCCGCCTTCTTCCATAGACTTCATGAAGTTGTCGCCGTACTTAACGATGCCAGACTCCAACATCTCACGAAGCAAGTCATTACCCTCACGGGTACGTTCTCCAACACCAGCGAAAACAGAGTAACCATCGTAACCCTTCGCGATGTTGTTGATCAATTCCTGGATCAATACGGTCTTACCAACACCCGCACCACCAAACAAACCGATCTTACCACCCTTCGCATAAGGCTCGATCAAGTCGATCACCTTGATACCGGTGAAAAGTACCTCGGTAGAGGTGGAAAGGTCTTCAAACTTAGGTGCTTCGTTGTGGATTGGGCGTCCGCCGGCTTGATCCACTTCCTGAATACCATCAATGGCTCCGCCGATCACGTTGAACGTACGACCCTTGATCTGATCTCCAACTGGCATGGTGATCGGTTGACCTGTAGCACGAACTTCCATGCCTCGGGTCAAACCTTCCGATGAATCCATCGCGATGGCGCGAATGGTGTCTTCACCGATGTGTTGCTGACATTCGAGCACCACACGCTCTCCGGTTGTTTTGGTTACTTCAAGTGCGTCAAGGATGTTTGGAAGCTCCTCGCCCTTCGTTTCGAAGCGCACGTCTACCACAGGTCCGATAACCTGTGAGATGTGTCCTGATTTAACAGCCATTTATGCTGAATTTTAGATAGTTACGATTTGATAGAACTCGTTCTTAAAACGGGTGCAAATCTATGTATTTCCATTTATACGAAGTACCCTATATTCAATTTTTAGAAAGGAGAAAGATCATTTTCGTTGAAACAAGCTGTAATTAGCTTTTATTCAGAGCTTTGTCGAGCTAACAGTCGTTGATAAAATTGAGAGTATTCAGAGGTATAGATAGTTATGAGGCGATCGGGCCAACGTGTTTGACCACCGGAACCTTTGATGGGGTGCATGTTGGGCATGTGAAGATCTTGAGTCAACTGAACAAGATCGCAGGGGAAGAAGGACTTCGCAGTGCCATGTTGACCTTTCATCCGCACCCTAGGAAAGTGCTTTTTCCGGATCATCATGGATTGGCATTGCTTACCACCTTAGACGAGAAGCTTGAGTTGCTTGAACGCGCTGGCATTCAAGATGTGATTATCCATCCGTTCTCAAAAGAGTTTTCGCGCGTCGACCCCATTGCCTACGTTAGAGACCTGCTCATCGAGCAGCTTCAGATGAAGCATATGGTCATTGGTTACGATCACCGTTTCGGCAGAAACCGCGAAGGAGATATCCACCAATTGATCGAGATGGCGCCCCTCTATGGGTTCAAGGTGACGGAGATCGCTGCCCAGGAAGTAGACGATGTTAATGTTAGTTCAACGAAGATTCGAAAGGCGCTGGATGAAGGCGACGTAGATGCAGCGAATACCTACCTGGGTTACCGCTACCGCTTCTCGGGAGAAGTGGTGCCAGGTAAGCAACGCGGCAAAGGACTGGGTTTTCCAACAGCCAACATCTGGGTGGAAGATGATACAAAGCTGATCCCAAAAGAAGGGGTGTATGCAGTGGATGCGCTCTTACACGGAGAACGCTTCAAGGGCATGATGAACATTGGATTCAATCCAACCTTCGAACAAGAAGGGGATAAGACGATGGAAGTAAACCTGTTCAACTTTGATCGCGACATCTATGGTGAGCGAATGATCATCGAACTGAAGAAATATTTGCGTCCGGAAAAACGTTTCGGTGATGTAAATGACCTTAAAAAACAGATGGAAAAGGATAGAAATGATGCGTACGCTCTGGATTAGTATCCTGTTTTCTTGCCTTCTGTCCGCGATCCATGCGCAAGAGGTACCGGTCTTCACTTCGCTCAAATCTGCGTTGAAGGCCCCAGATGAGGTAGTTCATCTCGAACTGAAGCGCGATAAACTGGAGGAATGGCCACAAGAATTGACCTCCTTCAAGAACCTTAAGATCCTGGATTTAAGTCATAACCGGATCAAGGAGTTTCCCAAAGATCTCAGTCCTTGGAGTTCACTGGAGGTGCTCGATATCTCTTCCAATGAGATCGACTCCATTCCCGCGGCGATTGCCGACCTGCGATCGTTACGAGAGCTGGATGCTGGAGATAATGAGATCTACCACATCCACGAGCTCATAGGAGAACTCTCTGAATTGCGTCAACTTGGACTGTGGAGCAACAATGTGTATTACTTGCCTTCTACCATCTATGAATTGCCTCACCT
>CAJXNO010000057.1 GCA_913057205.1 uncultured Flavobacteriales bacterium
TATCGCCTTCCTGCTCTTGGTTTTCTTTCTTGTTACCACTACCATGGACACAAGTTGGGGTTTGGCGCGTAAGCTGCCACCTCCCATTTTGGAAGATCAACCCGATCCTCCCCCCATTAAAGACCGAAACGTCTTTGTGGTGCTGGCCAACGCAAATGATCAGCTCTTGGTAGAAGGTGATTTGATGGAAATCACGGAACTCCGCGAAGCAGCGAAAGAATTCATCGCTAACCCTCGTAGAGCAGAAGATTTACCTGAGTTCAAGGAAACAGATATCCCCCTTCTTGGAACCCGAATGGTTTCTAAGCAAGTAATCTCCCTCCAGAACGACAACGGTACGTCTTACAACCTCTACATCCAAGTACAGAACGAGCTAGCAGCGGCCTACACAGAGCTGCGGAATGAATTGGCTCAACGTGAGTTTGGCATGTCATATACCCAGCTCGAAGAGATGGCAAAGGCAGAAGAGGGAGCAGAGAAGTATAAATTGATGGTAGACGCTATTCGCGATGTCTATCCGCAACGAATCTCAGAAGCAGAACCTAAAGATGTGGGAGGGTAATTATGTCAAAGTTCAAGAAAGATAGCGACAAAGGAACACCAGCGGTTAGTACGGCTTCATTGCCAGACATCGTCTTCATGTTGCTCTTCTTCTTCATGGTAACCACCGTAATGCGTGAGGTTGACCTGAAGATCAAGCTGAACCAGCCAGAGGCGACAGAGATCGATAAGTTGGAAGACAAGGCGTTGGTAGACTACATCTACATCGGAGAGCCGATGAATACCGAACTCTATGGTACGGTACCCAAAATCCAGCTCGATGATGACTTTGCAACGGTAGATGACATCCAAGATTACATTGTAGCACGCAGAACGGATCGTCCGGAAGCCGTGCAAGGTAAAATCACAGTTTCTTTGAAAGTAGACGAGGAGACTAAGATGGGCATCGTTACCGATGTGAAACAAGAACTACGAAAGATCCAAGCATTGAAGATCAACTACTCTACACGAGAGCGCTTGGATTAATCACCGATATTAATTTGGATTTGAAGGCCGTTACGATTCCATTGTAGCGGCCTTTTTTTGTAGGCGTTTCCCACTCAGGTAGAGGCTGGTCATTCCCGCCAAGACCACTGCCGAAGCCAGAACTACGATCATTTCTTCGCCCTCATTGGCGCCGAGCGTTTCCACCTTCGGCTGCATGGCATCGATACCGATGTACCACGTGGCTAATACGGCCAAGCCATTGTTCAGCAAATGCCCAACCATCGGGAGCATCAAGGTGCCCGACCAGTGCGCAGCATAGCCCAGTACCGCTCCAAGGATGAACCGAGGGAAGAAGCCCAAGAACTGCATGTGAAAGAATGAAAACAGGAAGGCAGTGACCCAAATGGCCACGTGCGCATTCTTCACACTGCGCAAGATCAGAGGCTGCATCATCCCACGGAAGAACACCTCTTCACAGATCGCTGGAAGAAAGGCGATCAGAAAGAGGTTGAACAGAAGTTCACCAACGGTATCCATCGTGAGGAAGGTCTTGATCAAGCGTTCGGCGTCTTGCTCTGTAGATCGCATCCACTCTTCTACTCCAGAAAGGAAGGAAGGGAGGTTGAGGTTGCTGTTCCACTCGGCTAAGAAGTTGATCAAAGGAAGCGCGGCAACCATGGTGAAAGCGAAAACGAGCAGCATGCTCCAACGTCCATTTACCGCAGTTATATCATAAGCCGGACCACCGATCACACGCCTGAATACCAAGTATGGCACAAAGAATAGGCCAATGGATTGCATGATCTGCAGCACCTTCAAGGTCATCACTCCCATGCTCTTCGGGTCGGTCAATGCACTCGGGTCGCTCAGCACGGTCATCGGTTGACCGAGGAGCATCAACACCACAAAAACAATGGAAAGCAGCACGAACATCGCTCCGAAACCCAAGAGGGTGAGGATGCCAACTTGGATCAGTGGATGAGCAGTCTTTAGGGCTTCGCGCATGTTTTGGTGATTTGCATTTAACTTTGCACCCGCAAAAATGGTGAAGATAGCCAACATAGAACTTGGGGATTTTCCGCTGTTGCTTGCTCCGATGGAGGATGTAAGTGATCCGCCCTTCCGTGCTTTGTGCAAGCGTCATGGAGCCGACATGATGTACACAGAGTTCATTAGTTCTGAAGGCTTGATCCGTGATGCGGCCAAGAGTGTGCAGAAGTTAGACATCTATGACGATGAGCGCCCGATCGGCATCCAGATCTTCGGCGGTGATGAGGATTCTATGCGCCGTTCTGCAGAGATCGTAGAGGAAGCACAGCCTGATCTGCTCGACATCAATTATGGCTGTCCGGTGAAGAAGGTGGTGTGCAAAGATGCTGGAGCAGGGATCCTTCGAGATATTCCGAAAATGGTTCGCTTGACCAAGGCCATTGTAGAAAGCACCAAGCTTCCGGTTACGGTCAAGACGCGCCTGGGCTGGGACGAAAGCTCCAAATACATCGTGGAAGCGGCTGAACGCTTGCAAGATGTGGGCATCCAAGGCATTTCGATCCACGGTAGAACCCGCGTGCAGATGTACAAGGGCGAAGCGGACTGGACTTTGATTGGTGAGGTGAAGAACAATCCACGTATACAAATTCCCGTCTTCGGAAATGGCGATATCGATAGCCCGGAGAAGGCGGTGGAAATGAAGAACCGCTACGGTGTAGATGGGGTGATGATCGGTCGTGCGGCCATTGGTAATCCTTGGTTCTTTGCTCAGGTGAAGCACTACATCAAAACGGGCGAGCACCGACCCGCACCTACCATAGAGCAGCGTGCTGCCGTGGCCAAGGAGCACCTGCAGCGATCCATCGTTTGGAAGGGTGAGCGTTTGGGGGTTCTGGAAATGCGCAGGCACTATTCCAACTATTTCAAAGGTGTTCCTCATTTCAAGGAAACAAGAACTCAACTCGTGACCGAGCTGGAGCCAGAGGCGCTGTTCGCCATTTTAGACGGAATCACCTCCGACTACGTAGAGATGACGGTCTGAAGCCGACTGTCATTCAACAATACCCGCACCGGAATGTAGCTGGCCAACGCACCGATGCTGCCCACCACCAAGGTCACCGCAAGCAAGTCGCCCCACTTGAGATCAACCGGGTAGAATTCAACCAAGCCGCCCTGCAAGGGAAAGAAGCCTACGTATTGCTGCACCAACACCAAAGCAATGCCGATTCCCAATCCCACCGCAGCTCCCACGGCTGTGATCAACATGCCCTCCCATAAAAAGATCTTACGTACATCCGAGGCCGATTGACCCACCGATCGCAACAGGGCAATGTCACTCTTCTTATCGATGATCAGCATCGTCAAGCTGCCGATCAGGTTGAAGGTGGCCACGATCAAGATGAAGCTCAAGATGAAAAAGGTCACCCACTTCTCCGTGGCGTTGGTCTTGAAGATCACATCGTTCAATTCAATGCGGGTCTTCACATCAAAGGAGGCCCCAAGTAATTCCTGAAGCCGCTCTTTCGCTTCGTCCGCATCCGCTCCGGCAACCAAGCTTACCTCCAAGTGGGATGCACGTCCGTCATACCGCAAAAGATCGGCAGCGAAATCATAGGGAACGTAGCAATAGCTGTAATCAAACTCGGGGTTCAAGGCAATGATCCCAGCAGGCATCACCCGGTCGGAGACGAATTTGTTGGTCGGATTCAAAGACTTCACCGCATCGCGGTTAGCGGCAAATACCTTGATGCCATCAAAAGCATCGCGGATGAAGAGGTTGAGGTTATCCGCAATGCCATAGCCGATGAGCGCACGGGGGTGACTCCCAACTTGGAGTTCGTGCTGGCCCTCGATCAGAAAAGGCTCCAGCTCTAAATGGCTCAAGTAGGCCGGCGGAATTCCCCGCAGGGTAACAATGGTCTGCTGATCGCGAAACTGAAGGAAGACGGTCTCTTCCAACATTGGCGCAATGGCCTCCACCTCCTCCCAGTTCGCGATATCGTCTACGTGTGCACTGTCTAGCGCGAAGGTCTTGCCCTTGGCCGGACTCACCCGAAGGTCTGGATCAACGGTGGTATAGAGCTCGGCTACGAGCCCCTCGAGTCCATTGAACGCACTCAGCACGATGATCATCGCCAAGCTCCCGATCGCTACGCCCGTAGCAGCGATGCCGGAAATGATGTTGATGACGTTTCTGTTCCCCTTTGAGAAGAGGTAGCGCCGCGCAATGACCCGACTCAGATTCACGGATTGTCTTTTAGGATTTCATCGATGCGCTCGGCATAGTCCAAGGAGTCGTCATAGTAAAAACGTACCTCTGGCATCTTTCTGAACTGATTGCGGATCCGCGGATAGAGCGCATGCGTTACTTCATGGATGTGCGCATTGATATGATCCACCACTTCGGCAGGCTCCTGGGCAGGAAAAACGCTCACGTAGACCCGCGCGAAGCTGAGGTCAGGCGTGACTCGAACCACGGTGATCGAGACCATGTTGCCTTGGCACAGGTGATTGATGCTGGATTGAAAGAGTTGACCCAATTCCTTTTGCAGGAGCCGGGCAACTTTTTGTTGTCGTACACTTTCCATAGCACAAAGTTAGCCAATGAAGTACGGTAAAAGCATCCCATCGAGCCAACCTTTCACCTTCGATTTTCGTATCATTGTTGGTATCAATACGGATACGAACGACCACAAATCACATTTATGAAAAAACTCATACTCAGCGCGTTTTCCCTGCTCCTTTCACTTGCAATCACCGCTCAGATCACCGTTACTCAAGCCGACTATGGCATGGCTGGTGACAGCATTGTGGTGGGTTATGATGACCTTCCGCCCGCCGGATTAAGCGTAGGTGGCACGGGCATGCAAACGTGGGACTTCACCAGTCTTTCCTTGAGCAACATCAATACGCTCAAGTTTGAGGATCCCGCCAACACCGAGAGCGGATCATTCTTTCCCAATGCCGACCTCGCGATTGAGCGCCTCACCGATACGATCTTCTTTCAATCCAATGCCACGGAGTTCACCATCGATGGCATCACGGGTGATGGCTTCGGGCTCGGCTTCCCGGTACGGGCAGATTTTGAACCAAATTCAACGCAGATCAAGTTTCCTGCGAACATGAATGATTCTTACGCAGATACCGCCATCTTCGATACCCTCGTAGATTGCAACGCGGTAGGCTTCGGCGCCTTTTGCGACTCTGCTCGATTGAAGCGCAAGCTCATCGGCACAAGCGACATCGATGCCTATGGTAACATTCAAACACCAGGTGGAAGCTTCAATGTGCTTCGACAATACTTCCGTGAGTTCAACCAAGACAGTGTTTGGTTAAAGGCACCTTTTGTGGGCTGGACATTGTTTACGGATAGTCAATCCATCGTGCACAACTACCGCTGGATCGCCAACGGTGAGGATTGGCCAGTTTTGAGCGCGGTTGTAGATGCGCAGAACGGAAACATCATCTCCGCCGAGTATAAGGTGGGCGATCAAGTTTTGGCTTTTGTGGATGCGGAAGGAAACCCAAGCTGCAATGGTGCATGTGATGGATCGGCTTCACTGTATGCCGTTGGAGGAACACCACCATATACCTACAGCTGGCCGGGCGGACAAACCACTGCGTCAGCCAGCGGACTTTGTGCCGGGCAATACGTAGTCACCGTATCTGACGTAAACAACAGTACTTATGAGGTGACCGTAGACCTCACGGATCCTACACCGCTTTCCATCGCTGGTGCGGTTCAAGGTGTGAGCGTAGGCGGTGATGGTGCGATCGACATCACGGTTTCGGGTGGTGCAGGTGATTATACCTATGCATGGACAGGCCCGAACGGATTCACAGCCAGCACGGCAGACATTGCTGATTTGGAGGTGGGCGATTACACCGTTGTGGCAACTGACCTGAACAACTGCGATACCTCCCGAACCTTTGTGGTTGATCTTACGGGTATCGGCAACGTAGATGGATCAGGCTATAAGCTGTTTCCTAACCCAGCCAATGAAAGTGTTACGCTTCAAAGCCGGAACCGCATTCAGTATTTGCACGTTGCAGACCTGCTTGGTAACGTGGTTTTTGTAGGTCAACCGGAGCAGAATATGGTTACACTCAATACGAGCAGCTACGCTCCTGGTATCTACATCGTTGAAGTAGAAACCATCAGTGGCATCTTCATCAATAAGATGACCATCAAACACTGAGTCGGCGCAAGATAAAACATGACCTAGGTCATTGAGTACGATCTTCGAGCGAGTCACCTTTGTGGCTCGCTTTTTTTTATGCCAGAAGCCAAACAAAAGAACGATGTAGCGACCTGCTATCACTGTGGTGAAGACTGCATGGATGAGCACATTCAGCACGACGACCACAGCTTTTGCTGCCATGGTTGCAAGACCGTATACACGATGCTGAACGATACCGGCCTCGTGAGCTACTACGAGATCGAAGACACGGCGCCTGGAAAGACCGTGAAGCAAGACCACAGCGAAAAGGCCTTTCTCGACCTCGATGAGGTGAAGAACAAGATGCTCGATTTTCAGGAGGGAAACCAGTGTAAGATCACCTTCTACTTGCCCTCTATGCACTGCGCGGCCTGCATTTGGTTGCTCGAACGCATGGAGCGACTTCACCACGGCGTGCGGCGTTCGGAGGTGAACTTCCTCCGAAAGGAATTGACGGTATTCTTCAACAGCGACAAGATCAGCCTGCGGGAATTGGTGGTATTGTTGGAAGACCTTGGCTATCCGCCAGACCTCCAACGCGACCTGAATGCCGAGCAAAAGAAGAACCCCGTGCGCAGGAAACTCCTGTTGAAGTTGGGCGTGGCGGGTTTTGCTTTTGGCAACATCATGTTGTTCAGCTTTCCGGAGTATTTGTCCCTAGAAGACGCTTCACTGGAGACCTTCAAGGAACTCTTCGGTTACCTGAACCTCTTGTTGGCAATCCCCGTCTTGGTCTACTCCGATACGGATTACTTGAAGAGCGCATGGAAGAGCCTGCGCTTAGGCTATCTGACCATCGACGTTCCCATTGCCTTGGGGATCATCGTGCTGTTTGGACGCAGTGCCTTTGAGATCATCAGCGGCACCGGTGCGGGGTATTTTGACTCCTTCGCGGGGTTGGTGTTCTTCTTGCTGGGGGGTAAATGGTACCAAACGCGCACCTACGAAGCACTGGCCTTTGATCGCGATTTTCGTTCTTACTTCCCGATAGCGGTGACCCGCTTGAACGGTCAGGAGGAGGAAGCCTGCATGATCGAAGACATCAAAGTGGGCGACCGCTTGAAGATCCTGAACAACCAAGTGATTCCCGCAGATGCATTCCTCATGAAGGGCATGGGATCGGTAGACTACAGTTTTGTGAACGGTGAAAGCGACCTGGTGCAGAAGACCGAGGGCGCCTTCTTGTATGCCGGGGGTCGGCAAACCGGCGGAGCCATTGAGGTGGAGGTGATGAAAGAAGTTTCACAGAGCTACCTGACCGGATTATGGAACCAGTCGGCCTTTGATAAGGAGGAGCATGATAAGCGGTTCTCAGGGATGATCGATCAAGTGAGTCGATTCTTTTCAGCGGCCATCCTAACGATCGCGATGTTGACCTTGGTGATCCGTTGGTGGTTTGACCTGGGCGAAGTGTTCAACGCCTTCACGGCCGTATTGATCATTGCTTGTCCGTGTGCGCTGGCGTTGAGCATGCCGTTTGCGATGGGCAACGTGTCGCGCATCTTGGGCAAGATGGGCTTGTTTGTGAAGAACACCTTGACCTTGGAGAAGATGGCGAAGCTGACCACGGTTGTCTTTGATAAAACCGGAACACTGACGAATGCGCGCTTTACCAGGGTGCGTTTTCAGGGGGATGTTTTGAGCACGGAAGATGCGGCGTTGGTAAAGGCAGCGGTAAGCAACAGCACCCATCCCTTGAGTGTGGCCATCAAGCATGCGATGAAGGAGGTCACCGCTTCGCGGATAGAGGGATATGAAGAGGTTAGTGGAGCAGGCATCAAGGCAAATAGTGGCGGTAAGGAGGTCACCGTCGGTTCGGCGCGCATGGGAGCGTTGATACATGAAGTCACGGCGAGTGGTGTTAGTTCCATTGTACACGTGTGGATCAATGACGAGCACAAGGGCTATTACACGATTGAAAAAGAAGTGCGCAAAGGCATCCGTAGCTTGATTGCACATCTGCGTACGCGGTATCAAACGTTTTTGTTGAGCGGCGATAATGACTCGGAACGCGGGCGGATGACCGAAATCTTTGGTGAGGGAAGCGAACTGCATTTCAACCAAAGCCCAATGGATAAGCTGAATTACATCGAGGCGTTGAAAGCCAAGGATGAAATGGTCTTGATGTTGGGCGATGGGTTGAACGATGCAGGCGCTTTGAAGGAGGCAGACGTTGGGATGGCAGTAGCGGACGATGTCTTCAGTTTCTCACCAGCTTGCGATGCAATCCTGCAGGCAGATCAAATAAAACACCTGGGCGATTTCTTGCGCTACATCCGGAAGAGCATGAACGTGGTGAAAGGGAGCATCGTGATCTCCTTGCTCTACAATGTGGTAGGGCTCTACTTTGCGATTCGCGGGGAGCTTACTCCCGTTTTTGCAGCCATCTTAATGCCGCTCAGTTCGGTGACTGTGGTGGGCTTTGTGAGCTTGCTGACGGGGTTGATGAAGCCCAAGGTCTAAAGAAATGCCTTGATCTTTCGTCTTTATAAGCAGGTAAGATTAAAGCCTTAGTTGTATAACTAAAAAAAATAGTTATGCGTTTTTCCTCATGGAAGGAAACCTAAAAGAGTTGACGCGAGCGGAAGAAGAGGTGATGCATCACCTGTGGCAGTTGGAACGCGCCTTTGTGAAAGAGATCTTGGCAGAGATGCCAGAGCCGAAACCCGCCTACAATACGGTGAGTACCATCGTGCGTATTTTAGAGGAGAAGGGTTTTGTGGGGCATGAGGCCTTCGGAAGAACCCACCGCTACTATCCATTGATCAGCAAGGAAGCCTACAGCGCTTTTACCACGAACAACATTGTGAGCAACTACTTCAATGGTTCCTTCAAGGAATTGGTGTCCTTCTTCGTTAAAAAGAAGGAACTCAAGCTCGACGACCTTGATGACATCCTGAAAAGCATGAACCAGAAAAACGATCCATCATGATCACCCTATTGACCATCAATGCCGTTTTCACCTTGTTCTTTTTACTCTACGTGTTGGTGTTTTGGCGACTGACCTTTTATACAGGCAATCGATTCTACCTCTTGTTTGCATTGTTGGTATCTGCCGTATTGCCCTTTGTGTCCTTACCAACTTCCTTGACGCCGACCTCAACCGTGATCACGGTTCAACTTCCCATGATCGAAGTGATGGCGAACAACCAAGCCGTCATGCATCCTGTGGTGACCACCTCGAAATGGGTCTATTGGTTGGGCGTAGTAGTCGGACTTGGCTTCCTCGTGCAAGCCTTGTTCTCGATTAAGAAGCTTTACGCAAAGGCTCAGCGCGATGCGCAGGAAGACTGCTTGATCA
>CAJXNO010000058.1 GCA_913057205.1 uncultured Flavobacteriales bacterium
ATGAAGTAACATCGAATTGATTCGCAATCAATTAAGAGATATTAGACCCGATAAGGGTCTTTTTTTTGACCCTAACTTTTCCGATTACTGGGTTTGATGTTCCCAATACCGCCGGTTAGTTGCTCGGCCGTCGATGAAGTAATACTCACCACCCCAACTGTGCTGCACCTTTTTATAGGTAGTCACAAACCGACCGTTACTGATAAAGATGCGGGTTACAAAGGTATTATCCACCGAATCCGTTTCGATGGTCTTGCGGTCGCGATAGTTTGCCATTAAGCGGTCTCGCTCATCGTCTTCGGCTTTCTCTTTCTGCTGTTCTTCTGACCGTTTCACGATACCATCATATTTTTCGTCTTCGGTCATTTGAGCCGACCGAGATTGTCGTGCTGCATCCCCTACCTTCACGTCTGAAATAATCACCGGCGAAGAGTTCACGGCACCTGGTCGTACATCCTGCTCCATCACTGCTTGTGCCATTTTCACATCCCCTGGCGCGATCTCTTGAACACTTGATTTCTTTTCCTCCTCCGCAATGATGCTTGCGAGTTGTTCTGTTTCCTTACCCCTATTCTCTGTGATCGCTACAGCCGCGTCTCGGTTCTTCTCTTTCTCTTGAGCAAGTTTCTGCTTGAGCTCATCGATCTGTGCGATTCGTTTTTTTACCTCATCATCATTCGGGAAATACTTCAAAGCGCGTTCATAGGCTACCCTAGCATCGTTCAGCTTGTTCTGTTTCAGCAGTCGTTCAGCGGTGGCTTTCTCTGCCTCAAAGGCCTCCTTCTTGCGCGCAAGTTCTATTGCGGCTGCTCCATCCTCTTCTGCTCGCTTCGCTTCTTCCTCTACTTGCTTTGTCTGTTCCGCTGCTAAGCGCTCTGCCTCTGCTTTGTCGGCTGCCTCTTTAGCCGCAGCTTCTTCAGCTAAACGCTTTGCCTCAGCAGCCTTTTCTTCTTCAATTTTAGCCAACTGCGACTGCACCTTTTTATCGCCGCCAATCAAGCTATTGGCCTGTTCAAACAGGCGTTTCGCTTCGTCCAAATCACCTGCGGCCATAGCGGCTTCGGCTTCCTTAACTACTTCTTCAAACTGCTGTTGTTTCTTCTGCTCTTGCTCGGCCTTCTTGTATTCATCGATCTGCTTCTGGATGGCTGGATCCTTGGTCAGTTTCTTCGCTTCTTCCAAACTCTTCACCGCAGCGGTGTAGTTACCATCTTTGGCTTGACTACTCGCAACATCGGTCAGTTCCTCAATCTTCTTCTCATTTTGTGCAGCTTCCTTCTCTTTCTTCTCTTTTGCTTGGACAACTTCATCCTGTGCTTGATCAAGCTGCGATTGAATGGACTTGGTATAATCCGTGTCATAGTCAAACTCATCGATCAACTCCGAGTAGGAAATCTTACCCACAGGTTGGTTGAAGACCACCATGTTCACATCATCGTACTGTTCGAAGATCTCCACTTGAAAGCCAAAGGGTTCAAAGCCATACTCAATGCGATCTTTTGGAACATTGGTATCAAACCGCAAGCGCTTGGTTACGAAACCTTCCTTCACAAAAGAGATGATGTAGATCGACTGAAAATCGAGTTGGATCTCAAACCTAGATTCGCCTTCGATGGACTTTACCTGTCGGCCATCGCGCTCAACGATGATCTTCGCGTCTGAAACGGAGCCACCGTCCACTTTGAGGCGTCCTTCAATGATAAACTTATCCCCTTGCGCAAATGACGAAGCTGCTCCGAATAGAAACACCGCTAATACGAGATGTTTTAGACCTATCCAATCGAAGATGTTAACGATTCGTTTAATATGTGCGAAGGGGCTCAGGATGGAATAATAACTTCGACAATCTTTTTTTATATGATTCAGGCGCAAAAGTATAAGCTCGATTGTATTACAGACTTCAAACTACGCAAATGATATACGAAATGAAATCAATCATGTTTCGAACCCTACCAGTGCTCTCTCTTCTCTTGCCAATTCAAGCCATTCAGGCACAGGAATACGATGCGGATTACACCGTTTCGTACATCAACGAACAGTTGGATAAGAACTGCCAGATTTTCCACGAGAAAAAGAACCTCCGAATAGAGTACTATGCGCACGGAGAGGCGGTTCGCATCGATTATATCTTCCCCGAGAGTATCGATTTTGAAGAAGGTATCTATTATTCTGATAGTGAAGAGGCGGTGATCGTATCGTGCTATGAGAAAGCTGGAAAGTGCATTGAACGAGACATCATCAAGCGCAACAGTAAGATTCTTTACGATCGTTCTAACCTTACGACCACATGCACAGATGGATGCGAAGGCTTGGTAGAGGCAATGAAACACCTCATAAAGCTCTACATCATGGACGATGTTGAGCGGACCGAACCTTTTGAGTAATCTTTGCACCGATGAAACCACTGCATTTCCTAGTTTTTACGCTTCTATTCCTAACCGGATCTGTCTGCTCCGGGCAGGACGCTACGTCAGAGGTTGAGAAAGGGTTCCGACTCAGTCAGCAAGGCAAGTATGAACTTGCTGTGGAGCATTTTGATGCGGCTATTTCCATGAATCCCGAATTGCTGGATGCCTATTTGAAACGTGCATTTGCCCTTTCTGCTATGAAGAACTATGAGGGAGCTGTTGCAGACTACTCGAAGATCATTGACTTGAATCCGAACCTAGTTTTGGCTTATCTTAGCCGAGGCAGCGCTTACAACAAGCTAGAACAATATGATGCTGCCATACAAGATTTTGAGAAAGTGCTTTCCTTAGAACCTAATAATTCAGAAGCTTACAATAATAGAGGCTGGGCGAAGAAAGGACTAGGCAATCATGATGGTGCATGTAAGGATTGGAAGCGATCGAAGCGATTAGGAAATGAAGAAGCTAAGATCATTTTGAAGAACAACCAATGTTAAGTAGCGAAAAGAGCGATATGAAACGGACCTTGTATTTAGGAGTGATTTTATTGGTTTTGTCAGGCATCACCTTTGCGTTTACCTCCAGCCCTATAGAAGAAGTAAGTGTAGAATACGTCAATGCAGCATTCGATAATTAAGATTGGAACAGCTGTGTTTCAAAAGTGGATTCTGAATGGGGAAGCACCTGTTTGGACTATGACTTCAGCGAGTTGAAATACACCGTTCACCTTGTGAACAAATGCGATGAACAAGTTGACCTCATGTCATGTGTTCAGCACGATAATGGCAGGTGGCAATGCTTCTACCGCCTAGACATGCGTCAGAACGACACACTACATGCCTATGCTTGCCGAGGAAATGGGAAGTTCCTCAAATGGGTGAGAAAAGCCGGCGACATCACCACCAAGTTCCCAACGCTCGCACAGGTGAATGATCAGTATTGATTGTTGTATACACATAGAAAGTATTAGGAGGGACTTCGGTCCCTTTTTTTATGTTCGGGGGAATGGGGTTTGGCTGCTGGCTTCTGGCTGCTAGCGGCTGGCTATTGGCTCTTGGCTGTTGACTGTTGGCATTTTGAAGCAGTATTAGGAATTGGTATTGGGTATTAGGTATTAGGTATTAGGTACAAGGTAATAGGAACCAAAACACGCCGCTAACTTGGACGATTCTAGCTCCTAGATCCTTTCCTGTAGCTGTCATGCTGAGGGTTCTCCGCCTAAAGGTGGAGAACGTCTCGAGGCGCGGCAGCGGAATCATTGAGACTGCATTCTATTCACTACTAGGGTCCTGTCGTTCTCGATACATCGTTCCGCTTTCAGCGGAACAATACTCGAACTGACAGCTAACGATTTCGCCTAGCCCCTAGCTCCTAGCACCTAGCCCCTCTAGGCCTTGTGATTTAAGACTTGAGACTCCCCTGACTGCTGATAGCTGACAGCTGATAGCTATCCCGTTAGCTATCGGGAGCTGAGCGCAAAAAAAAGCCCCGAATACTCGGGGCAAAAAATCGTTTGTTCGGCCTGATGATACCTCTTTTTAAGGTTTAAGGAAGACATTGCATTCCGATCATCCGCTGGTTTAGTTTAAAAACACTGCTCGCAGTTTGCGGTCCGATCTCGATGCAACGATACTTGCCAATGGGTCGAACTATGTTAAGCTACCAGACGAAACAAACGCTTCGATTGAAGAACTGACGGAAACTTACATAACCATCACTTCTTCTGAAAGGCAGGTTTTGGTTGGGGTTAATATCTCGACTGCAATTGTTGAAAAGCATAAAAAAAGCCGAAGAATACTCTTCGACTTTGAATGTTTATTCGTTTTGAGCAGAATTATGTTCTAATCCTCCTTGTTCTCCTCATCTTCTTCCACGGTGGCTTCTTCTTCCTGCTCATCCAATTGTGCATCTGCTTCACCTAAAGAGGTGGCCAATGACCTTGGGTGATGGTGGGTAGACTTGTTGGCGTGGGTGGCTGAAAAGGATGCGGTGATCGGCTCTGGGTTGTTGTAGCTTCCCTTCTCTACAACTACATGCCAAACATCCGTCTTGGGTACATTGAATTCGTAAGGCGACTCTTTGTGTCCACCATAATACGTGAAGGAAATGTTCTCGCGATACTTCTTGAACTCCCGGTCCGTCATGATCAATACGCGGGTCCGTTTAGAGAAGGTCACATTGATCTTACCCCCTTTGTTCACTTTCATCTTTCCGTGAAGAAATCTCATGTTCTCGTGGTTTAGTACCTATCAAAGAAATGGAAATTTTCTATCCAATCAAACTTTGCAGAACTTCGTAGTCGAATATTTGTTAGTGGACCATCAACACGACCATCAAAGCATGAAGCAATTCGATATCCCCACCTTCTACCGCAGTTCATTCATCGGCCCAATCAAGAACCTGAGAAAGCAGGAAGACCCTCGTAAGAAGGATTTTCGTCCCACCAAGGTCGATTTTGGCTCCGTAGAAATCATCCTCGGTCGACATTTCGGATTCTGTTACGGTGTGGAGAACGCCATCGAGATCGCCTATCGTGCGATTGAGCAAAACCCAGGTAAACGCATCTTCATGCTTTCACAGATGATTCATAACCCGGTGGTGAACCAAGACCTGCAGGATCGTGGACTCTCGTTCATCCTTGACACGGAAGGAAACCAGCTTACGCCTTGGGAAGAGGTCAGCGCTGACGACATCGTGATCATTCCAGCCTTTGGTACCACCCTAGAGATCGAGGCCTTCTTGAAGGAAAAAGGCATCACCACTGAATCGTACAATACTACTTGTCCGTTCGTAGAAAAGGTCTGGAAGATGGCAGGAAAGCTGGGAACAGGAGATTACAGCATCATCATCCACGGCAAATTCAAGCACGAAGAAACCCAAGCTACCTTCTCCCACAGTCGATCCGAATCACCTTCTGTGGTGATCCGAGACATAGAAGAAGCACGCTTGATTGGGGATATCATTTTAGGTAAGACCCCATCCGATCAGTTCTACACCCATTTCGAGGGTCGCTATTCGGAAGGTTTTGATGTGGAGAAGGATTTCGTGAAGCTCGGTGTGATCAACCAGACCACCATGCTGGCAAGCGAAACCCACGAGATTGCGGAGTATTTCAAGCAAGTGATGATCGAGAAGTATGGCGATGAAGACATCAAAGCCCACTTTGCAGACACCCGCGATACCTTGTGCTATGCGACCAACGACAACCAGCAGTCTACCTATGAGCTGCTGCAAGAAGAAGCAGACCTGGCCATCGTGGTAGGCGGGTACAATAGCTCCAACACCAGTCACCTAGCAGACCTTTGCGCTACGAAATTCGACACCTACTTCATCAATGGACCAGCAGCGCTGGAGAGCGATGAACGCATCGAACATTTCATCTATGCAGAGAAGGCGCATCGCACTACTGAAGGTTACCTTCCGAAAAAGGACAAAGTGAAGATCGTAGTAACGAGTGGAGCGTCTTGCCCAGACAGCGTGGTTGAAGCGGTGATCGATCGATTGCTTTCTTTCTTCCCGGAAAAGAAGAGCAAGCAAGCGGCACTGGAAAGCGCAGGAATCCCTACGACATAAACCTGAAGTAGCTCGCTGGATCTAAGTAGGGTCGTACCAAAGCGAGGCATACTTCGAGTTGTTGAACACGGTCAAATTGACTCGTGTCTAAGGCAATCGCATCCGCAGCCTTCCGCAAGGGAGCTACTTCACGTCCAGCGTCTTTTGCATCGCGGTCGAGCAGGTTCTTCGCAACCTCTTCTCGGGTGATGACTTTACCACTGTCCTGCAGTTGTTTGAACCTTCTGTTCACCCGCTCCTCAATGGAGGCCGTTACGAACACCTTCAAATCTGCATCGGGCATCACTACGGTTCCGATGTCACGACCTTCCATGACAATCCCCCCTTGGCGGACGAAAGCTTTTTGTGCGCCATCAAGGTAATCACGAACGGCAGGTATAGCTGCCACCGGGCTCACATGATCGGCAATGCGTGCATCCGTGCGAATCACTTCCTCGATGTCTTTACCGTTCAGCAACAGCTGATTGTCGTCTGAATGGAAGTCCAGGCGTAGTTGTGCTTGTTTCAAGAAGGCTTCAACGGCAGTGGCATCGATCGATACTTCCGCGTCTAAGACGGCGTAAGTGATGCCACGATACAAGGCCCCGGTATCTACAAAGGTGAATCCCAAGGAGCGGGCCAAGTCCTTCGCAAGGGTACTCTTGCCGCACCCTGCATAGCCATCGATGGCGATGTTCAACTTTTTCATGAGGCCTTTCTTCTGCTGTACCACTCATTGAGGTTGGTGGTGATTCCAAAGTGATTGGATGCTCCGCTCAAGTGGTAGGAGGTGATGGCATACTGGATACCGAAGCGTTTCAATTGGATGTTCGCTCCGAACGAAAAGCCAACCAAGGCCGGACGTTCAGAGGTTGCCAGCTCCAACCGACGTCTGAAATTGTATCCCAACATCAGGTTAAAGCGTTCTGAAGGAACAAACGCCACGGAACCGCTTAAGTGTCGGGCAAAATTGTCGAGGGTAAGGACGGGTCTGCGCACCTCTCCGGTAAGCTCGTCTTCAACGGTGTTGTTCTGAGCATCCAAGTCATTGGCAGCAAGGTCCCACTTGAAGAGATCGCTGTACTGCACGCCAAACATCAACGGCGCCTTATCAAACTTCTTCGCGATGGCTACATCTACGCCCCAAGGCAAGGGATCACGCTGTCCACGTGTAGGGTCAACCAACTCCATTCCAAGGTTTCTGGCAACCAATCCGGCTGAAAAATTACCAGACGTGCTGGTGTAATGCGCACCGAGGTCAACTCCCAATCCGTAACCAAAATACTGATACATGTTACTGAAAACCTGCTTCAAGGTTACCCCGTAGCTGATGTGCTCATTGTAGGCCCGCCCGAAACTTACACCGATTTCATAATCCACCACCTTGAACTGGCCCAACTCATTGCCCACTTCGTCGGTTTCTTGAAAGGTGCCATAATCGAAGTACCGTAGATATGCAGAGCCGAAGCCAACGCTATCAAATTGATGGCCATACGCCAAAGTAGCTTGGTTGATGGTGCTGAGGTAGTTCAAGTAGCCCATGCTCACGCTTTGGTGCATGGAACTGTCTACAAAAGCCGGATTATCCATGCGCTGCTGCAGGTCACCGCGGTACGTAGCCACTTGACTGCCGCCAAGCGCCGAGGTAACCACCGAACCTGGAACACGGGTGAAGCCGAATGCCGTGTTGCCGGTCTGAGCGAAAAGTTCGCCGACAAGGAGTGAAAAAACCAAAAAGCTTACGAGGTGCTTCATCAACGCTTCAAAGGTAAACGAGAAAGCAGTACGTGAATTGTGCTGGAATATTTCACGTCGCTCCAAAAAAGCGCTCGATCAAGCTACTTTCAAGGCGTTCTTCACCTTACTTCGCTCCAAGGCTACATCCAATACATCGATCATACGTTCCACAAAATGGAAGGTAAGGCCCTTGATGTACTCCTCTTCGATGTCTTTCACATCCTTTCGGTTCTGCTCGCTTAAAACGATCTCGGTGAGTCCTGCACGTTTCGCCGCTAGGATCTTCTCTTTGATGCCTCCTACAGGAAGCACCTTACCTCGCAGGGTAATCTCCCCGGTCATCGCTACCGATCGCTTGAATTTGCGCTGGGTAAAGATCGAAGCTAAGGCGCTTAAGATGGTGATTCCTG
>CAJXNO010000059.1 GCA_913057205.1 uncultured Flavobacteriales bacterium
CCGGTTGGAAACCGGCTGCGAGAGTGCAATGGCATAAGCATGCCTGACTGCGAGACCGACAGGTCGAGCAGAGACGAAAGTCGGTCATAGTGATCCGGTGGTCCCTCGTGGAAGGGCCATCGCTCAAAGGATAAAAGGTACTCCGGGGATAACAGGCTGATCTCCCCCAAGAGCTCACATCGACGGGGAGGTTTGGCACCTCGATGTCGGCTCGTCACATCCTGGGGCTGGAGAAGGTCCCAAGGGTTGGGCTGTTCGCCCATTAAAGTGGCACGCGAGCTGGGTTCAGAACGTCGCGAGACAGTTCGGTCCCTATCTGTTGCGGGCGTTAGAAGTTTGAGAGGACCTCCTTTTAGTACGAGAGGACCGAAGGGGACGAACCTCTGGTGTACCTGTTGTGGCGCCAGCTGCACCGCAGGGTAGCTATGTTCGGACGAGATAAGCGCTGAAAGCATCTAAGCGCGAAACTCACCTCAAGATGAGACTTCTTTTAAGGGTCGTTAAAGATGATGACGTTGATAGGCCGCAGGTGTAAAGGTAGAAATGCCAAAGCCGAGCGGTACTAATTACCCGTAGATTTTCTAGCATTCTATATTATTCAAGATTTTATAATATTTAAAACCTTACGGTGATTATAGCAGTGGGGATCACCTCTTCCCATACCGAACAGAGAAGTTAAGCCCACTAACGCAGATGGTACTAGGGTAACACCTGGGAGAGTATGTAGTCGCCGGTTTTTTAAAAGCCTCGTGTTTTCACGAGGCTTTTTTTTTGGTTCTTTTGACCAAGTTTTCTCCACCTTGAAAAGTCTCCTTTGCATTATTGGTCTCTTGGTTGTCTCAAACAACCTATCCCTAGCGCAGGATGTGCGAAACATCTACGCCAACCTGTTCTGGATCGCTGACGATGTTACCCAAATCAGCGGCCAAGACTTTATCGGATCCAGCCTGAGAGGGAACCCGATCTACGTACCATCTTTTCACGCAACCGACGCTATCGATACAAACGCGTACTCTACCATATCCTACGACCTAGGTGGCAATGCAAACCAAAGGCTTCAAGCTAACCTTGAACGACCCCTATCGAAAAAGGCAAGGTTCTTCTTTGTATTAGACCGCCATTCCTATCCTGGTTGGATGACCTCTTCCTTTTCTCGTGCTACCATCCTCGGAGCAGGTGTTATATATACCCAGCAAAAGGGCATGAACTACAGGGTGAATGGAGGCGTTCTCAGTAGAGATCGTGAAATGAATGGCGGACTAACGGGTACGCAGTATGGTTTCGCAAATGATGGATTCAGTGACCTTGCAAACGATGTTTGGTTTAACAATGCCTTTATTCGAGATCAATCCATTACCCTCAATGCGGATGTCTTCTACGCTTTCTCTAAGACCGATACTTCACAGTTCAGCATTGGTCTTAGACCAACCTTTAACAGGGAGCGTTTTGTCTATGAAAACAACGGAGACGATTCATTGTACTACGAGAGCTTTGGCAGAACGGTTGATCTTGACGTTCTAGCCGACTCAAGCCAGCTCCTGCGTGCAGAGAATGAGATTTATATGCGATACAGCTGGAAACCCGATTCCATCCGGTCATTCGAGCTTACAGGATGGCTTGGCTTAGACCTTTTCGGTTATCAAAGCAATGATCTGCGTACGGATTTCGTGAATAATCGCGTTGGTGGTGAGTTGCTATTTTCAGGTAAGAACCTGAGCAGTACCACAACGATCAACTCTATATTTCAAGGTTTCAATGCGGGCGATGCGTCCGTTCGATCTCATCTTCGTTTCAATCTGTTTCATACAGATTCTACGCGGAGTCAAAGCGGATATCTGCTCGCTAAGCTCAATGCCGTAACGAATCGTGCCCCTTTGGTCTTTGAGCGTTATCGCTCTCAAATTGAACAACGTTCCCTCGATCTCAATCGTATGACCCGGCTTGAAGTACAATTGAGCTACGAGCAACGAAGTGAAAGGTTTAGACTGGAGTTGGGAGCATCCTTCACATCGGTGAGCGGTTGGACCTATTTCAATGATCGGCTCGATGTTCAACAGCGGAACGCACCGTTGACCTTGGTCGCTCCTTTCATCAAGATTGCTCATAGAGGAGAAGTACTGCAGGCAGCTTGGTCAGGCCGCTACCAATACCATGAGCGTTCAAAAGTGTATAGCCTTCCAGATTGGGTATCTCAAGCCGAGCTTGCCTTGAGGTTTCCACTGTTCAAAGAGCGCATTTACATGAATGCAGGGGTTGAAGGCTGGTACTTCTCAGGTTACATCGCCAGGGGTTATGTACCGATGTACGACCAATTCTTTGTGCAGTCTACGCAACGTTTTGAGGATTATCTTCAAGTAAATCCTAGGATATCAGCACGGATCCAGACCGTGGATGTCGCCCTGAGCTACATGAATGCGAACTATGGCTTTACGTCTAACTCCCCGCTGGTAGCGCCGGGTTATCCGAGTGTGCCACGCTTTGTGATGCTCAACATCAAATGGCGCTTTAAGAATTAAGCTTGCTTAGGTCTTTTGTTTTTTCTTCTTGGCAGCTGGGAAGAGCACGTTGTTCAGGATCAATCTATATCCCGGAGAATTGGGATGTAGGTTCAGGTCGGTAGGTGGATCCCCAACAAAATGCTGGTAGTCTTCAGGGTCATGGCCGCCGTAGAAGGTCCACTGCCCTTTACCAAAATCCCCATGGATGTATTTCGCTACTCCTAGTGCCTTGTTTTCTCCGAGTACGAGTACATCCGGTTTGATGAAGTCTTTGCGATACGAGGTGGTTTGTCCCATGAAACCTTTCACGATCTCTTGGTGGTTCTGACACAGCATCGTTGGTACAGGGTCCCATTTAGCAGAGAATTCAAATAGGGTGAAGAAATCTTCTGTAGGAGAAATCCGGCTATGTAAGCGGGTGCCATCGATGTCTGAGAATTCATACTCCAACGGACTTCTGCTCAAACTATAATCTTCAAAGGCAAACGACCGATCGAATTCAAGTTTACTCTGTGCAGCTGGATCAGCAGGGTCGCCGTCGAACATTTCCTCACAGATGTCTACGTGCTCGGCAGCCAGTGCAATGTCGTAGGAATCCGTTCCGGAACACATCGAGAACATGAATCCTCCTCCAGAGGTATATTCCTTTATCCGCAGAGCCACACCAAGCTTCAGTTCAGAAACTTTGGAGAAACCGAGCCGTTCGGCCGTCTCTTCGAATTCCTTCACTTGATCTTGATACCACTTATGGTTTCGATAGCTGCCATAGAACTTACCATATTGCCCCGTAAAATCCTCATGGTGTAAGTGGAGCCAATCATACAGGTGAAGCTTACCGTTGATGATTTCGTCATCATAGATCACATCATAGGGAATCTCAGCATAGGTCAAGACCAAGGTCACGGCATCATCCCAAGGTTGAGCACTCTTTGGAGAATACACTGCGATCTTCGGCGCTGTCTCCAGCTTGATCGCATCTTGATTCACTTCAGGATTGGAAATCTCTAGTAAGATCGCGGTGGCTTGCGCGTCTGGGATGACCTTGAACCGTACCCCACGGATCACCAATTCTTTCTCAATTTCTGGATAGTGCTCGATCAAGAAGCTGCCACCCCGGTAGTTCAGCAGCCATTGCACCTCCACTTCCCGTTCCAAGGTCCAGTAGGCTACACCATAAGCTTTGAGGTGGTTGGTTTGTGCTTCATCCATTGGAATCAGCAGGTGACGAGCCACACCCCCAAGATGCACGAGAAGAAAGCAAACGGTCAGTATGCTAGAAAGGAGGTTCGTCATCCGCTTGCCCCTCGCTGTTGTCCCAATTCTTTGATTGTATGATCTGTCTTCCATATTGGTCATCTACGTTCACTTGGTCTTCGTTGCCGAGGCTGAAGTTATTGGCTTCCCAATTCGAGAACTTCGCCAAGTGGCTTTCAAACTTGATGCGCACGTCTTCGGTAGAACCATTTCGGTGCTTAGCGATGATCAATTCACCTAATCCCTGTGTACTGTTTCCATCTTCATCATTGAGGATGTTGTAGTATTCAGGACGGTAGATGAACATTACCATATCAGCATCCTGCTCAATCGCCCCGGATTCACGAAGGTCGCTGAGCTGCGGACGCTTATCTCCGCCGCGGGTTTCCACGGCCCGACTCAACTGGCTCAATGCGATCACCGGAATGTTCAACTCCTTTGCGATCCCTTTTATTGCCCTGGAGATGGTACTGATTTCCTGTTCCCGGTTTCCTTTAGAGTCACCAGAACCGCTCATCAACTGCAGGTAGTCGATGATCACCATCTGAATGTCTTTTTCAGCTTTTAAACGACGGCACTGTGCCCTTAGTTCAAAGACGGATAGCCCAGGGGTATCGTTGATGAAGATCGGCGCATTGGTCAGTTTCCCGATGCGTGCATTCAACTGTTCCCACTCATAGGGCTCGAGCGTACCTTTTTTAAGCTTTTCGCCAGAGATCTCGGTTTCGCTCGCGATGAGCCGGTTGACCAGCTGTAGCGATGACATCTCGAGCGAGAAGATGGCCACACCTTTTTTATAGTCTACTGCAGCATTGCGTGCCATAGAAAGTACAAAGGCCGTCTTACCCATACCCGGACGAGCAGCCAGTACAACCATGTCTGACGGCTGAAAGCCTCCGGTAACGCGATCCAGGTCACGGAAGCCTGTAGGTACACCGCTGGTTCCATCTTTTTTAGAGATCTCTTCCAACTGCTTCACCGCCTTGTGGAGGAGCTTGCTCATGTCTTCGTAGCTCTTTCGGATGTTTCCTTCTGCTACCTCAAAGAGCTTCGCCTCGGCATCATCCAGCAGGTCAAAGACATCGATGGTCTCATCGTACGACTTCTTGATGGTATCACTCGAGATCTTAATAAGCTCACGTTGTATGTGTTTCTGTGCGATGATCCGAGCGTGGTATTCAACGTTAGCACTGGATGCCACCCGATTGGTCAACTTTGAAATGTAGAACGCACCACCTACCTGTTCGAGGTCGCCGTTCTTTTTCAATTCTTGGGTTACGGTAAGGATGTCGATCGGTTCGGATTTCTCGAAGAGGTCTAAGATGGAAGCGTAGATCAACTGGTGATCCTCCTTGTAGAAACTTTCCTTTTTCAGGATATCGATCACATCGGTCAACGCCTCTTTGTCCAGCATCAGGGCTCCCAACACGGCTTCCTCTAAATCAACAGCTTGTGGGGGTAACTTTCCGTATTCCGGGCCACTTACCACGTTTCGCACAACGCTTAAATCAGAATCCTTTTTCCGTTTATTGGGTTTCGTCTCTTCCATGTTTCAAATGTACCATTCGCTTATCCCAAGGCCCATTGAATTCACTTGTTTTTATAAACGAAGTCCACCCGGGATCGTCCTTTTAACAAAGCTTGGATAAATGCGAGATCGATTACTTATGCAAGGGTTCTCAACGGGTTATTCATAGGTTTATCAAGAATCCTTGTGCTTCAACATCCGTAAATGGGGTATGCCGTCTTCCAAATACATGCGTCCGTTCACCTCAAAACCGAATGAATGATAGTAGTCGCTGAGATAAACCTGAGCAGAAAGTTCAATGGTTCCGAATGAGCTTTCTTGCCAATATTCCATACAAGCCTTCATCAAAATTGAACTCAGGCCTCTTTTGCGATGAGGCGCTGCAACGATGATCCGCCCGAGGTGTAGATGCTCTTTTTCATAGAGTCGAGCGTAGGCTCTGAGTTCTCCAGCTTCAACAAGGCTCAAATGAATGGCCGTTTTGTCTTCCTCATCTGGGTCTGGATAGATGCACTCCTGCTCCACTACAAAGACATCACTGCGCAGTCTGAGGATCTGATGCCATTGTTCAGCGCTGCAATCTTGTAACCGTTGGAAGCTGATTTCTTTATCCTTCGAGAACCTCATTGGGGCTTGTACGTTTAATGAGGGATGAAAGTATATCGTTTATCCAAAACACAAAAGCTTCCAATCACCATGGAGGAAGCATGGGCGTTCTTTTCGACTCCAAAGAACCTCCAAGAGATCACACCAGATGACCTCAAGTTCAAGATCCTGACCGATATGGAAGGTCAAAAGATGTATTCCGGACAGATCATCAATTACATTGTTACTCCGATCGCAGGTATTCCCATGCGTTGGACAACCGAGATCAAACATGTGGAGGAGGGGGTGTACTTTGTTGATGAACAGCGTTTTGGTCCGTATGCGCTTTGGCACCACAAGCATTTCTTTGAGGAGATTCCAGGTGGTGTACTAGCAACAGACGTTGTTGACTATGCGCTGCCTCTTGGTCCATTGGGAAGGATAGCGCATTGGCTTTTTGTCAAGAAAAAACTCGAAGAGATCTTCCGCTTCCGTTTTAAGTTCTTGGAAGAACGATTTGGGAAGTGGGAAGAAAGTCAATTGAAACAGAGCGCATAGCGTTCCTCATCCCACTCAGGCCATTCCTTTAAAAATCCTAGCTTATTTGAGCTGGGAGACGCTTCATTGGAGAAAATCTCTAACTGTTGCTCTGCGCGGGTGAAAGCCACATAGGCTAGGTTTATGAAATCAAGCCATGACTTTTCATCTTCTTCTTCATACAAGTGATGATACAGGCTCTGCTTTAGGTCTGCTGTTTTCAGCAGCGCAACACCATAGTTTGCAGGCTCTGAAACCTGAACCCAGAGGTTCTCATGGGTATTCCTAGACTTGCCGAAGCTGGGCAAGAACACCATGGTAACTGGAAACTCTAGTCCCTTTGATTTATGAATAGTCATTACACGGATCGCAGCCTCACCTTTTGGCAGTTGAATGCTCAAGCCCTCTTGATGTAAGCTCCAATGATCCAAAAAGGTGGTGTTCAAGAAGCCGTTTTGTTGTTCGAACGCCAAGGCGAAATCCAATAACCGCCGGATGAAAGGATCATCCAATGGCATATTGAACCCTTTGATGAGTCCAAAGCATGCTGCGAATGCGTTATTCTGAACCGTGCGTGGTAGGTTTGGAGCGATATTATCAATGAGCTGGTGCAGGTTCCACTTTTCCGTTTTCACCTTTTTAGCCCATTCATGGTAGCTGTCGATTCCCGTCCAATGGTGAAAGCGCGCTAACCAGGTTTGTATCAAAAAAGGATCATTTGGCTCTCTCATCGCTCTAAGCGAAGTGATGATGAGTTGAACTCCAGGATTGCTCTGCAGCATCAAGCTTTCTTCACTGATTACCCTGAATCCCATGGAGATCAAATGAGATGAACACATCGCAGCATCCGCTCTTGAACGGAATAGACAGCAGATGTCTTCTGGTTTGCATGCTTCAGACCGGATAAGCTCGGCGATGTGATCGGTCATGCGAAGCATCACGTCATCTTTGGTTTTCTTCAATCCTTTCTCAAAGCGGTTGAACCACCAATTCACTGCACCCCCGCTTTCCTG
>CAJXNO010000060.1 GCA_913057205.1 uncultured Flavobacteriales bacterium
GGGGTGTTGGATGGTAAGGGGGGCTTGACCTCGACCCTAAACGCATTGCTACGATGAACGTCCACACACACAGATATGCGTCGGGATGTGCGGCGTTGATAGGCGTGTTTGATCGGAGGCGCTAACATGAACTTGACTCCAAAATGCGGGCGGCTTGGAGAACTCAGCGTGGCAGCAATTCAAGAGTGAGTCCCGATAGTTTTCGGGAGAGAGAAGTGAACGAGGAAAAAGAGTGAGAATGAGAGTGAGAGCGAAGAGAAAAAGAGAGTGGTACTCATCGCTCTCGCTCTTCGCACTCACTCTCTTTTTAGTACCCGGGGCGGGAATCGAACCCGCACGGACGCAATGTCCACAGGATTTTAAGTCCTGCGTGTCTACCAGTTCCACCACCCGGGCTACACAGCGATCCGAAGATCGCTGGCCATGAAGTGGGTTGCCCCAACTTCTAGGTTTGGCACCTGTCTTTATCCAAAAAAAAAACCTCCCTAATGGGAGGCTTTCAGGGATTTGAGCGAGAGACGGGATTCGAACCCGCGACCCCGACCTTGGCAAGGTCGTGCTCTACCAGCTGAGCTACTCTCGCAAAAGGACGGCAAAAATAAATCTTTATCCGTTACAACCACAAAGTAAAGGGTGGAAAATTTGATCAGCCCTTTCCGGTGAGCTTCTTGATCTCGTTCAGCTTGAAGAGTGCTTCAACGGGTGTGAGTGCATTGATGTCAATGTTGGCGATCTCATCTCGGATCTGAGATAGAACGGGATCATCCAATTGGAAGAAGCTTAACTGCATGTCGTCCTTCACGTTGTCGAGGTGTTCTTTGGCGATCTCACTGCGTTCAGACTTTTCAAGCTCTTTTAGGATGCGGTCGGCACGTTTGATCAGGGCTTCTGGCATACCCGCCATCTTGGCCACGTGAATGCCAAAGCTGTGCTCGCTGCCACCTGGGATCAATTTGCGCAAGAAGATAATCTTGTCCTTTGCTTCTTTGATGGCAATGGTGAAGTTCTTGATCCGCTCGCATTGGTCTGCCATCTCATTCAGCTCATGGTAATGTGTGGCAAACAAAGTCAAAGGCTTCCCTGGGTGCGCGTGCAAGTACTCAGCAATGGACCACGCGATGGAAATACCATCATAGGTACTGGTACCCCGTCCGATCTCATCCAAAAGAATCAAGCTGCGGTTAGAGAGGTTGTTCAGGATGCTGGCCGTTTCATTCATCTCTACCATGAAGGTGGATTCACCTTGGGAGATGTTGTCACTAGCGCCAACACGGGTGAACAGCTTGTCTATGATGCCCAACTTGGCTTGGTCAGCAGGCACATAGGAACCGATTTGCGCCATCAAACAGATCAATGCCGTTTGACGCAGCAAGGCACTTTTACCTGCCATGTTCGGACCGGTGAGCATGATGATCTGCTGCGACTCCTTATCAAGGAAGACATCGTTGGGTATATAGCTTTCGCCGAGCGGCATTTCTCGCTCGATCACGGGGTGACGGCCAGCTTTGATATCGATGCAGGTGCTGTCATTGACCTCTGGACGGGCATAGTTGAAGCTTATCGCGGTACGTGCGAACCCAACGTAGCAATCTACATGAGCAATGGCCTTGGCAGTCTTTTGGATCGCGGATATGTGCTGCGCGAGTTGGTCGAGGAATTGATCGTAGAGCTTTTGCTCCAGTGCCATGATCTTTTCTTCGGCACCGAGGATCTTTTCTTCGTAGGTCTTTAGTTCTTCCGTGATGTAGCGCTCGGCATTGGTCAAGGTCTGCTTCCGCGTCCAGGCTTCTGGCACCTTTTCCTTGTGGGCGTTGGTTACTTCCAGGTAATAGCCAAAGACATTGTTGAAGCCAATTTTCAGCGATGGAATTCCAGTGGCTTCGCTCTCACGTTCCTGGATCGTGATCAAGTGATCTTTCCCGGAATATGCGAGCACGCGAAGGTCATCCAATTCATCGTTCAAGCCATTGGCGATCACATTGCCCTTGCTCACCAAAGCCGGCGCATCTTCTTGCAAGTGCTTGCTTATGGATTTCACCACAGCACTGCAATCGGCAAACGATGCAGCCAATTCCTCTCCTTTCTTGAACTGCTTCAGGGCTTCGATCAAAGGCGCAGTTGCTTCTAAGGACCTTCCAAGCTGTTGTGCTTCCTTCGGACCCAGTTTTCCAATGGCTAGGCGAGAGGTCATCCGCTCGAGGTCGCCGATGGATTTCAGTTGATCCAACATGGATTCTCGGAGATCAGACTCGTGGTAGAAGAGATCTACGTAACCCAAGCGCTCATTTACCTCTCCAACCGTGTTGAGTGGGAAGGCCAACCACTGCTTCAGTTGGCGAGAGCCCATGGCGGTGGTGCATTGATTGATCACATCCAACAGCGATTTCCCGTGATCATTGTTCGAGTAGAACAATTCCAAGTTGCGCTGGGTGAACCGATCCAACCACACGTGCTGCTTGCCATCAATGCGCGAAAGCTGAGCGATGTGCTGCACCCGGTCATGCTGGGTTTCTCCAAGGTAGTGCAATGCCGCTCCTGCTGCTATCGTTGCCGAGGTCTGGTCTTCGATACCGAAGCCTTTCAGAGAGTGTGTAGCGAACTGACGGGTGAGTTTTTCGTAGCCATATTCGTGCTGAAAGACCCAATCTTCTAGATGATAGGTGTGGTATTTATTGCCGAATACTTCATAATAGCGGTCTTTCTTATTGCGTTCGAAAACAACCTCATTCGGACCAAAACTGCTGATCAATTTCTCAATGTAGTAGGGGTTGCCTTCGGCTACATAGAATTCTCCCGTAGAAACGTCCAAGAAGGCTACTCCCCATTGCTTCGCATCTACGTGAATGGCGGCAAGGAAGTTGTTCTCCCGGCTATCGAGTAACTGCTGACTGAAACTCACACCAGGGGTTACCAGCTCAGTAACACCCCGGTTGACGATTGTCTTGGTTTGCTTTGGATCTTCCAGCTGATCACAAATGGCAACGCGTTCACCGGCGCGCACCAATTTGGGCAAGTAGGCATCTAAACTGTGATGAGGGAATCCCGCTAATTCAATGCTGGCGGCGGCGCCGTTCTTGCGCTGGGTGAGTACAATACCCAAGATCTTAGAGGTGCGGATGGCGTCTTCGCCGAAGGTTTCGTAGAAGTCTCCTACGCGAAACAGCAACAACGCATTGGGGTGCTTCGCCTTGATGGCATAGTACTGCTTCATCAAGGGGGTTTCCTTTGGATCTTTCTTCGCTTTTGTGGCCATCTTAGAACCCATAAAATTAGAAAGCCTCCCTTGAGTGCTTTACATTTAGCCCCCCACTTTATTAAGAGTTATGAACAAGAAACTCCTTGGCGACGCCCTTCAGCGGCCTGATATCCAACGCTTCAAAGCGCAACAGAAGATACCTGTGATCGTGGTGCTGGATGACATCAGAAGCCTGTCTAATGTGGGTTCCATTTTCCGGACGTGCGACGGATTCAATGTGCAAGAGCTTATGCTTTGTGGCATAACAGGTCGACCACCGCATCGGGATATTCAGCGCACAGCTTTGGGGGCTACAGAAAGTGTCGCTTGGCGTTACTTTGAATCGACGAACCTGGCCTTGGCAGCAGCGAGCGACGGAGGAAAAGATGTGAAGCTGATCTGTGTGGAACAGGCGGAGCTTTCCGTAGCTCCGCAGCACGTATTGGGGACGATCGATCACAATGAGGATACGGTCTTCGTTGTAGTGCTTGGCAACGAGGTACAAGGGGTGCAGCAAAGCTTGATCGACCGGTCGGATGCTGTGGTAGAAATACCTCAAAGCGGTACAAAGCACAGCCTCAACGTTACGGTAGCCGCTGGAGTAGTCTTGTGGGAATTGTATAAGGGATTAGAGCTTTCAAGCTCCTAACAAGCGAGGATCAATTTTCAGTGCACTCCCAACCAGAACGCTCGTAGATCTCGATCTGGTCATCGTAATCACGTCCGGTACCGCAAACTTCATCGGTGAGGGTCTCACCAAAGGTTTGTGGGTCATCTGATACGGATGTGCAGGTTGAACACTGTTCGCAAGAAGATACGAGTACAACCAATGCAAGGGCCGAAAAGAGGGTAATTACTTTGTGCATAGTTCGCTGTTGTTTCGAGACAAATATAGAAGATAATACGCCCAAGATACGGTGAGATTGAGAATGCGGAAATAAAAAAGGGGATGCCAACGGCACCCCCTCTTTTTGAAAACCAATTTAGTTCTTAGTTCACCAGTGAAGTGAAGTTGCTGTTCTCTCGGTAGTTCAAGAATTCAGCATCACCTTTAGCCTTAGCTTTCAATGATGGATCCTTGTCGATCGCAGCTTTCAAATTCTGGGTCACCATTTCCTCGTTCGCCATGCGTGCTCCCATAACTGCCTTCAGGTAGTAACCTTCAGCGGTAGCTTTCGCATCAGAAGCTTCGAGGGTGTTCAATGCGTCATCGTTAGAACCGTTCAACAACTTCGCCAATGCAGCATTGAAGGTGTTGTAGTTGCCCATGTTGCTCACGGCATCATCGTACTTGGCATCCATGATGTTCAAGATTCCGATGTTGTAGTTTACTTCAGCACCAGCGCCTTTTGCCTTGTCGTAGTACTCCATGGCAGCGTCTTCATCACCCATCAAACGGCTTACAACGCCCATGTTGTTCATCACCACTTTTTCGTTTGCAGCTACGCCATTCGCTTTCTCGAATTGAGCTTTTGCTTCAGACACCTTGTTCTGCATCACGTAGATGTAGCCGATGTTGTTATGACCTCTCCAATCATTTGGATGAGCAGACACACAAGCCTTGTAAACTTCTAACTTCTCGTTCAAGTCGTTGTAAAGTGTAGCGGTGTAAAGGATCTCTTCAGCGGTCAATTCAGCTGGATTCTCTTTCACGATCTGCTTCAACTCTTCTGGTGTCTTCGCTTCTTCTTCAGCGTTGATAGTGATTACAGAACGACGCAATGGAGGAAGGATCTCTTCAGCGATCACCGTGTAGGTAGCAGCCAAGTTCTTGATCTCTTCTTCACGCTTCTTATCGTCACTGTACATCTTCAAGATGCGAAGGATCATCTCCTTGTCTTCGATGTTGGATGCTTCCATCTTCTCCTTGAAGCCCATCCAGTCTTCACCTTTAGGCGACTTGTTGTAAAGAGCATCTTCCTTACCAGCATCGATCTTAGCTCGGCTGAACAGACGCTTGATAGCGCTTGCTGCAGTATTCGCACGATCATCAGCAAGGTTGGCGTTCAAGTCAGTCTCACCATCCGGAGATGCGTAAGAGGTAATCTCAACGCTCTTCCAAGTGTACTCGTTCTCGATACCTTTTTCCAAGAAGGCTTCAACGGCCTTGATATCGTCTTGACGCAATTCCGTTGGCTTCACGTAGCTCGACTGAATATCATAGTTGATCTCAGCGTCGATGCTTCGTGGAGAAACCTTTGTGAACTTGTCTTTGCCAAGGATTGGCATCTCATCACTCTGAACCCATAGTGGGGTAGTAACTGTTCCGTGACCGATTGGCACAGCATCAAATGACATCGTTTTGGTCTTGAAGCCAGCGCTCACTTGAAGCTCAAGGGTTACGTTGCGCATAGAAGCTTCGTAAGGAACCTTCTTTGAGTAACTGAAGCTTCCTCCAGCCTTCATGATCTTTGTTCCTTCGCCCTCAGCAGCCTCGCCGATCAAACGAATCACTTCAAATTCTTTAACGGTGTTGCCATCCATGTCTACCATGACTGGCTTCACATTCGCTACTGCTTTCTTGTGGAAATACTTCTCAGGATAACGACCGCTAACGCTCATTTCAACAGAATCCGCGTGTAGTTCAAGCGGGTCAGGTGAGAGGGTGTACTTCACCAAGCCGTGCTTTTTATTCATCTTCTTGAGCGGATTACATCCGGCTGCTACAAGAGCGATGATGCCCACAAAGGCCAGTTTAGAGTAGGTTGATCTCATTTCTATTGGTTTTCGATTAATCTTAAACTCCGTTATAAAGGAGGGTGCAATATTAATTAATTTATCGAACAGCACGACGATACAGCGGATTCCTATCGGTCAGTTTTTTCCGGCGTAATAGCTTACTCCATTGGGCCATTCCCGCTCCAGAATCGTTCGTACGGTCTTCAATGTGCTGCTGAGTTGTCGATCGATAAAATGCTGCTCTTCTACGATCACCACCGGGAAGCGTTGTTCTTCCTTCAAATAGCTCATGTATCCAGCTTCTACTTCAGCGAGGTATGCCGTCGGAATATCTTGCTCGTAGCTGCGTCCGCGTTTCTTGATCTGCGCACCGATGATATCGATCGGCAGATGTAGGTAAATCAAAATGTCTGGTCGGGGCATGAAGCGCTCCATGATGCGGTAAAGGTTCAAGAAAAGCTCATGCTCTGCACCATCCAGGTTTATCCCGCTGAAGATGGCACTCTTTGCAAAGAGGTAGTCGCTCACGGTGTAGCGTTGGAAGATATCTCCTAAAAGATTCTTTGAAAGCTGGTGGTAGCGTTCGGCCAAGAAGAACATTTCCACTTGGAAGGCGTAGCGCTTTCGATCTTTATAGAAAAGCTCCAAGAACGGATTGTTATCGAAACTCTCGAGGATCAGTCGAGCGTCGAGCTCATCCGTCAGGGCATTGGCTAAGCTCGTCTTCCCAGCGCCAATGTTGCCTTCAATGGTGATATGTTGGTAGTCGATCTCAGCCATCTTTGAGGGTTGTTCCTTCATCTTCACAATTTGCCAATAAGGCTTGCTGATCCATCTGGAAGACCGGATGCAGCCAGTTCGGTGCGATCTCCGTCAGGGGCAGTAAGGTGAAGCGCCTCAAATGTAACCTTGGATGGGGGATCGTCAAGTCTTTTGTTTCCAAAATCAAATCGTCAAAGTAAAGGATGTCAATGTCAATGCTTCGAGATGCGTATCCCGCTGACGGATCTACTTGTCTCTCTCGTCCCAGGCCGCGCTCGATCTCAAGCAAGAGCTTCAACAGGGCATCGGCCGATGAAGTGCATCGGATCTGTAAGACTTGATTCAAGAACCAAGGTGCATCAGCCATTCCCCAAGGCTCAGATCGATAGACCGATGATGCCTGAATGATCACCATCCCATGCTCGATCAGTTGCGCTTTGCACGCATCAAAGTACGCCTCAGTATCACCGAGGTTTCCACCGAGCAGCAGGAATACGGTATGTGATTTATTTCCTTTCAACGAAACAATTGACCACTTGTCATT
>CAJXNO010000061.1 GCA_913057205.1 uncultured Flavobacteriales bacterium
CTCGATGATCTTGGCTGCTTCTGCCACTTTGATGGAAGAGGCTCTATGCACGCCCGGCTCAACGATGATTTTGTATACCTCGCTGATGATGTCTAGGGATTCCTGATCACAACCAGAAACCACTTTCAAGATCTTGGTGATGGTATGCTCCGTATCGCCTGGGTTGATGCGCTCTGGTGAGTAACCTACCTTGAAGTCATCCATGTACTTGAGGCCTGAAACCTCTTCCAACACCGGAACGCAATCATCTTCCGTACAACCTGGATACACGGTGCTTTCGTACACCACGTAGTCGCCTTTCTTGAGGACGGAGCCGACGCTTTTTGATGCGCCAATAAGTGGACGAAGGTCTGGCTTGTTGTAATCATCGATCGGTGTAGGTACCCCAACGATGAAGAACTTTACGTCTTTTAGGTCTTCTGTGTTCGCAGTGAATACGATGTCGCTGTTCTCGAAGTCTGATGCTTCCAGCTCGTCGCTCGGGTCAACGCCCTTTTTCATCATTTCAACGCGCTCAGCATTGATGTCAAAGCCCACTACAGGCACTTTCTTAGCGAACGCTAAAGCGATTGGTAGTCCAACATACCCCAATCCGATCACTCCGATTTTGGCTTCTCCGTTCTTGATTTCCTCAAATAAATTACTCATGATAGCTGTCTGTCTGTCTGTATTACAATTTATGCACTTTGCCGTCCTTCAGTTCATAGACTTCGTCAGACTCTGGGCATGTTGCACGTCCGTTTTCGTCAAATTTCAATCGATGTCCAAATTCACTCATCCAACCGATCTGCTTGGCTGGGTTACCTACCACCAAAGCGTAAGCAGGAACTTCTTTGGTAACCACAGCTCCTGCTCCAATAAAGGCATACTCGCCGATATCGTGACCGCAAACAATCGTCGCATTGGCTCCGATGGATACCCCTTTCTTTACCAAGGTCTTGGTATACTGACCGCGGCGATTAACGCCACTTCGCGGGTTGGTTACATTGGTAAAGACCATACTCGGCCCTAGGAAGACATCATCCTCGCAGATCACGCCGGAATAAACCGATACGTTGTTTTGGATCTTTACATTCTTTCCCAATACCACTTCCGGTGAGATCACACAGTTCTGACCGATGTTACAGTCTTCACCGATCTCACAATTGGGCATGACATGGGTGAAGTGCCAGATCTTGGTTCCTTGACCGATTTTACATCCCTCGTCGATCACCGCTGTTTCGTGTGCGAAGTATTCCATGCTATCGGAAGAATGCGTCAAACGATTTGTGTTCTTTCTTGTAGAGATCGTCTTTAGATAACCCCTTGAAGTAGTCATAAGTGATCTTCAATCCCTCGCTGCGAGATACCTTCGGTTCCCAGTCCAAGAGTTCTTTAGCCTTGGTGATGTCTGGTCGACGTTTCTCTGGGTCGCCTTCGGGGAGGTCTTTGTGAACCACCTTCTGATCTGTTCCAGTCAGCTTGATGATCTCTTCTGCGAAATCCTTGATCGAGATCTCATCTGGGTTTCCGATGTTAACCGGGTAGGGACAATCGCTCATCAGCAAACGATAGATACCCTCGATGAGGTCGTCTACGTAGCAGAAAGAGCGGGTTTGGCTGCCATCGCCGAAAATCGTTAGGTCTTCACCGCGTAAGGCCTGACCAATGAACGCGGGCAATACCCGACCATCATTCAGTCGCATGCGTGGTCCGTAGGTGTTGAAGATCCGCACTATACGGGTCTCTAGATCGTGGATGCGGTGGTAGGCCATGGTGATGGCTTCTTGGAAGCGCTTCGCTTCGTCGTATACCCCTCGTGGACCCACCGGGTTCACATTGCCCCAGTACTCTTCTGTCTGCGGGTGCACCATCGGGTTGCCATAGACCTCGGAGGTGGAGGCAACGAGAATACGTGCTTTTTTTGCTCGGGCCAGGCCAAGTAGATTGTGGGTTCCCAAAGAACCTACTTTCAAGGTTTGGATCGGGATCTTCAAGTAATCGATCGGACTTGCTGGAGATGCGAAATGCAGGATGTAGTCCAACTCGCCGGGAACGTGCACGAAGGTGCTGACGTCATGGTTGTAAAAGCTGAACTGCTCGTGCGAGAACAGGTGCTCGATGTTCTTCAGGTCACCCGTGATGAGGTTGTCCATTCCAATAACACGGAAGTCCTCTGCGATGAATCGATCGCAAAGGTGTGAACCTAGGAAGCCAGCAGCACCGGTGATGAGAACTGATTTCACTGTGTGAATTAAGGGTTTACGGTTTGGCGACCAATGCTCTTGTAGTAGTAGCCGCGTTCTTTCATCTTGTTCGTAGCGTAAAGGTTACGTCCGTCAAAGATGGTCTTGTTCTTAAGTTTATTGCTCAGTACATTGAAGTCAGGGGTGCGGAAAACAGACCATTCTGTGCAGATGATCAATGCGTCTGCGTCATCCAATGCATCGTACTGGTCATTCGCATACTCAATCTTATTGCCGATCTGACCTTGCACATTGCTCATCGCCTCTGGGTCAAATGCCTTTACGGTAGCACCTGCTTTCACCAATTCTTCGATGATGTAGAGCGATGGCGCCTCGCGGATGTCATCCGTATCTGGTTTGAAAGCCAATCCCCACATCGCGAAGTGCTTGCCCTTGATGTCTTTACCGTAGTAATCGAGGATCGCTGGAAGCAAGATGGTCTTCTGGGTTTCGTTCACCTTCATCACCGAGTCTAGGATCTGTAGGTTATAGTTGTGGTCTTTTGCGGTCTTCAAGATCGCCTGAACATCTTTCGGGAAGCAGCTACCACCATAACCGATGCCAGGGAAGAGGAAGCGATTTCCGATTCGGGTATCCGAACCGATTCCAATGCGCACCTTATCCACATCCGCCCCTACGATCTCGCATAGGTTTGCGATCTCATTCATGAAGGAGATCTTGGTGGCCAAGAATGCATTGGCTGCGTATTTCGTCATCTCGGCAGACTTCTCATCCATAAAAAGGATCGGATTGCCTTGACGTACGAAGGGCTTGAAGAGATCCTCCAAGGTTTCTTGTGCTCGTTTCGATTCGGTTCCGATCACCACGCGGTCTGGCTTCATGAAGTCGTCTACTGCAAAGCCCTCACGCAAGAATTCTGGATTCGACACCACGTCGAATTCACCATCATAATTGGCTGAGATCCCTGCACGAACCTTATCGGCCGTTCCCACAGGAACCGTGCTTTTGTCGATCACGATTGCATATTCCTTCAACATTTTGCCCAAGTCATCGGCCACCTTCAAGATGTACTGAAGGTCTGCCGACCCATCCTCTCCGGGAGGTGTTGGAAGTGCCAAAAAGATTACCGATGCGTGTTCTACCGCATCCTTCAATTCTGTGGTGAATCGGAGTCGATTTTGCTTGATGTTACGTTCAAACAGGTTGTCGAGATGCGGTTCATAGATCGGGATGATCCCGTTCTTCATCTTGTGAACCTTCTCTTGGTCGATGTCAACACAAACAACATCGTTGCCGGTCTCTGCTAAACATGTTCCTGTCACCAGGCCTACATAGCCTGTTCCTACTACTGCAATGTTCATGCTTCTATAAACTTGATTACGTGCTCGATGATGTGATCGAGCTGTGCTTGTTCTAATTCTGTATGCATGGGCAAGGAGAATACCTGTGCCGTTAATTCTTCTGTAATGGGCATATCACCATCTTTCCAGCCATATTGCGCATAGCCCTTTTGGAGGTGCACCGGAACGGGATAGTAAATGTTTGCCGGAATGTCATTTTCTTTCAAGTACTCGATGAGTCCATCACGGTCCATTCCTTTTTTCAGCTTCAAGGTATACTGATGGAAACCATGATCGGAATAGTTGGCACGGAAGGGGACTTCCAAGGCATCCACCTTTGAGAAGGCCGCATCATAATACGCAGCAGCCTGATTCCGGGCTTGAAGGTAGGTGTCGAAATGACGAAGCTTCACCCGTAGGATTGCCGCCTGAATGGCGTCTAAACGCGAATTACAGCCGATCATATCGTGATAGTAACGCACCCGCTGTCCGTGATTCGCGATCTTCTTGAGTTTATCTGCCAGCTCATCATCATTGGTCATCATGGCCCCGCCATCTCCGTAGCAACCCAAGTTCTTAGAAGGGAAGAACGAGGTGGTTCCAATATCGCCGATGCAACCTGCCATGTGCTTGCTGCCATCTTTCGATGTGAAGCTGCTACCGATCGCTTGAGCGGTGTCTTCGATCACTTTGATGTCGTGCTCTTTGGCAAGGTCCATCACATCATCCATCTGAGCACATTGCCCATAGAGGTGTACAGGAATGATTGCTTTAGTGCGATCTGTGATCTTTTGCCGTGCATCCTCTACATCGATGGTGAAGGTCTTTGGGTCCACTTCAACAAAAACGGGCTTCAGCTGCAACAGGGCGATCACTTCAGCGGTAGCGATGTACGTGAAACTCGGTGTAAGGATCTCATCTCCTGGTTGCGCATCGATCGCCATCAATGCGATCTGAAGGGCATCCGTGCCATTTGCACACGGTATGACGTGTTTAACGTTCAAGTATTTCGCCAGCTCTTCGCTGAACGCATTAACTTCTGGTCCGCCGATGAACATCGTGCTGTCCAGCACGTTCAAAACGGCTTCATCGATCTCTTTTTTGATCTTGTGGTACTGCGTGCGCAGGTCAACGAGTTGAATTTGATGCATTCCGTACGTAAAATGAGGCGCAAAGATATGCCTTTACAAGGCACGATTTGCCCATTACGAGTAGCAAGTCACCGTTCTCGATATCTGCTTCTCCAGAAAGCGCGAAGAGGCTATTTTCGCAACATGAAGAAAGGGCTCATCATTGTATTGTTGGCATTGGTCGGACTATCGGTCAATGCACAGAAGAGCATTTCTGATACCACCATTCAATTCTTTTCTTTCTCGGCTCAGCTCGGACTCCAGCAGAGCTTTGCTGACCTCGGTGAGCGCTTCGGTTTCGGTGGACTAACCGGGGGAGGCGTAATGTATAAGACCCGTTCGAATTGGACCTTAGAAGGGAATTTTGGATTTTTCTTTGGGCAAGAGGTAAAGGAGGATACCATCCTGAAGCCCTTGCTTACCGAACAGGGTATCCTTATCGGGAGAGACGGAAACCCTGCGGATGTCTTCATCGGGGCACGAGGTTTTCTGATCAGTGGAAAGGTAGGAAAGATCATTCCAGTCATCGGTCCGAATCCCAACTCCGGTTTACACCTTTCTTTGGGCATGGGCTTGATGCAGCACAAGATCCGCATCGATGATCGTACCTCGGCAGTTCCGCAATTGGCAGGTGATTACAAGAAAGGCTACGACCGTTTGACGAATGGTTTGATGCTGTCGCAGTCGATCGGCTACAATCATTTCAGTAACAACAAATTCTTCAACTTCTACATTGGAACGGAATGGTACCAAGGCTTCACCCAAAGCAGACGAAGCTTGAACTTTGATACCGGTATGCGGGATGATCGTCAGCGTTTTGATGTAATGGGTTCCATCGTAGTGCGCTGGTACATTCCGGTGTATAAACGTCAACCCAAAGAGTTTTACTTCTATTGATCAAAGACTGAGCTTAAATGCGACACCTCTACGCTTTATGGATGACCTTGTTCGAAGCCTTTCTGCCGGCGATGGTCTTCGGAGGGAGTAAATGGAAGCGTTGGAAGTCGGGGCAGAGGCAATGGAAAAGGGATCTAGCTCAACTTTCAGAGGATCGTAAAGAAGGAAAGTGGCTGTGGTTTCACTGTGCGAGCGTGGGAGAATACGAGCAAGCAAAACCGGTTATTCAACGCATGACAAAGCATGCTGATGTGAACATCGCGGTGACCTTCTTCTCGCCTTCCGGGTACGAAGCCAAGCACCAGGATCCGTTGCTCGATTGGGTCAGCTACCTGCCGCTGGATACACCCTCTAACACCAAACAATTCTTGGAGGCGCTCAAGCCCGACATGGCCATTTTCGTGAAATATGAGTTGTGGTTCAACTTCATGCATGCCCTGAAGCAACGCAAGATCCCAATGGCTCTGATCAGTGCGCACTTCACAGACAAGCATTGGACAACGCAATGGCCAGGTATTCACCTCGGACAGCAATTGGCTGACTTCGACCGGATCTTCACCCAAAGTGAGGCGAGTTGCAATCGCTTAGAAAGTGCAGGAATCTACAACAGTGTGGCAGCGGGTGATAGCCGAGTGGATCGCGTATTGGAGGTTGTGAATACGTCCTACAAACACGAGGCCATCGAACGGTTCATTCAAGGAAGTCGGGTGTTGGTCATCGGAAGCAATTGGCCAGAGGATGACGCCCACCTCTTGCCGGTATTGCGCAGGTACAAGACCTTGAAGGTGATTGTTGTTCCACATGAACTGAAGTCATCTCAATTGGATTACTGGAAAGAAGAATGCGAGAGCGGCATCCAAACCATAGATGAGTTGGAAGAGGGCATTCGTCCAAGCACCCGGGTGGTGTACGTGAATCGGATGGGCTTGCTTTCAAAGCTCTACCGCTATGCTGATGTTGCATACATCGGTGGTGGATTCGGAAAAGCCGTACACAACACACTAGAAGCCGCCGTCTACGGCATCCCTGTGATCTTCGGCCCAAGCAATAAGCGCTTCTTGGAGATTCAACACTTAAAGGAACTGGGCATAGGAACAGAAGTGCACGATGACGAAGACCTTCAAACGGCCTTATCCAAAGCACTGGAAGACGAAGCTTACCGCAAGGAGGTTAAAGCCAAATCGGAGCAATTCATCCAAGATCAACAAGGCGCCACGGATATGATCGTGGAGTGGATGGAGGCGCGGTTGAAGTGAATGAAGAAGTGCTCTTCGCTTTCCCCGGCGTTCCGCGGGGCAGGTTGGATACTTTTTCTAAAAAAGTATCGGACAGAGGATAAAACTCATGAGGGTGTTGAATGGTAAGGAGGGCTTGACATTGACCCTGAACGCATTTCTTCCATGAACGTCCACAGACCC
>CAJXNO010000062.1 GCA_913057205.1 uncultured Flavobacteriales bacterium
AGAGACTACTTATGTACGAGGTATCAGTTGTTATGACATTGCCCAAAACTGGTAGCGTAACAACACGAACATATACGAAACTATGACGTGTGATAGGTGTACGATCAAACAGCAATAGTAATAATGGGATTAGAAGTCTTAAATAAGAAGAGACCCAAACTGGGGAAAACCTGCACGTTTGTTTTTTTTTTTTAACAACTTATCTATTCAACTTATCATAGCCCGCTTCTAGCCTGCGTTATAGAAACTTCTTTGCAATAGATTATTTTTCAATATTTTAGACATTCTCACCACTCATTTCCACTTTTCATCGGAGCAAGAAGTGAAGCAGAACGCTTACTTAGACGCCAAATTTTATTTTGTTACACCGCAGGTAAACAATGTTGGTTAGTTTCGAAGAGACGGTCTGACTGCATGCCTAGTAACTCTATAGCGGTTCTGCCTTTCCGATCCAACTCTAATCACGAGGCGACAACCTTTATGTGTGAAGGACTTGCCGAAGAGTTGATCATCGCTTTGTCGAAGATCAAGTCGTTAAAGGTGATTTCCAGGACTTCTTCCTTTCGCTTTAAAGACACCGAGGAGGACGTGCTGAGCATTGCAAAGTACCATGCTGACTTGGGTGCCGTTGTGGTACAATTCGTGAACACCAGCGGAGGAAACACGTGGATGAAAACAGAAAAGGTTTATAAACGCATCGTCCGGATCTTGGAGAAAAACGAGGGCTAGCGTAGACGTTTTCCAAAGAAAGTCTTCCGATGGAAACAGATCAACCTTCAGCCCGCTCCTCCCAAATACGCGCCAAGTTCACCAAGGTCTGCACTGCCTTTTGCATGTCTTGAACACTGGCCCATTCCATCTTACTGTGAAAGCTGTGCTCACCGGCAAAAATGTTTGGGCAAGGCAGACCTTTGAACGAAAGCTTGCTGCCATCCGTACCGCCACGTATACTGCCGATGCGTGGTTGCAAACCCGCACGCTTTATAGCCTCGATAGCATATTCAGAAACCTCTGGATGCTGGTTGATCACGTTCTTCATGTTACGGTACTGCTCCGATACTTCGAAGCTGTATTTCGCCTTTGGATAGCCTTTTAAGGCTTGAATCAAGAGGTTCTCCAACTCACGCTCATATTCCGCCAGCTTGGCATCTTCAAAGGATCGAATGATGAAGGTCGCCTCCGCCTTTTCGATGCCTGCTGTCATCTCATAGGGATGTACAAAACCTTCGCGTCCCTCCGTAGTTTCAGGCGACCAGGTACCCTTCGGCAGCAGATCTATGAACGCCGCCATTGCCTTCAATGCGCTTTCTAGCTGTCCTTTTGCAAAGCCCGGATGAAAGTTCACCCCTTCAATGGTCACCTTCACCATATCAGCGCTGAAGGTTTCGTCTTCAAACGAACCCAACGCTTCTCCATCCACGGTATAACCGAAATCGGCGGCCAGTTTCTCCATATCCACATGATCCGCTCCCCTACCGATTTCCTCGTCTGGGGTGAACAGAATGCGGATGGCGCCGTGCTTCACTTCGGGATGTGTCTTGAAATAGTGTGCTAAGTCCATGATCGCCGCTACCCCTGCTTTGTTGTCTGCTCCTAGAAGCGTTGTTCCATCTGCTGTGATGATGTCATCGCCGATCTTGGTCTTCAACTCCGGGTGCTGCTCCGGATCGATCTTGATGTTCGGATCCGTAGGCAAGGTAAGCACAGAACCATCATAGTTCTCATGGATTACCGGCTTCACATGCTTCCCGCTGCTTTCGGGCGATGTATCTACATGCGAGCAAAAGCAGATCACCGGAACATTCTTCTCTGTATTGGATGGAATCGTTGCGTAAACGTATCCATTATCATCCATCTCCGCATCTGCATAGCCCATTTCTTGCAGCTCTTCTACCAAGAGCCTACTCAGGTCCTTCTGCTTTTCAGTAGAAGGGACTGATGATGAATGGGGATCAGACTGGGTATCGATCTGAACGTAGCGCAAGAAGCGCTCTAAGGCAGTGTATTGGTATTCCATAGTTCGAATGTAAGACTTGGAGCAGGTTTGTGGAGCGCTGCAGCATCAAAGCTTATGCATACCCTCCTTCACGGCGTATTCAGCGAGTCGATCCAACTCCATTTCAACCCATGTTCTCCACTTCTGCTGATGCTCTGGGTGTTCGTACACATCAGCATCATACTGATCTTGTTTAATAGAGAGCTTTTGCCGAATGGAATTGAATGCAGGCATGGCGGTTGACTCAATGTCTCCGGGATTATGTTTCATCTCTATGAGTGCTTTATAGAGCCTTCGAGCATAGATTTCCGAAATATCAAAATGCAGCTGCTCATGAGCCAAAACATCCAGGTCTAATGAATCCACTTCATAGCGTCTGAAGTAGGAGTAATCCGGGGAGAAACGTGCACGCGTCATGATGAAGATCTCCTTGCTGTATGGCGTATGCTGCATGTAGTAAAACACACCACTATGGGTAACCGCCTGAAACGGTCGATTTGCTGTATCTGCCCTGAAGTCTTCGATGACCAAAGGGCGTTCGGGATACCAAAAGACCACTTCTTCGTAAGGCCGGGGTTGTCAACATGAAATACGTTGGCGCTCATCTGATGACAAGAGTTGCCCATGGTACTGGGCTTCAGGTGTTGCTATATGTCCACCAAATTGGCTCCTGCACATCGAGCTTCTTCGTACAAAGCTTTCCGCACAGTGTAATCATCGCAGTAGATGGTGAAGGGTCCGCCCTTTACCACAATGCTTCCTAGCAATTGTACGTCATTGGGCAGACCAATCGTGTCTGATTCAATGATACCAAATGGCTCATAGGGCGCAAGTGGCGTACGCTGAACATCCTTGTAATCGGTTATTACCTTCACCTGGCATCTAACCATAGATAAAGTGAGGATGATGCCTATGATGACAAGGCGCAAGGTCATTCTAGTGGTTATTGCAGCAACACCTTCTGCACGTAGCGGCGATCACCTGAACGAACGATGACCTGATAGAATCCCGTTGGTTGTCCAGCAAGATCAATGTGATAGATGTAGCCTTTTTCATGCGCTATCCATTGATCAACCAAGACCCGGTGTCCGAGCGCATCATAAACCTCTACTTGAGCATTTGCAGTTAAACCGGATTCAATGGCTACGTTGATCATGCCGTCTGTACTCGGGTTTGGATAACATCGCATGGCGGTATTCAATGCCGCGAGGTCTTTTGTACCGGTGGTCGTATCGGTGGTATCTCCGAGGAAGAGCTCTTCGGCTTTCATGAAGGCCTCAGTGCCTACGATGTGACCGAGTTTACGTCCGGGAATATCATCTGCCGGTGGGTGAATACCACCCCAAATACGCGATAAACTGCATTGATCGGAGGCGTCATAGTACTTCGCCCACTCCAAGACGATGGTATCGCTTGGGCCTTTTTCAAACTTGAGGAACTTATTCTTCGGAGCCACAAATCGACCGACGCCACCAGGGAAGTATTCATCTCCCGTAAGCAAGGTCATCACCTCCGCTGCAGCCCTCGAGTAGGTGGAGTGCCCAGAAACATAACCAGCAAAAGGCGGGGTAACAAAAGACGGACGTTGATAGGGCCACCAAGTTCTCGGACGGATCCAGTCTACACCCGCTATATCCGTTTCAGCATCTTGAATGTATTGGTGCCCCTTCCAAGAAAGAACCTTCACCTTACCAACATGCTGAAAGTTTTGTCCAGCCAAGGCCGTATCTGTGGAGTCTATGAGTTCGATCAGACCAGGAACCAAAGGCAAACCAGTAGGGTGATAACTGGGCAAGTTCGGGTCTGTGGATTGACCGAGTTGCCCCATGAATCGGATGGCGGAGATCGGACGGATGTAATCGTACCACCCTTTTACTGCCCATGCAGTGATGGCCGCATCGTGCATCGCACCGCCAAGTGCCAAATAGGCCTTCACTTCATATTCCAATACATCCAGCTCTTCTCCTTCTCCTTTGAACTTGTGTTCAAACTCCGGGTAGTCCATCACCGTGTTTAAGATGCTAAACCAGTGCCCCGGAGGAGTCTCGCTATCCGGACCATCTGCCCAGAATTCTGCTAACACGCGAGCGTAGTCTCCCAGCTTTTTGATCTGTGGCTCGTAGGGTTGGCCAGTGTGCGGATTCACTTCATAGCCTGTGCCGATATCACCACCGTTTTCGAAGTCATAGAAATCAGGATAGTCTTCCCAATTATCAGGCATATCCTCCAAAGCCACATTGCCGACTTGATTCGGAGAGATGTCCCACATCGTAGTATCCGCAGGATCCAAGTGAGAGGTCCATGCACTCACCAAGGAAAATCCCCACTGATACCATTCGGAGAGTCCGCCTCCATTGGCGGTGTCAATAAATGGCGGTGGTCCTGGATCATGAAACACCCAATAATCGGTTGAGTCACGCTCATACACAGTGATCTCGTCATCTTTCAAGCTGAAGGGCTCCACCTTACCCCATTCTGGACCCAAGAATTCTGGTGTTCCTCCTAAAATGAGGTTTCCGCTTTGGTCAACAAAGGTGTCGAACTTCAAAGGCTGCCAACGATTCGGATCGATGAGGTCTGGATTGCCAGAAAACTCGAGATCTAATGGCGGGTTGACGGGATCATAAAAACGATAGGTATAATCATTGATCTCATTGGAACCGTCCTGTAGTCCGAAATTGATCATGTAGGCAGCGATATAGTTTCCAAGCGCAGCCGGACTGCCGCTGCTGTAATTCCAAGAGAAGAAGTTCTTATCATATCCCAACTCCGCAAAAAGCGAGTCCATCAGAAACAGACTATGAGAGGCCCCAGGCGAGTTCTCAAAACGATGGGTCAACAAGCGATATACCGCATAGCTCATTGCCTCTTCTCGATTCTCTTTCAAGCGAAGCGGGTTTGTCGGCTTATCCACACCGTTGAACGGGATCGGAAAACCATGGATCTCTTTTCCCAGAAAGTAGGTGTTGGCAACGGTATCATAGGCTGCCCAGCAATAATACATGAGCACCGAGGTATGAAAGAGATTCCGCGCATGCACGTTCGGGCGAGCGAAGTCGTTACGGATCGCCTCCAGCAACACTTCATTCCAGGCACGAGCCACACTGCCTTGTGAAAAACCTTGAAAACCAATAAAAAGGAGTGATGTAAGTGTGAGAAGTCGACGTACGAATCTCATATATGTATCGATTAATGTTTAGAAACTGTAGACGAATTTACTAAGTCAACCGTTGAGAAGCAATCTAAGTAAGGAATAAACGCAGTACTTCAAATATGCCGCTCTGCGTGGTATGAACTACGCACCAATGGACCACTCTCTACATGATCGATCCCCATGGCTTCGCCGATCTCTTTGTACTTCTGGAACTGCTCTGGGTTCACCCATTCAGCAACCGGCAAGTGCTTCTTACTAGGTTGCAGGTATTGACCGATGGTGACCACGGATACGCCTTGAGCATGAAGGTCCTTAAGCGTTTGAACCACTTCTTCTTCGGTTTCACCCAAGCCTACCATGATGCCGCTCTTGGTGCGTTGAATACCACCTTCGTTGAGTCTGCGCAATACTTCCATGCTTCGCCAGTACTTGGCTTGGATGCGGACGTGCTTGGTGATGCGCTCTACCGTTTCAATGTTGTGCGATACGATCTCTGGTTTCACCTCTAAGATCGGGTCCAAGTTGTGCCACTCCCCTTTGAAATCCGGGATCAAGGTTTCGATCGTTACTTCCGGGTTCTTCTTGCGGATCATCTCAACGGTCTTCTTCCAGTGATTAGCACCTCCATCCGGCAGGTCATCACGGTCTACCGAAGTGATCACCGCGTGCTTCAAGCCCATCACGCGAATGCTCTCCGCCACCTTAGCTGGTTCGAAAACATCCAC
>CAJXNO010000063.1 GCA_913057205.1 uncultured Flavobacteriales bacterium
AATCTTCCTTGATCTCCAGTGCTTTCCCGTAGTCCGCTTTCGCCTTCTCGAAGAACTCTTCTGATTCATCCATCTTGCCTTCGCTCATCATGCCCGCCTGCTTGGTGTCATAGATGTTACCGCGTACGAACCAAAGCAATTCGTTGTTCGGGTCGTTCTCGATGGCCACGTTCAGGTTGTCCAATGCCTTGTCGTACTCCTTTGACTCCAAGTAGATGTTGATCTCAGCTGTGATGATCTCCTGACTCTGAGGCAAGGCTTGACGTGCTTCTGCCAAGGTCTCCTTGTATTTCTCGGTATTGCCTTGCTCCTTGTAAATCTTGCTGATGTTGATATAGCAATCTTCTACACTGTAGCCAATCTCGATTCCTTTGCGGAAGTCCTTGATCGCTTCTTCTTTCATGCCTGCGTTCATAGCCGCAACACCAGCACTGTAGATCGCACCGCTGTCCACTACTCCACCTTCTTGACGAACCGTGTAGCAGGTTTCGAAGTATTCATGCGCTTCATTGAAGTTTTTCGCATTGAATTGATTTACGCCTTCTTGGTAGGCATACGCACCCAATCGTTGGTAGCGATCCGCTACGTCATTCATGTTGATCCGCTTACTACCCAGCTCTTTGGCTTTTCCGTAGGATGTAATCGCCTTCATCAAGCTTCCATCCTTGTACTCATTGTGTTTTGCGTCCTCAGAGAAATAGATCTGCTCATAGATCAGCCCACGGTAGTACCATGTTTTACCATCGTCTTTGGTCTTTTCGTGCTCGGTAGCTGGCTCGATCTCTCCAATGGCCTTGATCAACTCTCCGTCGTTCATGTAATTGTACGCGTTGAGCACCTTCGCCCCTTGAGCCATCATGGCATTCACACTTAGCAAGAGTACTGCGCTCGCTAAAATCCTTCTCATAGTTTAAAATTTTGATTCAAAAGTAGCCATTCAATAATAAGGCCAAACAAGAATCAGTCTTCGCTTTCGTTGGTTTCTTCGTTTGTATCAGGATCGTCAGAGGCACTTCCTTCATTGGTTGCGTCACTTGCACCTTCTACCGTGCCTTCTGGTGCTACGCCACCTTCCAATGCGTCCAATTCTTCCATCTCCTCTTCGGTGAGCGCATCCACTTTCGCCACCGCTGCGATCTCATCACCGCTGCGCAGGTTGATCAATCGAACACCTTGGGTTGCCCGACCCATGACACGGAGTTCTGCCACAGACAGTCGGATCGTTATGCCGCTTTTGTTGATGATCATGAGGTCATTGTCATCGTTCACGTTCTTGATGGCGATCAGATCACCGGTCTTATCCGTGATGTTCAAGGTCTTCACCCCTTTTCCTCCGCGCTTGGTGATGCGGTAGTCTTCCACTACGGTGCGCTTGCCATATCCTTTCTCAGATACCACCAACACCGTGTCTTGTGGATCATGAACACAGATCATGCCCACGACCTCATCGGTATCGCTGGCGAGGGTAACCCCTTTCACTCCGCTGGCGCCACGTCCCATAGAACGCACGTTATCTTCGCTGAAGTGGATGGCCTTACCGGAGCGCAATGCCATAATGATGTGGTTCTTACCATTGGTAAGCTTTGCCTCCAACAACTGATCCCCCTCGCGTACACCAATAGCGATGATACCGTTGGAACGTGGACGGCTGTAGGCCTCAAGCGACGTTTTCTTTATCACACCATTCTTCGTACACATCATGATGTAGTGGTTGTTCAAGAACTCTTCGTCGCTCAGGTCTTCCACGTTGATGTAGGCCAATACCTTATCGTCTGGTTCGATGTTAAGCAGGTTCTGAATCGCTCGTCCCTTAGACGCTTTGGTTCCCTCAGGGATTTCGAACACACGCATCCAGAAGCACTTTCCTTTCTCCGTGAACACCAACAGATAATTGTGCGTGCTTGCCACGAAGAGGTGTTCCAAGAAGTCTTCATTGCGGGTGCTGGAACCTTTGCTTCCAACTCCTCCTCTGCTCTGTCTACGGTATTCGGTGAGCACAGTACGTTTGATGTATCCCATGTGCGAAATGGTTACCACCACTTCTTCGTTCGGGATCATGTCTTCAATACGGAAGTCCTCGGCGGCGTAAACGATGTCGGTTCTACGCTCATCGCCGTATTTTTCTTTGATCTGGAGCAATTCCTCTTTGATCAATTTCATGCGGAGGTCTTCGTTCTCCAACAGCTCTTTCAAGCCATCGATAGTCTTCATCAGCTCGTCGTACTCTGCCTTGATCTTATCACGCTCCAATCCGGTCAAGCGCTGTAGACGCATGTCAAGGATGGCACGTGCTTGGATCTCAGATAATTCAAACTTGCTCATCAAGCCTTCTCTCGCCTCATCTGGAGTCTTCGAAGCGCGGATCAATGCGATCACCTCATCGATGTTATCCAATGCGATTAAAAGTCCTTGAAGGATATGTGCGCGTTCTTCTGCTTTACGCAGATCATACTGTGCACGTCGAATCACCACATCATGGCGGTGCTCTACGTAGTATTTGATCAGGTCTTTCAAGTTCAACGCCATCGGTCTGCCGTTGACCAACGCGATGTTGTTAACGCTAAAGCTTGTCTGTAACGCTGTGTACTTAAACAGGTGATTCTGAACTACATTTGGAATCGCATCGTGCTTCAATTCGTACACAATGCGCATACCGGTTCGGTCAGACTCATCCCGAATATCTCGAATGCCTTCGATCTTCTTTTCGTTGACCAATTCAGCTGTCCTCTGGATCATGTCTGCCTTGTTCACCTGGTAAGGGATCTCGGTAACGATGATCGAGGTTCGGTCGGTCTTCTCATCTTCTTCGATGCTAGCCTTTGCACGCATCACAATGCGCCCTCTACCCTCTTCAAAAGCAGACTTCACTCCTTCGTACCCATAGATGGTACCTCCCGTTGGGAAATCAGGTGCCTTGATGTGCTGCATCAGCTCCTCAATCGTGATGTCATTATTATCAATGTAAGCTACTGTACCATTGATCACCTCGGTCAAGTTGTGTGGAGGCATATTCGTAGCCATACCCACCGCGATACCACTGGCTCCGTTCACCAAGAGTTGCGGGATACCGCTCGGTAGTACCTTCGGCTCTTGCAAGGAGTCATCAAAGTTCAACTGGTAGTCGACCGTTTCCTTGTCAATATCTGCCAACATCTCCTCAGCGATCTTGCGGAGTCGAGCTTCCGTGTAACGCATCGCAGCCGGACTGTCACCATCGATGGAGCCAAAGTTTCCTTGTCCATCTACTAAAGGATAACGCAAAGACCACTCCTGGGCCATACGCACCATGGTATCATAAACGGAAGAATCGCCGTGTGGGTGATACTTACCCAGCACCTCCCCCACGATACGTGCGGACTTCTTGTAGGGTCTGTTTGACAGTACGCCCAGTTCGAGCATACCGTACAAAACCCTTCTGTGTACTGGTTTAAGTCCGTCCCTCACATCCGGCAGCGCCCGGGATACAATAACCGACATCGAGTAATCGATGTAGGCGGTTTTCATTTCATCCTCAATGTTTACGCTAATAATCTTTTCTCCGTCTGCCATAATGTCTAATTATACTTCTGCTTGGTTTGAGTGATAGTCTTTACGCGACTTTCAGAAGACTTCGAAAGTAACATGACCCACCTCCAAAACCACCGTGAAAACGACCGTATTTTTAAACAAAATTCTGTTCATACATGTAGTATTTATGAGGTTTTCAACAATCTATACATGATAGATTTGATAGCATGAAAAAATCTTCTACTTTGCTATGGTATTATCCTTGCAAGTGAAGGGAGAGAATAGATAATTATGGATACAAATTTTTCAGCCCGAGTAAAAGACGTGATATCTTTCAGTAGGGAGGAAGCATTGCGCCTAGGGCACGATTACATCGGGACGGAACACTTTCTGCTTGGCATGATCCGCGAGGGAGAGGGTGTTGCGATCAAAATCCTCAAGAACCTGGGGGTTGACCTGGTGGAACTGCGAAAACTGATCGAGAACTCGGTGAAAAGCGTAGAGAAAAGCGGCAAGCCGCTGAATAGCCTTGGGAACATCCCTCTGGTGAAACAAGCAGAGAAAACCCTCAAGATCACTTACCTCGAGGCAAAGCTCTTCAAAAGCGCCGTTATTGGTACAGAGCACCTCCTCCTCTCGATCTTGAAAGATGAGAATAACATAGCGTCTAGAGCGCTCAGTGCATTTAACATCAGCTACGAAAGCGTTAAAGACGATTTAGAATCTATGCTTCAACAAGACACTCCGAAATCAGAATTTCCGAATACTCCTTCAGACGATGATGACGATGATGGACCGAGCTACGGCAGTGGTTCAGGTGCGTCAGGCGGCTCGGGAGGAGCTTCACGCAGACCGGGTGATTCTAAATCCAAGACCCCTGTGCTCGATAATTTTGGCCGCGACCTTACCAAGCTTGCGGAAGACGACAAACTCGATCCCATCGTGGGACGTGAAAAAGAGATCGAACGGGTATCTCAGATATTGAGTCGACGTAAAAAGAACAATCCGATCCTGATCGGTGAGCCTGGTGTGGGTAAAAGTGCCATCGCTGAAGGACTCGCTATTCGCATCATTCAACGCAAGGTTTCTCGCGTGTTGTTCAACAAGCGCGTGGTTACACTTGATCTTGCTTCGTTAGTGGCGGGTACAAAATACCGTGGACAGTTTGAAGAACGCATGAAGGCGGTGATGAATGAATTGGAGAAGAGTCCAGACATCATCCTCTTCATCGATGAGATCCACACCTTGGTGGGTGCCGGTGGTGCCTCGGGATCCTTGGATGCCAGTAACATGTTTAAACCCGCCCTTGCACGCGGCGAAATTCAATGCATTGGTGCCACCACACTGGATGAGTATCGTCAATACATTGAGAAGGACGGTGCGCTTGAGCGTCGTTTTCAAAAGGTGATCATTGAGCCTACCACCATTGAAGAGACGGCACAGATCCTTAAGAACATCAAAGAAAAATACGAGGAGCACCACAACGTAAACTACACCGATGAGGCACTGATGGCCTGTGTGCAGCTTACCGATCGCTACATCAGTGACCGTCACCTTCCGGATAAGGCGATCGATGCTTTGGATGAAGCAGGTTCTCGGGTTCACATCACGAACATCAGCGTTCCTAAAGCGATTATCGATATCGAGAAAAAGATCGAAGACATCAAGGAAGAGAAGAATCGTGTGGTACGCAGTCAACGCTATGAAGAGGCTGCCAAACTGCGCGACACTGAACGCCAGTTGATCGAAGACTTGGAGACGGAGAAAAAGAAATGGGAAGAAGAGACCAAGAATCACCGCGAAACGGTGAACGAAGAAAACGTGGCTGAGGTAGTGGCTATGATGACGGGTGTTCCCACCCAGCGCATCGCCCAGAATGAGAGTTCACGCCTGATTAAAATGCCAGAGGAGCTGAAAGGTTCGGTAGTTGGACAGGACAATGCCATCCAAAAGGTGGTGAAGGCCATTCAACGCAATCGAGCAGGATTGAAAGACCCGAACAAGCCGATTGGTAGCTTTATCTTCTTGGGTCCAACAGGAGTTGGTAAGACCCAGCTTGCGAAGGTGTTGGCGCGTTACCTTTTTGATAAGGACGATGCCTTGATCCGTATTGACATGAGTGAGTACATGGAGAAGTTTGCCGTGTCTCGTTTGATAGGTGCGCCTCCCGGATACGTGGGGTATGAAGAAGGTGGACAGTTGACGGAAAAAGTGAGGAGACGCCCCTACTCTGTTATTCTGTTGGATGAGATCGAGAAGGCTCACCCGGATGTATTCAATCTACTCCTTCAGGTTTTGGATGATGGGCAGATCACGGACAGTCTTGGTCGTAGGATTGATTTCCGAAATACGATT
>CAJXNO010000064.1 GCA_913057205.1 uncultured Flavobacteriales bacterium
TATTGAAGAGAGTACCTATAAATACAAAGTGGCCTACTGGTTAGAAGAGTTGGCCCGAACCATGAACACCTTCAAACTGGCGGGTAACTCCACCCTACCCGAGCAGCGTACAGATAAGTTGGTAGAAAAGTATTTGGTTTCGAGAAAGAATCACTTCAACATCCTTGTGATTCAATACTTGAACATTATCGGATTCAAGGGTTTGGTTGCTGGTGGTTTGCTCATCATCGGCAGCTTGTTGGTGCTGCAAAACCAGATCAACCTCGGACAATTCGTTGCTGCTGAAATCGTCATCATCTTGATCATCAACAGCGTTGAAAAGTTGATCGTGACCATGGAACCTGTATACGATGTGCTTACCGCACTAGAAAAACTGGCTTCGATCACGGATTTAGAGTTGGAGCGTGAAGACGGTGTACCCTTCCACAAAAAGGATGAGCACAATCCGGTTAGCCTTTCTTTGAAAGATCTCCGATACGGCGTAAATCCACTTGGAAAACCAATCATCGATGGTGTGGACCTCGACATTGCAGCTGGTGAACGGGTCTTGGTGCATGGCTTCAGCGGCTCGGGTAGATCAAAGCTCTTGGAATTGGTAGCTGGACTTTACCAAAACTACCAAGGAGCGATCGTCTACAATAACCAACCGGCTTCTTCATTGAACCTACGCTCCCTTCGCTGTGAGATCGGCGATTCACTGAACGAAGAAGACATTTTTGAAGGCACCATAGAAGAGAATATCCTCTTAGGAAAAGAATGGTTGAGCAGAGATAACATGATCTGGGCTTGTGAACGCATTGGCCTGTATGACTACATCAAGCAGCTGCCACAAGGGTTCCAGACGGTTTTACCTCCAAAGGGCAATACCTTACCAGAACACATCGTACGTAAGATTAAAATGGTTCGATCCATTGTAGAGAAACCCGCTTTGGTGGTATGGCAGGAATCATTGCATATCTTTTCTCGAGAAGATAAAGAGGTGATCATGAACTGCATGATCTCTAGGCAACAACCCTGGACCTTGCTGGTCAGCTCAGGTTCCAAAGCGCTTGCCATGAAAGTAAATCGCGTGGTAATCATGCGAGAAGGAAAAGTGGTCTTCAACGGTCCATTCTCTGAGATGGAACAATCCCAACCTGAATTAACCGAACTGTTTTACGAGTAAGCATGCTGAACATTTCCCCCAATAGCGTCTCGCATCTTATTGACCTCAGCAAGTACGACAGTAACAAAGCCATTTACCTGTCGCAGATGCCTCGTAACATGCTGCGTTGGTTTCTCTTCTTTATGATCATCATCGTAATCATTGCCTTCTTGCCTTGGACCCAGAACATTCAAGCGGATGGCTTTGTGACCAATCTTCGGCCAGAGCAACGTCCGCAGGTAGTGAACTCTGTGATCGCTGGTAGGATTGAGAAGTGGTATGTACAGGAAGGTCAATTTGTAGAACAGGGCGACACCATCCTGTTCATTTCTGAAGTGAAAGACGCCTATTTCGATCCTAACCTCATTGATCGAGCCAAAGAGCAGCTGATCGCACAGGAGAAAGGGGTTCAGGCCTATATGAAGAAGATCACCGCACTCGACCAGCAGATCAATGCCTTAATGCAGGCTCAAAAGCTAAAGGCGGAGCAGGCGAAGAATAAGATCAGGCAAAGCGAACTGAAGGTGCAGAGTGATAGCTTGGATTTGATCGCAGCCACGTCTCAAGTGGATATTGCTGAGAAGCAGTACCTGCGTATCGAAAGCCTCTATAAACAAGGGTTAAAATCCTTGACCGAAGTTGAAAACTACCGCCAAAAGTACCGGGATGCAGAAGCCAAGTTTGTGTCGGCTGAAAACAAGCTGTTGACGAGCAGGAATGAGTTGATCAATGCAAAGATCGAGCTGACCACGGTTCAAGCTGAATACAACGATAAGATCGCCAAGAGTGAGAGCGACAAGTTCACCGGAATGAGCGATATGTTGGCTGCCGAGGGAAAGTATGCCAAGATGCTGAATGAATTATCGAATTATACCATTCGCTCTTCGATGTACTTCATCACCGCACCGCAGAGCGGCTATGTAACCAAAGCACTTCAAAGCGGTATTGGCGAAACGATCAAGGAAGGCGACGCGATCGTGAGTATTGTACCGAACCTTTCTGAGTTGGCCGTTGAAATGTACATCCGCCCGATCGACCTTCCGTTGATCCAAAAAGGAGCGCCGGTACGCTTTATTTTTGATGGTTGGCCATCGCTTGTATTCTCTGGTTGGCCCAACGTTTCGGTTGGAACCTATGGCGGTGTGGTACAGGCCATTGATAACGTGACGAGTGACAATGGAAAGTACCGCATTCTAGTGGCGCCTGATTCAAACGATGTTCCTTGGCCCAATGAGCTCCGAATGGGCTCAGGCGCGCAAGCAATCGCTTTGCTCAAGGATGTGCCGATCTGGTATGAATTGTGGCGACAGTTGAACGGTTTCCCTCCTGAGTTTTATAAGGAAAGTACCGTATCGGATGTTAACGCCTCCAAAGGCAAATCAGCCGAGAAAGACGAGAAATGAAGCGCTTCTTGACCATAACCATCACCGCGCTTTTGTGGATAGCAAGCAGTCGCGGCCAAGAGGTGTACGACTACGCGAGCTACATCAAGCAGATCGTGGCCTACCACCCGCTGGCAGCGCAAGCTGATCTGCGCGTTGGTTTCAGCGAAGCTGACCTGCGCTTGCAACGCGCGGTGAATGATCCGTATTTCAAAGCCAACTACGGCGATAAAGGTTACGATGGGAAGGATTACTACGAAAAAACTTCCATGAAATTTGCCATACCTACCTCCTTGGGTATGGAAATCTTCGCTGGTTACGAATCGAACTTAGGTTCTGAGGTGAACCCAGAGATCGCAACGACCACTTCCGGCTTGTACAAAGCAGGCGTGAGCATGCCCCTGGGCCAGAACATCTTCTTCAATGAGCGACAACTTGCCATCCGGCAGGGTAAATTGATGGTGGATATGGCGGAGCAAGAGCGACGCATTTTGGTCAATGACCTGCTGTACCGTGCAAACTTGGCGTACCTGAACTGGAGCTTGGCCTATGCGCTGATGGAAGTGCAAGAGAATGCACTCAACGTTGCCAACAATCAGTTCAACTTCATCAAAGAAGTATTCATTCAAGGTGATCGTCCGGCCATTGATACGGTAGAAGCCTTTCTGCAGGTTCAGAATCGGACCTTTAGATTGCTTTCTGCCCAACGTGATATGAATACGGCTCAGCTTATTCTTTCTACCTTCTTGTGGGATGAAGAGGGCAATCCCCTTCAGCTTGCCGATGGCTATCGCCCAGAGGAATTGACGACGCAGGTAGAAAAGTTGACGGCCGTTCAGGATAGTTTCTTGATATGGAAGGGGCAATTGCGCGAAGCTCACCCAGAACTCTCGATTAAACGACTAGGCATCCAGGCCTTGAATATGGAACGTCAGAACGCCATCTCCGCCATCGTACCGCAGCTTGAACTGAACTACGCGGCACTAACGCCTGGGGTCAGTAACCGAGACATCAATGCGATCGGGTTGAACGACCGCATGTTCGGGGTCGGTATCAAGTATCCCCTGCTCCTTAGAAAAGAACGCAGCAAGCTCAGCCTAGTGAACATCAAGACGATGCAAAAACGCTTGGATCTCGATTTGAAAACCATTGAGCTCGTCAACAAACTCGATCAGATGGTCTTCGAGTATGGTATTGCGATTGACCAATCTCAGCTCTATCAGCGGATGACAGAGAACTACAGCCAACTCCTGGAAGCAGAACAAACCAAGTTCGGTATTGGTGAGAGCAGTGTGTTCTTGCTCAACGCCCGTGAAAACAAACTCTTCGAAGCGCAGGAGAAGCTGATGGAAACCCGTTCTAAAGCGGCAGCGTCAGCCCTTAAAGTGATCAACACAGCCAACGAGGAGAAGATGTACTTACAGCTGCTGAATTGATCTGAACCCTAGTTTCGCACCTTGAATGAACGTTTACCATGAGAACGCTTGCTTTTCTTTTGACTTTATTCTTCTTGACGAACTGCGGTGGTACGCGTCCAGGGACTTATCATAACGACGCCATCAACCAAGAAACATCACTTCAAGTAACGGCGTTGCATGATCAAGTAATCAAGGCCCTTCAGCAGAATAAGACACACGTAGTGGAAGGAGTTCTTTCTGAAGAGCTAAAGGCTGATCACGATGCCATCCACGCCTTTTTAGAACGCAGCTCTGAGCTATTGGTGAACAGCAAATCAAAGATCACGGATGCTTACCACGTTGTAAACCGTGGAAGCGATGCTGCGGTAAGTATTATCTCTGAAGACAGCTCTTCAGCTGATGCTTTTCAGATCCGCTACCAAGCGCAAACCCCAGAATCATACGTTATCGTAAGCATGCCGAACGTACAGGGTGACGCCTACCGCATCTTCATGGTTTTCGGAAAGTATGAGGAAAGCTGGCAGCTCGACATTTTGAACATGGGTAGGTATACGGTTGCTGAAAAGACGGCCATTGACTTTTATGAAACCGCCAAGGAAGAAGAGGCCAAGGGCCACCTCACGAATGCCATTAATGCCATGGTGATCGCTACCTCCATCGCCTCTCCGGCCGACCCTTATTGGCAGTATCGAGCACACGATGAAATGATGGCCTACAACGACGCGCTGATGCAAAAGGCCTTAGATGCCTATCCGATGCCGATGTCCATTGAGTCCATTGCTACAAAACCTGAGATTTTCAAGGTAATGCCACAGCGGGTTGAAGACAAGATCTGCACCATGGTGAAGTACCGCAGCTCGATCAACATCAATGACACCATAGCTCTAGCGGCAGAGAATGCACTCTTGCATGACTTGATGCCGGCTGCGTTCAAAGGAATCGATAGCGAGGTGCCTTACATCTTCTACCGTGTTTACAACGAAGCCCCTAAAGAAGGCGTTACCGTACCCTACTATGGCTTTGTGAATGAAACCGAGCAGGCGATTAAGCTCACTCCTTAAAGGTTGTAGTGGTTGTTCCACAAGGCTGTTCGGATTGCAAATCCAAGTATGAACCCTTCGTTCACCTCTCCGCTGGTACGGATAAGGCGATAATGGATCGTTGCTTCCGCGCGTAGGTTCCAGTTTGAAACCAGCGTGTAACCAGCTCCGAATCGGATGTTAGCCACATCTTCCCTTCTCCCTTGCAGCAAGAAGTTACCGTGCTCACGGTTGTTCGCATCTCGTTCGGTATTGGAAACCAAGATGTCTTCACCCATCACCGCGATCTGGTTGGTATAGCCTTTCCTGGCGTAGGTGGATACCAAAGACAGGTTCCAGCGTTTCGGTTGCCAGTGCCAAACATTCACCCATTCG
>CAJXNO010000065.1 GCA_913057205.1 uncultured Flavobacteriales bacterium
CGGGCTTCCAACTTCAAGAGGTAATTTCCGGTGGGGAGGTTGCTGATGTCCCACACCTGATAAAGGGGCTCTACTTCGCTGCCTTTCAAGCGTTGGAGTTTGCGGTAGTTTCCAAGCGGCTTATCAGTTTTGGTGTCGATGATGTCATAGGTGACGATGTAGTCTTCGGCGCCACCTAAGGCGATTTCAGTTTGATAGAGTTCGGTGTAGACCTTCATTTTGTTGGCGTCTGGACCTTGATAACCGCTGATGCGCGGCAGCATTTCCATATTGCCACGGGTGAGAGGAGTAGTACGGTCGCCGCTGGGATAAACGGTATCCATGAAAAGTATCCCACCAAAAAAGGCGCGCTCATCGGGTGCCGCCACCATGATCTGATGCAGGATCGCTCCCGTGTCTCGCGGATTGTTGGCATCGCGCAGTTTAATGAAAAGGTCATAGGTGCCGGGATCCAAGCTGAAACGCTGCAAGTCAAAGAAATCAACGATCGCCGTAGCGGAGTCGGGGGTGATCGGGCCCTTCACCAAATTCTTGGAGTAATCCTTCACTTCTCCATTCTGCTCAAAGATGTAGGTCAACTCTACCGTTGCTTGGTAGCCGTTTCCAACGCTGACGAATCGGAGCGATTCCCCTCTAAACAGCATATGGGCTTCTACGTAGCTTCCTTTTTCCGGATCCAGAAAAACGGTATGATTGAAATAGGCGTCGATCGCCGTGCCCTGTAAGGACAATGCCAGTAAAATGCTCAACCAAACTATGCGCATACGTCAAATTTGTTTCAAAACTAATGCCTGTACGGTGATTTCAACACCAAAATGAGGCGGTGGTCAACCGCAACGGGGAGCGGTTAAACCGACAGAGACTTATACACAATTCTGTTTCCGTTGTTCAAATCCTTCAAAACCTCCAATAGCATTGAGCTAGAGAAATGAACAATTGTGAATAGCGATGGCTGAAAACATGTTGATTCATTGTGCGGTTAAATCGTTTGAAATCAATGGTTTCTGTACTAACATTGTTGTGTCAGCATGTCGAACCATCGACAACTCACCTTCGGGTGATGGCTCTGCGGACAAACGTTCTTTGAAGCGACGCTGAAGGGGCTTCGGCAGTTAGTCACCTTGTCTCTGTTTATGCTTCGGCATGGAGAGGGGTAAACAAGGAGATGACGGCACTGGAGTCTGAGAGATCGGGACAACCGATACAGAAAGGCGCTACAAAGTAGGCCGCTTGATGAAAAGCGGGCGGAGGATGGCGTAAGTCCTACGTCGAATGTGCTTCGGTACAGTCGATAGTTTGCCAGGGTCACCGTCCCAGGCAAGTGGCTACCCCGCTGCGTACAGCAGCGATGGGTCGTTCAAATGCACCAACGCAAGGAAGTGCAAATGGATGGCGCTGAAAGACCCTCGGGTCGATCAGTGAGGTCAGCAGAGAAAGTTGGTACTGCCAACTGGTTGTTGTTGCTAGACGCGTTGAAAACTGTTGTAGATCGAATGAACTGCAACAAAAATTGGAAGCGGATACTTCGGTGTCCGCTTTCTTTTTTTATACCGATGGAACAACCTTCTTAGAGCGGTGTTCCTTTTCCAAACAACATCGGCATGTTTGGACTATTCAAGAAGAAATCAGATATCGAAAAGCTACAGAAGCAGTATCAGAAGCTCACCAAAGAAGCGCATCAACTTTCTAGCGTAGATCGCAAAAAGGGCGATGCTAAACTAGCCGAGGCGGAAGAGGTGGCGAAGAAGATCGACGCTTTGCGCAAATAGCCTTAGATCAATCCACCATCCTTGTAGATGCTTACACCCTTCTCGATCATCGCCTCTACTTCTTGGGCTATACCATCGTCCCAACGCTTGATGTGAAAGCAACTCTTGCCCTTTAGCATCTTGCCGAATTCTTCGCTCAAAGCAAACTGCTTGGGGTGGGTGTAGATCGGAAAAAAGTACAAGCGCACATCCTGGGGTTTAAGAACGGTACTCGCAAAGTAATGTCCAGGAACCTGCTGCCTGCCTTGCTGGACAGGGAAGGTGCCGATAACCTCGAAGCCTTCTGGGCCCTTCTTGCTTACCTTTAATACATCCGCATGACGTGTAAGCAGTGCGTTGATTGCCGTCAAGATGTCTTTTGGTTCGTTCATTCTAACTCGTAGGTCAATTTCATGGTGATGGAAGCGGTCTTCTCTTTGTCGGCCGTATTGAAGGCGCCACCCCAGGTGTAGTTCTCGTCAGAGTTCTGTCCAGTGATCTGGAAGATGCCCATTTGTGCAGACTCCAACTTGCCCAAAGCCGCACCACTGTTCTTGGCGATCTGTTCCGATCGTAAACGTGCATCCTCGGTAGCCTTGGAGATCAGTTCGATCTTCAGGTCTGAAAGCGCCGTGAAGTAATAGCGCGGAGGCATCGAGTAGAACTTGACTCCTTGATTCAGCAATTCCGTCACCTCCCGAGCCACCTTCTCGATCTGCGCCACCTCCGTTGATTCGATCTCCACTTGCTGGCTGAGCACGTAACCGATGAAGTCCTCACCAATATAGCGCCCATCGCTGCTGTAGCGGGCCCGGTTGTTCTCTCGGGTAGAAACGGCAGAGAATACGATGGCATCAGCAGCTACGCCATTGTTCTCTAGGTAGGTTTTAATCAAGGCTTTGTCCGCTTCCAATTGTGCGTAGGCAGCAGAGAGGTCGGCGTTCTCGGTTTGGAATCGACCCTCCCAAACGATCAGGTCAGAGGTGAAATTCGTTTCGCCTAGTCCGGTCACGCTGATGATAGACGACGGCCTACTTCGGTCAAAGTAGGCCTTACCCAACAAAGCAGCCGCGATGATGATCGCCATGCTGAAGAGGAGTGCGGATAAATGCTTGGTCATACTCATATCATTTGGCTGCGATGCAGCTGATCTCCACGTTTACATTCTTGGGCAGGGTCTTGACGGCAACCGTCTCTCTGGCTGGCGGATTCACATCGAAATAGCGTGCATAGACTTCATTGACCTGCGTAAAATGCTGCATGTTGCTCAAAAAGATCGAGCACTTCAACACATGCGAAAAATCCAATCCTGCTTGGTGCAGCACTGCCTTCAGGTTCTGCATCACGCGCTCGGTCTCGACCTCAATGGTGACGTCATCCATCTCACCGGTAGCAGGATCGATGGCGATCTGTCCACTCACATACAAAACGCCGTTGTGGCGCACAGCTTGGGAGTATGGACCGATGGGGGCAGGTGCGTTCTTGCTGTTGATTACTTCTTTCATTTCGTTGGTTTAAGTTGGAGCGTGGATGGGCCAAGCACCGTATCGTTCAAATATAGATTTTTGGAGCGCCAATCATGGATTCAAGCATCAACATAGCGGTCATCGACAACTACGATTCCTTCACCTATAATCTGGTGCACCTGCTGGAGCAGTTGGATGTGCCCTTACACGTCATGCGCAACGACGCCATCAACTGGCAGCGCATCGAGCAAGCGAGTCATATCTTGATCGGTCCGGGGCCTGGCGTGCCAACAGCATCAGGTGAGCTCATGCACTTGATCCAGCGGTACAAGAAAACGAAATCCATCCTCGGTGTATGCTTGGGAATGCAAGCCCTGCTGGAAGATGAGCAGGTAACGATGATGAACATGCCACGGGTGGAGCACGGTATGCAAGATGAGTTGGAGGTGAAACCCGGAAGCAAGCTGTTCAAGGACATTGGTCCAAAGGTCAAGGTAGGCCGCTACCACAGTTGGGCGTTCTCCGTGGAGAGCGACCTCGGTGGCTTCGCTTCAGTGGCTACCAGTTCCGACGGCTACGTGATGGCCGTAGAGCATCACACCTTACCGCTTTTTGGCGTGCAGTTTCATCCAGAAAGCATCATGACGGAGAACGGATTGGAGTTGGTGCGGAATTGGTTGGGTTTACCTACTAGATATCCACCGCAAGCCTAGGTTGAAGGTCTCTCCAGCTCCTTGTCCGTTGCTGCCGATCCAAAAGTTGGTGTAGAGTGCCTCCACCTCCAGCGCGCCTGGAATTACCTGAAATTTAGCCCCAAGTCCGCTTTGAACGAAATAGCTCCCAAAGGGCTGGAACGTGTTGTCAGATCTTCCGTTAGATAAAAACACATCCGCCGTATGGGTGCTCCACCATTCGTTCTGTACGTAGATGCTCCAGCGATGCGTTGGAAATGCACTCAAGAATACCGCAAGCGGTGTTTCAACGAAGGAATTTAATCGGTAGGAATTCCGCGTGAAGCTGGTCCAGGTAGCCAATCGGGTGAAGAGCTGGAACTTCTCACCCAAGGGTTGATCCCAAAACACTTCGTTGATCCACAAAGAACGATCCCACTCCAAGAACAGGAAAGGACGATCACTGCTCATGCTTCTGTTCTCCATGTCGGTAGCTGCCGGCATCAAGTAACTCGATTGGATGGAGAACCGCCGCCATTTGTTGAACGGTGCGATCCTCAAGCGTGGACCAACATACGAGAGTGCCGCATCAAATCCATTATCGTTTGGAAAGCTTAGGATCCGTAGGGGTTGGTCGCCTAGGGAGCCAGCGCTGTTCAGTACTTGCTTGGTCCATAGGTCCAATCCAAGGTTCAGCCAGGGAAGTACTCCAAAGGTGGCTTGATGAATCGTGGTCAGATAAGTGGATCGAGGGGTGCCGCTGGTACTGCCGTTATTGAATTGCTGGGCCTGCGTGTAGAGGTTGAAGAAGCTTTTCCACTCCATCTGCCCAGGCGGAATCAGGATAGAAGGGGTGAATTGCTGCAGGTTGATGGGCTGAGCGGCTTCACCCGTTAAGTTGATGTCATTGAGGGTCCAATCGTAATCGATGAAGCGAATGCTGTATGTCTCCGGGATGGAGTCTGTGCGATAGCGGTTGATAAAGCTGCGGATGCCACCCATTTCCTCAAAGTCGGCACTGTACCACTGAAAAAGAGCCGAAACATGAACGACCTCTTCCGTAGAATCTACCCTGACGTGCAAGGGTTGATCCAATGCATTCTGCGTTTGAGCAGTCAACAGGGCGTCGTAGTTTTCAGGGGTGATGGCTACGGGAGGAAAGCTCGGACATCCAACCGCACCACAGTTCAAAATGAAGTGAAGCCGGGCATCTGCCTTCGCGTGTTCAAAGAGCCTTTTCTCGAGCGCATCCAGGGAGTATGATTGTCCCTGAAACATGACGGCATTCGCACTAAAAAAGCTCGGCATCGCCCTCACCGAT
>CAJXNO010000066.1 GCA_913057205.1 uncultured Flavobacteriales bacterium
AGATGGTGATTCCTGCAGATGGACCATCCTTTGGAGTAGCTCCTTCTGGAACGTGAATGTGCACATTGTAGTTATTGAATATGTCTTGGTCCAGATCGATGAGCTCTGCATGCGCTTTCAGGTATTCCAAGGCAATGACCGCGGATTCCTTCATCACATCTCCTAGGTTTCCAGTAAGCGTCAGCTTGCCTTTTCCTTTGGTGATGCTCGTTTCGATGTAAAGCACTTCGCCCCCAACGGAGGTCCATGCCAAACCATTGGCCACGCCCGGCACCTCATGCTTATTGTCGCGATCCCGCACATGTCCTGGTCCCAAGAGATCTTCCAGCTCGTCTGGCTTAATGGTGGTAGACTCTGACACCTCCTCTAATGCGATCTGCCGGGCCCGTTTACGGATCAAAGCTGCAATGCGTTTTTCCAATTGACGCACACCCGACTCACGCGTGTAGGATTCGATGATGGATTGAATGGTCTTCTTACCCAGCTTCAAATCGCCGCGCTTCATGCCATGTTCCTTGAGCTGCTTGGGTAGCAAGTGCTTCGTAGCGATGTTTGTTTTCTCCTCCACCGTATAACCCGTCAGGTCGATGATCTCCAAACGGTCGCGCAAGGCAGGGTGTACCGCACCGATGTTGTTGGTTGTTGCGATGAACATCACCTTGGAGAGATCATACTCCTCTTCAAGAAAGTTGTCATAAAAAGACTCATTCTGCTCTGGGTCCAAGACTTCCAACAATGCAGACGAAGGATCTCCATGACCATCACGTCCAACTTTATCCAATTCATCCAACACGAACACAGGATTTGAAGTCCCTGCCTTCTTGATGTTCTGGATGATACGTCCCGGCAATGCTCCGATGTAGGTCTTGCGGTGACCCCGGATCTCCGCTTCATCGCGCAATCCTCCGAGCGACATGCGGATATACTGACGACCCAAGGCTTCCGCAATGCTTTTTCCAAGCGAGGTCTTACCCACACCGGGAGGGCCGTTGAAGCAAAGAATGGGCGACTTCATATCCCCTTTCAATTTCAAGACAGCCAAGTGTTCCAAGATGCGGTCTTTGATCTTGGTGAGGCCGTAATGGTCTCGATCTAGGATCTTCTGTGCCCGCTTCAGGTCGAATTTGTCCTGGCTATACTCTTCCCATGGAAGCTCAACGAAGGTATCGAGGTAGTTGAGCTGTACGGAGTACTCCATTCCGGATGGATTCATCCGTTCAAGCTTGGCCAACTCCTTTTCGAAGGTTTTAGCAACTTTCTTGGACCATTTCTTCTTTTCACCTCGATCGCGCAGTTCTTTTACTTCTTGTTCGGTTGGATTTCCACCCAGTTCTTCCTGGATGGTCTTCATCTGTTGACTCAAGAAGTATTCGCGCTGCTGCTTGTCAATATCGCTCCTGACCTTGCTCTGGATGTCGTTCTTAATCTCGAGCATCTGCAGTTCACGGGTCAAGTAGGCCAACAACTTATTCGCACGTTCTTCGAGATCGGCGATCTCTAAAAGGCCTTGCTTCTCCTTTACAGGAGCTTGCAAATTGCTGCTGATGAAGTTGATGAGGAAGATCGGACTTTCAATGTTCTTGATGGCAATGGACGCCTCCGAAGGGATCTGCGGCGATTCATTGATGATCTGCAAGGCGAGGTCCTTGATCGAGCCAACCAAACCGCTGAAACGCTCATCATCTGGGCGATCACCATCGTTGCTAAAGATCTCGATCTTCGCCTTGAAATAAGGCATTTCTTGGGTGAATTCGAGGGTCTTCACTCGACGAACGCCCTGTAGAATGACCGTAGAACTACCATCTGGCATCTTAAGCATCTTCAGGATCTTGGCTAAGGTGCCGATTTCATAAAGGTTCTCAATAGCGGGATCTTCTTCCCCTTGGTCTTTCTGTGCAATCACACCCACCATTTTATCGCCATCGTAGGCGTCTTTGATGAGTTTGATGGACTTATCCCGTCCGACGGTGATTGGAATCACCACACCAGGGAAAAGCACCGTATTTCGAACAGGTAATATTGGCAGTTCGTCAGGGGTTTCTTCCTTCAGCATGCGCTCCTCATCCTCGGAACTCATGAGTGGAATGAACTCTGTACCCTCATCGGCCATGCCGGATAAACCCAATTGTGAAAAGTCGAAACTCTGGTCAGTCATAGCTTTCAGCGCATTAATCAATCTACTCCACGAGGGATGATCCCTCGATTTCATGGGCACATAAGGACAAGGTCTGTGCCATCTGCACCAACCTGCTGTTTTGTCCGATTACCTATGCCTTCTTCGTATAGTGATCGTGGATCCATGTGTAGGCCTCCTTCCAATCCTTCGTCAGCTCCACTGAACGTCTAGCCATCACCTTACCGGCCACATCCAAGGCGTCAGAAAGTCGATAGTTCTTGAAGCCCGTTGCGCCTCCCCAAGCAAAATCTGGGATTACGCGATGCGGGAAGTCACCACCAAACACATTGGCAAAAACACCACACACCGTACCGGTATTGAACATCGTATTGATGCCCGCTTTGGCATGATCGCCCATGGTCAATCCGCAGAATTGGCTTTGCGTTGATTCAGAGCGACCCAAGGCGTAATTGTAGATCTTAACGTCAGCGTAATTGTTCTTAAGGTTTGAGGTGTTGGTATCTGCGCCCAGGTTGCACCACTCACCGATCACCGAATTACCGATGAAGCCGTCATGGGCTTTGTTGGAAAAACCAAAAATCACGCAGTTGTTGACCTCACCCCCCACCTTAGAATGTGGTCCGATGGTAGTTGCACCATAGATCTTCGCCCCCATCTTGAGCTGCGAGTGATCCATCAAAGCAAACGGTCCACGCACCAAACTTCCTTCCATCACCACAGCATCCATACCGATGTATACGGGGCCATCTTGTGTATTAATCGTGCAAGGTAGCAGCTCGGCTCCCGGCTCAATGAAGATATCATTGCCGATGAGTTGAACATGCGCAGGAACTTCGGCGGAACTCCGTTGTGTTCGAACACGATGCAGGTCTGCCCGTATCTCTCGGTCGTTCAGCTGAAAGATCTTCCACGGACGATCGACCAAGGTGATATCATCTGTATAGGTATCACCGCTATCACTGGCTGGATCAAATGCAGCATCTGTGCGTGTGGCCAACCACGTCTCATCTTTGATCAAGGTTTGACCCACACTGAGTGCTCCAATTGCTGCGATGAAGGCATCATCTGGAAGTATAGCCCCATTCACGTAGATACGGTCTCCAGAAGCCTGCTCAGGAAACAGCTTCTTTAAATGGTCCGCGGTGCGAAAAGAGGTAGATGTAAATCCAGCGGCATGCCACTTTTCCTCGATGGTCCACAAACCAATCCGGATCCGTGCAACTGGTCGGGTGTGGGTAAGCGGAAGCAGATGGTCGCGTTCTGCATGATCGGTCAGGATGAGGTGAGGCATGGGCTATTGAGATTTTGTCCTTATTTCCTCCCAAAGGTATCAGAAGCAAAGCAAAAAAAAGCCCCGACTTACATCGGGGCTTCTTAACCGTTTAACCTAATCTTTATGCTAATCTTCCTTCTTCTCTTCTTCCTTGATGTGACGCTTGTATCGATTGCGGAACTTATCCACACGACCAGCGGTGTCTACCAATTGCAACTTACCAGTATAGAAAGGGTGCGATTGGTGAGAAATCTCCAATTTTACCAATGGGTATTCATTCCCGTCTTCCCACTGCACTGTTTCCTTAGATGGAGCGCAAGAACGACTCAAAAATTGATAGCCGTTGCTCATGTCCTTGAAAACAACAAATCTGAACTCTTCTGGATGAATATCTTTTTTCATGCCTCTAAAAATTGGGGTGCAAATATAGGAAGCATTTCAAAGAAAAATGCCTTAATCACAATAAATTAATTTCTGCACGGTTACTTTGCACTATGCGAAAGCTCTTTCTTCTTCTTGCCATTGCAGTGTTGGCTTTCTCAGCTTGCAGGCGTGATAATGTCTTCACCGGAAGAGCTACCCTCCTCTTCTCCGCTGATACCGTGTTCTTTGATACGGTATTTACGACCATTGGCACGATCACAGAACGGGTCAAGATCTTCAACCCTTATGATAAAACCATCGAGATCAACCGCATCTTTTTAGAAGGTGGTAGTGGAAGCAATTTTAAGTTGAATGTGGACGGCACGCCGGGTAAGGAGGTGACTGACGTGCGCATTGCTCCCTTTGACAGCATTTTTGTGTTCATCGAGGCTACCATCGACCCGAATGGAGGCACCACACCGATGGTGATCGAAGAGAAGCTCTTTGTGGCTACCGATGAGAACATCCAACATGTGAATTTGGTAGCTTGGGGACAAGACGCCTACTTCTACCCTTCTGTGGCCTTTGGCGACTTGGATGGCAATGGCTTTGGAGATGAATGGGTGTTGCCGATCGACAAGCCGATAGTATTCTATGGTTACTCTCTGGTAGATACGGGTTCTGTACTGACGATCCCATGCGGAGCGCGGGTGCACTTTCATGCCAACAGCGGCCTGATTGTTGGCCACGAAGCCAGCCTGAAAGTACTGGGGTGTGAGAACGATCCCATCGTGATTCAAGGAGATCGTTTAGAGGCCTTCTTTGAAGACGTTCCAGGACAATGGGGACAGACCTTTGGCGGCATCTACCTCACGCAGACCTCGGTGGATAATGAGATCCGGAATGCCATCATCAAGAATGGAACGGTGGGTGTAACCGTAGACTCCAACACCAACGAGAACCCCACACTCATCATGGAGAACACCCAGATCTTGAACATGAGTTTCTTTGGCTTGCTCGGACAAGATGCTCGGATTGAAGCGAGAAATAGTGTGATTGCCAACTGCGGAGATCACGCCGTTGCCCTGCGTTTCGGGGGTGATTACTTGTTTCAGCCCTGCACCTTCGCCAATGACTGGTCGTGCATCCCTCGGAGCAA
>CAJXNO010000067.1 GCA_913057205.1 uncultured Flavobacteriales bacterium
AACGGTTGACGCAAGGTATCTGGACTTCTTCATATGTTTTTCTCCTTAAATAACTCCATCCGTACCTTAACTTCTGCGATCCATAAACCCAGCAAGATCCAACCGATGGTAGCCGGGTAAAAGACCAAGCGCATCGTGTTGTCGAGGTCATAGCCGCTGAAAGCTGGATTGCCACCATTTCCCGGGTGCAATGAATCGGTCATTCGCGGCAAGATGAAAATGAACAACAGCATCATCACAAAAGCGAAGATGTTGTAAACGGCGCTGATCTTTCCACGTTGCAACGGGTCGGTGAAACTGTTCCTCAGAACGCCATAGGCCAAATAAGCAAGCAGGGCGATGGCCGCGCCGTTCAATTTCGGGTCTGGCACCCAATAAGCGCCCCAAGTGTAGCGGGCCCAGAGCATCCCAGTTACGAGACCTGCCATACCGAAGATCATACCGGTCTGAACGAAGGTGCGGGCCAAGAGGTCGTCTTTTTCGGCTCCCGTTCGCAGGTACTTGATGCTAAAGGCGAACGACAGGATGAATAGGAACACCATCGCAAACCAAGAGGTCACATGAAAGAAGAGATTGCGGATGCTTTCGTTGAGGATATTGAGTGCCGGAACATCCACCAAAAGCCCACCGATCAAGGCATAGAACACCAATAATACAGCAGCAACTTTAAATCCGGGATGCAGACGACTCATGCGACGATTTATTCGCGCCAAAGGTACGGAAACAAGATGATGGAGAGGGCAAAACTCACCACATTCAGACCGCCTAGGACGAACATGTATTTCAGTTGTACAGACAGGTCGATTCCATCGACGGCATTCTTCATCAGGGTGGAGCTGACCAAGATCAAAGGCAGTAAGATCGGCAGCCCCAAAACCGCCAACAAGGTCAGGTTATTTCCGGCTTTGGAGGCCATGGTACTCAGTAGGCTCAAGATGATCGCTAGGCCACTGCTGCCAAAGAAAACACTGAAGGCAAATACCCATGGATCGCCGATCGGCATGCTAAAAAAGGTGCCATATACGAGTACGGCGATGCCAGAAAGGATCACCATCACCGTGGTGTGGTAGATCGATTTAGCGGTGATGAAGGTGGCCGGGTGAACGATGGTGTACAGGTACAACATGCGGTTGCGCGTCTCGTTGATGAAGCTCTTCGCAACGGCGTTAAAGCTTGTGAATAGCACAATGATCCAGAACAGGGCGACCCACAGCGCCGGACTTGGGATGCGCTTAACGGTGATGTAGCAAACGAACAAACTGGAGATCAAAAACAAGGCTGCACCACCCAAGACATAAGGGTTGCGAAAGTCAGACTTGAACTCTTTGAGTAATATTGTCCGCAGGTTTTGCATTGTGGGAACAATGTTAAGGCTTGTTGGTATAATCAAGTTATGGAATTAGAAAAAGTACACATCCTAGCGATCGGGGCGCATCCTGACGATATTGAACTGAGCTGCAGCGGAACCCTCATGAAGGCGGTAGATGCGGGGAAGAAGGTCGGACTCCTGGACCTCACCCAAGGCGAATTGGGAACCCGTGGCAGTGCTGAGCTTCGATTGAAAGAAGCGGAGAACGCGAGAAAGGTGATGGGGGCTTCGTTCCGGGTCAACCTTCGCATGAAGGATGGCTTTTTCTCTGATGATGAGGCACACCAACGCCCGATCATCGAGGTGATCCGTGCATGCCAGCCAGACATCGTTTTGGTGAATGCACCACGCGACCGTCATCCCGACCATGCCAAAGGAGCGCAGTTAGAGCAAAAGGCTTGTTTTTTGTCAGGACTAAGGCGCATCGAAACCACCTACAATGGAAAAGCTCAGGAAGCCTGGCGTCCGCGGTTGGTATTGAACTACATCCAAGACTTCTTCATCGAGCCGCAGGTGGTGGTGGATATTTCCGGTTACTGGGACCGAAAGATGGACGCCATCATGAGTTTTAGCTCACAGTTCTATGACCCGAACAGCGATGAGCCAGAATCAGCGATCTCATCCAAAGCCTTTTTGGAGGTCTTGAGAGGAAGGGCCCAGACCTTTGGCAGGTACGCTGCCTTTGAGTACGGTGAAGGCTTCGTAGCTGATCGACCCATCGGCGTAGGTTCGATGAGCGAATTATTCTGAACGATTTCCTTTTCTCCTAAGGCTGCTCAACGCGATCAGGTCAGCCCTTGATACTACGAAGGCCGACCACGGTACATCCTTTCGATGCTTCAGGATGATCATCTGATAGAAGGTCTGCGCGCTGTAGGTAATGCTCGCTGCGATGGCCGCCCCAAGTGTTCCATAGCTCGATATAAGGGGGTAACTAAGCGCTACCGTCAAAACCAAGCCAAACAAGGAGGAGTAAGTGTTGAACCGATGCTCTCCAATACCAGCGAAGTAGTGGCTCAACGCGTTGGAGAGACTCAGCGCCACAACACCGATCGCCAGAATGAGGAGGTGCATCCTTACCTCACCAAAGGCTGTTCCCAAAACGGCTTCATAAAATGAAGCGGGCAGTAGACAAAGCAACGTGATACCGATGGCGGTTACCGAGTAGTTCAATTTTCCTAAGCCAAGGGAGAGGTACAGCCCTTTTTCAGCCTCCTCGTCCTTCAAGTTCGATACCGCCGCATATTGCACCGTACTGATGCTCTTCGCGAACTGCCATAAAGCTTCTGCTACCTGCAAGGCCGCACTGTAGATACCGATGCGGGCTAAGGCGAGCGTAGGTGGGTGAATCAAGACTTCTATGAAATACAAGCTGATGCGATAGTTCATCAGCTGGGCCACATTGCCAACCTGAACCAAAAAGCCATATTTCAAGCTTTCGCGTGCACTGTTCAATAAGCTACCTGCTTGCTGTCCATAGGCCTTGCGATGATAGATCAGTACGCCAACACTTAGTAAGAATGTCACGATAAGTGAAATGGCGTATGCGTCTTCAAAAGCGAAGTAATCCATGGCCACTCCAGTACTTCGGAAGTAGAGTAAAAGTCCAACAACGCTGGCAGATTTGAGCAAAGCGATAGCATTGTGAGCGGTGATCTTCACTTTGCCCAAAAGCATCATTACATGAGCTGCGATCAAACACTCCATTAGCGCCATGAAGAAGAAGTGGATCGGATTAGCTTGATTTGGTAGCAATCCGCCGACGAGTATTCCAGTTACCAAGGCTGCGGTGAGTGCGCTCCATGCGTAATTCAGTGCGAGCAAATGTTTGAATGGAAGGCGTGGGATCAAATAAACCAAAGAGGGTCCGCCAAACAATCCAGAGAAGATGGACGCCAACGAAAGGTTAAGAACCAGCAGGCTGATGGCTCCTTTGTTTTCAGCCCCCATCCATTGGGTAGTGATGAGCAATAAAGCCAGGCTTAACAAGGAGGTCAGCAGACGGGTGCCGAGGGTATGGAGGATGTTCTTAATCATTTACCTAGCCGGGCATCGATGGCCGAGATGATCTGCTCACTCGTGATGCCTTTTAAGCATTTGAAGTCTGGACAAAGCGATGGTAGCTCAACGCGGCTTTGGTTCGGTTGAAACCATCTGCTGCACGGACCGCAGGATGGTTGGAGGTAGAGCACTTCATGCAGCGTTGGATCGATCTTATGCCATCCGTAGATGTTGGGATCACTGCCGCCCCAAGCGGTAATGGTAGGCACCCCAAGCGTGCCTGCGATGTGCATGATGCCGCTATCATTTCCCAAGTGCAGTTTGGATGCCTTGATGATACCGGGAAGGGCGCTTATTTCGGTCTTACCAATTGCATTTACCAGATGGGGGTGGCTTGGAAGTGATTTGGCCAGGTCCTCTTCGTTGCTGTCACCCAAAACCACAATATCAAGGTCATCATAATGCTCTAAAAGGTGATTAATGACCGGCAGCCATTTCTTTACAGGCATCGACTTCCAAGGGGCTAGGTTGTTTCCACTTCCAGGTTGTAAGGTGATGTAAGGACGCTGTGCGATGCGTTCAGCAGTTTTTGCCTTCATGTTGAACAGCGCGCTGCTGAGTTGTTCATTGGTGAAGTTGGGATCGATGAAGCGTACATAGCGCGTGACCTCATGCTCCGTGCTCTTTGGCGGGTGGTGCTGCAGTCTTCGCTGGAAGAGCTGTGGCAAGCGGTCAGGGACGGTAGTGGTATGAATGGTTTTACCATTGGCATGTGCGAAGAGGATGTTGCGCCTGCTTGCAGCAAAATGGTCCATGAAAATCCGATCAAAACGCCGTTTAAGTACACCGGTATTTCGTAGCATTCCTCGCGTGGAGTCCAAGGCGTAGATCTCATCGAACAGCTGGTCTTCATAGCCTTCAAAGATCTTATGAGCGTGAAAAGGCGAAGAGCTGAATCCTGCAACCGGACCTAGTTTCTTCAATGCTTTAACCAAGGGAACAAGCAGAAGAGCATTACCTATGCCTGACGATATGAATACAGCGTTCTTCAACGGAGGTGGGATGGAAGCGCGAGGCGCAATCTTAA
>CAJXNO010000068.1 GCA_913057205.1 uncultured Flavobacteriales bacterium
CACCCCCGCTTTCCTGAAAGGGCTCTTGTTCATGTCCCTCGAAACTTCGTGCAATCAAAGGAGAGTCCAACTGTTGACGTAGCTTCCCGAAGAAGCGATTATTAAATTCGACTACGCGCTTGGAGCTTCGGTAATTGGCGCCGAGCCGTTCTTCTTTGTAACTCTCCGCAAACAAAGCATGGCTGCTGTGCTTTACATTGGGCAGCGCATTGAATAGTTGTGGTTCGCTGCCTCTAAAACGGTAGATCGACTGCTTTGCATCTCCCACGATTAACGTTTCCTTTCCTTCGGACAATGCATTTTCAAAGAGTGGAAGGAGGTTGTGCCACTGAAGGTCTGAAGTGTCTTGGAATTCATCTACCAGGAGGTGATTAATCCGAGATCCCAACCGTTCATAGATGAAGGGCGTTTGCTCCTTTGGGAATTGGCTTGAAATCACTTGCCCCAGATCACTCAGGAGCTGGATGTTCTCTTCTTCACGCACTTGGCTGGATAATCGTGCTAATTCCCCGATGAAACCCAAGGTGAAGATCTCGTTCAATAGGGCAGCTTCGGTCTTGATTGCTGGAAAGTATGCCAGCAGCGCTTGCGCTTGTTCGAAATAGGCCAGCAGTTGATCCTTGATTTCGTATACAGCATCCGAACCTTTAGCTGATTTCCACTTATCCGAGTCAATGTTCTTTTGTACCGTAGCGGTGGGCAAAAGGTCTTTCTTCAGGTCTGCTTCTTTGAGTTTGTTGAAGAAGGAGTAGATACCATTTCTTCCACCAGCCAGTTCGCCCGGTTCGATTCCAGAGCGCTCGATAAGTTCGATGGCGGCTTTGCCCACAACATGCACTTGTTCCAAGTAGCCTTCAATGCGCGCTTCAATCTTGGCTTTCAAGCTAAAGAGTTCATCGGCATTGTAGTGCTTGATCTGATCCTGCAAGAAGAAGAAGGTCTCACTGAGCATCGCGTGGGCAGTTCCGCTTAAGGGGTCTTCCAGCTTACTCGATTCCTGTCGAGCTAGCCTGAATTTCAAGAATTCGCGAAGTAAGTTGGTGGTGGACTCGGAGCTCCCTACCTCGTTGTACATCGCTTCGATGACTTTTTCAATGAACAGGCTTTGATCGATCTCGATGTCAAAATCAGGGGCCAAGGCTAGGTCTGCAGAAAAACTGCGCGTGAGTCGAGCAATAAACTTATCGATGGTCAGGATCTGAAAGTCGCTGTAATTATGAAGAATACTCGACAAGCAGCTTTGGGCACGCTGTTGAAGCTCTTCTTCTCCGATGGATAATGCCTGCATCAAGCCGGCTTTGATAACGGGGGTTTCCTTTCTTCGGTGATTCGCTCCCTCTGCTATATCAGCTAGGTAGGCGGTGATCCTCTCCTTCATCTCCCCTGCGGCTTTCACGGTAAATGTCAAGGCCAAAATTGACCTGAAATAAGCAGCATCGGACCTAGAAAGCATGATGCGCAGGTAGACCAAGGCAAGGGTGAAGGTTTTCCCAGATCCTGCAGAACTTCTGTAAACGATGAAAGGTTTCTCTGACATTGACCTCAAAATTCAACTTAATTCTACGATTTTCGTCTATATAGATAACAATCAACATAGATGAGATCCTTACTCCTTGCTTTAACGCTCTTGTTCGCGGTTCAACTCCAGGCTCAGAAATCCTACGAAGAGGGGCAGTTATTGCTTCTACTTCAGCCTAAAAGTACGTTGAGTCAGTTATCCGATGATTTCAGAACGCAGTTCGGTACAGCTTTGAAGGAGGAACGTCGCCTGGCGCAGAGTATGCCGCTTTACTTGGTATCGTTTGACCCTTCTGTAGTTAATACTGAAGCGGCTTTGACCTATGCAGCGCGTTCAGAACAGGTGTCGATAGCGCAATTGAATCACAAGAACGTTGAATTGCGACTGACCCCGAATGACCCTCAATTTGATGAACAGTGGCATCTGTACAACGACGGAACCAATGGTGGAAGCGGAACAGCTGACATGGATGCATTGAATGCTTGGGATATTGCAACCGGTGGTTTGACTCCTGGGGGGGATACCATAGTGGTAGCCGTGATCGATGGAGGCTATAACCTCAACCATCCTGATTTGGTAGAAAACATCTTCATCAATCGAGCTGAGATTCCAGGAAACTTCATCGATGACGATAACAACGGCTATGTGGATGATGTGAGTGGTTGGAACGTTTATAACAACAGCGGATCTCATTTCAATGATAATCACGGAAACCACGTTGCAGGTATCATAGGGGCACGTGGCGACAATAATGAAGGAGTAGCGGGTGTGAATTGGAATGTTAAGATTCTACCGATATCCGGATCTTCAACCAACGATGCTACCGTGGC